>JBLHTZ010000001.1:0-176003 GCA_047627915.1 Vicingaceae bacterium
CGTTAATTGAATCAAGTGCTTCCTGAGCCTCTTTGGATTGAATTTGTTTCTTTTCTGTCATGGTATAAATTAATTATTAATAAGTTATTACTTTCCGTATCGGAAACAAAGATACAGTAACTTTCCGAATTGGAAAGTAAAATTGAAATTATTTCTTTATATTGAAAATATTAGCTTCTAGAAAGAGAGGATATAAACAAGTAAATATTTGAAACAACGAAATGCCAACAACATATAAAAATAATGCTTAGTTTAGTGCTTAATCAAGAATTAGCGCCTTTTTTCTATGCCTGTTTTACCTTTGGAATATCCTCTCACACAAGCGCACTATTCTTATATACAAACGTTAAATCCTACCCAACAAATCCAATGCCTTCAAAATTGTTTTTACATTATCGAAAACCAAACTTAGCCGATTGTTGCGTTCTTTTAGCGTGCACAGGTTTTGGTTTTTCTGCACAAAGTTGAGCACCTTAGTAAACAATGGAGATTGGTAATACAAGGAATCTTGGTTGACTATGAAATAACAAATCAGCTTGTTTTGCTTTAACACCAATTTCTCTATTCCAACGGCTTTTCCCACCCAACGTAACCTCAACGCTAGTATCATTTCTTTGGTTGGCTCAGGTACCGGACCAAAACGGTCGACTAGCTCTTTTTCAAAGTTGGCGAGCTCTTCTTCAGTCTCGTAATTGTCTAATTCCTTGTACAGGTTGATTCGCTCTGCAATGTTGCTCACGTAATCGTCAGGAATTAGAATTTCCAAGTCCGTTTCTATTTGGCAATCGTGCACAAAGGCAGTTTGCAGCTCGTCATACATTTCTTTAAACTCGGTCTCTTTCAATTCTTGAATGGCTTCGTTCAAAATTTTCTGATACATGTCAAAGCCAATTTCAGAAATAAATCCGCTTTGCTCCGCTCCTAATAAGTTTCCTGCTCCTCGAATGTCCAAATCCTTCATCGCAATTTGAAACCCACTTCCTAAATCCGAAAACTGCTCTATGGCTTGCAAACGCTTGCGGGCTTCTGGCGTTAAAGAAACCATCGGCGGCGCCAACAAGTAACAAAAAGCCTTTTTATTCGATCGTCCCACTCTACCTCTCATTTGGTGCAAGTCGCTCAATCCAAAATTATTCGAATTATTGATTATGATGGTATTTGCATTCGGAATGTCCAAGCCACTTTCAATAATGGTAGTAGCCACCAACACATCGTATTCGTGGTTAATGAAACTCATCATTCGCTCTTCCAAATCCTCACCTTTAAGCTGACCGTGGCCGATCAATACCCGAGCATCTGGCACCAAGCGCTGAATCATTCCTGCTACTTCTTTTATGTTTTGTACCCGGTTGTGAATGAAAAATACCTGCCCACCTCTGCTAATTTCATAGGCAATAGCATCTCGAATTAGCTCTTCGTCAAACGTTCGTACTTCCGTTAAAATAGGTTGTCGATTGGGTGGCGGTGTATTTATAACTGATAAATCTCTCGCCTTCATTAAGGAAAATTGGAGTGTTCTCGGTATTGGAGTTGCCGTCAGCGTTAAGGTATCAACATTCACCTTAAACAGTTTTAGCTTGTCTTTTACACTTACACCAAACTTCTGTTCCTCATCAATTACCATCAAGCCCAAATCGTTGAACTTAACATCTTTTCCTACAATTCGGTGCGTTCCAATTAGTATATCTACTTCTCCATTCTCAACCTTTCTCAGCGTTTCCTTTTGTTCTTTCTTGGTTTTAAACCGATTGATGTAATCTACCTTCACAGGAAAATCTTTCAGCCTTCTTTTAAAGGTTTGATAGTGCTGCCACGCCAAAATGGTGGTAGGCACTAAAATAGCAACTTGCTTGCTGTCACAAACAGCCTTAAAGGCTGCACGAATAGCAACCTCTGTTTTTCCAAAACCAACGTCTCCGCATACCAAGCGGTCCATCGGCGTTTCCGCTTCCATATCGTTTTTCACATCTTGGGTCGACTTGAATTGGTCAGGCGTATCTTCATACAAGAAAGAGGCTTCTAACTCATTTTGCAAATAGTTGTCAGGCGAAAAAGCAAAGCCTTTCTTCTGTTTCCGTTCTGCGTAAAGTTTAATTAAATCGAAGGCAACAGTTTTGATATTTTTTTTGGTCTTTGCCTTTAGTTTTTTCCACGTATCAGAACCCAATTTATCTACCGTTGGTGGCGTTCCATCTTTGCCAACAAACTTTGAAATTCGATGCAACGAATGAATCGAAATGTATAATATATCTTGATTCTTGTAAAGAATTCGAATAGTCTCTTGCGTTTTGCCGTTAGTTGTTATCTTCTCTAATCCAGAGAACTTTCCAACACCATGGTCAATGTGAACAATGAAATCACCAGGAGTTAAATTGTGTAACTCCTTTAGTGTTATCGCTTGGTCTTTTCTTTTGAAGCCTTCTTTTAAGCGAAACCTATGGTAGCGGTTAAAAATTTGGTGATCGGTGTAAATTGCCAACTTTTGCTCCTGATCTACAAAACCTTCATGAATGGGTAACAATAACGTTTCCATTTGAAGCTCTTTGCCCAAGTCTTCGAAAATGGTATACAAACGATCAATTTGCTGAGCATTGTTGGCCACTAACACATTGTCAATTCCCGCCTCAGAATTATCTGCCAAATTTTTACCAAGCAGTTCAAAATTTTTGTTGAACGCCGGTTGGGGCGAACTTTTAAATTCAACCTTCATGTCTTGTTGAAAGTAGGTTTGTTGACCAAGCTCAATGGTGTTTAACCGCAACGAAGCATGAATGAATTTATCTTTAGAAATAAACAACTCCTCTGGCGGCAAATGACGCAACGGAGAGTCTAATTTTTGAAATATCTCAACATTTTTATTGTACTGCTCTCCTACTTTGTCTCTGCAAATGCTAAAGTCTTTAAACCAAAACAGGGTATTGTCTGGCAAAAATTGAAAAATGGGTACTCGCGCCTCTTCTAAAATCTTCTCTTGCACATTCGGTAAAATGGCAATTTTTGATAATTTTTTAAGCGACAATTGAGTCGCCGGATCAAAGACTCGAATGGAATCAATGTCATCTCCAAAAAACTCAACTCTGTAGGGGTTTTCATTTGCAAAAGAGTAAATGTCTACAATTCCTCCACGTACCGAAAACTGACCAGGGTCTCCTACAAAGTCAACTCTCTCAAAATGATACGCATTCAGTGTTTCAATTAAAAAATCAATGCTTAACGAATCATTCAGGTGAATGTCTAGTGTGTTTTTTTGTAAGTTTTTCTCTGTAATTACATATTCAGAAAGTGCCTCTGGATAAGAAACAATAAAGTATTGCTGCTCCTTGGCACTAATTTTATTCAGCACCTCAGCTCTGAGCTGAATGTTGGCATTGTTCGTTTTTTCCGTTTCGTATGCCTTTCTGTATGATGATGGATAGAACAAGGCCCGTTCTCCAACCAAGGCTTCCAAATCGTTTAAAAAGTAGGCGGCTTCTTCCTTGTCGGGCAACACAACAAATTGATGAATAGGAATATTTTTCGAAATCCCATATGAAATGAATGCATTCAAACTACCAGCAGTGCCTAACAATTGGACATGCGAAAGTGGACTATTTTTGAATTTTTCAGCAATAGTAATAACCCGCTGATCGGCCTGATAGCGGTTTTTCAATTCATCTAATTTCATACGCTTACAAAAGTAATTCTATAAAGGTAGAAGCAAGGGATTTTGTTTTAAGAAATCGTTAAAAATGATGCTCAGAATAGGTTAACTTAGACTTCCATTTTTATGCCGTGCATTTCAGAGTCTCATTGTTCATCTTTTTTCTTTTTATAGCTAAGCTAGGACTTGCGCAAATTCAGGAAGTTGTTTTAAATAAAGTAACAAATCAGCCAATCCCTTATGTGAACATTTGGATTAGCGGTGAAAATATTGGCACATCCTCGAATCATACTGGGGAGTTTAGCCTTCAACCTATTGACAGTTCAAGGTTTATTCAATTCTCTGCAATTGGTTATGAAAGTTTTAAAATAGAACAATCCAAGCTCGAAAAAGAAATCCTCCTTACTCCTACAGCAACTCATATTAAAGAAGTAAGTATAATTTCTTCAAAAATAAAATTAAAGAAAGTGGTAAATAAGCTTTCCTTATTCAATCAAAGCTCGACGAGTTTCGGTTGTGGAAAAATTCCATGGATTGTTTCAAAGTATTTTCCATTTGACTCTTCCTTCCAAAACACTCCATATTTGAACTAAATAAGGTTGAGAACTAGAAGTGCTGTAAAAAATGCTCGGTTTAATATCCATGTGCAAGCAGCCGATTCAACAGGAAAGCCAGGGAAGTATTTACTCTCAGAAAACATTTTTGGGTATGCTAAAAAGGGAACGCACAAAACAATGGTAGACTTAAACCCTTACGAGGTTGCTTTTCCAAAAAGTGGCCTTTTTATTGGCTTTGAATTTTTGGTGCTAGAAGAGAATAAATATGAATTTGAATACACCATGCTGGACTCAAATAAAACATTTCAAGGAGTTTCTTTTGAGCCTAGTATATCAACAGAAACTTCTTCTGGTCGTCAAAACTGTTGGAAATATGTCAAGGGCGAATGGGAACATATTAGGGAAAACTACGATAGATCTACTCTAAAAAAAAATGATACTTATTCCATTCCAATAATCGAGTTAACGCTTAGTAATTAAACCTAAAACTTCACTACCAACCCAACTGTAAAATTTCTTCCCAGCTCATCAGCAAAATAGCGCTGACGGTTTAAATAATCTCTATACCGTGCATTCAACGCATTTTCAACCCCCAAGTGACCTTCTAAGCGAATGCTTTTAAATTGTCTTTCTGCTGAAGCACGAAAACCGAGCAAGTAATACCCTTCGGGTGGAGCAACAAAATCTTGTTCAGCAGTAATGTTTCGTTGCTCAAAAACATAACGATGTAACATTTGCAACTCAATATTTTTCAAGGATTTGATTTGTGGCAACTGCCAACTAGTAGTTGATAAAATTGAATTACTTGGCAGGTTTATTAAAGAAACACCATTATCAATTTCATTGCCTCGAATAAAGCTGTAGTTCAATTCTGTCAGCCATTTCTCATTGATTTGATATTTGGTCACAACATCCAACCCGTAAATCTGAGCATCGGTTTGCTCGTACTTGAAAAGTGGAAATGCTCCTCTTATAGTCAATCGAAATTCATCTTGTGCTTGCAAATAAATGTAGTCTTGAATGTATTGATGATACAGCAGTAACTCAGCAAATAGTTTCTCTTTTTTCTTGGTAGCAAACGACAAGGTGTTTTTTATGGCTCGCTCTGTATTTAAGTTTATGTCCCCCTCCTCGATTCCACTAACTCCTTGATGTAAGCCATTACTGTATAATTCATTCACTTCCGGATTTCGGGCAGCCAAACCAACGTTGTAATTCATTGAAAACTGCTCACTCCATGCATATTGAACACCAGCCGAGGCTGTATAATTCAAATAAATATTGTCAAAATTCAAAATCTCTCGAGGAACAGTGTTAGAAATAGTTGCTACTTTCCGACTCTCTTCTTCTACTCTAGCGCCCATTTCAAGCTTCAGCTTGTCGAAAGTTTTGGCCACAATTAAAAAGCCACCACGTTCATTCGATAAATAATTAGGCACAAGTGGTAAAATTCCCGTTTCAGGTACGTTGACATTATTCACTCTATTGACTTGAATTCCGGTTTTTAAGTGCCATTCATTTTTGAAATAATAATGAAATTTAGTCTCAAAAAAATCGCTTGTCTGATCTAAACTAAGAGCTGGTTTATCGCCCCTCCCACCTCTGCGCACATCGAACTCTTTCCTGTAATTGAGTTGTTTTGCGTAAACTAATTCTACCCAAGCTTGGTCAGAAAACAAGTATTTGGTACTCGCTTTTAACAAGTGGTGAGTGACCTCTTGCCGAGGGTTCTGAATGTCATATGAAAATTTGTCTTGGGTAAAGAAAGGCTCTTCACGCTCAAAAGCGGCTTGTAAGTCGGTTAAGTTTCCCACCTGTGAGCCTCTTAAAATTCCAATTTGGGTATTGAAGGAACTGTAATACAGGTTTGTTGTCCATTTCGTGGTAATTTGCTTTTCGAGTTCAGCTGCAAAGTTGTATTCCTCAATTCCTGTATTCGTCAAAAAGTAGTTAGGCGTTTTAGCATCGCCGCTCTTTTTGAGTGTTCCATTCACTTTCCAAGCGAACCATTTATGGTATTGCTGTAATTCAAGATTTACTCCGTTTCCAAGTCCATTGGAGTTAAAAAAGTAACGCGCCTTTCCGTGTAAATGAGGCTCTTTTTCTATTTTCTTGGGTTCAACCAAAATGACACTTCCCAAGCTGTTTCCCATGAACTCAACGGCTCCAACACCTTTTATTACTGTAATTCGGTTCGCCAAAAGGGGATCAATTTCGGGAGCATGGTCGCTACCCCATTGTTGACCGCTTTGAACAATTCCATTATTCAATATAATCAGCCGATTCCCATACAGTCCATGCACAACGGGCTTTGAGACTCCATTTCCATTTTTTATGGCCGAAACACCGCTTAAGTTTTCTAACGCTTGACCTAAGTTTTTTGAGAGCTGGCGATTCATGTCTTTTGAGCTCAACACCTCCACCTCTTGACTCTTAGATTCTTGGACATGATCTTCCACAGTGACTTCGCTCAACAATTCACTGTAGTGTTCCACATATACTGTCCATACAGTATCTGCTCGAAGTCGAAAAAACACATTTTGTGTTTCACAACCGATATGACTCACAACCAAGTGATAATCACCTGAACAGAGGTTTTTAATCTCAAAGTCTCCAAAAGCATCTGAAACTGTTCCTTTGACCAACTCCTCCACATAAACTGAAGCGAACTCAATGGGCTGCCCGCTACTTTTATCTACCACCTGCCCTTTAATCGAAAGCTCGCATGCTTGAGCATGCGAGCTAATCGACCAAAAAACTAGTATGAATATGAGTAATAATCTACCTAACATTTACCGGAAAAACTACCTCAATATCGGTTTCTCCACCAGCGTTTGTTATGTCTCCGCCACTAACTCCAGCGGCAGTTTTTGCAGGCTCATGTTTTAGAATTACAGTTAAGTTTCCCCCTGTAGTATTTGATTGAAAATTAGTACTTAATCCAATCGGATTTCCGTTGCTATCTTGATCTGAATATTGAATTACAAAGTCACCAGAAACTACTTGATAAAATACTTGGTGTTCCAGCGCCTCTGCCAAAACTTCCTCTGTAATATCTTCGGCTGGCGTCTTCAATTCATTTAAAAATTTAACTGCTCCTGTGTAAGTGGTATTTGGATCTATCGAGTCAGCAGTAATTACTGGTGCATTCCCTCCGTCTCCATCTAAATCTTGAAATTGAAATACTACAGCTGCTCCTCCACCTGATGGTGTTAAGGTATATCGAACAGTGGTAATAACCTCCTCTTCATTTGGAATAACTGGAGTTACCGGCTGGTCATCGTCATCATCTTTACAAGCGAATAATGCCATCGCAATGAATACATACAATAATTTTGATCTCATAATTTTATATTTACTGGTTAAAAATGATTGCAAATATATAAAAACTTTGTACTATTGCAACATAGTCGCATTAAAGTTTATGAAAAGAAGAAACACCCCGTCTAAAGAAAAAGTCTTGACCATTCTTAAATCACAAGAATACGCGGTTAGTCATGAGACAATTACTTATCAAATAAATGACATCAATAGGGCTACCATCTATCGAATTTTAAATCAGTTTTGCGAAGATGGCATTGCCCATAGAATTACTGCAGAGAGCGGAAAACAATTTTTTGCCCTTTGTAAAAGTTGTAGTGCCGAAGAACACCATCACAACCACCTTCACTTTCAATGCACTAATTGCGAAAAAGTGGAGTGTTTTAAAAGTGAAATAAACATTGCTTTACCAGAGGGTTATAAGGTAGAAAATTTTAATGGCTTACTAAACGGACTGTGCAGTAATTGCATAGCAAACTAACAGTCGCAGTTTTTACCCTTTTTTGTAATACTCAACAGCTCTACCCTTTCTTCATTTTCGCAGACTTCCCACATCATCGTGAAGTCTGTGGTTTCAGACTTGTTTTCCAGTCGGTAAACAGGACAAGGCTTTTTTTGAGGGTTGCTTTCCGAAAAATTAATTTCAGAGCCTTGTTGAATTTCTACCCACTTTTTGTCTTCCAAACCCAAACATTTTAACTGACACTCTGCCCGTGAAGAAATACTAACAGCAGAACTATCTATTGTAGTCATAATTCGCTTTTCCGGCGTCCAAGTGTTTAATTCACGGTCTCCAAAAATTACATACACAATCAGTAATCCAAGGCCAACGCCTATTAAGTAAGTTCTAAATCTTCTCCAAAATGTCATGCGGTAAAATTAAGTTTAAAGCGCGTCAATTAATACGCTTAAGGTATATTTAATAGGCCGCCAACAGCAAATCCAAATCTTTGTAAGGCAAACCAAATTCTTCTGCCAAAAATGGATTCGTTAACATTCCTTTATAAAGGTATATTCCCGACCGCACCGATAATATTTTTCGGATGCAGTGGTCAATTCCGCCTCCATCTCCTAATTCTATAATTACGGGGGCAAAAATATTACTCAACGCATATGAAGCTGTTCTTGCAGCTCTGGAAGGTATGTTAGGCACACAGTAATGAATTACACCATGCAACTTATAAGTTGGGTTAGCATGTGTTGTCACCTTAGAAGTCTCAAAGCAGCCCCCTTGATCTATACTAACATCTACAATTACAGACCCCTCTGGCATATTCTGTACCATCTCTTCGCTAACAATAATTGGAGAACGACTTTTTGGTGAGCGCATGGCTCCAATGGCCACGTCGGCATGTTTTAACGCATTCGCAATAACCTTCGGCTGAAGTGTAGAGGTATAAACTCTTCTTCCGACCACATCTTGTAATCGTCTTAATTTGGAGGTATTGTTACTAAAAATCTTCACTGAGGCTCCTAAACCTAAAGCGGCTCGAGTTGCAAATTCCGCAACTGCTCCAGCGCCAAAAATAACGACCTCTGTTGGTTTTACTCCGGATATTCCACCCATCATTAAACCTTGTCCGCCATTCACATTACTTAAATATTCTGCAGCAATTAGGATCGAACTATTTCCCGCAATTTCACTCATGGCTCGAATTACCGGAAAACTTCCTGTATTATCTTTAATATAGTCGTATGCAATTGCGGTGACCTTCTTTTCAATCAATTTCTTGAGAAAGTCTTTCGGTTGAACAGGCAATTGTAAGGCAGAAATTACTGTCTGCCCCTGTTGCATCAAATCTAATTCCTCTGGTGAGAGGGGCTCAACTTTAAGAATGATATCAGCTTTGTACACTGAGTTTGTATCATACGCAATTTGAGCTCCGGCTTCACTGTAATCGTTATCAGAAAAGTTGGCCTTTTCGCCTGCTTTAGACTCAATTAAAACTTCATGACCGTTATTCACCAAAAGTTCTACATCTTGAGGAACAAGAGGAACCCTCCGTTCTTGCAAAGAAGTTTCTTTGGGAACACCAATAAATAAACTATTATTCTTTGTTTTAACCGCTTCAAGTTGCTCCTGAGGAAGCATTCTAGTGGCGGCCTGAGCTAATGATTTTACAACATCTTCAGACATTAATTGATTTTATTTATGATAAATTCTCGTTCTTTTCCTGCAATAGATATGTGAACTTCCAGCCTTTTTTCAGGCAACAAACTTTCTATTTTTGATGGCCACTCAATTAAACAGAGATTCTTTCCATAAAAATAATCCTCAACACCAATATCAAGAGCTTCCTCTTCAGATTCTAATCGATAAAAATCAAAATGAAACACAGTTTGTTTATCATCTGACTCATATTCGTTTACAATTGAGAAAGTAGGTGAGCTCACGTCATCTTTTACCCCAAGCAATTTAGACATATTTTTAATTAGCGTCGTCTTGCCCGCGCCTAAATCGCCGCGAAAGCCAACAATCCTATACTCTTTGGTCAGCCCAATAATGGCTTTAGAAACCTTTTCCAACTCATTTTCAGTCGCTAGAATTTTCATACTCTTACTTTTTAGGCGAAAGCTGAATAATTGGCACCATCATCTCTTCCATCGAAATACCTCCATGCTGAAAGGTATTTTTATAATAACTTACATAATGATTGAAATTGTTAGGATAAGCAAAAAAGGCATCTCCCTTTGCGAATATAAAAGATTGACTAACGTTTACTTTTGGCAATCTGGCCAATTCAGGTTTCTCAATTGCTAAAACATCGCTGGCCTCATACGTTAAATTTTTGCCTTGCTTGTATCTCAAATTTGTATTCACCGTTTTATCCCCTACAACTTTCGAAGCTTCTTTCACTTTAATCGAACCGTGATCTGTTGTAATTACAACTCTCCCTCCTCTTGCAGCAATTTCTTTTAATGCCTCTTTTAAAGGCGAATGATCAAACCAAGATAAGGTCAACGATCGATATGCTGCTTCATCTTCCGCTAATTCTTTTATAACATCAGTATCTGTTCTAGCGTGAGATAACATGTCAATAAAATTGTAAACAATCACATTAAATGCATTATTCATTTGGTTCGGAATTTCACTTACTACTTTCCTTCCGTAACTTGGGTTCAACACCTTATTGTAAGCAAACCTTGTATCTTTTCCCAATCGTTTTAGCTGATGTCCTATTAACTCTTGCTCGTTCATATTCTTACCCCCTTCATCTTGGTCATTCAACCATAATTTTGGATACATTCTTTCAATATCCAACGGCATTAAACCTGCAAACAAAGCATTTCGGGCATATTGAGTGGTAGTAGGAAGTATACTCATGTAGGTCTCCTCTTTATCAATCCAGAACATTTCCTCAATCTGTGGCTTCAAAATTTGCCATTGATCTAATCGCAAATTATCAATCACAATAAGAAAGGTTGATCCCTCCTTCTGAATGAGTGGAAACACCTTTTCTTTGAACACATTATGCGACATTAAAGGAGCTCCCTCAGGATATTCCATCCAATCCAAGTAGTTATCTTCCACAAATCGGGCAAATAAGTTACCTGCTTCTTCTTTTTGAGTGTTTAGTATTTCAGACATTCCCGTATCTTCCGACCTCTCTAGTTCCAGCTCCCAATAAATTAACTTCTTGTACACCTCTTCCCAATCTTCATAATCCATATTATTATGAAGACTCATACCGATGTTTCGAAAATCTTGTTGATATCCTATGTTGGTTTTTTCACTAACTAAACGAGCGGTGTCTAAATGTTTTTTTATGGTCAATAATATTTGATTAGGATTGACCGGTTTAATTAAATAATCAGATATTTTTGCTCCAATAGCATCTTCCATAATTGACTCCTCCTCACTCTTGGTAATCATAATCACGGGTAAAGAAGGGCTCATTGTCTTGATCTTATTCAAGGTTTCTAAACCAGATAAGCCTGGCATATTTTCATCTAAAAAGACCAAATCATACCGATTCTCTTTAATCAAATCCAAAGCTTCATCTCCACTAGTGGCTGGGGTTACTTCATAATTTTTTGCTTCTAAAAAAAGGATGTGTGGTTTTAAAAGAGCAATTTCGTCATCTGCCCATAGGATTCTTATCTTCGTCATTCAGTTTTGTTTTGATTGCAAGTAAAGTGAAAGTGGCTGAAGCTACAAATCACACTTGCTAAAATTAGTTAAATCTAAATCGCTTGAGAAATAGTAAATACAATAAAAAGAAGATCTTTAACGACCCCGTTTATGGGTTTATTTCATTGCCCTTCAATTTAATTTTCGACATCATAGAACACCCGTTTTTTCAACGACTTCGGAGAATAAAACAATTGGGGCTAACGCATTTAGTTTATCCCGGAGCGTTGCATACCAGATTTCATCATGCTATGGGCGCCATGCACCTTACCATGAAGGCGCTAGATGTAATTACATCAAAAGGGCAAAAAGTCACAAAGAAGGAGCGAAAAGCTACTTTAATTGCAATTCTTTTACATGACATTGGACATGGTCCATTTTCACATGCCTTAGAGTACAGTATTGTTGGAAACGTTACGCATGAAGATATTTCTAGTTTTTTCATGCAACGATTAAACGACGAATTCGAAGGAAAATTAACCCTCGCCATAAAAATATTTGAAAATAAATACAAGAAACCTTTCTTGCATCAATTGGTATCGTCCCAATTAGATATGGACCGTTTAGACTATTTAAAAAGAGATAGTTTTTTTACAGGAGTGTCTGAAGGAGTAATTAGTTCAGAACGGATTATCTCGATGCTCAATGTAAAAGAAGGCAACCTCGTAATTGAAGCAAAAGGTATTTATTCAATTGAAAAATTTATCATTGCCAGAAGACTAATGTATTGGCAAGTTTATTTGCACAAAACTGTGCTTTCCGCAGAACGTTTAGTCGTTAACATTTTAAAAAGAGCAAAAGAGTTGGCACTTAACGATGAGGATCTTTTCTGCACCGATGCTTTGCGTTACTTTTTGTACCAAAATCATGATAAAGAATCTTTTGAGAAAAATCCCGAGACCTTAGTTCGCTTTTCAGAGTTAGACGATTTTGATATTACTGCCTCCATAAAAATGTGGCAAAACCACTCAGACCGTGTTTTGAGCAGTTTATGTAAATCTTTAGTAAATCGAAATTTATATAAAATTGATATTCGGAAGAAAGCCTTTACAAAAGCAGAAATTGGTGAACATTTGGAAGAATTAGCAACTGCGACAGGTATTGACGGAAAAGAAGCAAGCTATTTTATCTTTACCGACTCTATTAAAAACAATGCCTATTCACCCAAAAAAGATAAAATTAATTTACTCTTTAAGGACGGTGAAATAAAAGACATAGCAGAAGCTGCCGACCAGCTGAATATAAACGCCTTAACGGAAGAAGTTGTAAAGCATTTTATTTGTTATCCCAAACAAGTTATGGTTGATAACTTGAAAAACAACTAACTTAGGCCTACTTTAATTATTTATTACTTTTGAACGATGGAATTTTCAGCCAACCAAATCTCCGAATTGCTGCAAGGAACAGTTGAAGGAAACGGAGAAACAAGCGTTTCTGCCCTTTCAAAAATTGAAGAAGGCAAACCAGGTTCGTTGTCTTTTTTGGCAAATCCAAAATATACAGAGTATATCTACGACACACAGGCTTCAATAGTAATAGTTGGAAACGACTTTACTGCTGAGAAACCTTTAAAAAATAGCCCAACACTTATTCGAGTTCAGGACGCTTACGGAGCTTTTGGCAAATTACTTGAAATGTACAATCAAGTAAAAAACAATAAGGTTGGAATTGCTAAATCTGCGATTGTTTCAGAAACGGCAAGTATTGGAGAGAATGTTTATTTAGGAGAAAACGTAGTAATTGGCGACAATACTAAAATAGCGGATGGTGTTAAAGTATTCCCAAATTCATTTGTAGGCGACAATGCTTCTATCGGGTCCAACACTACCGTTTTTGCAGGAGCAAGAATCTATTCTGAAACACAGATTGGAAAAGATTGTGTCATTCATTCTGGAACTATTTTAGGTGCCGATGGATTTGGTTTTGTTCCAAACAGTGAAAACAACTATAAAAAAGTTCCTCAAATTGGCAACGTTGTTATTGAAGATTATGTAGAAATTGGAGCGAACACTTGTGTTGACAGAGCAACTTTAGGTTCTACTTACATTAGAAAAGGAGTTAAACTGGACAACTTAATCCAGATTGCACACAACGTAGACATTGGAGAAAATACAGTAATAGCTGCACAAACAGGAATTGCAGGTTCTACCAAAATTGGTAAAAATTGTATGATTGGCGGACAAGTAGGAATTGTAGGTCACATAAAAATTGCTGACGAAGTAAAAATTGCGGCACAAAGTGGCGTAGGAAATTCCATTGAAGAAAAGGGCGCCATCGTTCAAGGCTCTCCCGCTATTCCAATTGGAGATTATAAGAGATCATATGTAATGTTTAGAAAGTTACCTTCAATGGCTAGCCAAATTAGGGACTTAGAAAAACAATTGAAAGAATTAAAATCAGACTCAAATTAGTTTATGAGCACGAAACAAAAGACCATCAAGAACTCAATTTCGTTAAGCGGAGTTGGATTACATACCGGAGAAAAAGCAACTGTAACGTTTAAATCGGCTCCTGAAAACCACGGATTCGTTTTTCAACGAATAGACCTGGACGGAAAGCCAACAGTAAAAGCAGATTGTGACTTAGTAGTAGATATTTCTCGAGGAACTACAATAGAACAGAACGGAGCAAGAGTGCACACAACAGAACATTTACTAGCTGCTGCTTACGGTTTAGAAATTGATAACTTATTGATTGAAATTGATGGTCCGGAGGTTCCTATTTTGGATGGGAGTGCTCATTTTTTCTTGCAGGCATTAAAAGACTCAGGCATTGAAGATCAAGAAGCTGAGAAAGACTACTTTGTCATTGAAGAGAACTTAACGTATGAAGATTTAGACCGTATGACAGAAATGTTGGCGGTTCCTCAAGATGAATTTCGCTTAACAGTAATGGTTGATTACAATTCGCCAACGTTGGGAACACAGCATGCCCACATGTACCATTTAGGTGAGTTTGAAGAAAACATTTCCATGTGCAGAACATTCGTTTTCTTGCGAGAATTGGAATTTTTAGCGAAAAACAATCTTATAAAAGGGGGTGATTTAGACAATGCGATTGTGTTAGTTGATCACATTCCACCACAAGAAAAGTTAGATGAGATTGCAGAATTATTAGGTAAACCGAAAATCTCAGTTACTGATACGGGAGTTCTAAATAACTTAAAATTACATTTTCAAGACGAACCAGCTAGACACAAATTACTAGATATTGTAGGAGATTTAGCTTTAGTTGGTCGACCAATTAAAGGACATATTTTAGCTGCAAGACCTGGTCATAAAGGCAATGTAGACTTTGCACGAATTATAAAAGCAGAAATTAAGAAACGGGAAAAAGCCTGCCCAAAGTTTGATTTAACGTCTGAGCCAATTCACGACATCAATAGCATTGAGAAAATATTACCTCACCGTTATCCGATGTTATTAGTCGACAAAGTTATTGAGTTAAGCGATACCCATGTAGTGGGTGTAAAAAATGTGACCATGAACGAACAGTTCTTTCAAGGTCACTTTCCGGGAGCGCCCGTAATGCCCGGAGTCTTAATGATCGAAGCAATGGCGCAGACAGGAGGAATTTTAGCACTAAGCACGGTTCCAGATCCTGAAAACTACCTCACTTATTTTGTAAAAATCGACAAGGTTAAATTCAAGCAAAAAGTCATTCCTGGAGATGTCTTAATATTTAGATTAGATTTGTTGCAACCAATTCGAAGAGGAATGGTTTTAATGGCAGCCAAAGCCTATGTTAACGGAAAAGTAGTTGCAGAAGGAGAGTTAATGGCGCAAATTGTAAAAGAAAAATAATGGAGCACGCTTATATTCATCCCAATGCAAAAATTGGTAAAAACGTTACCATAGACCCTTTCACTTATATTGCTGGTGATGTTGTAATTGGAGATAACACTTGGATTGGACCTAACGTAACCATTATGGACGGCGCTAGGATTGGTAAAAACTGCAAAATATTTCCTGGGGCAGTTATTTCAGCCATACCGCAAGATTTAAAATTTCATGGTGAGGTTACTACTGCAGAAATTGGCAATAATACCACAATCAGAGAGTGTGTAACAATTAACCGAGGGACGGTTGATAGAAACAAAACCGTTGTTGGTAATGACTGCTTATTAATGGCTTACGTGCACATTGCTCACGATGCTTTAATTGGCAACAATGTAATTTTAGCGAATACAGCTAACATTGCAGGCCATGTAACTATTGAAGACCACGTAATTTTAGAAGGTGTTGTGGCTGTGCAACAATTTATAAGAATTGGAGAGCATTCGTTTATTGCAGGAGGGTCTTTGGTTCGTAAAGATGTTCCTCCTTTTGTTAAGGCTGCTAGAGAGCCTTTGACCTATGCAGGAATAAATGCTATAGGTTTGCGCAGAAGAGGTTACCAAACAGCTACAATTAGTCAAATCGAAGATATCTACCGACACATTTTTGTGCACGGCACAAATGTTTCTAAATCAATTGAAGAAATAAAAGCATCCATTGAGGACTCAGTGGAAAAGACCCAAATCTTAGATTTCATTGAAGGTTCCCAGAAAGGAATTATTAGAGGCCCTTTAAGTTAATTAGACCGTAGAAGGTTAAGGAAAATGAACATCCAAATTGATTCACTTTCAAAGCGATTTAATAAAGAATGGATTTTTCAATCTCTCTCCTTCGTAATATCTTCTGGCGAAAAAATTGGAATAATAGGATCAAATGGAAGTGGGAAGTCAACTTTTATCAAGCTAATATCCGCTGCCGATCTCCCGTCTAAAGGCGAGATTAAGTACTTTATTTCTAACACCGAAATTGATGAAGGGGAAATCTATAGCTCCATTAATTTTACAGCTCCATATATTGACTTAATCGAAGAGTTAAGTTGCAAAGAATTAATTGATTTCCACCTCCAGTTCAAAGCCTTCCAAAACGGCTTAACGGCTGATTCATTTATTGACTTAGTTTATTTAAAAGATGCTGAGCATAAATTCATTAAAAACTTTTCATCCGGAATGAAGCAACGCTTGAAGCTTGGCTTAGCGATTTGCAGCCAATCTGAATTGTTACTGCTTGACGAACCGTGTTCTAATCTAGACACAAGAGGAGTAGAATTATATCACAAATTGATGGACCAATACAACCAAAATAGGACTACTATTATTGGTTCAAACGAACAAAAGGACGAACTTTACAAGATTGAAAAAACATTAAGAATCACAGATTATAAATAACAATTTAAAGTCTAATCCCTATCTTTGATTCTATACATTTAAATTATGGCAAATACTTCAGATTTTAAGAACGGATTGTGTATGAATTGGAACAACGATTTATACAAAATACTTGAATTTCAACATGTAAAACCAGGTAAAGGCCCAGCATTTGTACGTACTAAAATGCAAAGCTTAACCTCAGGTAAAATCATCGACAATACGTTTAATGCAGGTGTGAAAATTGATCCAGTACGAATTGAAACTCGCCAATATCAATATTTATTTAATGATGACAGTGGTTTTCACTTTATGAATACTGATGACTACGAACAGACCTTCTTGCAAAAAGAGATGATTAATGCACCACAATTCTTGAAAGAAGGAGATATGGTTGATATTACCTACCATGCAGAAGAGGAAAAGCCATTATCCTGCGATTTACCTGCCTTTGTAAATTTAGAAATTACATTTACTGAACCAGGAATAAAAGGTGACACGGCAACAAACGCTACAAAGCCTGCAACTGTTGAAACAGGAGCTGAAGTTCGAGTTCCTTTGTTCATTAATGAAGGTGACAGAATTCGTATTGACACCAGAGATGGTTCGTATTGTGAGCGTTTGAAATCGTAAGTCATGAAACTAGGTAAGACGTATACACTTTCAGCCATAGCTTCACTGATTGACTCCCCTTTTAGAGGAGATGAAAACCTTTCTGTTAGCGGAATCAACGAGATTCACAGAGTGGAGCATGGAGACATTGTATTTGTTGACCATCCAAAATATTATGACAAAGCATTAAATTGCAGCGCATCAGTAGTTCTGATAAATAAAGAGGTTGACATTCCAGAAGGCAAAGGCATTATTATTTGTGAAGACCCTTTCAGAAGTTTCAACTTTATTCTCAACTACTTTAATCCTTTTGTTTTCTCTGAAGTGCAGCAAGAAGAAACTGAAGTTGGAGCAGGAACAAAAATTCATCCTTCCGTAAGTATTGGTAGGAATGTAAAAATTGGGAAAAACTGCCTTATATTTCCAAATGTTAGCATCTTAAATGACGTAACAATAGAAGATAATGTTATTATCCAGTCAGGAACAATCCTCGGCTCATTTGGATTTTACTATAAAAATAGAGGCTCCCATTTCGATCGATTGAATAGTAATGGTTCAGTTTTAATAGAAAAAAATGTAGAGATTGGGGCAAATTGCACTATTGATAAAGGAGTTACAGCTATTACAACAATTGGTGAAGGAACCAAAATTGATAATTTGGTTCAAATTGGTCATGACACCATAATTGGTAAAAAGTGTTTGATTGCAGCTCAAGCCGGTATTGCAGGTTGTGTTGAAATTGGAGATGAAGTAACCATTTGGGGACAAGTTGGCATAGCAAGTGGGATTTCAATCGGAAATAAAACGACTCTTTATGCTCAGAGCGGCGTTGGTAAAACTTTAGAAGGGAACAAAACATACCTTGGTAGCCCAGTCGATGAAAGTAGAGCAAAGTTCAAAGAAATGGCTATGGTTAGGCGTCTCCCCGAACTTTTTAGTAAATTTAACAAAGAATGACAGATGATAAATCAAGACGGGCAAAAGGAAGACTTCAACAATCAAAATCGAAGTTAGATACCCTCTTAAATATCACAAACGCTATTAATAATAATTCCTCAGAGGAATTCCTTTTCTCCATTTTAAAATCAATTCTTACTGAGAATTTAAACATTGCCAAACTAGCTCTATTCACCTTCGACACAAATAAATGGAGCGTTTCGATGTGTGAAGGAATCAGTGAAGAGGAGTGTGAGAAAATCGATATTTCTAAACTAATTGGATCTTTTACTGACATTGGCATTGTCAGTAAAGAAAAGAGTAGTTCATCGTTGAACTATTTCGATATAGCTATTCCAGTTTTTCATAACAACCGACCGCTAGCATTTATGCTTTTAGCTGATGTTGAGGGAGAAAAAATGGAAGTTAGCCCAATAATAAAACATCTTCGTTTTATTCAAACCTTAATCAATATTATTGTTGTTGCTCTCGAAAACAAGCGACTGAACAAACAAGAAATTAAACAGGCATCAATAAACAAGGAGCTCGAACTAGCAAGAAGCATGCAAACGCTTCTTTTTCCTAAATCTTTACCCAATACCTCCTCTCTAAAAGTAACGGCTTTATACCTACCGCACAGTGAAGTTGGTGGCGATTACTATGATGTAATTCCATTGTCAGGCGGTAGAACTGCATTTTGTATTGCTGATGTATCAGGAAAAGGAATTTCTGCCGCACTACTGATGGCCAATTTCCAAGCAAACCTAAGAGCCCTTGTAAGAATAGCGAAAGATTTAGAAGAATTAATTGATTTATGCAATCAAAAAATAATTGAATCTGCCAATTTTGAAAAATTTATAACACTCTTTATCGCAGTTTTAGACCCTAAAGAGGGCCTGCTCACTTATATCAACTGTGGGCACC
Organism: Vicingaceae bacterium; assembly: GCA_047627915.1. Taxonomy (GTDB): domain Bacteria; phylum Bacteroidota; class Bacteroidia; order Flavobacteriales_E; family Vicingaceae; genus NORP294. Next base: position 19,323 of record JBLHTZ010000001.1, read on the forward strand.
AACCTCCTCTTCTTATACAAGGTGAGAATGTAAAATACCTGCAAACTGGCGCCACAATCTTAGGTATGTTCGAAAAACTACCTTCTCTTAAGAAAGGATGTATTTCTCTGAAAAAGAATGACATACTAGTTTGTTATACTGATGGCTTAACAGAAATGCCTGATCAATATGGTAATCAACTAGAAGCTATTGGAATTGCTGCTATTTTAAAAGACAAAAAAAACCTCTCCGAGGTTTCGGATTCTTTAACTCTAATAATCAATGAGAACAAGACCAACAATGGCTTGGATGATGACATTACTTTTCTTGCTGCTCAGTTTCTATAGCTAGAAACTTCTTTGAATTTAAGTCGATGGCAACTATCATAGCTATAAATGCCCAAAATGGAACACTTGCCTTATCCGTATCTAGAAAGTTATTCAGAGTTCCATTTATTATGTACGAAGTAAAAGCAATGATAATAAAGAAGACGATTGTTCGTAATTCTCCTTTGGGTAATCTAAAGTATAGGAGCGATGCGCGATAATAAAAAATCACTAGGATTAATATAAATGTTATCCCGCCAAGCAAGCCTTCTTCTGCAAGTGGTCCTATAAATTCGGAATGTGCATTACCTCCGTCACCAGCATTTGTGCTAATAATTGTTACATCTTCAGAAGATTGAAATGGAGCATATTGAAACGCATACGTTCCGGGTCCCCAACCTATTATTGGTTTCCGTTTGAACATTTCTATGGCAGAGTTCCATCTATTTATTCGTTCCAAATTTGACGCATCCGTAGATATATTTGTGATGGACTGAACATGTTCCCCTAAATTCTCTGAAGTAGAGTCCTGCTCATTTTTTTCCAGGGTATCTATTATATCTGTCCAGAAAACTCCAGCAATAAGCAAGACTAAAGTTGCAGCTGAAAACACAAAAGTTCCTTTCAAACGAAGAAGATAAATCAAAGACACAGCAAAAGCAACTAACAAACTAATCCATGCCGCACGTCCATATGAAAAAATAATCCCCATAGCTAGCACAGCAATCATTAATGCAGTAATAACCCTATATTTTTTATATCGTTTGAGGATAAACAACAATATCATAATGGGGAACATCATTGCTACTACAGCTCCATAAACGGTATGATCTTTAAAGAATGGTTGCATTACCCAGTGAGCAGGACGTTCCGCAAATCCATATTGACTATGATGTATAAATGTGTAAAGGGCTACACCAGCCAATGGAATTAAGTACAACCAAAAGAATAATCTAATATTTTCTACCTTCTTAAAAAGCTGGGTTGCAATAAAATAAAATGCAATAATAAACCACAGTCTAGCTAACAAGAATTTTAATGAAACAAAAGGCATTGTGCTTGTCAACGTAGTTATAATAATCCAAGCTAAATTAATGAGAATCGCAATTGTTATGGGATGCCTCAGAACAGCCATATCATACTTCCTGTCATATAATATTTTAAGAATAAATATGAGCATTACTCCAAACAACAAAGGTTCTGTAGGTAAAAACATGCCTACTCCACCAAATTCGAGCTCTTCTAGGTTTAAAGACAGTGGTGTGGTAAATACGATAAACCACATGAGTTTATCCGTTGCTACAAAAGCCATGAATAACAGCACTATAGCAAAAGGAATTATTGCCAACCAATATTGTTCTAATGCAATCAGCGCACTATTAGTCATAATGAACAAAAAGCTCAAAATCAACACCCAATTTGACTTTAACTCTTCAGACATCTTACTTCTTTTGGTAACCTAGAACCAATAACAAAACAAAGGTAAAGCCCATTGAAGCAACTACTGCCGTAATAAATATTAACCAACGGATGGGAGATGTTTTCTTATCTGAAACCTCAGGATATACCAATACATTTGAAAAGGTTTGAACTTTGTTGACGTTTCTTACCGAAAACTCATAATGTTTTAAACGATCCATATATTCTTCGTTTACAATATTCAATTGTCTATGATAATCATGAGACTTACGGCCATATTTCTCTAAATTTTCATAAAGTTTTTTCACCTCTTCGAAATCAGGCCCTTTTTTTCCTGAAAGTAAAAAATCCAAATACTTCTCCGTTACTCTTTCAGATTGAGCGATATAATCTAATATTCCATAATTAACACTTAACTCTCTTATCAAATTTTCAATACTATCTAGGTGTGTTTTCTTGTCTTCCATCATTTTCCTAGCAATAATTTCAATTTCCTGATATTTTTTTCGCTCTGTTCTTCGAATTATTCTGTTCAATTCCGCTATAACTTCTACCGCTATATCCCTAGCTTTCACCGGATCTGTAGACAACGTATTAATTCTGATCGATTCAAACCTTGTTTCCTCAAATGATATATGGTCAGCGTAAGCAGCGTTCATCCAAGTTCGTTTATTAGGATCTTCTTGGTCTATATCGTACTCATCGTAGAGGTTATATTTTTCTATGATATGGTTTCTTAACTCGTTTGATTCCAAATACTGCTGCATCTGTTCTAAGCTATTTTCTTCGGCATACTGGCCTAAGTTTGCCGGATAAATAATGGCCTCAGATTTAAACTTTGGTGGAATAAATTGAGGTAAAGAAAAAACGTAGGCGAAAACTCCTGCAATTGCCCCTATTATAAAAAGGAGTTTCCATTTTTTAGCTGCAAATTGGACGATTTCTATATTGGAATTCATAGTGTTCTTCGTTTCTATTGTTTCCATATTATGACTTAGGATCAAATAATATTAATACAATGGTTGTGAACAGAAAGGTTGCAACTGTTGAAGCTACAACAATTAACCACCTTACCGGATAACTTGCTTTTTCAGAGGCATAAGCCCGATTGACAATAAAAGTCTGATCAATAGTAGATTCTGCATTTACTCGCGCTTCAGCATATACTTTTCTTAAATCACTTAACTTTTCACGCTCGTATTCCATTTGTTGAACTAAACTTAGATACTTACCTCCATATTTTGAAATAGTATCTAACTTATTTCCTATCTCTTTCGCTGCAGAAGCATTTCCTTTTACCAAGGCCGCACCATATTGGTTACTTAACACTTCGACCTGGGTCTCATAATCTTGCACACCTTTTGCTCTTATTTGATTCAAGGTGTCTTCCATCCGATTAATTTCCCCAATCAAACTATTGAACTCTTGTTCAACAATTTCAAATCCTTGACGAGCAACTTTTTTAAGAATAGTAGAGCGAACCTCATCTACCTTTAACGCAATTTCGTTTGCAATATTTGCTGCGTACTCCTTGTCGGTATCCATCACTTCGATTTTGACCGACATAAACTTTGTTCTATAAAAATTAATATTGGCTGTATACTCTTCGTATAGTTTTGTTTGACGATACTCAGCCTCAGGATTAATATCGTAATGATTCATCAAATCAAATTTCTCAATAATATGGCCTCTTATTGCGTCAGAACTAAGTAATTGAATTAATTGCTCAGCTTCTTCCTCCTCTCCAAATTCAAGAAAGTCTTTTTCTCTATAATTTTCGTCGTTCAACAATGCTCTTGAAACAGAAGTTGTTGTAGAAGGAAACAGAATAACTGACGATTCATATTTGTCTTCAATTAAAAGAGAGAATATAATTGAAGAGATGAATGCCAATGCAGAGGTAATCAGGAGTACACTCCTTCTTTTCCTTAGAAAGTGGAATATACCATTTGAGTTGATGTCATAAGACTGATCGTTCATAGCTGGCTCTTATTTTAAAAGTTGTCAAATTTAGTGAAAAACAAAGAGAGGGCACCCTCCCACTCATTCGGTATTAATTAACTTTAATATACTTCGTAATCAGCAGTTTGAACATTTACCCTGTGCCTTCGGCATTTTTGAAGTAAACGCTCAAAATAGTTTAAGCCAATACAAATCTAGCAGTACTTCTTGTTCTCTGCTCCAATAATACGGTTCTGCCTTTCAGTAAATCAGAAACAATTTGTTCTGTAAAATGGCGAATAGTCACTAACGTGGCTCCTTCATTATACGCCACTTTATATCTCTCAGAGACCACTTTTCTTAGTTCATCAATTTTAGATTTATCAAAATCAAATGCCACCGTAAAGCTAATGGCCGAATTCTGTAAAATGTTAGCAGACAATCCAATATCTGAAAAAGATTGAAATATTTCAGAAAGTTTACGCTCATCAATAAAGTCAAAATCTCTTGAGCTAAACGAAACCAAAATCTGATTCTCTTTATGAATATAAGATGGTATTTCCCGGTCTCTATCAGAGTTTCCGTCTATTAAACTACCACTCGTACTTGGATTTTTAAATGACTTTACATACAATGGTATCTGCTTGTTCTCAAGAGGTTTTACCGTTTTTGGATGAATAACAGAAGCCCCATAATACGCAAGTTCAACCGCCTCTTTGTATGAAATATTTTCTAACTTCACTGTTGAATCATAATGCTTAGGGTCTGCATTTAACATACCTTCTACATCCTTCCAAATCACAACCTGTTTTGCATTCAATGAACTGGCAAAAATAGCTGCCGAAAAATCAGATCCCTCCCTTCCTAAAGTTGTAGTAAAGTTCTCAGAACTAGAACCAATAAAGCCTTGCGTCACTATAATATCCTCCCTTAGTGTACTAAACTTCGCTTGAATAAGCCTTTCTGTCTCTTTCCAATCAACCTTAGCTGCTTGATACGTGTTATCTGTTCTAACCACATCTCTAGCATCAATCCACGTGTTTTCAAGTCCGGATAACTTTAAATATGCAGCAAGTATTTTTGATGACAACAACTCCCCAAGTCCAATAAGTTGGTCATACTCAAATCCTCGAGCACCTATTGGCTCATCTTCAATCTGCCATTCTGCTTCTACAAAAGTATTATGCAACTCTTGGAAAATAGGATCTTTCTTATCTTCAAATAAGTCATTACACACTCCAAAGTGGAATGATTTTATAGATTCTAATTTATTGAAAGCCAGTTCACTTCTATTTAAATGTGATTCTAATACGCCTTCAAAAGCATTTGTAGTTTTTCCCATTGCAGAAACCACCACAACCAGCTTTTCACCAGATTGACTTTTAATTATACTGGCTGCATTTTTTACTCCTTCAGCATCTTTTACAGAGGCCCCTCCAAATTTAAATACCTTCATATTTTACAAGTTGATGTTTTGAAGTTGCTCTTTTGTAAATCTTCCATTGTACCACGTTCCATCAAGTTCAGCATTGTATGATTTATAAAAATCAATTGCAGGAGTATTCCAATCTAATACTTGCCATTCCATTCTACCACTGTTGTTTTCTTTTGCGAATTCAATAACCGCCTCGAACAATGCTTTCCCAGCTCCTAATCCTCTTTTCGACTCTGTTACAATTAAGTCTTCTAAGTAAATACATTTCCCTTTCCAGGTGGAGTACTTTTCATAAAAAATGGCTATCCCAATTATTTCATCATTTTGTTCCGCAACAAATAACTTGTAAATGCTGTTCTCACCAAAACCATCTTCCTCCAAGTCTTTCAAGCTAACAGCTACCTCTCCCGGAGCTTTTTCATACTCCGCTAGCTCTCGAATTAACTCTAATGTTCTTAAACAATCTGCTTTGTAACCTTCTCGAATGACAAAATCCATGATTTTTTATGCAAAGTTAGGGATACGAGTGTGAAATAAATAGCACTATTTTAGCTTTAGTAAACCTTTGAATTTTACGATATTTGTCGCCTTCAAGCCAATTAAAATAGAGATACCATGTCAGGAGTTAAAACGCTCAGTGAGTTTATTATTGAAAAACAAGATGATTTCCCTTTTGCAAGTGGAGAATTAACAAGGCTGTTGAATGACATTGTTATTGCTTCAAAAATTGTAAACAGAGAAGTTAACAAAGCTGGGCTTGCTGATATTTTAGGTCCAACGACTCAAGAAAATATTCAAGGAGAAACTCAACAAAAACTAGACGTCTTTGCCGATCAACAATTTATTTCTGCCCTAAAAAATGGCGGAGAGGCATGCGGAATTGCTTCTGAAGAGGTAGATGAATATTTATCCTTCGATAGTACTCGATCTAAAAACGGTAAATACATTGTAGCATTTGACCCGTTGGACGGTTCTTCTAACATTGATGTGAATGTTTCGATTGGAACAATTTTTAGCATTTACAGAAGAGTTTCTGAAGCTGGCACGCTAGCAACCGAAGCTGATTACCTGCAAAAAGGAGAACATCAAGTAGCAGCAGGTTATGTTATTTATGGCTCATCCACTATGTTGGTATACACTACAGGAAAAGGAGTTAATGGCTTCACTTTAGATCCGTCTATTGGTGAGTTTTGTTTGTCACATCCGAATTTGAAGATTCCAAAAAATGGTAAAATCTATTCTATGAACGAAGGCAATTTAGCCTATTGTTCAAACGCAATTAAGAATTACATTAGCTACTGCAAGGAAATAGACAAACTTACCAACAGACCCTATTCAGCAAGATACATTGGTTCAATGGTAGCAGATTTTCATAGAAATATGATTAAAGGAGGAATATTTATTTACCCCGAAACAAGCAAGGCTCCAAAAGGTAAATTACGCTTATTATACGAATGCAACCCTATGGCATTTTTAATGGAGCAAGCAGGTGGAATTGCTAGCACTGGAACACAAAGAATTATGGAGGTTGAACCTATCGAACTACACCAAAGAGTCCCTACTATAATGGGTTCGGAAAACATGGTTAACAAATTGCTGAGCTTTTACACGTAAAATACAAAAAATGAAAAGTTTTCTAACTTTTATTCTCTTCTCTTTTCCCTCTTGTAAGTCAGGAAGTCTTGCCAGATAGGCTATTGGCATTGACAAAATCAGATCAACTAAATAAAAAAGCCACAGGGAGGCAAAAAGCTGTGCAATTTTTCTTTGAGGTATAAGACTCTATTCAATACCATGAAGCTCTTCTATCGTTTAACAGTCTCCCATTAAAAGACCTTTCCGAAACTGATAAGAGAAAAATTGTTAAAGCCCCCTCCAGTTTCTTACAAAACAGTTTTCAGTATGCTATTGCGAAACAATTTTATTAAAATTCATTAGAGACGCGAGGGAAAAAATGAATTTGAAAGCAAAGCTATATTTCACGGAAGCTTGGTTCCTCAATACTTTTATAATTTTCAATATGATAGCTGCGAGGTACATATCGATAGCGCTATAGCATTATACTCCAAACTAAATATTACAAAAGAAATTGGAGATCTAACCATGATAAAGTCAGGAGAGAACTATGCCAAAGGTGATTACGAGAAAGCCATAGCGTTTGCCTATAAGGCTATTGAAATTTTTAAAGAAACCGGAAATAAAGAAAACTTGCCATAGCATATCTTCAATTAGGGAATATATTTTATTTTTTAGAAGACTACAATGAATCAATGCAGTATTATAATCTTTCATTAGCTGGTTTTAGATTTAGCAAAGACGATGAAGGCATATACAGAGTGATCTCTAATATTGGGCTTGTTAATTTAGAGCTCAAAAACTACAGAAAGTGTATTTCTCAACAACTAGAAGCAAACCAATATTTTGAAGCAAATAGCAAGGAACTTGAAAAAGGAAATGTTTATCGTTTTTTGAGTGATGGTTACTTCGGGATTGAAAAATACGATAGTGCAAAATATTATAACCAATTACCCTTAAAGTCTAATCGATTATCAAAATATCATGTAGGACGGGCAGAAGGGTTTTTAATGCAATCAAAAATTTTAAACAAAGAAAATGATTTGCAGGGAGCATTAGTTGCTGCAAAAAAATCGTTCACAATCGCCGATTCTGTTCAACAATATGAAAGTATAAAGGATGCCGCAGAACAGTTAGTAATTCTTTATGATACTTTAGGGCAGATTGATAGCAGTTATCGTTATTTAAAACTACAGAGCAGTTTCCAAGACAGCTTGAACCTAGACCCTAAGGTATTTAGAGAATACGCTATGAAACATCAGTTTCAAGTAGGAGAAGCACGGTTTGAGTTGTTGTTGGCAACAGAGAAGGCTAAAATCCAAAGGAGCTAAATGCAAGAAAGCAAAAGCAATTGGTGATTGCAATAATCGTTGCCATATGCTCATTTCTACTTTTGGTTTTAGCAATCATTATGCTATATCGAAATAAAATTCTATCCAAGCAGCTGACTGAAAAACAGAATCAAATAACAACTGAATTAGAGATTAAAGATTCATTGTTGAACGAAATACACCACCGGGTAAAAAATAACCTTCAAGTCATTTCCAGCTTGTTGAGCCTCCAAACACAGTATATAACTAATAATGGAGTTTAAAAAGTAATTGATGATTGTAAAAGTAGAATTAACTCAATGTCACTGATTCACGAAAGTCTGTTTAAAAAGACTGATGGCAAAGAAGCACCTTTTAGCGAATATATTCAGCAGTTAATTCCCCAATTAATTGAAGTATAAAAAATTGACAAGGCAAGGGTTATATCCAATATGGCTTTAAAAGAGATTCCCCTTAGCTTATACGAATCAATCCCATGTGGATTACTCATTAACGAAATTGTTTCAAATGCCTTAAAACATACTTTCCCGAAGGGGAAGAATTGACAAATTGAGATTAATTTATCTAAAAAAGAAGGGTTTATACATTTACAAATTGCCGATAACGGAGTAGGGTTTTTGCCCCAAATAGATATTACCAAAGAGGAATCTTTCGGTTTCCTATTAATTGAAACGTTGGTAAAACAACTGGAGGCGAAAATGGAATGTAAGAATGAGAATGGCGTTAAATACGATATAAGATGGGAGTCTATTTCGTAATATTATAGGATGAAATGGGATAAAAGTATTCTTTACTCTTTTGCAATTGCGATTATCGCTTGCGCCATTTATCTTCCCGGCATTAACAACTCTTTCACCTTTTTAGATGACCATGTTCAGGTTGTAGAAAACCCGTTCATAAAATCGCTTGATTTTAACTCTATAAAAGGAATATTCTCCAACTTTTTTGTTGGTATGTACCAACCCGTTACCACGCTTTTCTATGCTGTAACGCATTCCTTATTTGGTTTAAATCCAATGGCTTTTCATCTTTTATCCTTATTGATTCATGTAGGTAATAGCATTATCGTTTTCAAATTATTACAGCATTTTTTAAATTCTAAAAAACTCAGCTTTTTGCTGTGCATTCTATTCTTAGTTCACCCTATGCAGGTAGAATCTGTAGCTTGGGTTTCAGCTTTTAGCAATTTGTTATTCAGCTTCTTTTTTTTAACCGCTTTTTGGAGTTACATAAACTATCACGCCAACAGAAAAATAAAATATTTAATTCTCTGTTTTATCTTGTTCCTTCTATCCTGCGCTTCAAAATCGGCGGCAGTTGTATTGCCAATAGTTCTTCTTTCATATGATTACTATTTATCCAAAGAAGTTAAACTAAAATTGTTGCTTCAGAAAATTCCATTTTTAGCCATTTCAATTCTATTTGGGGTAGTAACTATTATAGGAAGAGAAACAGCTGGACACCTATCTTACTTAACCGAAACTTTTAGTGCCTTTGATCGAGTATTTTTAGCAAGTCACTCTTTTCTATTTTACCCAACTAAGTTCTTAATTCCATATCAACTTTCCGCTTTTTACCCCTACCCCGCTTTAAATAATGGGTCACTTCCTGTGTTATACTATCTGAGTTCCCTTCTAATCATGATATTGTTAACTGCAATCTTCTTGCTAAGGCAAAAGAGACTGTTGGTTTTTGGTGCAGGGTGGTTTATAATTACCGTTGCACTGGTTCTGCAATTCGTCCCTTTCGGCAACCAAATAACCACTGATCGATACATTTATTTACCCTTATTTGGATTGCTTCTCATTCTCGGTTTTTTACTTCAAAAAGTAAAAGATTCAATGCTCATTCTACTGTTCAGTATCCCTTTGGTTTTACTAAGTTTTATGTCCTTTAAGCGAGTCCATATTTGGGAAAACGATGAAGCCTTGTGGACCTCTGTCATTGTTACTCATCCAACCGTGTCACAAGCATACAACAACCTCGGATCCTATTCTCTTAAAAGTAATAAAGTCAAAGAAGCGTTCGATTATTTCAACCAAGCAATAAGGATTCAGCCCAACTATGCTGACGCCTATTCTAATCGGGGAAGCCTTTTTGCGCAAGCAGGAAGGTCTGATGCAGCGATGAAGGATTTTAACAAAGCCATTCAATTAAAACCACATGCTGACGCTTATTTTAATCGCGCCAACGAATACTCAAAATTGAACCAATTAAATAAAGCCATTTCTGACTATACAAAAAGCATTAAGTTAGACCCTAAAGTAGATTCTTATACGAATAGAGCTTTTACTTATTTAAAATTGAAGAATATTGAATTGGCTAGGCAAGATTTAAAAACCGCCCAAAAGCTAAACCCAAATTATGGAAGAGCTTATTTCTTAGAAGGAGTTTTAGAACAAAACCTAGGAAATAAAGCAAGTGCTTGTGCAGCATTTTTAAAAGCAGCAGCCTTAGGCGAAAAAAATGCAAAAGAAGCTTATTCACAAGCTTGCCGTTAAATTAACGCAGCCCGAATCATTCGATTTCGACCGTAAATATCTTCTTTCAATTCAACCTTTTGGAAACCTCCATTTTCCAAAAGGTCCACACATTCTACACCCAAATCTTCATGAATTTCCCAATAAAGAACTCCTTTTGGCTTTATCATTTTTGGAGCAATATCAACCATTCGTTTATAAAACAATAAGGGATCATCACTCCCCGGAGTTAAGGCAATGACAGGCTCATATTCGATTACATTTTTATCCAATCCTACCAACTCTTCTCTCTTTACATAAGGAGGATTACTAACAACTATATCGTATAACTCTTTAGGAACTTGAGTTAAAATATCATGGACCTCAACATCAATGTTTGCCTTCAATAACTCAGCATTTTTAATTGCCGTTTTAGCAGCGCTTTCAGAAACTTCCGTTGCATCTACTTTCGAGAATTTACCTTCCAAGAATAGGGTAATTGGAATACACCCGCTGCCAGTTCCAATGTCTAAAATGGACTTACCCTTTGTTTCTTCTCGTTCTAAAATCCATTGAACCAATTCTTCTGTCTCCGACCTTGGAACCAATACACTTTCGTCAACATAAAATTCTCTGCCATAAAAAACACTTTGATTGATGATGTAATCAATTGGTTTATGTTCTTTTAATTCGGAAATTGCATGATTCAGTTTTTTCAACAACTCAACCTCTAGTTGCTCTCCGGCATTTAAAACTACTTGAGCTCTGCCATAGCCTAGGTAAAAATCATATAAAATTGCAAGGTGATTATTTAACTCGTTTTCATTGAATTGATCTTTAAATTCTTCCTTAAAATTATTTGAAAATTCCGCTATTGTCATTGGTTTACTGAACTAAATATAAGTTGTCGAAGTTAGTATTTTATCTACTTTTGAAACTGTGACTCAGAAAGACGAAATATTCATGAATAGAGCTTTGCTGCTTGCTGCTTTGGGCAATATTTTTACTGCTCCAAATCCAATGGTTGGTGCAGTAATTGTTCATGAAGGCAAAATCGTTGGAGAAGGTTATCACAGGATTTGTGGCGAAGCACATGCCGAAGTAAATGCTATTCATTCGGTATCAAACCCGTCTGTATTATCAGAATCGACTATGTATGTCACTTTGGAACCATGCTCCCACTTTGGCAAAACTCCACCCTGTGCCGACTTGATCGTAAAACACAACCTTAAGAGAGTTGTCATCTGCAATCTTGATCCATTTGAAAAAGTTGCAGGAAGTGGAGTTAAAAGACTAAAAGAAGCAGGCATTGAAGTTGAGTCGGGATGCCTAGAAAAACAAGGAAGGTATTTAAACCGTCGATTTTTTTGCTTCCATGAGAAGAAAAGACCCTACATCGTTTTAAAATGGGCAGAAAGTAAAGATGGATTTATCGGGAAAAAGAACGAGCAAATTTGGCTGACAGGTAGTATTTCGAAACAGCTGGTGCATCAATGGCGAGCAGAAGAGATGGCGATTTTAGTGGGCAAAAATACAGCGATTCTTGACAATCCAGAATTAACGGTTCGTGAAACAGCGGGTAATCATCCAACTCGATTTGTAGTAGATAAGAATCTAGAAGTTCCGAAAGATTCAAAAATATACAACGGAGAATCCAACACAATCGTTTTAAATTCCATCAATACAAAACAGGAGCAAAATGTTAATTACATCACCATAAACTTCGAAAGCAGTTTAGCTAAGCAAGTAAGTGTAATTTGTTTCGACAGAAACATAAGTTCCATTATAATTGAAGGAGGCGCAAACACGTTACAACAATTCATTGATTCAAACTTTTGGGACGAGGCAAGAGTCTTTAGCACAAAAAAGAAACTAAAAAGTGGAATAAGCTGTCCTAAATTCAACGGAAAACTAGAAATCAGTAATAAGCTTACAGATGATCTACTAAACATTTACAGCAATCCAAAGGTATGATCTATTTGTTTTTAAGTATCTTATGTTCTGCTGCTATCTTTATAATTTTCAAGTCGTTTGAACGCTTTAGGGTAAATACGTTTACCGCAATTGTGGTCAATTATTTTATTGCAGGCATAACCGGATTTGCAACGCTTGGCGAAGCCCCTTCAGTCGAAAGAATAACTTCCACACCTTGGTTCATCAATAGTCTAATATTAGGAGTAGTCTTTATTTCGCTTTTCAATATCATGGCCATTACTGCTCAAAAATTAGGAGCATCTGTAGCTTCTATCGCCAACAAAATGGCTTTAATTATTCCTGTCGGTTTTGCTATTTTTTACTACAACGATAACGTGAATGCGATTAAAATCATTGGTATTGCTTTGGCTCTTGTAGGTGTTTATTTATCTACTCACAAAACAAAAGTAGATGGCCAAAAATTCGATAAGCGACTGCTATCAATTCCGCTAGTACTTTTCTTGGGCTCAGGGTTCATTGATACGTTCTTAAAGTACAATCAGGACGCTTATCTAAAAAACAGTATTTTAGACGCTAAACTTTTCCCCGCAATAACCTTTTTAACAGCTTTTTGTATTGGAATAATCTTTATGGCAATCGATAAATCCAAAAGAGATTTTAGTGTCAATACTATTATTGGAGGAATTGTATTAGGAGTTGTTAATTACGGATCGATCTTTTTCCTAATCCAAATTTTCAATACTTCTAAGTTAGAAAGTTCCGTCGTTTTTCCGATCAACAACATGGGAGTGGTTTTAACAACGGCAATTGCTTCTTTACTTATCTTCAAAGAACAATTTTCTACTAAAAATAAAATTGGCGTCTTGGTTTCAGTAGTGGCACTGCTACTAATAACCCTCTCAACATGAGCGCCTTTAAAACACTAAAAAAGGCCTCAACTTCATTCTTTAAAGAAAAAGGAAGCAAATTTTATGGTTATGCCTTTCCTATTGATTCTAAGGAGGAAGTGAAGGTGTGTTTGGAAAAAATTCAAGCAGAACATCCAAAAGCACGGCACATTTGCTCTGCATTTCTAATCGGTACTGGAGATGAGGAGTACTATTTAATGAACGACGATGGAGAGCCAGCCAACTCGGCAGGAGCTCCAATTTTAGGACAAATTCGCTCAGCAGGAATTACCAATATGTACATTGCTATTATTCGCTATTTTGGGGGCACCAAACTAGGTATTGGTGGACTTATTCAAGCATACAAATTAGGGGCGTCATTGACAATTGAAGCCAATGAAATTATTGAAGTTGAACCTCAGAGTAATCTCTCTTTTAAAATTGGCTTTGATTTAATGGGCACTATTCTTCCCATTATCGATAAAAACAACTTGAATGCTAAAATTGAAAATTTATATGATGGAGTTCAAATTGATTTGACTTTCAATGAAAAAAATGAAATACAGATCAAAGGACTTTTTAACCGGTGGGTTGATATTTAGATTATATCAACCATTTACGATCAACCCCTCTTCAGCACCTTCAATATGTCATTTTTCTGCACCAAGCCCAACAACAAAGCTAAAAGTCCAAATAAAGCGATAATCGCTAAGCCATGAATTCTAAAATCTGAGAAATATGGAATGGTATAGAGTGAAACTGAAATTCCTACAAATAACAGCAAAGTGTGCCTAACAATAAAGTTTAGTTCGTATTTCATTTCAAACAACCTCTTACAGATAGCAATTTGAGTAACAATTACAAAAAACTGGGTTACTAACGTCGCAAGAGCTGCGCCAAACGCACCATACTTTGGTATCATGAACCAATTCATTGTAAAATTGACAACTAAGCCTATTAGTGAAATGATGTTCAACTGCCTTAAACTTCCGTTTGCAGTTAGTAAGGTTCCATAAATATACGTGAGTACAATAGCGATAAAGGATACCATTAAGACGGCAAATACTTCTGCTGATTCAACTACATTCTCAAGGTAAAGTATGTCCATAATCTCTTTTGGATATAACAATGAAACAACTGCCACCGAAACAGCAGGTATGAAAAGAAGGTTGAATGATGTTTGTACTAACTTGGCAACAGACTCATTGTTTTTTAGCATTCTAGAAAAAATGGGCAACAACAACCCTGCAAACAAATAGCCAAACATGTTAAACCCTTCTAACAACCGGTATGCTTGAGCATAAATTCCTGCTTGAACTTTCCCATCAGGAAGCAGGCGCTCGACCATTACGGAATCTAATCGATAATAAAAAGACATTAACAAGACCAACAAAGCAAAGGGTAGGCTCTGTTTTAGAATGATTCGAAACAGCACCCAATCTAACGTAATCTTATAAAACTTCGCCTTAGCGTATACCAGAAAGAAGGCAACTGAAGCAGTTACAAAGTAGGCCCAAAACTGAGCATATACAAACCATTCTATTTCAAAACGTCCTTCAAAATAACCGCTCCACAATAAGATACTACACAGTCCAATCATAATAACACGATCCATAACCGACAAAATACCTTCTGTTTTAAACAGATGCAAACCCGAAATATTAGACCTCAAATACAACACCATAGATGCCATTATTTGATTGATTCCCAAAACAAACAATAACCAAAAAGCTCGGCCCTCATATCCCAACACAAAACCAAAAACCAATGTAACTGCGAGGTATATGATGCCTAGAATTAATTTGACATTAAATATACCTGAGAAGTAGCGCTGCAACATATGAGCATGTTGTGCAATATTTCTATTATTGTAGTTGGTAATTCCAAAGTCAAGAATAATATTGAGTAATATGGCGAACGAAAAAATAGGATAATATAACCCATACTCTTCGGTTCCTACTCTATTCTGCACTGCAACATCAATTCCCAAAATCCAGAATGGCTTCACCAATAGATTTAGGAAAAGAATGAATATTAGGTTATTAATAAATTTCCGTTGCATTAAATATCTAAAAAATGGACTAAACAAAGTAAAGCAATCCAATTCGTTTGATTCCAATGGAGGAACGTATATTTGCGACCCTTATTTTGAAGCATGAAAATGACGGTTGAGCAGTTTTTTGATCTTT
The DNA here is from genome assembly GCA_047627915.1 of Vicingaceae bacterium. Taxonomy (GTDB): domain Bacteria; phylum Bacteroidota; class Bacteroidia; order Flavobacteriales_E; family Vicingaceae; genus NORP294. Next base: position 34,799 of record JBLHTZ010000001.1, read on the forward strand.
TTGTAGAAGAGTTAAAAAACAATGTAGACTTACAGTATTATTACAAGTATTTAGAAAACCCGTCGAAATTTGAATTTCGAAAGGCGTATTTCTGTCAGCGCTTGCAATACATTGCAGACAACATAAACGACCCCAGTTTGCGAATTTGGGATTGTGGATGTGGTTTTGGAACTACTGCTATCTTTCTATCAATTAACGGAATTACCTCTCACGGAACAACGTTAGAGCATTACATCCATCAAATTCCGAGAAGGCTAAAATATTGGGGCCAGTTCGGCGATGTGAGTAAATTCACATATTCTTACGAGAATATCTTCGATCATAAGTTCAAACCTAACAGCTACGATTTAATCATCATTCAAGATACCCTGCATCACTTAGAGCCACTTGATCAGGCGCTTCAAATTTTGCACAACGTACTGAACCCAAAAGGTCATTTGTTAATCATAGAGGAGAATGGAAACAATGTCATTCAAAATCTGAAACTATACAAACAACGAGGAAATAAGAGAATCATTGAAATATATGATGAAAGCCTAAAAAAGAACATTTTGCTTGGAAATGAAAACATCAGAAGTTTAGCTACTTGGCAAAATGAATTTCAAAAAGAAGGATTCAACATACATCAAGATACAGTTCAATACATTCGATACTACTTACCCTTTGCATTTCCCAATAAAAAAGCAAAAGAAAGAGTTGAAAAAGAACAATTGATTTGGAAGAAGAATAATTTCTTAAAGGAGTATTTTTTCTTTGGAATTAATTACATGGTAGAAAAAGTATAATTTCATTACATGAAAATTGCCGTCAATACCAGACTTTTGGTTCCAGACAAAATGGACGGCATAGCTCGATTTGCATACGAAACACTTCAACTGATTACCAGAGCTCATCCCGAGATTCAATTCACCTTCATTTTTGACAGAACAGTTGAAGAGAATGCTTTTCAGTTTCCAGAAAATGTAACCTTTGTAACGATACCCCCTCCAGCACGCCATCCAATTTTATGGTTCATTTGGTTCGAAATAAGTGTAAAACGATACATTAACCAAAATAATTTTGACTTATTCCTTTCTCCGGAAGGATGGATTCCTCCTCGTCTAAATTGTAAAAGTTTAGCTGTTATTCACGATCTAAACTTTGAGCATCATCCCGAAAATATTATTTGGAGTCACAGAAAGTACTTATTGTATTTCTTCCCAAAGTTCGCTCAACGTGCTACGAGAATTGCCACTGTCTCGGAATATTCCAAGCAAGACATTGCTTCGACCTACCATATTCCTACAACTCAAATTGATGTAGTTTACAACGGAGCTAACGAGGTTTTTGAACCAACCTTGGAAACAAAAAAGTTGGAATTTAAGGAACGCTACACCTCAAAAAATGACTTTTTTATTTTCATTGGAACAATCCATCCAAGAAAAAACTTAGAGCATTTATTATTGGCATTTGAAGAGTTTAAAACCCGCGCTGCTAGTGAGACCAAACTATTGATAGTAGGCAATAAAAAATGGTGGCCAACCGAGTTGGAGAAGACGTATCAATCAATGACGTATAAAGAAGACGTCTGCTTTATGGGCAGGCTTTCTGACGAAGAACTTTCTGTGGCACTATCTAGCGCTTTAGCTCTTACCTACCTTCCCTATTTTGAAGGATTTGGAATTCCAATTTTAGAAGCTTTTCAAACAGAGACAGCAGTAATCACCTCGAACGTAACGTCAATGCCGGAGGTAGCAGCAGATGCAGCGATATTGTGTGATCCCAAAAAAGTAAGCCAAATTGCTGATGCAATGCTATTAATTGCGAATCAGTCTGAAAAAAGAACTGATTTAATAGAAAAAGGAAAACTTAGAAAACAAGATTTTTCTTGGGAAAAAAGTGCCAATCTATTGTGGAATAGTATTGAAAAGACCTTAAAAAATTGAGGTTAAAAAATTACTATACAAAAGGACTAGTAGAGGTTGGTTGCGATGAAGCAGGCAGAGGTTGCTATGCTGGACCTGTTTACGCTGCTGCCGTAATTTTGAATCCTAATAAACGAAATACTTCCCTAAACGATTCTAAAAAACTCAATAAAAAAACAAGGGATGAATTACGACTATGGATTGAAGAAAATGCTTTAGATTGGGCGGTTGGAATAGTTTCAGCGAAAGAGATTGATGAAATAAATATTCTGAATGCTTCTTTTTTAGCCATGCACCGAGCAATTGACCAGCTTCAGTTGAATTTCGATCACTTGCTAATAGATGGCAATCGTTTTACTCCTTACCCTTTTGTTCCCCATACTTGTATTGTAAAAGGAGATGGGAAGTTTAAAAATATCGCAGCGGCTTCAATTCTGGCTAAAACTCATCGCGACGAATACATGCAGCAAATTGCCAAAGACTATCCCATTTACGATTGGCAAAATAATCAAGGATACGGAACCCTAAACCATCGAAATGCTCTAAAAGAGTTTGGAACTTGCGAGCATCACCGAACAAGTTTCAATCTATTTCGTAAATAATAACATAGAGTTTTGGTAAGTCATTTCTTCCATTTAAAAGATAGATGGTCTTAAAAATTCTTAATATATTACATTTGTCCTACTAACCTCTAATACTCTTAGATGAAAAATCTATTCAAAACAACTTTACTAATCACAACAATCGCTTGTGGATTTTACGCATGCACAGAGGATTACTTTGAATTTGAAAAAATAAATATAGATGACTGGAATCCGAACTTTGCTGTTCCGTTAATGAGTTCAAACCTCAGCTTAGCGGACATAGTAATAAAAAAGGACACCAATGGAGATATTTTCACTACAGCTAGCGGTGGTTTAGAAATAGTTTATAGAAGCTCTGTTCTCTCCTCAGACACATCGACCGTAATTAACATTCCAACAGAAAATTTTGCTGATACTATTTTTAGTCCTGGCATTCCAGCTGGAGCCCCTTTCAACAATGGTCAACTTGTTAATTTTCCCGGTGAATCTACAGAGATAAAAATTATTGACAATAGTAGATTTGGAATTGTAGTAGATAGTATGACATTAAAATCAGGGACTTTAGCCTTTACTTTAGAGAATTCATTTCCTTATGACATTCAAATTGATGCAAAATTTCGAACGTTTACAGATTCCCTAGGAGACACGTTAACTTTAACCTATACCATTCCGGCAGCTCCCCAAGGAGACTCTGTGATTCAATCTCAAACAGTAGACCTAAAAGGGTATCAAGTAAATCTATCCGAAGACAAAAATGGTAACCCTGCGGACAATACAATACCCATTGATTTAAAATACTCAGTTCAACTTATATCGGGTGTTGCCAGTAACACAAATGATAGACTTGAAATGACAGGTACTATAACCAATATTGACTTTAAAGAATTTTATGGCTCATTAGGAAGTACTCCACTGCCATTGGAAAGAGACAGTATCGCGATTGACTTCTTCAAGAATTTTCAAGAATTCGCTAAGGAGGATCTTTTCATCTCTAATCCTACGTTAAGGCTTACTGCGAAAAACAGTTTCTCCTGCCCTATGAACTTCGAGTTCAGTTATTTGAATGCAGTGAATCCAAAGCGAAACCCAAGTGTAATTGGTTTTGATATTCCAACTGAATTAAAACCTTTAGCCATTAATTTTCCTGATAAGTACGGTGTAGCTCAAACTGTTTTTGAATTAAATAATGTCAATAGCAATCTCGACACCATTTTATCACACCTTACAAAATCAATTGCATTTGATTCTAAGGCCTTATTTAATCCAAATGGCGAGCCACCGAGAAATGGACAACGGAGAAACTTTATCACCGACACTAGTGATTTAGGTCTTGATCTTGAATTCAGAATTCCGTTTGAAGGCAGAGCCATTGGATTTTTTATTGAAGATACCATTAATATTACACTGGAGCAAATTAGCGATTTAACAGACGGCACGCTGAGAATCTATGCTGAAAATGGTTTCCCAATGGATGTAGATTTACAACTTACTTTTTTGGATAGCAACGGTACTGACCTAGGAAAATTAATTTTGCCTAGTAACCCTATCTACTCCAACGGTTATGGTATGATTTTACCTTCCGCCCCAACCAAATTAGTGAATGGAGGTTTAGAGGCAGATGGATTTAGTACAAACATAACGGATACTAAAATTAATCGAGAGCGGTTGAAAAGAATTTCTAGAACCGCAAAGGTGGCACTTTCTGCCAAACTTTCTACAGAGGGAGCAAACACAGGAACCAATGTTATTTTCAATTCTGATAACCGCCTTAAGATTATCATTTCGTTAAACTCAATCCTTAGCTTCAATTAAAAGACAGAGCCATGAAAAATTATCTAATTACACTTAGTCTTTGTCTTCTATTTTCTATTGCCAGCAAGGCGCAGCAAGATTTGACATTATTCAATTTTAACGACATTCCACAATCTTCCTACTCAAACCCTGCCAATCAATTTAATGGCAAATTCTTCATAGGGCTTCCTGTTTTGTCTTCTTCCTATTACAGTGTAAGTAACAGTGGTTTCGCGTATTCAGATTTCATCAAAAAAGATGGGGACTCTTTACGGTTAGATTTTAATTCAATGATATCTGGTCTTGAAAAAGAAAATTTTATGTCATTTAATACAAAAATTGACCTGATTTCATTTGGGTTTAAAGTTGGAAAACGAACCCAAATCATGTTTAATGTAACTGAAAATATAAATTTTAGATTCAATTACACTAAAGATTTAATGACCTTCATTCATAAAGGAAACTTAGCGTTTAACGATAATACTGCTGACTTTACTGGAACAGCTTTTTCAGCAAATTATTATAGGGAATATGGGGTCAGCTTATCACACCAGTTTAGTGATAAATTAAGAGTAGGTGCTCGTTTAAAATATCTTTATGGACTTGCAAACTTAGATACAAAGAGATCGGATCTTAAATTAACTACAGATCCTAATACTTATGCATTAACTGCAACTTCAGACATCCTAATCAACTCCTCCGGCAATACTGATTTTCTCAGCTCATCGAACCTAACAGGCGTGGAAGGGTTTCTTTCCGGTACAGGCAATAGAGGGTTTGGAGTTGATTTAGGTGTGAACTATGAGCTTAATGAGAAGTTAAGCCTTAATGCAAGTGTATTGGATTTAGGTTTCATTAATTGGAATTCAAATACAACAAATTACCTGATAGATAAGGGCCGATCTTACTTCGACGGAATTGAAATAGATGCCTTTTCTCCTCAGGGTGATACGACTAGCGCTTCTTCTTATGATCGACTTGTAGATTCATTAGAAGTGGCTTTCAACGTGCAGGAAACCAATGAAAGTTACACGAACCCACTTGTCGGTAGAATTTATTTAGGTGCCAATTATAAATTTAACGAGAAACTTGTGTTTGGTGGTTTGATACAAAGTGAATTTTATAAAAAAAACATTAAACCGTCATTAACATTAAGCACAAATTACAAGGTCTCAAAATGGATTGGGTTAGCAGCTTCTTACAGCATGATTAATCGCTCTTTTAATAACCTTGGAATTGGCATTAACATAAATCCAGGGCCAGTTCAAATTTATATCGTAAGCGATAATATTCTTAGTGGATTTAGACCTCAACATGCGAGACATGCTCAGGTTCGGGCAGGGATTAATTTTATTTTTGGAAGTACAAAGACACGGGAAATTAACCCCTCTTATAGCGGAGTGATAGATAAGAAAGAAAAAGAATAACTCGTAACCGGTTCATAATAAGATAACAAAATCAACACTTTTAAAGAACCGGGCAAGGCCGGTTCTTTTTATTTTTACAGCATGATAAACAAACCCGTCATTTATTGCATTCCTGGATTGGGATTAGACCATCGGTTATTTAGAAAACTATCAATTTCTGGAGTCGAGCTCAAATTTCTGGACTATATAGAGCCACTAGATGATGAACCAGTTGCAGCTTATGCGAAGAGAATGGCAGACAAAATTGAAGATGAAGTTTTTTCAATATTAGGAATGAGCTTAGGCGGTATACTGGCGATAGAAATTTCTAGACTTAAAAAGACAGAACACTTGTTTTTAATCTCTACCGTAAAAAACAAATCTGAAGTTCCTAGTATTTTTAAATACATGGACCTCTTACCGACAAAAAATAAAACAGCATCAAAACTTGCTATTGAAGCAAGTGTGGCTTTCAAACCTTACTACGACAAATCAGATGCTGCCGGGAATAAATTGTTTGAAGCCATGATTCATGCCGCAAGCCACAAAATGCTAGCATGGGGGGTTAAATCAATCTCAAATTGGACTTATAACGAGGAATTAACCTGCCCTTTTTATCATTTACACGGAACTGCTGACCTGATTTTTCCGCTAAAAAACATTGATAAAGCGGAGTCAGTTAAAGGAGCGACACACTACATGGTGTATAACAACGCCGAGGAAGTGTCTAAACGAATTGAGGCGAGAATAAAAATCCTCGCCTCAAAATGATCTTAGTGTAATCAACTACTTAACCGATTGCCTCAACAGCTACTTTTGCAGCATCGTAGTTTGGCTCATGGGTAATGTCATCTACTTCTTCTTTATAAGTAATGTTGTTGTCTTTATCTAGCACCAAAACTACTCTGGCAAATAAGCCTTTTAGTGGTCCCGTAGTCATTTCTACGTTGTACTGACTTGCAAAATCGTTATACCTAAAGTCAGATGCATTAATAATAGTTTCTAAACCTTCTGATGCGCAAAAGCGTTTCATGGCAAATGGTAAATCTTTAGAAATCATTAAACCTACCGTATCTTCTCTACCTGCCATTTGTTGGTTAAAGGCTTTCGCTTCCATTTGACAAATGCCTGTATCTAAACTAGGTACGACAATTAGAACTTTCTTTTTCCCTTCAAAATCAGCTAGTGAACCTTCGCTCAAATCATCTTTAACAAATGTAAAGTCAGCTGCTTTATCTCCAACATTTGGAATAGTTCCACTTACTTCAATCGGGTCTCCTTTAAATTTTATGTTACTCATAGTTATAGTTGTTTTAGTGATACAACAGCAAAAGCGCAATGCTGTTCATGCGTATAAAATTACTATAACAAAAATGAATTAGACGACAAATAAGAGGATCATTTTAAGGTTAACTTAGCACCAAAACCAACTAAATGAAATCTCAACAATTCAGCTTTACCAACAATAGAGGTTACGAATTAAGCGCACAAGTAGAGTTTCCTGTAGACCAAAAACCAATGGCGTATGCCATTTTTGCGCATTGTTTTACCTGCTCAAAAAACTTACTTGCCATTAAACACATTAGTCGTGGACTGACTTCAAAAGGCATTGCCGTTCTATTGTTTGATTTTACAGGTTTAGGTGGTAGCGAAGGAGAGTTTGAAAGCACAACGTTTACCTCTAACATACAAGACGTTTTTGCCGCTGCTGACTTTTTAACAAAGAATTACGAGGCTCCAAAAATTATAATAGGTCACTCGCTTGGTGGAGCAGCCGCTTTGTTTGCCGGTTCACAACTCGATTGCATTGAAGCTGTAGTAACCATTGGCGCACCATTTGACCCTTACCATGTGACCAAATTATTGGCTGAAAAAGTAGACGAAATTCAGGAAAAAGGAAAAGCCACAGTAAACATTGGTGGCAGACCCTTCACGATAGCGAAAGATTTTATTGATGATTTAAAAAATCATAAACCTGAAGAAGTAGCAAAAAAACTTCGAAAAGCCTTACTCATCTTGCATTCCCCACAAGACACCATTGTTGGTATTGACAATGCCGCAAAAATGTATGCAGCTGCACTTCACCCTAAAAGTTTTATCTCGTTAGATGGAGCAGATCACTTATTAAGTAAAAGAGCAGATTCAATTTATGTCGGAAACATGATTGCAGCTTGGGTAGAGAAATACTTAAACCCTGACAATAAAAAAGTCCCTTTAAAAAGCAAAAGCCAAGTAGTTTCAAAAACGGAACAAGGCAGCTTTACGACTGAAATGAAAGCAGGTAACCACCACTTTCTAGCGGACGAGCCAGAAGAGGTTGGAGGCGCAGGTTTAGGCCCTTCGCCTTATGAACTGATTAGTTCTGGGCTAGCAGCTTGCACATCTATGACTTTACACATGTACGCAGCTAGAAAAAAATGGGATTTACAAGAGGTCGTCGTGCATGTTGACCATAATAAAGATTATGCTGAAGATTGCGCTGAATGTGAAAAATCGAGTTCCAAGATTGATCATTTCAGCAGAAAGATCGAACTTTCAGGAGACTTGGATGATACGCAACGGCAAAAGTTACTTGAAATAGCGGATAAATGTCCCGTTCATAAAACCTTGCATTCGGAAATTAAAGTGATTACAGAGCTGGTTTAATCAAAAAACTGATCATTAAAATTGACCAAATACAATTTTTCGGTTGCTCTAGTTACAGCGGTATATAACCATCGGGCATATTCTGTATCCAACATTTCTTCTGTAAGGTAACCTTGGTCTACAAACACTGCTTTCCATTGTCCTCCTTGTGATTTGTGACACGTTACCGCATATCCAAACTTTACTTGTAAGGCATTGAAATAAGGATTCTTTTTCAGCAGCTCCATTTTTATGCGTTTGTTCGGTATCTCAACGTAATCCTCCATTACAGTCTCAAATAACCTTTGACTATCTTCTTTGGTTAACGAAGGAGCTTCAGAATGAATGGAATCTAATAAAAGCTTAACGTCTATCGGTTGTAATTGAGGGTAATCAATTAACCGAACTGTAGCATTCAAAAAACGAAATCCATACAATTCTTCAATGTTTCCCATTCCCATAACTTCTGCAACATCTCCATTAGCGACAAAACTTACTGGAGATGTTTCATCTAACCAGAAGTAATTATTTTTCACCACCATCAGGTAATCTCCGGTAGCAATCTCGTTATCCAAGTCCTTTATTCGAACTCGAATCTGCTGGTTAAAGATGTTCGCTCTCTTATTCGATCGAGTGATTACGATCGTATCATCTGCTCCATATTTTGAAAAACAGGTATGTAATTCATCTTCTAACTCCAACCCATCAATTCGTTTAACATCATCAAACCCCTCAAGTTCAAATTTTAAAACTGGTTTTTTTGCTTGTGTTTGATTCCGGATTAAGGTTGCATTGTGCAATATTCCAGATTCCAACGATTGACGCATGACTTGTGACAACTCTACTCCCTTTAATTTCAAGTAATAATTTGACATTAGATATTTGGGATCTAAGGCTGGGCTTAACAATTTGCCTACAGGAGGCAATTGAGCAATGTCTCCTATAAAAACCAAACGACAATTTTTACCACTAAAAACATATTCGATTAAGTCATCCAGCAAACTCTGCTCGTATGCTCCACCATCAGAAATCATAGAAGCCTCATCGATAATAAAAATAGTATTGGTATGAAGGTTGGCTCCTAGTTTAAAATGAGTTTGTCCATCTTTCCCTCGTTCACTTTGATAAATTTTTTTGTGAATAGTATAAGCTGGCTTCTTTGAAAAGTTAGAAAGCACCTTAGCAGCTCGTCCAGTTGGTGCCAATAAGACAGATTTCAACTGAAAACTTGGAAACGTTTTGATCATTGCGGCAATAGCGGTCGTTTTTCCTGTTCCGGCATACCCTCGAATAATAAAACCAGCTCTTTCTGCGTTCTGAAACAAAAAACGCTCCATACGCTCCACCAAATCAACTTGATCGGAGGTTGGAACACCAGGTAAAAAACCATAAAATTTCTGCTGAAAAGCACTCATGAATAACCAAATACGTAGGTTGGTAAATTTAACCTTATCGAATCAGATAAAGACCTTCCGATAAAATCAAAAAAATGGTAGATTTGTGAGCTTAGAACTAAAAATTTAGGATCAATGAAAATCGGTATTCAAGCAGCCTTATTCGTAATCGCAATAATATTAGCGTACTTCATCTATGATGGGGTTCAAAACAAGATTAAATTCAGAGACATGGCTCAGAATAGGAGCGAAGTCGTGCAGAATAGATTGCAAGAAGTTGCTGTTGCACAAAAAAAGTTTAAACAGGAAAAAAGCCGCTATGCTGCTAACTTCCCTGAGTTAATCAACTTTGTAAAAAACGATTCGTTGACGATTATTAAAGCAATTGGTAACGTTCCAGATTCTTTAACGGAAGTGGAAGCGGTTCAATTGGGAATTGTAATTAGAGATACTTCTTTAGTTCCTGCAACTTCGATTTTTGCTGACGGTTATGCAATAGATTCCATTAAATATGTTCCTTTCGGAGATGGCGATGAATTCAAAATTCAAGCTGGCGTGATTGAGAAAAACAAAGTGAACGTAAATGTTTTTGAAGTTTCAACCACTTTAGAAGTAGCTTACAAAGGACTTAAGACCAAAAACGAAGCGGTTAAGTTGACAGATCAAATCAAGGTAGGTTCAATGAGTGAGCCAATCACAACCGGGAACTGGTAACCAGAACATGACGCTTACTCCAACCCCACAGCTTCGATTTTTTGACGAACGCTATGGAGGAAAAACAGCTCAACTCAAACACTTTATGGTACTGAGCAAGCTTCAGTTGAAGTCTGCGTTTTTTGACGACCAATCGCAAACCTACATTTCATACGAGCAGTTTGATTTTAACAAATCTGATGACTGGATTGAAGCACTTAGGAGTATCGAAAAAATACTTCCTAGTGAAGCATTCCAATCACAGAAGAGTCTGCAAATATGCCTTTCAAACTCTTTGTACACCCTTGTTCCTCAAGTTTTATTTGACGAAAAAGAGTTAGAAAGTTATTTGAGTTTTAATCACCCAATAGAGGATCTCAACCAGCTTATTTTTCATTACACTGCATTGGAGAGTTTCGATGCTGTAGTCGTATTTGCAATTCCTCGCGGTTTAGAGTTCTTGCTAAAGGCAAAGCTACCTCCCTATCAATTATTGCATTTTTCATCGCCTATTTTAGAAGCCATTGGGCTAAACAAAATGAAGGAAAATGAGCTATTGATTAACGTGCAGCGAGAGCAATTTGAAGTAATTTATGCTCCGAATGGCAAACTAAACTTCTTCAATAGTTTTCAATACCAAAGCAAAGAAGATTTTATTTACTTTTTGCTGTACGTAATGGAACAGCTAAAGTTGGAAAGAGAAAAAAGCAAACTCATTTTGGTTGGAGAAATTGAAAAAGACTCTGCCATATACAAGTTACTTTATACCTACATTAATGAAGTTAGCTTCGGTAAAAAGGCCGCCAACATTAATTTCTCAGCAGTTTTGGGAGAACTGAACGATTACTCTAATTTTAGTTTATTTCATCAGCACTTATGCGGATAGTTAGCGGAACACACAAAGGACGACGATTCTCTCCTCCGAAAGGTTTACCCGTTCGACCAACTACTGACTTTGCCAAAGAAGGCTTGTTCAACATGTTGCGCAACAGAATAGAAATAGAGGACGCCAAAGTGTTAGATTTATGTGCTGGAACTGGCAACATGACTTTTGAATTCGCTTCTAGAGGAGCAAGTTCTATATTAGCAATCGATCAGCACGTTGGATGTGTTCAATTCATCAAGAAAACTGCTTCAGAATTACAATTAAACAGCATAACAGCGCTAAAAGCAGATGTATTTAAGTTTGTGAAGAAACTGGACCAGCAATACGATATCATTTTCGCAGACCCTCCATATGCGCTTGAGGAAACTGCCAACTTACCAAGTACAATATTCAACAAAGGGTTGCTAGCCGAAGGTGGCTTACTTGTCGTTGAACATGGCAGAGAAACTTCATTTGATGAACACCCCAACTTCATCTCCACTAGGAAATTCGGAAATGTTAACTTTACTTTCTTCGAAGAAAGCTAAACACATGAAAAAAATAGCCATATTCCCTGGTTCCTTTGATCCAATTACATTGGGCCACACCTCTATTATTAAAAGGGCAATTCCGTTGTTCGATAAAATTATTGTTGCCATTGGAACCAACTCATCCAAACAATACATGTTTGATTTACAGCAACGTAAAAAGTGGATTGAGCTGTGTTTCGCAAACCAACCAAGTGTTGAAGTTGATATTTATCAAGGCTTGACGGTAGACTATTGCGAAAAAGTTCAAGCTAAATACATTTTGAGAGGTTTGAGAAACCAGTTGGATTACGAGTATGAGCATACCATTGCTCAAATGAACCGAAAACTGAACGACGAAATTGAAACCATTTTTCTTTTCACCGAGTTAGACTATGCCACAATAAATTCAACAACTGTGCGTGATATCATTCGTCACGGTGGCGACGTCAACCAGTTTTTGCCAAAAGAAATAACTATTTAATCGTATGATTCGAAACACGTTAACCTTTCTATTCACTTTACTTATTAGCTTACAACTAATTGCTGATGAAACGATTATACAGGGAAAAATAAAAGGTTTCGATTCTAAAACGATAAAAATTGGCATTTACAGCGACTACATTACCAATGAGAAGGAATGGTTGAATGAGCAAGTAATTGAAAATGGAAGTTTCAAGTTAAACATCAATTTAGAAGAAATAAATCAGGTAATTCTAAAAATTGAAGATAAGGAAACAAGCTTGTTTGCAGAAGTAGGTCAAGTGTACAATGTCGCGTTAACTTTCGATGAAGAGGCCAACCGTGGCCAAGCCTTCAATAAATTCTTAAACCTCAGCTTCCCTTTTCCTAAGATAACGGAGCTCAACCAACAAATCAAAAGCTTCAACAAAGCATATCAAGACTTTTTTCAACAGAACTACGCCAAAATGATGTACAAAGGCGCGAACAAGGAAACGGAAGCCTTTCTAACAACATGGAGAAAAAAAGCAGAAAGCATAGAGCTTGATTTCCTAAAGAATTACATCACGTATGCCTTAGCGAACTTAGAAGACATTAGAGGAGGAAACAACGTCACCTTAGAAAATACTTTTATAAAAGGAAAGCCAATTTTGTATCACCATAAAGAATACATGAATTTTTTCACTCAATTCTATCAAGAAGATTTTGACCAATTAACGTTAAAAAACGGCAGTCAAAAAATGATGAAAGCGCTGATGTTTGAAGAATCTTTAGACCGAACCTTAGAAGAGTTAAACCTATTAAAAGGCTTCGAAAATCCCGAATTAACTGAACTTTATCTTCTTTATGGCCTTAATGAAGTCTATCATAAAAAAGTAATCAATCAAGAAAGCAGTGAAAAAATCATTCAAGAAATTGCGATTAAGGGTCAATCTGCTGAGAATAAAACAATAGCAACGAACATTCTAAAAGCGCTAGAACGCTATGGAAAATCGATGGAAGCTGTGAATTTTACTTTGTTGGATGCAAAAGGACAAGAGCATTCCCTAACAGATTACAGAGGCAAACAAATATACCTCAGCTTCTGGTCCAACACTTCAATTCCCAGCCTACGCGAATTGAAAGTAATGCAAAAACTACATTTAGAATACGGCGATAAAGTTCAATTTGTGAGCATCAACTTGGACGATGATAAAAGCATCAATGAAACGGTTGCCACTAAAAACAACTATAAGTGGGACTTCTTGCACTTTGGTGGCGATTATGAGTTAAGAGAAGCGTATCAAATAACAACTGTTCCCACTTACTTTTTAATCAACGAGCAGGGCGGAATTAGTAAAGCTTTTGCTGAAGGCCCAATTGAAATGGAACGTACTTTTTTCAATACGTTAAAGTAGCGTCTTAATAAACATACTTTTCAAAATACAGTTTCACAGAATCAACCTGCAAGACTAACTTTCGAGCGTTTACATGCAATATTTGTAAAGAAATTGTGTCTGCTGTAGAAAGAACTAAATCACCCTCCTCTAACCAATAGGTGCCAATCTCTTCTCCTTCAAAGGTCTTTTGGAAACTCCCTTTTGAACTAAAAACAATCCCCAATCGCCTATCTTCGGTATGAAAAAGGGCTGAGTCGACCTCGTAATGGAAACTCTCGTATTCCATCACCTTCATGGTTGCAACCCAGTTGCCATGCAAACGGTCAAATAACTCTTCATCTGACAATTGCTTTTTGCAAGAAACAAATGCAATAGCAACAAGCAAAAAGGCTGTAAGAAAATATGTGAATCGCTTAAACAACAGTAATCAGATAATAATTTTTCTTCCCTTTCTGCAACAAAATGTATTTACCAAGAATAAGATCTTCTGTCGTAACTGTTTTTTCAAGATCTACCTTTTCCTTATTTACACTCACACCATTATTTTGAATCATTCTCCGTGCTTCTCCATTTGAGCCAAAAGCTTTTGCAGCTGTAACTGTAAAGTCAATAATTCCTTGGCCTTCGTTCAAAATAGCTTGAGGAATTTCAGCTTGAGGTACTCCTTCAAACACACTTAACAAATCTCTTTCTGTAAGACCCTTTAAACTTTCTGCAGTAGAGTTTCCAAATAAAATATTAGATGCTGCTATCGCATTATCCAACTCCTCTTGAGAGTGAACTCGAATGGTGATATCTTCAGCTAAAGCTTTCTGTAATACTCTTAAATGTGGTGCCTCTGCATGCTCCTTTTCTAAGGCTAAAATCTCTTCTTGTGGCTTCAACGTGAAAATTCGAATGTACTTCCCTGCATCTTCATCTGAAGTGTTTAACCAAAATTGGTAAAATTTGTATGGCGATGTTTTCTCTGCATCTAGCCAAACATTTCCACCTTCAGATTTTCCGAACTTGCTACCGTCTGCCTTTGTAATTAATGGACAAGTTAGCGCAAATGCTTCACTGTCTGACTTTCTTCGTATAAACTCAGTTCCCGTAACAATGTTTCCCCATTGATCTGAACCACCCATTTGCAACTTGCAATTTTTATTCTGGTTCAACCAAAAGAAATCATACCCTTGAATAAGCTGGTAAGAGAACTCTGTAAATGAAATGCCAGTCTCCAGTCTTTTTTTAACTGAATCTTTCGCCATCATATAGTTGACGGTAATGTGCTTTCCTGCATCTCTCAAAAAATCTAAAAACGAAAATTCTTTAAACCAATCGTAGTTATTTACCAATTCTGCAGCGTTCGCAGCGTCAGAGTCAAAATCAAGAAACTTTGCCAATTGTTTTTTCTGACACTCTAAGTTGTGATTCAATAACTCTTCAGACAAAAACTTACGCTCTTCCGATTTTCCTGAAGGATCGCCGACCATTCCAGTAGCGCCACCAACCAAGGCAATCGGTTTGTGACCTGCATTTTGAAAGTGAGTCAAGAGCATAATAGGCACCAAGTTTCCAATGTGCAATGAGTCTGCCGTTGGGTCAAAACCCACATAACCGGTAGTCATTTCCTTGTTTAACTGTTCCTGCGTGTTCGGAGTAATGTTGTGAATCATTCCTCTCCATTCTAACTCTGCTACAAAATCCATTTTCAAAAAATTTCGGCAAAGATAAGTATTCAATGGTGGAATGTGGAGTGTAGAATGTGAAATGAAGAATGACAAATAAAGAATAAAAAAGTCTTGATTTTTGTCTATGCGAAGGAGGAACGACTGTGGCAATCTCAAAAATCATCACTTCAAACTTAAATAGACAGGAGTTGAACCGAACCTTGACCTTTTATGCGGTATTTTTGCAACATGATTTTAGTAACCGGCGGAACGGGATTAGTAGGAAGTCATTTGCTGCATTTGTTGTTGAAAAATGGCGAAAAAGTGAAAGCCACCTATCGTTCAAAAAAAAGCTTAGAAAAAGCTGAAAAAGTTTTTGCCAGTTACCATGCCCAACCACTTTTTGATCAGATTAATTGGGTAGAAGCAGATGTAACCGATTACTTTAGCTTAGAAGATATTTTTGAAAACGTAACCCATGTGTACCATTGCGCTGCAGTCGTTTCTTTCGATAGAAGAAAGAGTGATAAAATGTACGAGATTAATGTAGATGGCACCAAAAACATGGTAAACCTCAGCTTAATCAATGGAATTCAAAAGTTTTGCTACGTCAGTTCTGTAGCAAGTTTAGGCAGTTATGCTGACGGACGTTGCACGGACGAAGAAGCCATTTGGACGCACAGTGACGAGACTTCTTACTACTCGATTACAAAGTACTATGCAGAAAATGAAGTTTGGCGAGCGGCAGAAGAAGGTTTAAAAACTGTTATTTTGAACCCGGCAACCATCATCGGCTTTGGAAATTGGGAAGAAAGCAGCACTGCTATTATAAAAAAAATCTATGACGGTTTAAATTTTTACACCCCGGGTAGTAATGCTTTTATTGGAGTAGCTGATGTTGTAAAAGCCATGCACTTACTAATGAATTCTGAAATTTCCGATCAACGCTATATTTTGGTTGCTGACAACTGGAGTTTCCAAAAACTATTTACGCACATCGCAAAAGGATTAGGTAAAAATCCACCGCAGAAAGCAGCACCACGCTGGCTAGCAAACAGTTTGCGAAGACTAGATGAAATACGCTATTTTTTATTGGGCAGTAAAACCGTTTTAACCAAACAAAGTGTTGATACGGCTTATAAGAAAAAGTGCTTTTCTGCTGAAAAAATTAGAAAAGAACTACAATTTGAATTCGAACCGATGGAGAAGGTGATTAAAAAAGTCACGGCCGAGTTCGTTTAATTCTATTCGTCATTGCACTTGTCCAAATAAGTAGGTGGAAATGGAACGAAGTAATCCTATTACCGTCATTGCGAAGTAAGAAGCAATCTAGTTCAATTCTAGCGTCATAGCGAGCGAAGTAAAACAGAGCGAAGCAATCTGCTCTCTAATTAAAAGATTGCCGCAGTCGTGCCTCCTTCGCAATGACTATCGTATTTGTCATTGCGAAGCACGAAGCAATCTAGTTCAATTCTGGCGTAATTACGAGCGAAGTGCAACGCAGCAAAGTAATCTGTTTACTGTTTTATGATTTTCTTCGAAAACACCTCACCATTTTTCATAATCAATTTCAAAATGTAAGTTCCTGCTTCATAGTTGGAGAGGTCAATTTTGTTCACGCTTCCAATGCTCTTGTGAGACTGAGCGAAGTCGAAGTCGACAAAATTCTGAAGTAACTTCCCTCCTGCATCATACACCTCAACTCGCTCCAAACCTTCTGCATTTGTAATTTTCACAACATCTTTTGCCGGGTTAGGTGAAATCTGAACCTGACCTTTTGCCATTGATTCAAAATCTTTAATACCCGTTAGTAATCCACAAGGTGGCTGCATAGTTACATTGTTATTTACTAAAATCGAAGTGCCATTTATTGAAAAGCACAAAACACTGGTCAATCCAAAAGTACCGCAATTTCCAAGGGGTTTTAAGAAGCCACTTTTACTACCAATTCCTTCAATTAAATAAACCTTAGGATCTAAACATGGCCCATTTCTATCAATCCGATAAACAGTTCTAGCTATTCCGCCATAATTTTCTGTATAAATAGAGTCAACCACATTTATGGCAGGAATAGTTGGGTCGTCAAAATAACCCAGAGCGATCGTGTCACCAATATTCATTGCAAAGTCATACAATAATATTTCATTTACAATACCTGTTGCTTTCAACCAGACTTTCTTTTGTGCAGTATCATTCCTAAAATAGCCTAACGTATCTAAAGTAGCAGCCTGAACCACTGTATTACAAGGTAAACCAAAATTACCTGTCTTAGTTTCAGAGATACGCAGCAACCTAGTGTAACTATAATTGTTTATTGTAGTGTCACCCGCAGTAAATATTCTGGAAGTATAACAATCATTGGTATTTGTTGCACCGTAAGATCTGTTCTCATAATTTACCCAAACAGCATTGCTAGTTGGAAATGGGATGTAACTTTGTGCTTTTAACTGCAGCCCAATCAGAATCGGAACGAAGAAAGGTAACAGTAACAGTTTTTTCATGGTTTATTCTTTTATGACCTTCTTCGAAAATACCTCTCCATTATTAGTTTTAGAAAATAGAATCCGTTTGTATAATTTGAAAGGTCCATTTTGTTAAACCTAATTTTCCGTTGAACAAACGTTCACCATTTAAAATTACAAAAAAATGATAGATGCCTTTGTTTAAATGATTCTGAAACGTTTACAACTCCTCAATAATCTTCCGATCATTCGCCAAGCGTGGCAATTTATTCTGTCCTCCCAGCTTTCCTTTCGACTTCATATAATGCTGAAAACCGTCTTTAGCGACGGGCGTAATTTTTAGCGGTTGTAGCATTTTACCTTCTAACAAATCCTTGTAGTACGAATTCAACTCCGCCATTTTGGTATTGAGTATAGATGAGAAATCTTTAATGTCCGTACCCTGCTCCTTAAATTCAATGGCCCATTCGTGATAAGGCAATTCTCCATTTATGGCTTCAATTTGTGGCGCCAAGTGAAACTCCACTACTTCAATTCCTGTTTCGTTTGCTGCAAAAGCAATTGCTTTTTCTACCTCCTCAGCAATTACGTGCTCACCAAAGGCGGAGGTGAAATGTTTAATTCTTCCGCTAACTACTATTCTATATGGTTTTAACGACGTAAATCGAACCGTATCTCCAATGTTGTAGCCCCAAAGGCCTGCGTTTGTATTTAAAATAAGAACGTAATTCTGATTCAACTCCACTCCTGCCAAGCTAACTCGAGTAGCATCTTCTCTTCCAAACTCTTCAGCTGGAATGAATTCATAAAAAATGCCTGAATTCAACAACAGCAACATTCCCTCCTCTTTTTGAGAGTCTTGATACGCAATAAAACCTTCTGAGGCCGGGTACAACTCAATGGAATCTATTCGTTTGCCTATCAAACTCTCCATCGTTTGGCGGTAGGGTTCGTAGTTCACCCCACCATAAATAAATAGAGAAAAGTCTGGAAAAATTTCTTGAATGCTTTGCTTCCCGGATTTCTCAATCAACTTTTCAAAATACATTTGAACCCAAGGCGGAATGCCACTAATTAAGCTCATTTTCTCTGGAAGAGTCTCGTCGCAAATAGCATCTACTTTGGTTTCCCAATCGTCTATAACATTCGTTGCCAGCGACGGCAGGCGGTTTCGTTGTAAATACCTGGGTACGTGATGGGCTACTATGCCCGAAAGTCTTCCTACAGGAATGGCCCCACTTGTATCTAGCTCAGGACTTCCCTGCAAAAAAATCATTTTATGATTCACAAAATCAGCGTTACCAGTTTCGTCAATATAATGCAGAATGGCATCTCTTGCAGCTTGTATATGATGAGGAATAGATTCTTTAGTAATTGGTATGTACTTCGCCCCTGAGGTTGTACCAGAAGTTTTACTCAAATAAAGCGGTTTCCCGGGCCACAATACATCTTCTTCCCCTTTTTTTACTCGATCTGCATAGCTGCGTAACCCTTCGTAGTCGTTTACTGGAACGGCCTTTTTAAAATCTTCATAGCTGTGAATATTTTCAAATTCATGATCTATACCAAATGCTGTATTTCGAGCTGAAGAAATGAGCGACCGAAAAACTGCTTTTTGAGTTTCTAAGGGTTTTTCAGACCATTTTTTTACTTTTTTAACCGCCAACTTAGCAAATGGCCTACTTAAACTAGCTTTTAAACCCATATTAAAAATTTACAAAGTCTTTCGGGTTAATTGGTTTCCCTTCTTTCCATAATTCGAAGTGCAGGTGCGGTCCAGATGAAAGTTCTCCTGAGTTCCCAATAATCGCAATTACGTCGCCGGCTTTTACTTCGTCTCCTACCTTTTTCAATAAAACTGAATTGTGTTTGTAGTTGGAAACAATGTTATTCGCGTGCTGCAATTGAATCACATTTCCCGTCTCAACGGTCCACTCGGCAAACACAACTGTCCCATCTAAAGTGGCTTTAATCGCTTCATCCTTTGGTGCAACTACATCTATTCCAAAATGCTCTTTAGAAGGGTCAAAATCATTGGTTATGGTACCCTTAAGTGGCGCAAAAAAGTATACCTGCTCTCTAACATTCTCTTTGTCGTCCGTTAAAGAATAAGAGTCCTCTCGCTCTACATATTCTCTCAACATTGAATCCTCCCTCGACTTCACCATAGGGTTTTCAGGTATTACTATCTCCTGAGTTGTATTGTAAATCGAATCTTTGGACAAGGGCAATTCTCCTTTAAGGGCTCCTTGAATATTTCTTAAATAAGCAGAATTACGCAGCAGCTCATTCTCTAAAGAGTCTGCCCGAAAAACCATTGTTGTTAAATCTTTTCTCAAACTAACATCCGTGTAACCTGGAATAGATTCTCTTAAAGGAGTGTAAATAATAACCACTGAAACCAATACAATTAAAAGCACAACGAAGCTTAACAGCAGTGTTAGTAAATTCAACGGAGAAAGTCTGTAAGAGAAGCGTTCTTCAAAACTTGCATCATTCAGAATAACAAGTCGATACTTGTTCTTCAATTTCTTTATGATTCGCTTTTTTGTGTTTTCTTTTTCCATGGTTTGGTAAAGTCTATTCAAATATCCGAATATTTATACCACGCCAATCATCTACAAAGCACTTTTCATGATACTTTAACTAATTTTGTAAATTCAAATTTTCACATACTAATCTGTGACTTTCGCAGTTAACTGAAAAAGAATTTATTCATTGGTAAAGAACATCTTCCGCCTTTTAGTAGTACTCATCGTTTTGTTAAGCTCCTGCTCTACTGACAAGAACAAGGCATTAAATCGTGGTTTTCATAACATGACGTCGCGTTTTAACGGCTATTTTAATGCGAAAGAAATTATGAAAGAAGAAGAAACTCTTCTAAAAGATAATTTCAAAGATGATTATTCCCAATTGTTGCCCATTTTTATTTACCCTGATGAGCAAAAGTCACAGACCATGTATGCCCCGATGGACAAGATCATTGAAAAATGTTCAGAGGTAATTGAACGCCACTCGATTGATAAAAGGAAAGTAGAATATGTTAAATGGATTGATGACAGTTATTTTTTAATTGGACAAGCACGCCTATACAAACAAGAATATGGACTTGCTGAACAGACCTTTCTATATGTTTATCAGCACTACAAAAATGACCCTGCAAGATACCGGGGGCTCACTTGGCTTGTTAAAACCTTAATCGAAACAAAGCAATGGGACAGAGCTGAGGAGTTTTTAGATTTAGCAGAAAATAACATCAGAAAATACCCAGAGGAATTCGTAGGCGAGTATCACGCCACTTTTGCAGACTTCAACATTAAAAGAGATCAAGATTACGACAAGGCTATAGAGCACTTAGAGCAAGCTGTTGAGTTAACCAAGAAGCGAGACGGTAAAGCAAGATATACTTATATATTAGCTCAACTTTACCAAGAAAAAAAGAACTTTTTACTAGCAACAGAAGCCTATGGCAATGTGTTGAAGTTAAATCCGGACTATAAAATGCGCTTTAACGCTAGAATAAGCCGAGCCATCGCCTTTGATGTAAGAGGAAGCGATAGCAAAGCCATTAAGAAGGAGCTAAACAAAATGCTCAAAGATATTAAAAACGAAGAATTTAAAGATCAAATTTACTTTGCGCTAGCAGAATTAGCCTTAAAAGAAGATGACGAGCCTTTGGCTGTTCAATTACTCCAAAAATCGATCAATTCTAGCGTTTCGAACAACAAACAAAAGTCCCTCTCCTATTTGCGGTTGGCAGATTTATATTTTGAAAGACCAAATTATATTGCTGCACAAGAGCGGTATGATAGCACACTTCAGTTTTTACCTGAAGACCACCCTGAATACTTTCCAACAGAGGACAAAAACAATAATTTACAAGACTTAGTCCGCAACCTAAAGGTGATTAAACTGCAAGATAGCCTTTTAGTATTATCAAATTTAAGCTCAGGAGATCGAGAGAAAAAAGTCAAACAAATTATTGAAGCACTAAAAGAAGAAGATGAAAGAAAAAAACAAGCAGAGCTTAACAAATTATCTTCTGCTCAAGACCAAACCAACCCAGGACTAATTAATGTGGCCGGTGGGAGTCGAAAAGGAAAATGGTATTTCTATAATCCCACAACAATAGCACTTGGCATTAATGACTTTAAAACCATTTGGGGCGACATACAACTAAGTGATAATTGGAGAAGAAAAAATAAAGTTTCTTCTCAGGTTGTCGAAAAACTTAACCCTAAAGAAAAAGAGGCGGCAATAGAAGATTCTGTTGAGCAAGCTCAACGATACAATGCAAATTTTTATTTAGAAGCTATTCCGAAAGACTATAAAGAGCAATTAGTAGCTCATGGTAAAATTGCCGAAGCATTATTTAATGTTGGAACCATTTTTAAAGAAAGCTTTAAAGACTACATCAATGCTATTAGTTCCTATGAAAGGGTGATTACAGACTATGATACTTCCCAATACAATTTGCCTGCTCATTACCAATTGTATCGAATTTATACCATCAACGAATATAAAGAAAAAGCAGATATAGAGAAAAAGTGGGTTCTAGATAACCATCCGTTTAGCGAATACGCTTACTTGATTAAAAACCCAAATTACAGCAAGGAATCAAAAGAAACGAAAGAGAAAGTAGAAGAGTTTTACGTATCAACTTATAAATTGTATAAATATGGGCTTTACTCCGATGTCATTAACAGTTGTGAAAAAGCAGATCGCTCTTTCGGTAAAAATCATTTGAAAGCAAAGTTTGATTTACTCAAAGCTCAGTCAATAGGCCAATCTAAGTCAAAGTCTGAGTTTAAAGCAGCGCTTGAAAAACTCATAGCAGACCACCCTAAAACACCCGAACAAGCGAGAGCTCAAGAAATGCTCACTTTCTTAAACCAGCAAATAACGAGCGGAGGAGCGGATCAAAATGCAACTCCAAAGGTGAGTTATGTTAGAGATGCAAAGGACCAGCACATGGTTATTATTTCTGCAAAGCAGACAAAAAATGCCGGTTTTAGCGCTTTAAAAAACAAACTGGCAGATTTTAACAAAAATTCTTTTCGTGAAATTCGCTTGTCAGTAACCGAATCAGCGTTAGGTGACAAAACCATGTTTTTAGTGAGAGGGTTCAACAATGAAGCAGATGCTATAAAGTATCTAAAAGCACTTCAAAACGACCCCCCAGTAAGCACTATTGTAAGCCAATTTAATGGCAATCAATATTTAATTTCGAACACTAATTTTAGAACGCTTTTCAAAAGTAAAAACGAAGAAGAGTATATTGAATTTTTCGGAGAAGATTATCTGCTTTAAAATTAAGGCACTAGTGATTTTTAATTAAATGTTACTTTTGTAAAGAATATGTTTAAGCGTAACTCAAATACCATGGCAAGAAATAACGAAGTAGATTCTTCTGCAATCAACATTATTAGAACGGGAACCGAAATTAGTGGTGACATCAATTGTAAGGAAGATATAAGAATTGACGGAAAGCTTTTCGGAAATCTTAAATCTGCCGGAAAGGTTGTTATTGGCGAAGGCGGATTAATTGACGGAACTGTTGAATGTGCACATGCAACAATATTTGGAGACATTAAAGGTACAATTACGGTTAATGAACTTCTTGGCTTAAAATCAACCGCTAATTTGGTGGGAGATATCACAACTAATAAATTACAAATTGAACCGGGTGCAAACTTCTCTGGGAGTTGCAAAATGGGTGCCGTTATAAAAGGAATAAAGGATGGCAGCAAAGAAGGCTCCAAAGAAAAGACCGCCTAAATTTATTACCCTCACCGGAATTGCTGTACAAATGGGAATAACCATTTATGCCTTTTCATACCTTGGTAAATATCTCGACGAAAATTACAA
This sequence comes from Vicingaceae bacterium, assembly GCA_047627915.1. Taxonomy (GTDB): domain Bacteria; phylum Bacteroidota; class Bacteroidia; order Flavobacteriales_E; family Vicingaceae; genus NORP294. The sequence continues at coordinate 58,411 of JBLHTZ010000001.1, forward strand.
TCCCACAGGACGGGCTTGGACGATTGCTTTAGTTTTAACTGGAGTTGCTCTTTCATTGTACAACTTACTGCGCCAAGTCAATAGAATTAACGATGCTGAAGACCGCACTAAATAGCACACTTTCTTTCACGTGGAAGCTACTCTTATTTATAGCTTTAATCGCTGTCATTCATGTTGGGGTAAATTCATATCTAAACGTTGATTCATTAGCTCATTTGCAACCTCTAGCATACGTTTTGAATTTCTTTTTAGTTCTTGTTAGCTATTTTATCATCTTACTTGCAAAAGCAAAAGGCAGCCATAATTTAGGCTACTTGTTTTTAGCAAGCTTTTTCTTGAAAATTACCGTTTTCATGATCGTTTTCAATCCCCATTATAAAGCAGATGGTGAAATTATCCCCCAAGAATTTTTTGCTTTTTTTATTTCATATGCTTTTTGTCTTGCATATGAAACTAAAACAATCGTTAAAATATTGAATCAAGACGATTTAAAATAGACTGATTTTTTTACAATTTTATTAGCCAAATGCTTTTTTCAGGTTAATAAATTTCAGTACGTTTGCGGCAAATTTCACAAGCCTATTTGAACCACGGATATGATGGGAAAAAAAATACTTACTCTTCTTTTAATGGCGGTGCTTTGGAGCCCTTTCATTTCCTACGCAAGCGAAACGGATACTAGCCTTGTAACTACAGGCGAAACTGGCGTTAAGGCAGGTATCAAAGAATACATTAACCATCACTTAGAAGATTCTTATGATTTTTCTATTTGGCATGCAATGGGACTTGAGTTTCCGCTACCTATCATTTTAATTGATGAGGGACTTCATTTTTTTTCTTCCTCAAAATTTCATCACGGGGAAAGTGTTGCTGAATCAAACGGAAAATTCTACACCATATACCACAGCAAAATATATAGAACAGATGCTGAAGGAACTATTACTATAGATTCTGAAACCAATCACCCAACTCAAGTAAAACCGTGGGACTTCTCGATTACAAAAAACGTAACATCGATTTTCCTTTTCGGCTTGTTGATTTTCGTTTTGTTTTCAAGCGTTGCTAGGTCATACGGAAGTACTCAAATCCCTAATAAACTAGGTAGATTCTTAGAGCCGTTGGTAATTTTTGTGAGAGATGATATTGCGATTCCAAACATTGGCAAAAAGCACTATAGAAAATACATGGGATACATTTTAACCGTATTCTTTTTCATCTGGTTTATTAATCTTGCAGGTTTAACTCCACTAGGTGTAAACGTTACAGGAAACATTGCAGTAACATTTGCATTGGCATTAATTACTTTTTTAATAACTCAGGTTACTGCAAAAAAAGACTACTGGATACATATTTTTTGGAACCCTAGTGTCCCAATGTTAATGCGTCCACCATTAGCTTTAATTGAATTATTGGGTGTGTTCATCAAGCCTTTCTCATTAATGATTCGTTTGTATGCAAACATGACCGCAGGTCACGTAGTAATTATGAGTTTGATTGGATTACTTTACGTATTCAACAACTGGTTTGCTAGAGGAGCATTTTTAGGATTAACATTATTTTTATCTATCATAGAATTACTGGTTGCGTTCTTGCAAGCTTACATTTTCGCAATGCTAACAGCATTGTATTTTGGAGCGGCAGTTGAAGAGCACGATCATCATTAATTTGTATTTTTTAATTTAAACTATATATTATGGAAATTCCAGAAATCGTAGGAGCAGGTTTAATTGTTATTGGTGCCGGAATGGGTATTGGTAGAATTGGTGGATCTGCAATGGAAGGTATCGCAAGACAACCTGAAGCTGCAAACAAAATTCAAACCGCAATGATTATTGCTGCTGCACTTATTGAAGGTATTGGTTTCGCTGCATTATTTGCATCTTAATCAAAGCTTAAAGTACTTAAAGAATACTGCAACGGTTGGTTGCAGTATTCTTTAAAATTAAAAGATAAAAAATGGAAAAATTATTAGAATCGTTTTCAGTTGGCCTTTTCTTTTGGCAACTAATTTTATTTTTAGTGTTATTGTTCTTACTAAGAAAATACGCTTGGAAACCTATTTTAACTTCTGTTATCAATAGAGAAGAATCTATTAAAGAAGGTTTAGAATCTGCTGCACAGGCTAAAGAGCAAATGCGTCAGTTGAAAGAAGATAACAAAGCGTTATTGGCTGAAGCAAGAATGGAAAGAGATCAAATTGTTAAAGAAGCGAAAGAAGCGAAAGACAAAATGATTTCTGAGGCGAAAGACAAAGCACAAGAAGAAGGCGCAAAAATGATCGAAGCTGCTAAGTCAGTTATTCAAGCAGAAAGAAATGCTGCGGTGAGTGAATTAAAGAGTCAAGTAGCGGTATTATCTATTCAAATTGCTGAAAAGATAATTAAGAGCGAAATTTCTTCAGATTCAAAGCAGCAAGAAATAATTTCTGCAGCGATGGAAAATGCTAAATTGAATTAATAACGACATGAAAGGAGTTAGAGCAGCAATAAGATATGCGAAAGCATTACAACAATTAGCCCAAGAGCAACATCTTTTGGACACCGTTATTGTTGACGTAAAGTTGATTCATAACACCATAGTTGAAAATAAAGAATTAGCATCAATGCTTCAAAGCCCGCTTATTAAGGCGGATAAAAAGAGCAGTGTTTTAACTTTAATTTTCGACAAAAAAATAAACGAACAATCTTTACGATTCATTCAACTAGTAATAGCTCATAAGAGAGAAGCTATGTTAGACGTTATTTGTGAGGAGTTCATTAAAATTTACAATAAAATAAAAAATATTGCACTTGTAACAGTTACAACTCCTTCCGCATTGACTGATGCATTAAGAGCTGAACTAGTAAATAAAATCAAAACCGATTATTCTCTTTCTGCCGTAGAACTGTTAGAAAAGATAGATGCGTCATTAATCGGTGGAATGGTCTTACGAATGGGCGACATGCAACTGGACGCTAGCATTCGTAGACAATTAAATGACATTAAACAAGAATTAGTACAAGCATAAAAATCAGATAAAAATGGCTGAAATAAATCCGGCAGAAGTTTCTGCAATTCTTAGAGATCAATTAGCAGGTGTAAAAACCGAAGCAGACTTAGAAGAAGTAGGTACCGTCCTTTACGTAGGGGATGGTATTGCTAGAATCTATGGAATGTCTCAAGTTCAATCAGGTGAGCTGATTGAATTCGACAATGGCCTTATGGGTATCGTACTTAACTTAGAGGAAGATAACGTAGGTGCAGTATTATTAGGTTCTTCTAACAAAGTTAGAGAAGGTGATATTGTTAAAAGAACAGGTAGAATTGCATCTGTAAACGTTGGAGAAGGAATGTTAGGAAGAGTAGTTGATACTCTTGGAACTCCTATCGACGGTAAAGGACCAATCGAAGGTGAAACATTTGAAATGCCAATTGAAAGAAAGGCACCAGGTGTAATTTATCGTCAACCGGTAAACGAACCACTTCAAACAGGTATTAAGTCAATTGACTCAATGATTCCTGTTGGTAGAGGACAAAGAGAGTTAATCATTGGTGATAGACAAACAGGAAAAACAACTGTTGCTATTGATACCATTATTAACCAAAAAGAATTTTACGACAGAGGCGAGCCTGTATACTGTGTATACGTAGCCATCGGTCAAAAAGGATCCACTGTTGCAGGTATTGTTAAAACGTTAGAAGATGCAGGCGCTATGGCTTACACTACTATTGTTGCCGCCAACGCTTCAGACCCTGCACCAATGCAGTTTTACGCTCCATTTACAGGTGCTGCAATCGCAGAATATTTTAGAGATACAGGAAGACCTGCTTTAATTGTATTTGATGATTTATCAAAACAGGCAGTTGCTTACCGTGAGGTTTCTTTACTATTGAGAAGACCTCCGGGCCGTGAGGCATACCCTGGTGATGTATTTTATCTTCACTCAAGATTGTTGGAAAGGGCTGCAAAGGTTATCAACGATGACACTATTGCTTCTCAAATGAATGACTTACCTCCTTCATTAATCGGCAAGGTTAAAGGTGGTGGATCAATTACTGCACTTCCAATTATTGAAACACAAGCTGGTGATGTTTCTGCATACATTCCTACCAACGTAATTTCGATTACTGATGGTCAGATTTTCTTAGAGTCAAACTTATTCCTTTCTGGTGTGAGACCTGCAATTAACGTAGGTATCTCGGTTTCTAGAGTTGGAGGTTCTGCTCAAATTAAATCAATGAAAAAAGTGGCAGGTACATTAAAGTTAGATCAAGCACAGTACCGAGAATTAGAGGCTTTCTCTAAATTTGGTTCTGACTTGGACGCTGCAACTAAATCTGTATTGGACAAAGGTGCTAGAAACGTTGAAATTTTGAAACAAGCTCAAAATTCTCCAATGTCTGTTGAAGATCAAGTTGCTATTATTCACTTAGGAGTGAAAGGATTATTGAGAAGTATTCCTATAACCAAAGTGAGAAAGTTTGAAGCTGAATATTTAGATTATTTAAACGCGAAGCACAGAGATACTTTGGACGCTTTAAAAGCAGGGAAATATACTGATGCAGAAACTTCAATATTAGAAAAAGTAGCTAGTGACTTAAGTGTAAATTACACAGCATAGTCAATAGCTAAATACTAGCTTACGAAATGGCAAATTTAAAAGAAATACGAAATAGGATTACTTCGGTATCATCTACAAGGCAGATTACTTCTGCCATGAAGATGGTGTCTGCTGCCAAATTGAGAAGAGCTCAGGACGCAATTACGCAAATGAGACCTTACGCCAACAAACTCAAAGAATTGTTGGGTAACTTGAACGATAATGCAGACGGCGACGAAGGAAGTATCTATGCTGAACAAAGAGAAGTAAAAAGAGTCTTAATGATTCCTGTTACTTCCAATAGAGGATTAGCCGGAGCTTTTAATGCTAACATTATTAAAGAAACGACAAGAGTTATTAATGAAAAATACGCTGACAAAGACGTTACTGTATTAGCAATTGGTAAAAAGGCAGATGATTTCTTTAAGAAAACAGCTTATAACATTAAGGGAACTACTTTACCAAGTAAGCTAGATACCATTTACGATGACCTTACTTTTAATAAAGTAGCTAAGATTGCATCAAAAGTTATGAGAGCTTTTGAATACAAGCAATTTGATAAAGTAGTAATTATTTATAATGAATTTGTTAACGCTGCTGTTCAAAATGTTAATGTAGAGCAAATGATGCCAATCGTTGCTAAAGAAATCGAAGGGGAAAAGTCAGCTGTAGTTTCTGATTATATTTATGAGCCTTCAAAAGAGTTTATTGTTGAAGAATTAATTCCAAAATCAATTAAATTACAATTGTTTAAGGCTCTTTTAGATTCTCATGCTTCTGAACATGGTGCTCGTATGACTGCTATGCACAAAGCAACTGATAATGCGTCTGATTTAATTAGTGATCTTAAGTTGGTATACAACAAAGCAAGACAAGCATCTATTACCAATGAAATTTTAGAAATTGTTGGCGGTGCTGAAGCATTGAACGACTAGTAATTTTATTTACCTCATACAAAAGCCTTACTTCGAATAGAAGTGAGGCTTTTTTGTTTCCAGACCCCAACAGTATTGAATTGTAAATAAGTATCGCTATTTTTAGAAACCAGAAATAAAAGCACATGAAAAGTATATATTTAGTTCTCATTTTAACATTCTCCTTATATTCAATTAAAAGTCAAGGTCAAAGTATCGGTGACACCATTGTTGTTCCAGTATTGGATTACTCTAACGCTTCTAGAAACGTAGTGGCGAATTTCCCTACTAACCCCGCTCTATCCTTTGAAAAAGTGATTATGCGCTATGCCATGCGATGCAAAAACGCCTTAGTATCTACCACTGGACAAAGAAATTTAGGTTGTGGAGAGTGGGATTACTCGTGTAACACTTACGTTACGGACTCGACAAAAGCCGACTCTAGCTCGAGTAGTATTGCACGCTACAGCATATTTCCTGACACCAACTCCAGTGGAATTTATAGCACTCTGCCAACATGGAACGGTATACCAACTGTCCAAAGTAACGTAACGCTTCAATCAATTTTAAATGAAGACACTGCAGCAATTGGAACAGGAAACGTTATTGACTCCTTACTTTTTAACCCTATTGGAAATGGAGGAAAAACATATGTACTATTAACTAGTGCTGAATTATTAAGCGGAGGGCTAATTGCTGGAGACATTGACGGATTTAGTTTTAATAACCTTGCCAGCAACTCGAACCTATCTCAATTTCGGGTGAAGCTGAAGCACACCGGATTAAGTGATTTAGCAAATCCAGATAGTGTAGATTTCAGAAACCTGCAAGAAGTATATTTTCATAATTACGCTGTAAGTAATGGTGATAATAGAGTTCAATTTCACAGCCCATTTAACTGGAATGGGACCTCAAATTTATTAATAGAACTTTCCTATAAACCAGGATTTGGTGCTTCAACCGTGCAATTACAGTCCGATACAACAAGCCAAACAAAGCAGATTTCCGTCTCGAACGATTATGCATTGGATCTAGCTCCGAACAACTACATAGAAGCGAATTCTTATCTTGGAATTGCAGGATCAAACTCCCGAACAATTGAAGCATGGATCAAAACAAGTGTTGCAGGTAATGATATTGTAAGTTGGGGAAGAAATAGCAGTGGCGAAAAATTTATTTTCAAATTAGATGGTGCAGGAAAATTAAGAGTTGAAGTGAATGGTGGTTCAATAATTGGAACTGCAATATTAAATGACGGCAAATGGCACCATGTAGCAGTAACCTTTAATGGAGCAACGATGTATAATTTTAAATTCTATGTTGATGGGGTGAGAGACAATCCATCAGGAATTTCAAATATTTTAGTGAACACCGGCCAATCCTTGCCTGTTCAAATTTCCAAAGGTTTTCATAATCGCTATTGGAACGGACAAGTAGACAACGTTAGAATATGGTCTACTGAATTAACTGTTTCAACTATTGACCAGTGGAGATATAAAAACATATCCACTGGTCATCCAAATTATTCTGCATTAGAATTAGAATACAATATTGACTCAAGAAGCTCGACTGTAAGGGATAACAGTCCAAACAATAGAGATGCAACCTACTTCTCGCAAAATACCTTTTTAGCTTTTAAAGGGGAATCTCATTTTAAAGAATTTTTTCCCTCTTCCACAAAACCAAATATTGACCTTTATCAAGGAAATTATAACTTGTCCATTAACAATGATACTTTAGTGGACACAACTTTTTACAATCCATTTATTGTAAATGAGAGAACCATCTACAGTAATCCTGGAACAGTATTCTCCGATAGTATTGGTGTAGTAACAACAAATTATTGGCCAGAAAATAACGTATTGTTTGATTTAAACGGAGGAGTCCTTTCAACTAGTCCTTCTTTAAATACAGTTCAAATCATTCCGTCTACTTTGTCTTACTTCCGGAGAAGTGCAGCTAAAGTTGAAATTATGTCTTTCGTTACACCATATGGTATAAATTTAAATTTAGGAATTGACGGTAAAGCATGGTATTTTGACGTTAGTGATTTTCTACCCTTGCTAAAAGGACCTCATAGAATTACGCTAGAGAGAGGCGGACAAAACCAAGAAGAAATGGACATTCAATTCTTTTTTATCGTTGGAACACCTCCGCGTGACGTAAAGCAATTAGAACAAATATGGCCGGTATCCAGCACTGCTTATGCCTCAATATTGAATAATTCATTCTTTGCTCCTATCACAATCAACTTAGATACCTCAGCTAGACAATTTAAAATTAGATCAGTTATAACCGGCCACGGTCAACAAGGAGAGTTTATTCCTAGAAATCACTTTATTAATATTAACGGTGGACCAGTTGAATTTAATAGAAATGTTTGGTCTGAGTGTGCTGAAAACCCGGTATTTCCGCAAGGAGGCACCTGGATTTACGACAGAGCAGGATGGTGTCCAGGTGCACCTTCTGACCTAACTGAATATGACATTACTAATTTAGTAGGCAACGCAGATACTGTTCAAGTTGACTATGGTGTAACCACAGCGTCCGGCGATTCCAGGTACATAGTAAATAACCAATTGGTCTCTTATGGAGCACCTAACTTCAATCTTGATGCAAGAATAACAGAAGTAATAAGCCCAACCAACGACATTCAATTTGGGAAAGGTAACCCAGTATGCAATGGATCTGAAATAGAAATCCAGAACTCCGGAGCTACTGCAATTACAGCCATGCAAATAGAGTACTCTATTAATAATGGAATAAAAGGGACCTACAATTGGACTGGAAATTTAAATTTTATGGAAAAAGAGATTGTTGTTTTACCAACTATCGCCAACTATTGGAACAGCCTCACAAATGGAACCAATACCTTTGTTGCCCGAATAATTTCCACAAACGGACAAAGCGACCAATACATTCATAACAATGATATTACTAGGGGATTTTCAGCCTCAGAGGTATTATCATCAAACTTTGTCCTTGAATTTACTACCAATGCTGCAGGGTTTCAGAGCAGCTATAATGTAAGAGATGAAAATGGTAGTGTTTTAGTCCAGCGTTCCAGCTTAGCTAGCAATTCAACCTATAGAGATACATTTAACTTAACTGCTGGATGTTATTCGATCAACGTATTTGACTCTAATGACGATGGCTTATCATTCTTTGGAAACTCAAATGGTAATGGCTCGGTTCGAATTAAAAATTTAACCGGTTCTACCTTGAAAATATTTGAGCCAAATTTTGGTGATGGATTCAAATACAGCTTCACAATTCCTACTACTGTTAGCATAGACGAAGTAGAATTAAGTCAAAGTATTTCCATTTACCCTAACCCCGCTTCAAACCTTTTAACCTTAGAAACAACAGGACTTAACAACAGTATTTGGAGTATTTTCGATGGAATGGGAAGACGGGTGGCATCAGGACTAACGCTAGGTGAACACCATACAAAAACGAAAATTAATGTAGATAACTATGCTGCGGGAATATACTACATGCATCTTTCCAATGGAGGTTCAACAACTGTTAAGAAATTCGTGGTAAGTCAGTAACCCTACTTCAAATCATAACTAACCGCCGCCATCTCATAATCTTCGGCGTATAAGTATAACTGATAAGTTCCTGGAAGGACTACATCTTCTGAATTAGGTTTCTCCCAATCTAAACACAACTCTTGTTCTGATTGATTATAATCAACTTCTATCATTCCTGAATAATAACCCTTACCTCCTCCATATTCAAAACGACTGTCGTCTACATTTTCAGCAGTTAAAATATTTCCGTCAGGAGCAATTATCCTTAAGTACAAAGGCTTTTTACCCGCTTTCGCGACCTTATTCTCATTCAGTTTGAAACACACTCTAATCTTATCCGTTCTTCGAGCTCTGTCTGTTTCTTTGCCAGTCATATCTCTTTTAACATTTACACCAAAAACTCGAATTTCAGAAACATCTAAACGGCTTGCTAAAGCCACCTTACTAGACAAATTGTCATTTTTCTGTTGGAGTTCCTTCGCTTTACTCCTTTCTTCTTTTAACGTACTTCTAACCTCAGCATTTTCGTTCCTAAGCCCAACATTTAATGTATTAATCGAGTCAATTACAACCACATAACTTTGCATAATGGTGCGAAGTGTTTTTGTCTCCTTTCTCAATTTATAGATAGCAAAATCCTTATCCTTTACTTTAGCTAATAAACCTTCTATTTCATCCTTACGATTAGAAAGTTCAACTTTCATTGAGTCATTTGCCGTTTCCATGGTGTCCAACTCATTTAACATTTGCTCTAATTCATTTTGAAGCTCCCCTCTTTCGTCTGCCATTATCTCAATTTCGGAACCCTTTTGAGCTGCAGTTTTACGTAAATCGAAAAATTGCCACAGAGTAATACCTAATGCAAGAGACAATAGAATAACTAAGGCCACTAATACTTTATTTATTTTGTTGGCCGAATCGGGCTGTTGATTTGGGGTTTTTTCTGTCATAAGATGCAAATATAATGGTAAATTTAATGGATGCTCAAGGCTCTGTTTAATCTTATTTATCCTAAAATTTGCTATGCTTGTGGTGAAGCCATTAGCGGTACAATAAATAACGTTTGTATTTCCTGCAGAGGCGATTTAGCTTTTTTAAGGATCCAAGATTTTCAGAACAACCCAATTCAGCAGTTATTTTGGGGAAGAGTAACTTTTGAAAAAGCTACAGCCTTCGCTAAGTTCGAAAAAAACGGAAAGATTCAAAAACTATTGCACGCCTTAAAGTATAAGGGGATAAAAGAAGTAGGTATCACTTTAGGAGAATTGGCCGCCTTAGAAATAGGAGGTTCCGGTTTTTTTAATGACATTGACATGCTCGTTCCAGTTCCAATTCATGCTAAAAAACAGAAGAAAAGAGGATACAACCAGAGTCACTACATAGCTGAAGGGATTGGAAATATAACAGAATTACCGATAGACTTATCGTCAATTAAAAAAGAATTACATACTGCTAGTCAAACAAGAAAAAGAAGATTTGAGCGATTTGAGAATGTATCGAATACTTTTACGTTGGTGAATTTCGAACAACTAAAAGGAAAACACATTCTTCTTGTTGATGATGTGGTAACAACTGGCTCAACCTTGGAAGCATGTGCCAATGTTCTCCAAAAAATTGAAGGAGTGAAATTAAGTTTACTGACTATTTCGGCTACTTATTAGGTATTTTTGCAGTCTATGGCAGAATCTATTCTTATTGACAAAGATGCTACAAAGGAGGCGAAATACGAGCAAATTTTGCCGCAAATAAAAGCATTGATTGAGCTTGAAACAGATCGAACTGCAAACTTAGCCAACGTTGCCGCAGTTCTAAAGGAAGTGTTTAATTTTTTATGGGTTGGTTTTTACGAATGGAAAACGGATGAGTTAGTATTAGGTCCTTTTCAAGGTCCAATTGCTTGCACCAGAATAAAATCGGGGCGAGGTGTATGCGGAACTAGTTTCGAAACAGCAAAAACCATAATAGTGCCTAACGTAGATGAATTTCCGGGCCACATTGCTTGTAGCAACGCTTCAAAATCTGAAATTGTAGTCCCCATTCTCAGAAATGGGAAAGTGCTTGCTGTGCTAGATGCAGATAGTGATGAATTAAATGATTTTGATAAAATAGATCAAAAATACTTGGAACAATTAGCCATTTTAATAGCCCAAAAGTGGTAAAAAAAATGAAATACATTTTTACTATTTACAGTATTGTCTTGCTTTCTGCCTGTGCGCAAGTTGTTGCACCAACCGGTGGGGAAAGAGATTTAACTCCGCCAGAGATTTTATCCCTTATACCGGAAAATCAATCCTTAAACTTCAATGCTCCAACTTTCATTCTCGAATTTGACGAATACGTAGTATTGAAAAAATTAAAGGACCAATTATTAGTCTCACCTCCATTAATGTATTCTTTAGAAAGTAAAATAAAAGGCAAAAAACTAATCTTTACAATAAAAGACACCTTAAAAGAAAACACTACCTACGTTTTCAATTTTGGAAATGCTATAGTCGATTTAAATGAAGGAAACCCTCTAAGTAACTTTCAATATGTTTTTTCAACAGGCCCTATTATTGATTCCTTGTCACTTTCAGGAAAAGTAGTTGATGCATTCGAACTAACTGCCGAGAAAGAAGCAATACTACTACTCTACCCATCAAATTCAGAGGATTCTGCAGTAAGTAAAACATTACCTGCTTATGTGAGTAGGACAAACGAAGAAGGAGACTTCACTTTTACCAATCTCGCAAATGGCGAATACAAACTATTCTCCTTGGTCGATAAAAATGATAATTATAAATACGACCGACCAGATGAGAAATTTGGTTTTCTTACAAATACCTTCAACCTTAAAAAGGATACAAGTATGTTCAAATTGTTCAGCTTTGTATTGCCTGATGAAAAGCAGTTCATTGAAAAACAAGAAGTTTTTGAAAATAACTTGGAACTAACCTTCAAATTAGAACCCCAAACTGTTGAATTTAAACTAATAGATACTACCATCAACAACTTTATAGAGCAGACCGAATATGAAGGAAACAAAGTTAGAGTTTGGTATAAAAAGAACCTTGCCTCTAAACTTAAAGCGAGTATTCAGGAAGCCAACTTTTCGGACACAATAAAATTCACAACGATAGCTTTAAAGGATAGTGCAAAACTCGAATTAAAGAAAGAATTGAATGGCAAACAGAATTACTTTGAGCCAATTCCCTTGCTTTTCAATAGACCGATAAAAGGGATTGAAAAAGATTCTATTCGCATACTAGATGCAGACTCTGCTGTTGTCGACTTTTCAATCGCCTTTGACACCAATAACGTAAAACAAGTTCTTTTGGAAATAAATAAAGCTTCTGTGGAAACTATTTCGTTGCAAATTCTACCGGGAGCATTTGAAGATTTGTATGGAATCAAAAGCGACAGTATTTCGAGTATTCTGTCGTTCAACTCAGCTGAAGACTTTGGTAACCTAATTGTAAAGGTTCAAAACATGGAATCGGAGAATTTAATTTTACAATTAACCGATGCTAAAGGTGCTGTTTTGAAAGAGTATTTCTCCAAAGACACACTTTATACCTTTCAAAACCTGAAACCCGCCAGCTATGGTCTTAAACTGATTTCTGATGATAATAAAAACCAGAAATGGGATACCGGAGATTACTATGAAAAGAAGCAAGCAGAAAGGGTAATTGTTTACAATGAAGTGATTGGAATTCGGCAGAATTGGGACAAAGAGATTATTTGGATAATAAAACCGTAATAATTTTACTGTGTCGTTTTGGTGCACCAATAGACCAAAAAGTATTTTTACCTTTGCTCCTCAATTTTTTGTCACCTTTTTATCCTCTACAACTAAATGAGCGATCAAATAAAACATGAATGCGGAATCGCATTAATTCGCTTAAAGAAACCCTTAGAATACTACATAGAAAAATATGGCACAGCAGCTTACGGACTGAATATGCTCTATTTATTAATGGAAAAACAACACAACCGAGGTCAGGATGGTGCAGGTGTTGCTAACATTAAATTGGACATGGCTCCCGGCGATCGTTACATCAGCAGAGTAAGGTCAAACAGCAACCAGCCCATTAAAGAAATCTTTGAAAAAATTAATGGTCGTTTAGCTGAAGTTCAAGCGGAGAACCCTGAGTTGTTAAAGGACGTCGACTACTTAAAAAAGAATGTTGGCTTTACCGGTGAAGTATTATTAGGTCATTTGAGATACGGAACATTTGGAAGGAATAGCATTGAAAGCTGTCACCCATTTTTGCGACAAAACAATTGGATGACTCGAAACCTAGTAGTTGCAGGTAACTTTAACTTAACTAATGTTGACGAATTATTTGACTTGTTAGTTGACCTAGGACAGCACCCAAAAGAACATTCAGACACTGTAACTGTATTGGAAAAGATTGGTCATTTCCTAGACATGGAAAACCAAAAATTATATAGAAAATACAAGCAGCTGGGTTATGCAAAGAAAGAAATTTCAGGCCTTATTGCAAAGAACATAAAGGTTCACAAAATATTAAAAAATGCTTCTACCGATTGGGATGGAGGTTATACTATGGCAGGTATGATAGGCCATGGAGACGCCTTTGTTTTAAGAGATCCTTCCGGAATTAGGCCGGCATTTTACTTTGAAAACGATGAAGTTGTTGTTGTAACTTCAGAACGCCCAGCCATTCAAACAGCATTTAATGTTTCAGCTGAAGAGGTACACGAGTTAGAACCCGGACAAGCTATTATTGTAAAGAAAAACGGAGAAGTAAAATTCAAACAAATTAAAGAGCCTTTAGAAAAAAAGGCGTGCTCCTTTGAACGAATTTATTTTTCTAGAGGAAGTGACCAAGACATTTATGAAGAACGAAAAGAATTAGGCCGCTCCATTGTTCCTGCAATATTAAAAGGAATTGACAACGATGTGAAAAATTCAGTTTTTTCTTTTATTCCGAATACTGCAGAAACCTCCTTCTATGGAATGGTGAACGGAATTGAAAGTTATTTGAATGTCGTTAAAAAGAAGAAAATCCTTGAATTAAAAGAAAATACTCAAGAAAAACTCGATGAGATCTTAGACATTCGAGCAAGGGTTGAGAAAATTGCGATTAAAGATGCGAAGCTTAGAACTTTTATCACTCAAGATGAAGCAAGGGATGACTTAGTTACGCATGTTTACGATATCACCTACGGAACAGTAAACAAGGGAGTGGACAACTTAGTAGTAATTGACGATTCTATTGTTAGAGGAACTACTTTAAAACAAAGTATCCTGCGAATTTTAGATCGTTTAGAACCTAAGAAAATCATTATTGCTTCATCTGCTCCACAAATACGTTACCCAGATTGCTACGGAATTGATATGGCAAAATTAGGCGACTTTATTGCGTTTTCAGCAACTATCGAATTATTGAAAGATACAGGGCGGGAAAAATTGATCAAAGAAGTATACAAAAAGTGTAAGGCTCAGGAAAACTTACCTAAAAATCAGATACGCAATTATGTGAAAGAAATTTATGCTCCTTTTACTGCAGAACAAGTATCAGCCAAAATTTCTGAAATGCTAACTCCGAAAGGCCTTAATGCTGAAGTTCAAATTATTTACCAAACCATAGAGGGCTTACACAAAGCTATTCCAAACCACAAAGGAGATTGGTACTTTACAGGAGACTACCCTACTCCAGGTGGTATGAAAGTGGTGAATAAAAGTTTCATTTATTATTTTGAAGGCAGGAACGAAAGGGCTTACTAAAATTTACAAAACCAACTTTATCAAAAAGGGTGTAAGATTATTTCTTGCACCCTTTTTAAGTTAACAGAAGTATTAATCGTAATATTGCAATAAACAAATGCACCTAAAGTGGGATTAACGAAAACAGAAATATTTACAGACCAGCAAAACGCAATTTCTACTTTTGCAAAAGCTTTTGCCCACCCTGCAAGAGTAGCTATTTTACAACACCTATTCAACATTGACAGGTGTGTTTGTGGAGATTTAGTAAACGAGGTAGGACTAGCTCAACCCACCATTTCTCAACATCTTAAAGAATTAAAACAACTAGGCCTAATACAAGGAAATATAGAAGGAACAAGTGTTTGCTACTGCATAAACAAAGAGAATTGGACAACTATGAAAGAGACGCTGGCACCCTTTCTCAATCAAGATATAAACCAAAAAACAGAATGCTGTTAACTCTATAAAGAATCAACTTATTATAAAAACTACACGACATGAATACAGAACAGGAATTAAAAGATATAGTAAAAGACCGTTACGCTAGAATAGCGGAGCAAGACAAAGCTGACAACGCTTCTTCTTGTTGCGGAGCAACTGCTCCTACCAACAAAGTATACAACATTATGATGGACGATTACTCTGACACCAAAGGCTACGTTGCTGATGCAGATTTAGGTTTAGGTTGTGGATTACCCACGCAGTTTGCGAAAATAAAAGAAAAGGACACGGTGATTGACTTGGGATCGGGTGCCGGAAATGATTGTTTTGTAGCAAGACATGAAACAGGCGCTGAAGGAAAAGTAATTGGAATTGACTTTACTCCAATTATGATAGAGAAAGCTCGGATTAATGCTGAAAAGCTGGGTTATAATAATGTCGAATTCAGAGAAGGAGACATTGATGCAATGCCTGTGAATGACAATGTAGCTGATGTTGTAGTTAGTAATTGTGTTTTAAACCTAGTTCCCAACAAGGAAAAAGTAATAGCAGAGATTGTTCGGGTATTAAAACCAGGAGGACACTTCAGCATTTCAGACATCGTATTAGTTGGCGACCTTCCTAACGCTTTAAGAAATGATGCTGAGATGTATGCTGGTTGTGTTGCTGGTGCCATTCAAAAATCAGAATACTTGCAATTAATCGCAGATCAAGGTTTTCAGAACATTCAAATCCAAAAGGAAAAACCAATCACCATTCCAGATGATATTCTAAGTAAATATTTATCTGCCGAGGAAGTTAAGAACTTTAATAAAGGAGCAACAGGAATCTTCAGCATAACTGTTTACGCAGAAAAGCAAGGAGCGTCATTGGTTAAGACGAAGGTAAAACTTTCAGATGTTACAAATTCTTGCGAACCATCAACAGGGTGCTGCTAAACTAAAATTAGTAGATCTACCAATGAAATTCATTCCATAAGAAATCATAAAAAATAGAAAAACAACATACTTTTTTAGTGGCTTGACGTTTGAGAAAAAGTTCTTTTAAAAAAACTTATTTAACCTATCTTTGTTTCACTCTCAAACACCTCCAATATGGATTTTAAAGCCGGAAAACTTCTCTCTCAAATTGAGTTCCCTCAAGACTTAAGAGACAAATTAGAAACTTCTGATTTACCTCAATTGTCCAAAGAATTAAGAGACTTTATCGTTGATATTGTTTCAGTAAAAGGAGGTCACTTTGGTGCAAGTTTAGGAGTAGTAGAGTTGACCGTTGCGCTTCATTATGTTTTCAATACTCCTGACGATCAAATTGTTTGGGATGTTGGACACCAAGCGTATGGACATAAAATCCTAACTGGACGAAGAGAAATTTTTCATACAAACAGAAAGTACAAAGGGATTAGTGGCTTCCCAAAAAGAAGCGAAAGCGAATACGATACTTTTGGAGTAGGTCACAGTTCAACTTCAATTTCAGGTGCTTTAGGCATGTCTGTTGGCTCAAGATTACAAGGTAATAATGTAAGACAACACATTGCTGTAATTGGCGATGGAGCAATGACTGCAGGTTTAGCTTTTGAAGGTCTAAACCATGGAGGTGTTGAAGACTCCAACATGCTTGTCGTTTTGAACGATAACTGCATGTCAATTGACCCAAATGTTGGTGCCTTAAAAGAGTATTTAACTGACATTACTACATCGCCCACCTACAACAAAGTTAAAGACGAAGTATGGAGCTTATTGGGTAAAGTTTCAAAATTTGGACCAAATGCTCAAGCCATTGTCCAAAAAATAGAAAGTGGAATAAAATCAGCAATGCTGAAGCAAAGTAATCTGTTTGAATCCCTGAACTTTAGATATTTTGGTCCGATAGATGGTCATGACGTAACTCACATGGTAGAAGTACTAAATGATCTGAAGAAAATTCCAGGTCCAAAAATTCTTCACATTTTAACTACCAAAGGTAAAGGGTACGAACTTGCTGAAAAAGACCAAACAAAATGGCATGCTCCAGGCTTGTTTAATAAAGAAACGGGTGAAATTATAAAAGTTACGCCAGATAGTCCCCAACCACCAAAGTACCAAGATGTATTTGGCCACACCATTGTTGAGTTAGCCGAAAAGAATGAAAAAATTGTAGGAGTTACTCCAGCAATGCCATCAGGAAGTTCGTTAAACATTATGATGAAAGCGATGCCGGATAGGGCTTTTGATGTGGGAATTGCAGAGCAACATGCAGTTACCTTCTCTGCTGGTTTGGCAACTACTGGAATTATTCCGTTTTGTAATATCTATAGTTCGTTCATGCAACGAGCCTATGATCAAGTAATTCATGATGTAGCTTTACAAAAATTACCTGTCGTATTTTGTTTAGACAGAGCAGGTTTTGCCGGAGCTGACGGTCCTACTCACCATGGTGCATATGACATCGCATACATGCGTTGCATTCCAAACTTAATCGTTTCTTCCCCCATGAATGAAGAAGAGCTTCGAGACTTAATGTACACTGCACAAGCAGAGGATAACGGAGCATTTGTAATTCGATACCCAAGAGGCGAAGGTGTTATGCCTGTTTGGAAAACTCCTTTCAAAAAAATTAAAATTGGAACCGGTAGAAAAGTAGTTAGCGGTTCCGATGTAGCTATATTAAGTATTGGTCACATTGGCAATTATGCAGTAAAAGCGGCAGAGCAATTAGATAAGGAGCATAAAATTGAAGCTGCTGTTTATGACATGCGCTTTGCAAAACCAATAGACGAAATGCTCTTGCACGAAGTATTTAGCAAATTTGACAAAGTTATTACCTTAGAAGATGGTTGCATCATGGGAGGAATGGGAAGTGCTGTGTTAGAATTTATGGCTGATAATGGCTACAATGCTAAAGTTACTCGTTTGGGAATCCCAGATGCCGTTATTGAGCATGGTTCTCAAGACCAACTTTATGCCGAATGCGGATACGATGTAAGTGGAATAATCCAAACGGCAATAGCATTAGTTGAAAAGTCACAAGCCAAAGAAAATCAGGCTTTCGCATAAATTTTTTTCATTCGACCCAACTATTTTATTTGTACCGTCGTATTATATCCAAACAAACTAAAAATAGTTATTATGAAAAAAATCTACTTATTACTTGTATCCATTTTTATTCTGGGTTCTAGTCAATCTAATGCTCAATGTAACGCTGATTTCACCTACTCTGTTAGCAACACTAATCTAGTAAGCTTTAGTAATGCAATCTCCAGTGTTTCTAATTGAACAAGAGATAACAGAAAACCAAAACACAGAAAAATTCACATCCAAAGACGTTGTCGGAGGACTAAACACCTTCAAATGGATTGGGTTGCCACTATTTGTTGGCGTTCAAAAAAGCTTTCAGAATTGGCAAGCACATGCCCGCTTCTCGATTATATCTCACTATTCATATCACCAATCGGGTTATTACATAGGTAATGATTTGAACAGCTTAAATGCCCTTTCTGAAAAGAATCTGAATACCTTCCATTTCTCCAATAGAAACGATCTGAGCGTAGGATACAATTTTCATGAGCAGTTTGCAATTGGTGCTAAATATAGCATGCTGCGAGACTTAAATTCGTTTACAAAAGAATACGACAGTCAGCTGAAAAGTCAGCTTATAGGAGTGTGGATTATGTGGAAACCTTAATAATAATTCATAACTATGACAGTTTCAAGTGCACTTATTTTTAATTGCTCAGAACGTTCAATCTGAACGTTTGGCGTATTTACTTCTCTGCACAAATCAATAAGACGCAGAAAAGGGAGAATCTAAATAGATTCTCCCTTTTCATAAATTTATTCGAGAAATATAAACTCTTATTGTAATTTAAAGTTTACCGGAACTGTGTATTGAACTCTTACAGCTTTTCCTCTTTGTTTCCCCGGCTTCATCTTTGGAAGTTCATTTATAACTCTAATTGCTTCTGTTTCTAGTGACTTCCCTCCTGGAACTCCTCTTACGATAATGACATCCCTAACTTTTCCATTCTCATCAATCATGTATCTCACAAAGACTCTGCCTGAAACCCCGGCATCTCTTGCCATAGCTGGATACTTTGTATTCTTACCAATAAAATTTTGGATTTCAGCATTTGTACATTGATCCATTTCTGCTTTTGACCCGGCTCCTTCACAACCTGGAAAAACTGGCATGTCTTCAACTATTGTAAAAATCTCTGGCTCCTCTATCACCTCTTCCGGCTGCTCAAAAATCTCTGTGTCCATGTCTGCTTCAGAATCTTCGATTATTGCCTCATCTTCAATTTCCTTGTCATCTTCCACAATCTCCAAAATTTCTTGTGGCGGTGGTGGTGGCGGTGGCGGTGGTGGTGGTGGTTGATTTTGTTGTGTAATTGGGATGATCTCATCTTCAATGTCATCCATTTTTAATTGACCTAGTGAACTGGCACTCTCTTCGTATGTTTTCCATTCGAAAGCGATAAGAACGAAGGACAATGACAATACTAACCCTAAGGCAAAGAAAATACCTTTCTTACCCTCTAAGTCAGCTTTGGGATTCTTTTTTAGTTGCATGTTTTTACTATTTCAATTAGCTAATATAAGAAATTTTCAAACTCTTCTCTTCTTTTAATGTAAGCTGTGTGTTAAGTTTTTTTAAATTGTTTCAATAAATATAAAACAAGAAAAAGACCAACACAATTGGCGATAAAATCGAACAAATCTCCTGTTCTATTTTGAACAAAAAGATGCTGAATGGCTTCTGTTACTCCTGCAAATGCAAAAGCGAACATAAATAACCTAAAACGCAATTTCGTCAAAGAAGTTGTCCAGGCTATCAAACTTCCAAGAATGGCATACAAGACAATATGAGCCAGCTTATCGGCACCAACCGGAGGTTTTATTGTTAATTCTTCGAGTGCAGAAAAGCTTAACCAACAAATAATGAGGACCCATATAAAAATAGGAACCCATCGTAAACGTTTCATTTAGCCGATCTCTGCTTGATATGCTTCAGCAGAAAGTAAATTATCTAATTCACTTAAATCTTCAATCTTTACCTTAATCATCCAACCATCTTCGTACGGACTATCGTTTACCGATTCAGGCGCAGATTCAATATTTTTGTTTACCTCAATAACTTCTCCTTTCAGAGGCATAAACAAATCAGACACTGTTTTAACTGCTTCAACAGTTCCAAAAACATCTCCTTTTTCTAAGTTATCACCTTCTGTTTCAATTTCAACATATACAATATCACCTAATTCACCTTGAGCAAAATCAGTAATGCCTATTGTTGCTATATCACCTTCTACTTTGATCCATTCATGGTCAGAAGTATATTTTAAATTTGCAGGAACATTCATATTTTAATTTTTAGTTGGCACAAATTTATCGAAAGAAAACTACTGAGAAAGCGTAAATCGCAAACTAATTCCAGCATTAGTATTTGCTGTTGGGAAGCTTGATGAAATTAACGGTGTATTCGCTACTCTATCGTAAAAGAACCTCAAATTCAACTTACTACTAAATCGATAATCTGCCGTAAACTTAATAGAAAAAATACGCTGACCCGAAGTCAATTCATTTCTATTTTCTACCACCCTTCGAATTATTGTTCGATTATCTCGAATAGAGATATCGGCTCTCAAATCTAGGTCGCTAGCTTTTTCCACTTTCCCAACCTTAAAAGGAAGTTTAACATTAGTCAACCTATAACCTAGTCCAACAATATACTCTTTACCAACGACCTCGGTAACTTGATTATTGGCAAAACTTAACGAAACATTTCGATCTTGTCTCATTTCCAATCGGGTTAATAGACTATTATTCCATGTCATATCAATATTAATCAAAGGACTAAATTGCTCACTAATGCTTGCAACACTTAGTTGCTTGTCGGTTATGAAGTTACCATTAGCATCTAACTGCGTAGGTGCCCCGTTATCGTCTGCATTATATAGCTGGTTTCTGGTAAAGCTACCTACACTAAATGTAGAACGATAAGCATGGTTTAAGGTCACTGTTTTAAATAGCTTTTTCAAAGCAGGAATCTTGGATAGTCCATCATAAGTTATGTTCCAATTTGGCATTGGTAACATTTGAGTAAAATCTTTTAAAAAGGTACTATTCGGACTTTGCCCAGAATACGCAGAAATAAATGAATACAATAGAACTTCTTGCGCTGTTCCACTATATCCTAATGTAGAATCCGGAGCCAGTAGTTCAGCATTAACCCTATTGTTATCAATCAAAACATCTTGAATGGATTGTCGATTTGCCCTTAATTGTGTGAACGTAGCATTGTCAAAATTATCTGGATCGCTTTGTACAAAGGCAGTTCTAAAACTTAAAAATGATTGACTATAGCTTCCATTTACAATTACTGGAGAGTTAAAATTGTATTTCATACTATCAGGGTTATCATCGAAAAAGAAATTTCTCGTGGTATTTTCTGATTCTTGCTTACTGGCTTCCAACTGAATTCGAAGTCCTTGAATAGGTTGTAAAGTTGCTCGAATACTAAACTGACTGCTAAAAGTTTTAGAGAAATCCCCACTTACAAATACTCCATCCACTAACCAATCAGGGCTCCCATCTCCATCCCCGTCATTCCGAGCTCTTTCCAGAAATGATTCTCCCGGTCTTTGAAGTCCTGCAACGAAGTCCCAACCCGGAGCACTCCAATTAGGTCCAAGACCAAGCACACTCATGCTTTGATTGTAGTTTGGTAAAACAGTTCCTTCTGTTTCGCTATAGGTAACATTTATATTCTTCAAACTCATTAAAGTCCAAAGCGTGTTGTCGAAAACAAACCGTTTTAAAAAAAACTTTTTCTTTTTTAAAGTATCAGGCTCTTCTTCCTCCGCAGCTGCTTTATTATTGACATTATTGCTAACCTCTTGACCTTCTTTTGAGATTACTTCAGTTACAGACTCTTCACTTTCGCCTTGTACGACCTTATTTTTCTTTTTGCTCTTTTTTTCCTTCTCCTTTTCTATTTCCTCAGGATCTAAAATCACATACTTATTATCAATGTTGGGGTCTTTTAAATCTCTTATGTATTGAAACTTGTTCAAAAACGATTGAAAGTTAATTGTAGCATTAATTCGCTTCGTATTCGAGTTTTGAATCGTAGCTCCTAAACTAGGTGTTGTATCCAAAGGATTTCCAACCAAATCCCAAGCATAAGTGGCACCATATCTTGCAGAAGAGGTTATGAAGTCTAAACCTGGAAGCTTATTAATTGGGATATTATAATTTATATCAAAATTGTGAGTGTAATTGGTATTGTCTCCAAAACCCTTTATGTTTTCCCAAACCTCTGTTTTATAGGCCTGATATGATTCTTCGTCTCTTTTATCAACAGCCCCATCTGGCTCACCAATTAACGCTCTTGTAGAGGCCGAAAAGTTGAATGTAATTGATTGGGTAAACTTATGTCGCAACGTATATAATCGTTGCCAATTAAATGCCTTCTGATAAAAAACTGGAGATTTATTAATGAATGTTCCTGTAGAAGAACTGGTAATGTTACGGGCTTGTCTCTCTTGATAATTTCTATCAAAAGAGTTCTGAACACTAATTTGACTTGGTACAAAGTTGAAGTTGAAATCTTTAATTATTTTGAATGCCTTATTGTCAAACACCTTCACATTTTTAAAAGGTTCAATACTTTTTGCTTTTCCAGAGAAAGTATAATTGACTTGACCTCGGTAGGTTTCTTGTTTGTCTTTTTCAGTAGTTACATTTCTTTTAAAAATCTCCGAATATGCATAAGTAAACGAAAAGTTCTCGATATCATAAAAATTTGATTTCTTCTTATTAGGTCCTGGGGTTTTACGAACATTCGTAAAGTTCAGACTCCTTCTTCTAGTCACATCATCGGTTATTTTTCGAATAGAATCTTTAAATTCTTCAGACAATTCCGGGGAGCGAAAAAAGTCTTTTAACTTAATATCTGGATCAAGAGGGTTAAACTCTGGTCGAATAACACTTTCAGAAACAGAATAGTACATTGGAATACTAACATTCGCTTCCTTTGGCAAAAACTTAGCCAACTCTACACTTGCAGATAAATCATATTGTTGCTTTGTCTCTCTTTGACGTTCATTCAATTTCTGTTCTAAACTACCCCAACCAGGAGTGCTATAGCTACCGGATAAGTTAACCGATCCTAAATCTGCAATTTGGGCGGTAGCTCTCGCTGTTGCTGCCCAACCTCCGTCATTGTTAAAGTCTGACAAGCGTAATTCATTAACCCAAACCTCAGCACATTTTGCCAAACCATCATCCAGGAATTCGATTGGTCCCCCTCTTCTGTTTCGAACTCCAATCATAATTACCCTTACCTCTGCAAGGTTTGGATTTCCCTTTACTCGAATGATATTTTTACCATCAACTGCCTCGTAGTCATTCCCTATTAAAACCCCACTTCCAGGTCCAATAGTTAATCGATTTCTTGCTTGCTTCGCATTTATTAACTTATCAAATTCTAAGTCAATATCGTTGTTATCAGGCCAAACCTCCTCAGGTTGATTTCTACCTGGTAGCGTAACGTCCAATGGCACTTCATATTCGTAATAGTTGTTTGCAAAATCAGTTCCTAACCGAAGTACAACTGATACATCTCCATTATTCAAAAACTCATCTTCGCTTCCTGCCTCAGCATGAGCAAACATTTTTAGTCTTTTGTACTGTCGAATATCTAAATCTAAGTATCGGAATGCATATTTTGAATACCCATCTTGTAAATCACAAACATCTAATACCAGAGACTGCTCATTCAACTGCCTTTGATTGGTAGTTCCAAAATCAATTTCCCTGTTAATGTCCGGTGGAATAGTATAGTTAATAGGCACCCGATTTGAGTTCTCTTCCACATTCACAGCTCCAATATTAAACGTAGATGCTCCCGGCTCAGATCCATGAGTGTCTCCTGGTGGAATGTCCGACCCTTGGTAACTTCTCCATTCACCTCGCACCAAACCAAGTCGGGCAAAACGAACAACAACTTCTTCATCAAACCCTTTCAGAAACATCCTCATGAAACGAATCGATTTAAAATCTCTAATCTCTCCAATAACTTTTTCAGGTTGACGAATTGGGATTTTAAACTGATACCAATTAACTGTTTTTACATCACCATTCACATTCTTGGTAGCACGAACAACGTCAGTAATAAAATTACTACCAACATTATTCGGCGTTAATAAGTCAGGTGTTAGTTGAACCTTATATTGAAAGTAACTCTCTGTTCTATCTAAATTAAAGTTTCTATTGACGTCTTCAACATCAGGGATAGTTGTTGAAGCGGTGGGATAGCTTTCAGATGATTGATCACCAGTAGGCGAATTGCCATGATGGCCATTAAACTTTTTGTAACGATCTAATATCGACAATTGCTCATCGTCATAATCTCTACCTCTGTAGTAATGATAATTATCATTTGAGGGGTCACTGAAAAAGGAGCCTAGAACATTCTGGTCTGCAATCACATTCGCCAAAGAATCCAAATACCCTTGAAAAAATGCTCTTTCATCATCATCTGACAAACCATCTAATCCAATATCTTGAAAACTCCTTGAATCTGGGTTATTGTCAAATGCATTTACGACAGATTGAATCGTTGGGATTCTTCCCCAAACAGTTTCGTCGGTGTTAGCTATATCACCGTTTTTATCGAATCCGTTTTCAAAACTCTTTCGAGAGTCTTTCAATATATCTTCAGAAACAGACCCAATGTTGAAATAAAGCTGACCTCCGTTATGATTTGGATTACCATCTTGATCGTTAAATGGATCCATGATCCAAAATTGAATAAATTCAACATTAGAAGCCTCAAAATCACTAGAAGTTATTTCTCGCATAATCCCACCCCACCTAGTTTCTGGAGAATTCAAAAGTCCTTGACTGCTAATCCCGTCGGAAAAAGGGGTTGGGTTTACTTCATAATTATAGGGTCCTCTCTCACGCGGGTAAAATGCCAAATCCAACGTTGGTAGGTTATTGATTAATCCTGGCTCTGGATCCTTATTTGGAAAAACCTCTGTCTCTAAAATTTCCCTTGAATAATTATTGGATTGGCTATCAGAATCGCGGATGTGTCCTGGAGTTCTTGAATCATTCCTAAAAAACAACGGGTCAATCGTGTACCATGCTAATTTAGCTCTATTATAACCATATGATAAGTCATTCATTGGTAAGTTCGCCTCTGGAAATAAATCATCTTGCCCTTGTGGTGTACTTGCCAATGCCCAAGCATTAAAAGAACGAATATCTAATACCGTCTGACTCCCTTCAAAGTCATCAATATATGCGATTCCACTTTTTGTTATAGCTCTAGAGTTTCCCGGAAAAAGCTTGGCAACCTCACCTGCTATGGTAAACGTCGACTTCGTTTTTGTGCTATAAAAAGGTAACATATCGGCCAACTTTGTTAAAATTGGTGCTTCTGAAGTATACGATCCATCTAATCCAACTACGGTATTCGATATCGGTTCATCACCAATATTTATCTTTCTGGTTAAAGGCCGTTCAGTCAAGTTAAGGATTGTTCCTCCAAGGTTTATATCATCAGAAACTCTATAGTCAAACCGAGAACCAATAAGCGTTTTAGTCTGTACGTTGAATAAAGAATTACTACCTAAAGAAACTTTTATCGGTTGCCCTGAAGCCAAAATTCCTTCGTTCAAAATTCGGACTCTTCCTAAGTTATAGTCAACAGTATAATCAACATTTTCCGTCAACTGAGCACCTCCGGCTGTAACTGTAACAGAGCCTTGAGGGATGTTAAACGAATTTAACGATATTTCTGAACCGGAGCTCGATTGATACCTTCCCCTAAACGTATACCGATTGTGATCTACGTCTTGTTGGGCAAGAATTTTAGTAGTGGTATAAAGAGAATCGTATGCATACTTATTTGCTAGGTTTTGGTCGTTAAACTGTGACTTTAAATAGTCTCCAAATGGCTCTAAGACTGGGAAATATATTTTCCCGTTTTGAGGGTTAATGGTCACATTTGGAATAAAGTCAAATAGCCCATCTGGCTGTAGTTGGTTGGTAACAGTCATTCGGTCTAAACCGAGCACATTGATTAATGGCTTGTTAGCAGGTTTTCCAGATGGGAAATATGGAATCTCAACTCCTGTCTCTTCATTTAAATACCAAATTTCAAAGGTAAAGTTATCCGGACTAACATTAAACGCATCCAAAGAATATACGTTTTTCATCATCAAATCCCATGAAGGTAAAGAAGGGTTGATGATGGTTCCCTTCAATAGTTTCAGATACAATGCATTTTGACCATCAATACCATCTGTACTTAACTCCCCAACTTGATACACTTGACCATTATAAGTGTAACGGTAAGACACTGCAAGCACGTCCTGTGGGTTAAGCGTTCTATTTAATGAAATATAACCCAACTGCGGGTTCAAAGTATATTCATTTGGAGAAAGCAATACTGCATTTTCCAACCTTTCATAATCTTCTCCACTTTTAAGTAATTCTCGCTGTAAAATCTGATCCGCATTGTTAAACCCACGAATTTCTGATGAGCCGGCATAACCTCCAGTTAAATTTGCAAATAAACTATTGGCATCATTAGAAGTAACATTTAGTCTAGGCGTCGAAAGTTGAACTCTCGCCGGATTATTAATATTCCGATCATTTGCTAGATCTGTAAAGGCAAGAATATTTCTTGTATTCTGAAATGAACCTTGAGTATTGGTAATGTATACTTCAACAGCCGTTACATTTATTCTTGAAGTAATCCGAGGTGGAGAGGATAGATTCTTCTCATACTCGTCTCTAAATAAGTGAGATAAAAAATAATGGCGATTATCTTCATATTCAGAGGCTGACTTTTCAAATTCTTGAACTTGAGCTCCACCTGCAATATCAATTTCTTTTTTCTCACCTTTTTCCTGAGAAAACAAAGTCGTTACTCTTAACCTACCAAACTGAAGTTCTGTTTTTAACCCAAATAAAGTTTGACTCCCGGTTATTAATGAACTTTGCAAAGGAAGAGATACGTTACCCGCTTCTATCTTCTTAATTATTTCATCATCATACCCGGTATAATCTAACTTCGTTTGATTTTCAAAGTCAAAAGTCGCCTCTGTATTGTAACTGGTTTGAATCTTTAGCTTTTCCCCAATATTTCCAATAACATTTAACTGAATTTTTTGCTGAAAATCAAACGTGCTAGTTCGCCTTTGCCGCTCGGGTAAAATTGGATTTTCACGTCTAGAAACGTTAACACCAAAAGATAGCTCAGCAGATCCTTGAGGACGAATATCAATTACATTCCCACCAAAAATTCTATCAAAAAGCTCTCCCTTAATATTAATTTGTGGTCTAAACCCCCCAGTTTCGTTTAAACTCTGAGCATCTTGTTTTTGGTTCCAAAAGTCCTTTTGGCTCTTCGCCAAATCATACTTTAAATATTCCTCCAAACTCATAGAATTTGGGCTCCTAAAGTCACGGTCCCCTAATTTTTGATAGTATTTGTACTCTCCTGTAGTAGGGTCGTATACAAATTCCTTTTTAATATTGCTCGGATCCTTCATGTACAAAGGACTTCTATTCTTCTCGTACCCCTCATTACTCTTGTCGTCGAAAGGAAAAAGAAGTTTCACTTTATTACTATCGTCTTCAGTGGAGTCGGCCGGGGTAAATAAAACACCAAAGCCACCCTGCGAAGGTGGCTCAATTGGCATGGATGCCAAAAGGGAGCTAATAAAAGCCCCAAACAAGGTCATCGGTAAGATAAACCTACTTATATAGCGTTTCTTATGAATCAATTCTATCCTACTAGTTTACAACGCTTTCAATGCTTGTTTTATAACATCTTCAACAGCAGCAGACGGGTCTGCTATTAATATTTTTTGAATCATTTTTTCAGCTAAATTTTTGTTAAAACCCAAGTTTACCAACGCTGATAACGATTCTTCCCTCAAGGTATTGTTCAACCCCATAGAATTATCTGAAGAAATATTCTCTTTTGAAACTTTATCTTTTAAATCAATAATTATCCGTTGTGCTGATTTAGGTCCAATACCTTTTACCCCTTTGAACCAAGCGGCATTGCCACTGAGAATAGCTTGCTGAATTTCTTCCGCATCTGCAGACGAAAGAACTAACAAAGCGGTAGCAGGACCAACACCAGAAACCGAAATTAACAACTGAAATAATCTTCGTTCAGATACATCCTTAAACCCATATAACAACTGGGCATCCTCTCTAACGATAAACTCCGTAAATAGTTTACAGTCTTCCCCGTCACCTAACTTAGAATACGTATTTAACGAAATATTCAACTTATATCCCACTCCATTGCAATCAATTACAACGTAAGTTGGACTTTTTTCTACTAATCTACCGTTAATATGAGCAATCATTTATTTTCTTGTTTGAGCATCTACCGCTGCAATGGTTACCATGTTTACTATTTCACGCACACTGCTACCTAATTGCAAAATGTGAACGGGCTTTTCTAAACCTAACAATATGGGTCCAATTGCCTCAATTTCACCCATTTCTTGAACTAATTTATACGCAATATTCCCAGCAGCCAAATTTGGAAATATTAATACATTAACTTTTTTATTTACCAATTTTGAGAACGGAAATGTTTCTCTCATTGCTTCTTTATTTAAAGCAAAATTAGCTTGTAGTTCACCGTCAACAATCAGTTCAGGGTGATCCTTGTGCAAAATTTTAACTGCGTCGCTAACTTTTTTAGACTCTTCAAAATCGGTAGAACCAAAGTTTGCGAAAGACAACATGGCAATCCTTGGTTTAATGTTTAGTCGCTCTACTGATTTTGCCGCCAAATAAGTAATATCAGCTAAATCTTGGGCACTGGGATTGACGTTTATGGTTGTGTCGGCAAAGAAAACAGGTCCACTTTTAGTAATTAAAATATACATTCCTGCAATTTTATTCACTCCTTTCTGAGTGCCTATTACTTGTAATGCTGGGCGAATAGTTTCCGGAAAGTTTCTTGTAATTCCACTAATTAAAGCATCTGCATCTCCTTGCTCTACCATCATTGCACCAAAATGATTTCTATCTCTCATTCTATGCCGAGCCTCATATTGAGTCAATCCTCTTCTTTGACGTTTCTTGAAAAAGACATCGCCATAAGCATATCGCTGTTCATTTCTTTCTTCGTCTTTCGGGTTAATAATTTCAACACCTTCTAACTCTAAATTATTTTCTTTGATCAAACGATTAATCCGCTCATGATTACCCAACAGAATTGGAATTGCGATACTCTCATCCTTAACAATCTGAGCAGCTTTCAGAACTTTATAATTATCAGCTTCAGCAAAAACAATACGCTGTGGCTTTCCTTGAGCTCTTTCGGTCATATTCTTTATGAGCTTATTGTCTAGCCCCAACCTTCTACTCAATTCCAATTTGTATTTTCCCCAATCAGTAATAGGTTGCTGAGCAACGCCAGAAGCAATGGCTGCTTTCGCAACTGCGGGAGCAATGGTCATCAGCAATCGAGGGTCCATTGGCTTTGGAATAATAAAATCTCTTCCAAATGATAGATTTCTAGAGCCATAAGCTTCATTTACTTCTTCTGGCACAGGCTCTTTTGCAATCTTTGCAATTGCCTTCACTGCTGCAAGCTTCATCTCTTCATTAATCGTGGTGGCCCGAACATCTAAAGCTCCTCGGAATATAAATGGGAACCCCAAAACATTGTTAACCTGATTAGGATGATCTGAACGACCCGTTGCCATTATTATATCTTTCCTAGCTGCAAGTGCTTCTTTGTATGGAATTTCAGGATCTGGGTTCGCCAAGGCGAAAACGATCGGGTTTTCAGCCATTGTCTTAATCATCGCTCCTGATACAATATTCCCCTTGGAAAGTCCTAAAAACACATCAGCACCTTTCATACACTCTTCCAAAGTATTTACATCTTTAGAAGTTGCAAACTCTGCTTTGTACTTATTCAATTCTGCTCTGTCTTTTCGAATAGCTCCTTTGCTATCGCACATTACAACATTAGATTTCTTAGCTCCTAGAGTAACATAAAGCTTAATACAAGCCATTGCAGAAGCTCCTGCTCCATTCACCACGATGTTAACATCACTAATCTTTTTCCCTGCCAACTCTAGAGCATTTAACAGGGCTGCACTTGAAATTATTGCAGTGCCATGCTGATCATCGTGCATGATTGGAATATTCAACTCCTCTTTTAAACGTCTCTCTATTTCAAAACATTCCGGAGCCTTTAAGTCTTCTAAGTTAATTCCCCCAAAGGTTGGCGCTATCGCTTTAACCGTTTCAACAAAACGGTCAACATCTTTTGCATCAACCTCAATATCAAATACATCTATATCTGCGAAAATTTTAAACAACAATCCTTTTCCCTCCATAACAGGTTTAGAAGCTTCAGGACCTATATCTCCTAAACCTAAAACAGCTGTTCCATTGGAAATTACAGCAACCAAGTTTCCCTTTGCGGTGTATTTGTACGCTAAATCTTTATCTTCTGCAATTTTCTTACAAGGCTCTGCAACTCCTGGAGAATAGGCTAACGCTAAATCTCGCTGGGTACTGTATGGTTTTGTTGGCCTAACTTCAATCTTTCCAGGTTTCCCATCGGAGTGATAATCTAATGCTTCTATCTGCTTTCTTGAGTCAGCCATATTTATTAATTTAAAAGGCTGATAAAAGTACGAATTGTCTATTGCTTCTGGGAAAAATGCAGTCCGTATTTTCATCTAAATAAAAAGACAACAATGACAAAAATAGTGGTATTCAGTGGTGCCGGAATGAGCGCAGAAAGTGGTCTAAAAACTTTTAGGGATAATGATGGTCTTTGGGAGAATTATAAAGTTGAAGAAGTGGCTACACCACAAGCGTGGAAGGCAAATCCTGGAATGGTCTTACATTTTTACAATTTGCGGAGAAGACAATTATTTCAAGCCAAACCAAACGCGGCACATTATTTAATTTCCAAGTTGGAAAGAGAATATGATGTAACGGTAATAACTCAAAATATTGATAATTTGCATGAACGGGCTGGATCTCGCAAAGTATTACACCTTCATGGCGAACTAAAAAAGGTAAAGAGTGAAAAATTTGAGAATCTTATTTACGATTGGCCTAAACTTGATTTAATCTTAGGAGATCTTTGTGAAAGAGGAACGCAATTGCGCCCACATGTAGTTTGGTTTGGAGAAGAAGTTCCAATGATGGGGGAAGCTTTAAGACTAGCTCAAGAGGCTGAAATATTAATCGTTATTGGAACATCTCTAAATGTTTACCCTGCAGCTAACATCGCTTTCTCTGTAGGCGCAAATTGCCTCAAATACTTAATTGACCCAAACCCTCCGGAATTAAACAACACAGCTAATTTCACAATCATAAAAGCGGGAGCAGAGGAAGGGTTAACCATTCTACTCAAAAAAATCATGACATAAAAAAAAGGGGCTCTTCGGCCCCTTTTCCCTTGCAAAACAATTAAAAATTATTTTACAATCATTTTTTTCGAACTTACTCGTGTTCCATTGGAAATAACGTTTACAAAGTAAATACCTTTTGGAAAATCAACTACATTTAGTTCATATTTGGTAGCCCCTTTTTTCAAAGGTGCAAAAAATACTTGCTCACCAAGAATGTTGAACATTTGAACTTCTTGACGATTAAAATTCATCGGACTTTCAAAATTTACTGTAGCCTTTGCTTCTGCTGGGTTAGGGTAAATTGAAAAATTATTTCGATCCTCTATTTCTTCCAAAGAGGTGAAATTATCTACTACCCATTTTACAACAAATGAGCCCGTTTTAGATGGATCATTTACATCTGTAAAAGAATATCTATAGATGGCTGTTCCGGGAACACTATCTGCTTGCAAATATAATTTTATAGAAAAATCTTTATTAGCAACTGATCTTGGAGCAACAGATACCGGATTATTAGCAACAGAACTTGTAGAAACTCCAGCCTTTGTCTCAGGAATAGTTGTTCCGTTCCACATAAAGTAGTCACCACTTCTTGTAATTGTTGTTATTTCTTCGCGAATCATGTCCAATTGCATTGGACTTCCTGTTGCATTGAAAATATTAAAAAACACCTCTTCTTCAAACAATGGATTTAAAGTTGAACTACTGTTTAACGCGCCTCTAATCAAGAAAGTGTCAGCGTTAAAAGCAGTGTTTCTTGAAATAGAATCACCAAATAAGGAAAACTTCCTAGGCTTTAAATCAAAAAGCATCACAGGATCTGCATAAACAGTAGTATCTAAGATTACCCATTTTACATAAACAGAAGCTTCATTATTCCCACTAGCATCATCTATATCAGTAAAAGTATACTTAAACAAAGATACACCGTCGTTACCCCTTGGAGCCAAATAAATTTGTAATGGAGCATCTCCTCCTGCAGTATCCTGCGGAAAAGTCTCTACAGGATCAAATGCTTGCCACTCGGTTCTTGTCCCAGCTAATCTTGCTAACAAACATTGTGTTCCCCAACAATAATAATCAGCAGAACTACGAATGAAGTCAATCTCACTTCGAATTAAATCAATATTCATTGTATCGGCTGCTGTATTGTTTACAACTGCCACAAATTCATCATGCTTAAAGTCTGCTTGAGTTAATGCAGTATCCATATAATGAGTAAAAGTGACTGTATCGTCATTTACTACAATCCCAGAACCATTCAATAACTGAATGCTTTGGGCACCTCCCACTGAGAATACTAACAAAGAAGCGATAAAAAGTAAATTTTTTCTCATAATTTTAATTTTTACAAATATAATCAACAGAATCCAAAGTGTATATTGCTTGGCACTACATTTGATTCTATTTATAAATTTTTAACTCCTTACCATGAAATTAACTAAGTATCTACTCTTTGCAATAACCTTCGCTTTTTCTTTCTATTCAGTAGCGCAAAGCAACAACAAAATTCCGTCGGCGGAAGTGAAGAAATTAGACGGAACGACTTTTAACACCGGTAATATTGAGAATAATGGAAAACCTATTATCATTAATTTTTGGGCAACTTGGTGCAGTCCATGTAAGAGAGAATTAAATAATATCGCAGAGATGTATGACGATTGGGTAGAAGAAACGGGGGTAAAATTAGTAGCTATTTCAATAGATGACACAAGAAATACAGCAAAGGTGGCTCCTTATGTAAATGGAAAAGGATGGGAATATGATGTATATCTCGATCCAAATGGAGATTTTAAAAGAGCTTTAGGTGTAAATAATGTTCCTCACACGTTCTTAGTAGATGGAAATGGAAAAATAGTTTGGCAACACAACTCATATTCAGAAGGCGACGAATATGAATTAATTGAACTAGTTAAAAAATTAAATGCAGGGGAAAAAATAGACTAATCTTCATCGATAACATTCAACCGAGAAGTAACCATCTCGGTTTTTTTGTTTTAATCAAACAGCAACTAACACCAAACACATGAAATTATTCAGAGTAATTTTTATATTTTCTATGCTCTCATTGCTTGCTAGTGAAAAACTCAACGCTCAATCAGGGTTAGATAAAGTTTTAAATAAGGGAGAGATTCGAGGAAACTTCCAAATTGAAGCTCAATATTATGTTGAAGATTCAATTACCGGTGCTCAAGAAGTACCTGAGGACTTGAGATCAAATGCATTCTTAAATTTAATCTATACCAATGGTGACTTTTCTGCCGGAATTCGATATGAAAGTTACTTGAATGCCTTACTTGGTTATCCGGAAGGTTACAACAACAATACCGGTATTGCGTACCGATTTGCTTCTTTTACACAAGACAAGCTTTCTGTTACGATTGGTAATTTCTACGAGCAGTTTGGCAATGGTCTTGTCCTAAGAACTTATGAAGAAAGAGGCTTAGGTTATGACAATGCGTTGGATGGAATTCGTGTTAAATACAAAGTTACAGAGGGACTTACATTTACAGGCCTTATTGGTAAACAAAGAATTTTCTTTGAATTAGGTGAAGGAATTGTAAGAGGGTTTAACGCTGAGCTCGATTTAAACGGTGCATTTGAAGCGTTAAGTGAGAGTAAAACTAGAGTTCTACTAGGAGCAAGTGTTGTCAGTAAATATCAACCAGACCAAGACTCTAGATTCAATTTACCAGAAAACGTAGCCACAGTGGGTGGTAGAGTCAACATTCATAGAGGTAAGTTTAGTATTGATGCGGAATATGCGTACAAGGCGAATGATCCATCTACAGATAACGGTTTTATTTACAAGAATGGAGAAGCTCTGTTTGTGCAGACTGCGTATTCTCAAAAAGGCTTTGGTTTAGTACTTTCCGCCAAAAGAAATGACAACATGAGTTTCCGTTCAGACCGTTCAGAGGGACTACAAAATCTATTAATTAACTATTTACCTGCACTTACAAAACAACATACTTACAATTTACTAGCAACGTTATATCCTTATGCAGTTCAACTAAACGGGGAAGTAGCCTTCCAAGCAGATTTAATTTACAAGTTTAAAAAAGGAACAGTACTTGGTGGAAAGTATGGAATGGACATTCAGGTAAACTATGCCACAGCAAACAATATAGATACCACAATTTTAAATGACGAAACCGGAAGTCGGCTTGGTTATGA
This sequence comes from Vicingaceae bacterium, assembly GCA_047627915.1. Lineage (GTDB taxonomy): Bacteria > Bacteroidota > Bacteroidia > Flavobacteriales_E > Vicingaceae > NORP294. The sequence continues at coordinate 93,186 of JBLHTZ010000001.1, forward strand.
ATCTGACTATTTCAAAATTGGAGAGGTTTACTTTAAAGACTTCAATGCAACACTGACTAAGAAGTTTAGTAGTAAAACCAAAGGTAGATTTACCTATGCAAACCTAGTATATAACAAAGATATTATAGAAGGCAAACCAGGCGCAGCAACTGTGTTTTCTAATGTTGGAATTGCGGATATAACGTATAAATTTAACAGAAAAAGCTCAATAAGAACAGAGGCGCAGTTTTTGCTAACTGATCAAGACCAAGGAGATTGGGCTACATTTTTATTGGAATATTCTTATGCTCCGCATTGGTTTATTGCAGTAATTGATCAATATAACTTCGGTAATGAAGATAGTGAAAAGCAAATTCATTACCTTAATGGCTCTGTTGGTTATAACGATAAAGGAACTCGAATAGCTCTAAATGTAGGACGTCAACGTGCAGGGATTTTCTGTGTTGGTGGTGTTTGTAGAGTGGTCCCGGCCTCAACAGGAGCATATTTATCAATTACAAGTAGTTTTTAAAATATAACATTATGAAAAAAATAAGTCTAATACTTTTGTTTTTTACAGTCTTGTTTGCATGCGACAAGATAGATGACCCAATTCCCGCAACTGCAGGAGACACGTTTGAGTTAGATGGAGATACTGAGTTTATAGTTGATCCAACTTTAAATATAGATAACGCAGATGCATTGTTGGATTTTATTTCAAACAGAACTTGGGACACAGTTACAAGCCCTGATAACTCATTGCAGCGATTCGCTGTACTTGAAGAATTTACTGGACATACATGCAACAACTGTCCTGATGGCGCCAGACGTATAGAGCAATTGGTAGGAGTCTATGGAGATCAATTGATTCCTATTGCAATTCATGCATCTAACCAATTTGCAGTTCCATATACAACGGGAGATAAATATCGGAGTGACCATAGAGTCGAAGGAGGACATGGAGAGATCTACCTTAACGACCTTAATATTGGTGCATTACCTCAAGGAATAGTAAGTAGATCTACACGCAGAGGTAGCCAGATCAATCAGTGGGAATCAGATTTTTTAGCCATAAAAGACGACCGTCCTATCGCCTCTCTGAAGATTAACAGCTTTTACAGCGGTTCAGATACATTGGTTCGCGTTCAAATTGAGGTTGAGTGGCTTATCGCCTCCACTGAAACCTATAATCTTCAATTGCATTTATTAGAGAGTAATATAATTGATTGGCAAATGGACGGAGCACTTGATGTACCGGATTACAACCATAAACATATGTTAAGAAAGGTAGTAAATGGAACATATGGGAAAGAATTGAAACCAGTCGCAGTAGGAGAAATTGAAAAAATTCAATACATCACCACATTTAAGTCTGCGTTTAAGCCTGATAATATGGAAGTAGTAGCTTTTGTTTTTAATAGCGACCCTAGTTCGTATGAAATTATTCAAGGCAATGCGGTTCATTTAAAAAAATAACCGCTTGCAGCGTTATAGATGATTAGATCGCTATAAATGGACAGTTTATCAGGAAATATGCCGGGATAGATAAAAAGAATCCCATAATTAAGAACCCAATTACTATACTACTGTTTTCTAATTATGAAACACTTTAGTTTTCTAGTCTTCTTCTCCATCTTATCTGGGTTTGCATACTCCCAACAATTTCGAGCAGGAGCTTCTTTCGGTGTTAATGCCTCTCAAATAGGAGGAGATGGTTATGCTGGTTTTAATAAAGCTGGTATAAATGCAGGTCTATTCTCAAATACGAAGTTCACCAAAGAATTAGACTTTCAATTTGAAATTAATTTTAGCGAAAAAGGAAGCCGTAAAAATGCTCGACCGGATAAAGGAGATAATGATTTCTTCTTGCTTAGAATGCCCTACATCGAGATCCCTCTTATGCTTCAATACCATAAAAATAAATTTACTTACGAAGCAGGATTATCTTATAGTCGTTTGCTGTCTTCATATCTTGAAGATGAGAATGGAACATTCGAAATAGAACCACAATTAAATCAATTCCACGATAATGATTATGCTTTTCTGCTAGGTGTAAGTTTTAATTTTACGGATAACATTATTATGAATTGGAGGTTTAACACTTCATTTTTACCGTTCCGAAAATATGACAGTGGCAGTAATGAATTACCTTTTGACAGTGGAATGTATCATCATTACATTGCCTTTACATTACGGTATCAATTTTTAGGAAACCTATGAAAAATAAAATAATTGTAGCCATTTCAGGTGCTTCAGGTTCAATTTACGCGAAGCTGCTTTTAGACAAATTGGCCAAATTGAGTTCACAAATTGATGCTGTTGGAGTTGTTATGTCTGACAATGCGAAACTAAATTGGGAACTTGAGTTAGGGAATAAAGAATACCAAAACTATCCTTTTACCTTTTATTCTAAAAATAACTTCATGGCTCCGTTCGCCTCTGGATCAGCTAAATACAATGCTATGGTTGTTGTGCCGTGTTCTATGGGAGCCTTAGCAAGAATTGCCTCGGGCGTATCAAATGACCTTACCACAAGAGCGGCAGATGTAATTTTAAAAGAACGCAGAAAACTAATATTAGTTGCAAGAGACACTCCTCTTAGCTTAATTCACCTTCAAAATATGACAACCGTCACGCAAGCAGGAGGTATAATTTGTCCAGCCATTCCTTCATTCTACAGTCAACCAAAATCAATCGAGGAATTATCACAGACTGTGGTAAGTCGAGTAATTGACTTGTTAGGCTTGGAAGACAGCAGCTACCGTTGGGGAGAAGAGTAATTAACAGCTTTTCAAATGTTAATTGTTTAAAAATGTTGGGGGTCATTTGACAATTTTACACTAATTCGTGCGTAAATTGTACTCAGAAACAAACCACTACCACAATGTACGAGATGAGCAAAAAGGTGCTTACGAGAGTAAGTTTTGATAGGGTACTTTTTAAGAAAGAATTGAGTAAAGCTAGAAAATGGCTAAAACCAAAAGAATCATTGATGTTAAAGGCATGGTGCTTGGCTACATTTGGTCATGTTTACCGAGATGTAATTTTGGAAGTTTTTGAGACGATTTCTTAAAGATCTTATTAAAAAAATATAATATTAACATAGCCCCAAATTTTATTCGGGGCTTTTTTTATTTTATAAAGTCGATGTTTCGCTTGAGACCAACAAACTTTGTTCGCTTTACTGCAGATTTACTAAAGAGCGCAGAAAAGTCCTCTTGCCCTAATTCCTGCCAATGCTCTTTCGTCAAATCCAATAAATTTAATCGAGGCTGAAACCGTTTTTCTGTGTTTTGTTTTCCAAATCTATTCCATGGACATACATCTTGACAGATATCACATCCAAACATCCAGTTTTGCATTTTACCTTTAAATTCTTTGGGAAGGTTCTCATCCTTTAGCTCAATCGTAACGTACGAAATGCACTTGTTAGAATCTATTTGGCGCTGTGGCAAAATCGCATCGGTAGGACAACTATCTATACACTTGGTGCAGGTTCCACAATAATCTTTTATTGGCCCATCCGGCTCCAACTCCAAGTCAATAATAAGTTCCGCAATAAAAAAGTCCGAACCTCTATGCTTGTTGATGAGCATGCTATTTTTTCCTATCCAACCCAATCCACTTTTGCGAGCCCAAGCACGGTCTAAAACTGGAGCTGAATCAACAAATGATCGGCCTTCGACAGCACCAATTTGTTGCTGTAATAAATAGAAAAATTCATTTAACTTATCTCGTATTACAAAATGATAGTCCTCACCGTATGCATATTTAGCTAATTGGGGTGCTTGGGGATCAGTTTGGCGATGTTCTGTATGGTAATTATACAGTAACGATACAACCGACTTTGAACCTTCTACAAGCTTCGTGGGATCCACTCTTTTATCAAAATGGTTTTGCATGTAGGACATTTTTCCGTTTCCTTCAGCATTCAACCAATCCTCTAATCGAATAGCATCTTCTGTCAAAAACTCGGCTTTCGAAATTCCTACATAATCAAACCCAAGTTGATGAGCAATATTTTTAACAATTTGGGTAGTACTTAATGGCATTGTTTATTCGAAAAGTGTTCCTTCGTTTCGCGAATTAGTCCTACCCAAGTGCTTGTAGGCCGCATCTGTAACTTCTCTACCCCTTGGAGTTCTCGTAATAAACCCTTCCTTTATTAAGAATGGTTCGTATACCTCTTCGATTGTTCCAGCCTGCTCCCCAACAGCTGTTGCTATCGTACTTAATCCAACAGGTCCTCCTTTGAATTTATCTATGATGGTAACTAAAATTCTATTATCCATCTCATCGAGACCATATTTATCAACATTAAGCGCTCCTAAAGCCATCAAAGATATTTCGATATCTACGATACCATTTCCCTTTATTTGTGCAAAATCTCGCACTCTTCTCAACAAGGAGTTGACAATTCGAGGCGTACCTCTACTTCTGCCCGCAATTTCGTAAGCAGCATCATTCTTGACCTCTATATTCAGTATACCTGAAGAACGTTTCACAATTGTAGCCAACAAATCTCTGTCATAATATTCTAATCTGGAATTTATACCAAAACGAGCTCGAAGGGGTGCAGTGAGCAGTCCAGCGCGAGTGGTGGCCCCAATTAAAGTAAAAGGGTTTATCTTAATTTGTACACTTCTTGCATTTGGACCAGAATCAATCATAATATCAATCTTATAATCCTCCATTGCCGAGTATAAATACTCTTCAACCACTGGGCTTAATCGATGAATCTCGTCTATAAAAAGAACGTCCCCTTCTTCCAAATTAGTAAGTAAACCAGCTAAATCAGCAGGCTTCTCTAATACTGGGCCAGAAGTAACACGGAAAGAAACTTCCATTTCATTCGCAATTATATTAGCCAAAGTTGTTTTTCCCAAACCCGGAGGTCCGTGCAATAGAACATGGTCTAAAGCTTCGCCTCGTTGCGAAGCAGCTGAAACAAAAATTTTCAAATTTTCTACAACAGGTCCTTGACCGGTAAAATCATCAAAACTAAGTGGGCGTAAAACCTTTTCAATTTCTACTTCGCCCGACCTGTCTAAATCTATATTGGGATTCAAATTGTCGTTCATTTTACTCTCTTCTTCCTTTCAAAACTAATCATTTAATCAATGTTCAAATCTCTCAAAATATCTTGAAAATATATTCTAGTTTTAAAGATATAAACAGGCGAAGTAAATTTCTCTTTTAGCTGGTCGTTTGAAACAAACATAAATCGATACCCTATTCCAAAGCCTGCTCCGAAATATTTAAATAACCTGTATTGAAAAGTTATCGCCGGCTCGTAACTCATTACAAACTCCTTCCTCAATTTCTCAGCTCCAACATCTGAACTATTTGAATAATAAGAGCTCCCTAAACCCATTTGAACCGGGATAGATAACTCCCACTTGTTGTCTCTAAAAAACACATACTCCACATAAGGGCTTACATTATGAAAGCCCAAATCAACTTTGGTTTCTAGCCCGTTTTGAAATATTGTTGTAGAAAGTGGTGACCAAAGTTGGTTATAACCAATTCCAAAACTCAACTTTTCAGCAAACTGTAATCCAATTTTTACACCTGCAGTCTTAACACCTCTTTGGTTTATGAAAGAGTGCCTTGAATCCATTCTGAATTCAAACTTTGGTGTTGTTTTAACAGCATCTTTTAATTCTTGTTCGAAAGTTTGAGCTCTACTGCCAACTGACGACAATAGCAGAAAGAATACAACTAATGTTTTAATAATTTTTGGCATAAAAAAATGTCCCTACGAAAGTAAGGACATTTCAATTATATTAGTCTGTCGAATTAGTGACTTTCTTCTTCGCCTTCTCTTAGAGGTTCTGTTTGAGGAATAAAATCTTCTTCCATTCCCGGCTTAGAATAATCATAAGGCCATCTGTGCACTACCGGTAATTCTCCCGGCCAGTTGCCGTGAAGGTGTTTAACTGGAGTTGTCCACTCCAATGTAGTTGATTCCCATGGGTTTTGAGGTGCTTTCGGACCTTTAAACATGCTATAGAATATATTAAAGATGAAAAATAACTGAGCGAAACCAGCAATCATTGCAAACACTGTAATTAGCTCATTAATATCATACATTTCATTAAACATTGGGAACTCTGTATTGGCATAATATCTTCTTGGCACACCTGCAAGGCCTAGGAAGTGCATTGGGAAAAACACCCCATACGCTGAAACAATGGTTGCCCAAAAGTGAATGTAACCTAAATTCTTATCTAGCATTCGACCAAACATTTTTGGAAACCAATGATAAATACCACTAATCATTCCAAAAGTACCTGACAGACCCATAACAATGTGGAAATGACCCACTACAAAATAGGTATCATGCACATTAATATCTAGAGCAGAATCACCAAGGATAATACCTGTTAAACCACCAGTAATAAACGTTGAAACCAATCCAATCGCGAATAACATGGCGGGCGTAAAACGAATGTTACCTTTCCATAAAGTAGTTAAGTAATTAAATACTTTAACAGCAGAGGGGATAGCTACTAATAGTGTCGTAAAAGTAAATACAGCTCCTAAAAATGGGTTCATTCCAGTGATAAACATGTGGTGACCCCAAACAAGGAAAGAAATAAAAGCAATAGCAAGTATAGATCCAATCATCGCTCTATAACCGAAAATTGGTTTTCTTGAGTTAGTTGCAATGACTTCCGAAGTAATTCCTAAAGCAGGTAACAAAATAATGTAAACCTCAGGGTGACCCAAGAACCAAAATAAGTGCTCATATAAAATTGGAGAACCTCCAGCTACTTCAAGTGCTCCACCAGATATATAAATATCAGAAAGGTAAAAACTTGTTCCAAAACTTCTATCGAATAATAACAACAATACTGCTGAAAATAAAACTGGAAAAGATAGAACTCCTAATACAGCAGTAATCAAGAACGCCCAGATGGTCAGAGGCAGCCTTGTCATTGTCATACCTTTTGTTCTCAAGTTAAACACTGTTACAATATAATTTAGAGACCCTATCAATGATGATACAATAAACAACGACATTGACGTAATCCACAAGGTCATACCCATTCCTGATCCCGGCATCGCTTGAGGTAATGCGCTTAATGGAGGATATATTGTCCATCCACCTGCAGCAGGTCCACCCTCAACGAATAAAGAAGCTATCATTATACAAGATGAGATGAAAAAGAACCAATAAGACAACATGTTCATAAACCCTGAAGCCATATCTCTTGCACCAATCTGAAGTGGAATAAGCAGATTACTAAACGTACCACTTAAACCTGCGGTAAGTAAAAAGAAAACCATAATGGTTCCGTGGATTGTTACTAACGCCAAATACTTGTCTGGAGCAAGAATACCTTCAGGCGCCCAACTGCCTAGAATTGGCTCTAAAAATGCGAAACTTTCTCCCGGGTAACCGAGCTGCAATCTAAAAATCATTGACATGACCATACCAACAAGTCCCATTAAAGAGCCTGTTAAGAAGAATTGCTTTGCAATCATCTTATGATCTGTACTAAAAATGTACTTAAATAAAAAATCGTTATCCTCGTGGTGCGCTGTTGCTCCCATATCCTATTAATTTATCTTAATTAATTTAACGCTGAAAGTTGAGTACTTTCTCCTACTTTGGTTTGGGTGGTGTCCATCTGAGGACTTTCCTCTGTTTTATCTTCGATACTTTCCTCAACTGCTAAAAACTCCTTTTGTTCACTCAACCACTTATTGTAATCCTCTTCACTTACAACTTTAATTTCCATTTTCATGTTATAGTGAGCTGCACCACAAATCTTGTTACAAAGCAAATAATATTCAAAATCTTCATCTCCTGTAATTTCTTTCATTTCCGCCGTGGTCTTGTTTGGCTTGAATTGAAATCTTGTCGTCATTCCCGGAACACAGTTCATTTGAGCTCTAAAATGAGGCATATAAGCAGAGTGAATTACATCTTGTGCACGGAAGTAAAACTGAACATCCTTATTCACAGGTAAGTAAAACTCAGCTTTAACATATTTGTCATCCGCCCCGTTTACATCAGTAGAATCTAGACCTAACATATTAATACCTTCTATCAACCTTACACTTGCTTCGCCGAATTTTCCATCTTCTCCAGGATATCTTGCAGTCCAGTCAAACTGTCGAGCATAAAGTTCAATTTCAATCTTATCATCTTCAGCTGTAAGAGGAGTGGTAATATCATTCCAGATGCTTAAACCGTAAAGAATTAAGATTAACAATACAGTTGCTGGAATTGCAGTCCACAAAATCTCTAGTTTGTTACTGTGTGAAAAGTAAGTCGCTTTTCTGTTCTTATCATATGCATATTTCCATGCAAAATAAAATAACAAAATGTGCGTAATAACAAAAACCGGAGCAATAACGATCCAAGTAATGTCCATTAAATTATCTACAATCTCACCATGTTCTGATGCCGCAACTGGCAACATTCTATCGCCCCAAGCAACCAATTGCCATATAATGAAAGCGAAGTACGCAATCAAAAATACTGGCATTAATCTAGCCTGAAATCTGTTCTCTCTGGCATTTGGCATGTAAGAATTTTCTCCCTTGGCAACAGAAACCATATTTAGCACACTTACTACCTTACTGATGGCAATAATTCCTAGTACTACTCCTAATAAAATCAACAAATCAGTCATTATCTTCTATTTAATCTTTTAGATATGTAAATGATTACTTTCATCCAAGAATGGATGGTTCACTACCGATATCGGCGCTTTAGAGAATGCTCTAAATACAACAAATAAAAACAGTCCTAAAAATCCTAATGCCATTCCAAGCTCCATCCAACCAAGGTGTGCATGGTTTCCAAGGCTACCTGGCATAATCATCATATAAACATCTAACCAATGCCCTACAAAAATGATAACACCAACTACAATTAAATATCCAATTTGCCTTTTAGCATCTCTAGCAATTAAAATTACCATAGGGAACAAGAAGTTCACAAAGAAAATACCGAAAAACAACCATTTGTAATGATCAATTCTAGTGATGTAATAAGTAACTTCTTCAGGAATGTTTGAATACCAGATTAGCATAAACTGTGAGAACCATAAGTACGTCCATAGAAAGCTAATTGCAAACATCCATTTCGCCGCATCATGTATGTGACTTTTATTCACATTAGGTAAATAACCTTTATTTTTCAACCAAATTGACATTAGTACAAACACGATAAGGAAACTAACCCACATACCTGAGAATACATACCAACCGAATAAGGTTGAGAACCAGTGTGTGTCAATCGACATAATCCAATCCCAAGATGCAGTAGAAGATGTAAATGCAAAGAATACCAAGAAAATAGCTGCATACGTTATATTCTTAAAGTGAATTTTAGTACCACCTTGTGCATCTTCCAATAACGATCTTTTTCTAAAAAGATTCGCAAAATAACACCAAACACCAATGTAGATTAACGTTCTAATCCAGAAGAATGGCTGGTTTAAATAAGCTGATTTTCCTGCTATAATTTTATCGTAATCAGAATTCTTCACAGCTCCGTCTACCATTTCATGGAGGTACTCAGGATGAGGAGTACCAATGGAAGCCTCCTTCACGAACTCATACATAACTGAAATATCCATCCAGTGGTAAACATGGTGCCAGTGAAAAGTACCAGCAGCAAAGAATACAATAAGAATGGCAGAGCCTACAAATATGTATTGTGAAATCCCTTCTATTACTCTTTTCAAAGCAATCATGTAACTGGCCTCCGTTACATATTGTAAAGCCAAGAAAAACAAGGCACCTAAACTAATGGCAAAATAGAAAAATCCATTTACAAATATGTTTGCCCATAACCTATCGGCACTATGATCAGAATGATCAGTCATATAACCAACCATCGTCGCTACAAATCCTATCAGCATCAATACTGAGAATATAAGTTTAGCTTTTTTTGTAAAAATAAAATCCATCGTTTAATTTTTTCGTCTGTTCTGGTTTGAATTTTTATTCAGCAATTTCTGCTATTGGTTGTTCAGTCTTATTTGCTAGAGGATCTTTTCCCTGCAAAGTTTGTACGTAAGCAACAATTTCCCATCTATCGTTTTCACGAATTAAACTTGAATGAGGTCCCATTGCATTTAATCCAAACATAATTGTATGGTAGATATGCCCTTCAGTTAACTCTTTCATTGATCTGTTTCCTCTTCTATTTGGTGTCTCATCAGCATATGATGGAACAGCTCCATAAATCGCATTTTGAATAGATCCTTTACCTAATCCTTTCTTCCCGTGGCAATGTGCACAAAATGAAGTGTACAATTTTTGACCTTCCTTAATTGTTTTTTCAGTCAACAACAAAGGGTTGGATAATTGCTGCCCTGCCATTTCATAACCCTCATTTGTATTTGGGTATGCATAAGGCTTGTAACCTTGTGGAATCGATCCAATAGGAGCTTTTCTAGCAGTAGATGAATCCGGAAATTCATAATCTACATAAATTTCTATGGCAGGAGAACGATACATGTCAGGCATGTATTCTAATCCTGGACTTTGAGGGTCCTCACAGGCAACAAAGAACATTGTTCCGATGGTTGCCATAAATATTGTATTGATAATTCGTTTCATTCTGTCTCTATTCAAAATAATAGTTCCACTTATCTTTCTTCAATTAATATTGTACCTGTCTTCTGCAATTCAGCAGTCAAATCTTCCACAGACATTCCAAAATCTGATGGATGAATTTCCATAACAAATCTGTCATTTGTAGTTTCAGGGTATGGATTTCTAGCAGTAACACCAGGCAACGTCCAATTTCTTATGAAATAAGTTAGTGCCATTCCGTGAGCTGCGAGTAATACTGTAAACTCAAAAGAAATTGGCACAAAAGCAGGAATGTTTTGATAGAAAAAATCATTCGGCTTTCCACCAATATTCATTGGCCAATCTACAATCATAAAGTAATACATGCCCGCCAAAGCTAATGAAAGGCCAACCAAACCGTAAATAAAAGCACAAATGGCTAATCTAGTTTGCTTGATTCCAATTACAGGATCTAATCCATGTATTGGGAATGGTGAGAAAACATCTCTAATGTAAATGCCTTTTGCGACTAACTCCTTAGCTCCTGCTAAAAGAGTCATGTCGTCGTCGTACATTGCGTATATAGTTTTATTATCCTTCATCTTAAATCCTTTTTAGTGCTCTTCAGTAGTTGGTTGGTTTTTGTACTGTTCTCCTGAAGATTTCAAGATTGTTTTCAATTCATTCAATGGTAATACAGGGAAAAATCTAGCGAATAATAAAAACAACACAAAGAAAATTCCAATCGTTCCGATGAAACACCCAATATCTACAAATGTAGGGTGGAACATGGTCCAACTTGATGGTAAGTAATCTCTGTGCAATGAAGTCACAATAATTACAAAACGCTCAAACCACATACCAATGTTCACTACAATCGACATAAAGAATGTAAAGCCAATGCTTGTTCTCAATTTCTTGAACCAAAACACTTGGGGTGAAACAACATTACACGTCATCATTGCCCAATATGCCCACCAATAAGGTCCGGTAGCTCTGTTGATAAATGCATAAGCCTCGTATTCAACACCAGAATACCAAGAAATAAATAACTCAGTTAAATACGCTACTCCTACAATAGAACCTGTAACAATAATTACAATGTTCATGTATTCTATGTGCTTGATTGTAATGTAATTCTCTAAGTGCATTACCTTTCTCATAATTATCAATAGTGTTTGCACCATAGCAAATCCCGAGAATACAGCTCCAGAAACAAAATATGGAGGAAAGATGGTTGTATGCCATCCAGGAATTACTGAAGTAGCAAAATCCATCGATACAATAGAGTGAACTGAAAATACCAAAGGAGTTGCTAAACCTGCAAGTACCAATGAAATTTCTTCAAATCGGTTCCATGCCTTAGCGTTACCTGTCCAACCAAAAGCTAAGAGAGTATATACTTTTTTAGGAACTACTTGAGTTACTTTATCTCTAATGGTAGCAAAATCAGGAATTAGACCGATGTACCAAAAAACCAATGATACAGAGAAGTAGGTACTAATCGCAAATACATCCCACAACAAAGGAGAGTTAAAGTTTACCCAAAGAGAACCGAATTGGTTTGGTAGTGGGAAAACGAAATATGCCAACCAAATCCTACCCATGTGAATGCCAGGCCAGACAGCTGCCATCATTACAGCAAAAATGGTCATCGCTTCCGCAGAACGGTTAATTGCCATTCTCCATTTTTGTCTAAATAATAAAAGGACCGCAGAAATCAACGTTCCAGCGTGACCAATACCAACCCACCAAACGAAGTTTGTAATGTCCCAAGCCCAACCTACGGTTTTGTTCAAACCCCAAGTTCCAATTCCTGTTCCTATTAAATATAAGATACAACCAATACCCCATGCTGCCATAACGGCTGCAATCCCAATGGCTATCCACCATGAACGGTTGGCTTTTCCAACTACGGAAGCCATCACATCGTCAGTAATCTGACCGTATGATTTCTCGCCTAGTATTAACGGTTGTCTTATCGCTGCTTCTTGATGCATTCTATCTTGTTTTAAGCAATATTTGGTTCTACATTTCTCACCTTAGTCTGGTAATAAACGTTTGATTGTGTTCCAACTTCTTCAATAACTCGGTATGCACGGTTACTTTGAGAAGCGGCTAGTACTTTACTTAACTTATCGTTGTAATCTCCAAAAGTGATCGCATTCGTCGGACAAGCTGAAGAACAAGCCGTTTCAATGTCACCATCCATAACAGGTCTCGATTCTTTCTTTGCGTCTAATTTTCCGGTTTGGATTTTTTGAACACAAAGACTACATTTCTCCATTACCCCTCTTGCTCTAACTGTAACGTCCGGATTCAATACCATTCTGCCTAAGTCATCTTGAGATGGGTTTAAATCTGCAAATTTATCATAGCCCATGTAGTTAAACCAGTTGAAACGTCTTACCTTGTAAGGACAGTTGTTGGCACAGTATCGAGTACCAATACATCTGTTATACGTCATTTGATTTAACCCTTCATTACTATGAGTGGTTGCCGCAACTGGACAAACAGTCTCACATGGAGCATGATTACAATGCTGACACATCATTGGTTGGTGAACTACTTGAGGGTTATCCTCTGGGCTTTCCATTTCGCCGTAATTCCTATCCTCTACAGATTCAGGGCTTGAGCTAAAATATCGATCAATACGCAACCAGTGCATTTCCCTAGCACGACGAATTTCGTCCTTGCCTACTACTGGAACGTTATTTTCAGAATTACAAGAAGTAACACAAGAACCACAACCAATACATGAATTTAAATCGATACTCATTCCCCAATGGTGACCTGCTGTAGCAACTGGATGAGCTGCCCATAAATCAACATCGTTAATATTCATTGGACCATCGTGAGTAGCCAACATATGAGCAGGATTAAAATCGTCTTTAACCCCTTTTTGGAAAACATCTAATGTCGTTTCACGAACAACTGAAGTTCTTCCCATCACCGTTTGGTGAGTTTGGGTAGTTGCAATTTGGTATTTTTCACCTGCAGCTTCCATAGAAACGTCAGACGCGTAACTATTCATGCCTTTCATTGCTGAATAGGCATTAAACCCAATTACCTCATTGCTCTTTCCAATTGTTTGACCGTACCCCACAGCAACAGAAACTGTACCTGGAGCTTGACCCGGCTGAGCAACAACAGGCACATTCTCGAATACAACACCATTTATCGTGATGTTAATCGTGTCCGCATCCTTTTGCTCACCATACTCGGTAGCAAAGCCTTTTTCCCTTGCCTCGGTTGGGTTCATAGCGATATAATTGTCCCAAGTAATTTTTGAGATTGGATCTGGCAATTCTTGTAACCAAGGGTTGTGTGATTGATTACCATTCCCAATACCTACCTTAGAATAAAATTCAACTTCTAACACTGATGATTTTATCTTTGCAATTGCTGATACAGCAGAAGCAGCATTATCGGTAAAACTTGTAGTTGCAACTTCAGCAGTATTTGCGCTAAAGTAACCCGCTTCCAATGTTGTATTCCAAAAATCTTCAAACAATAAAGTTTTTGATTGCATTGGAAAAGTAACAGCACTCCAAGTAGTTTTTATATAGTCGTAATAATTACCATCCATTTCCATCCAGTTGATCAAACAATCTTGAAATTGCTTCGTATCAAATAGTGGAGTAATAGAAGGTTGTGTTATCGAATAATGTCCTGCAACCGCATTAGCATCGTTCCATGACTCTAAATAATGCGCTACCGCACCTACCATTTCCGCTTCGGCTGAAGTTTCATTTGGTCTGCTGGCGAAAACAATCGATGTTTTTGCTTTACTCATGGCACCTTTAAAGTCAACGTCAGCTGGCATATTATACACGGGATTTGCTCCATCTATGATTAACACATCTACAGAACCGCCTTTTAATTCTTTTACTAAACCTGCAACATCCGCATCCATTCCTTGTCTTTGGAATGATGGTTTATCGATGTTAATCGTTTTGCCATAATTACCTAACATTTGGTTAATAGCAATTACAACATTTTGAATGTTTTTATCATTTGACCCACACAAAACAACAGACGCTCCTTTGTTTGCCATCAAATGCTCTGCCGCCATCTTTACTTTTGGTGCTGCACCTGATTTATTTCCGTTTAAATAATTGTAAATAGAAACGGCCGTTTTTCCATACTCTGAAGGCTTCATCGGCATTCTAACATCTGCGTTAGAACCACTCAACGAAAGGGATGCTTCAAATTGGAAGTGCTTCGACATCCAGCCATTTTCAGGCTTTCTACCTTTTGCATATTGTGAAGTCAACTCAAGTGATGATGGGAAGCTATTCATAAAGTCCGCACCAATACTAACAATTGACTTAGCCTTTGATAAGTCATACGTTGGAAGAGCAGCAATACCAAAACTCTCTTTGTTTGCTTCTAGCATTCCACTTGAAGAAACTGCATCGTAAGAAACATGCTTGATATCAGCAGAAGGATTAGCAGCTATAAACTCACCTACTAACTTTTTAGTTGAAGGACTTGTAATCGTATTGGTTAAAATTCGAACCTTCCCGCCTTTAGCTAGCACTTCAGCAAGCTGCTTTTTAACAGTAGAGTTAAATTTAGACCAAGTTGTTGGCTCTCCTCCAATTTGCGGAGCTCTAAACCTTTTCTCATCATATAATGATAAGACAGACGAGTTTACTCTGGCGTTAATCGCTCCATTCGTTAAAGGAGATTTTTTATTCCCTTCAATTTTAATTGGGCGACCTTCTCTCGTTTTAACAACAATGTCACAGTAATCGAACCCATCAGAATAGTTTGTTGCAAAATAATTCGCAACTCCCGGGTTCGTTTTATCTCCTTTAATTACATGAGGTATAACCTTATTTACAGGAGCCTCACAAGCTGCCAAAGAGGCGGCTGTAACTCCAAATCCAAGATACTTCAAAAAATCTCTTCTTGAAGTATTTGAATTCTCCAACAAACCTTCATCACCCAAGAAATCTTCTGCTGGCAAATATTCGTTGAATTCTTGTGATTTTACCTGTTGAAAAGCTGGCGAGTCATTTAACTCCTCAACACCTTTCCAATATTTTTTATTATTTGACATAAGCTTTATACTGCTTCTTGGTAAATCTTAATAATGACACTTTGCACACTCAATCCCTCCTAATTCAGAAACGGTAATCGTACCATCTTCTAAATATTGTTTTTTTAATTCTTCTGGAAGTCTTTTGTGAATTTCATCGTAATAACCATTATCGGCCATTTGAACTTTTGTTTCTCTGTGGCAGTTAATACACCACCCCATTGTCAGTTCTGCGTACTGCTTTCCAACCGTGTAGGTTTCAACAGGACCGTGACATTTCTCACAAGCAATTTTACCAATAGAAACGTGCTGAGAGTGATTGAAATAAACGTGATCCGGCAAGTTGTGAACTTTAACCCATTTGATTGGCTTTTGATTTGGACCGTATGTTTTAGTAACAGGATCAAAGTCCAATGCCGCGTATATTTTCCCTATTTCTTCTTTACCATACTGCGGACCTTCTTGAATGTACGTATGACAATTCATACATAAGTTCGGAGAAGGTATTCCTGCAGACTTTGAATAAGTAGCACTGTTGTGACAATAATTACAATCAATTCCATTTGTTCCTGCATGTAATTCATGAGAAAACTTAATTGGCTGCTCTGGCTCATACCCTTGAAAAACCCCTACCCCAAAAGCAGAATCCCATCCACCTTTTGCAAAAAACGCTAAACAAACTATTCCCATCAATGCAAAAATTGTCTTGTTTTGAGAAATTGTCATTCCCAGTGCTTGAATCAACGTAGTTTCCTCTGGCATATCTTCGCCAGCTTCTCTTACCTTAGCAGCGGTAAAAATATATTGAACCTTTCTAAGTAAAATTATAAGAGCTAAGAACAGAACCACTATTCCGGCAATGGCATATCCCGAAAGACCTTCATCTTCCACTATAACTTCCTCAGTTCCTCCAGCAGCTGCTGCATTTGCAACAACAGGGGCCGCTTCAGCATATACTTTTAAGTAATCAAGAATTGCATCAATTTGAACATTCGTTACAGGCTGAGCAGGCATTATTACTTTATTATATTGCTCGTAAACAGCAATAGCTTGCTGATCACCAGCTGCAATTAAAGCACTAGAATTTTTAATCCACTTGTACAACCATTCACGCTCGTACTTGTCATAAACACCGGCAAGACCGGGCCCTACCAGCATATTTGCACCAGGACTATGACATGAGGCACAATAGCTTTTAAATAATTTTTCTCCATCTTCTTGCGCTTGAAGTGTCGTTGACGACAAACTAAATGCTAACAAAAAAGAAAACAGACCGAGAAAAAAGTTGGCTGGTTTTTTGAATGATATTACGTTCATATTTCGCTAATTAGGTTTTATCTTATTAAACCGTTTTTGAGGTAAACCCATTTTTTACCGATTGCAAATTTAACCACAAGTCTCATTGTTGCCATATGATTCCTGTAAAATTAAAGCAGGACTTGCTAATTTAGAACGGTTCTAAATTAATCTTAACAAGTGTTAAATTGCAGAAACGACTATTTGGCATGAACTTGGTTATCTTTGTCATAAAATCAAGTTCAATGAAGCTCATTATTGCCCTAGCATTTGTTTTTAGTTTCTCTACCTACTTCGCTCAAGAAACGCTAAATAGTCCTGTAAAACAAACTGAAGCGTCAACTGTTCAAGTCGATTCGTTGATTCAAGCTACAAAAATAGACTCGTCAACAAGAGTCCATGGATTGGTAGAGAAAAAAAATGGAAAAATTGACCTGTTAATCGAAGACTATTTAGAGAATAAGAAGTACAACGGTTATCGAATTCAAATTTTTTCAAGCTCAAATAATAGACTTGATGCTGTGAAGGCAAAATCAGAATTCTTGAGAGATTTCCCAAACACTAAAAGTTATTTAGTTTATCAAGCACCAAACTACAAAGTCAGAGTTGGAGATTTTCTGGACCGATTAGAAGCCAATAAGCAACTCTTATTAATACAAGAAAGTTTCCCGAATGCATTTCTAATAAAGGGCGAGGTTGAGCCGACAATGAAGAGATGAGCCTCACTTTCTCTTCTCTTCAAAAAACAACCGCAACAAGTCCTGACAGTCTTCCTCCATTATTCCTCCTACAACTTCTGTTTTTGGATGAAATAAAGAATTCTTCTCTATGACTTGGTGACGTGGCCTTTCATCTTTCGCCCCAAACACTACTTTCTTAAGTTGGGTCCAATAAGAAGCACCGGCACACATAACGCAGGGCTCTAATGTTACATAAAGCGTGCATTCTTTTAAATACTTCCCTCCTAAAAAATCTGCAGCTGCTGTAAATGCTTGCATCTCTGCATGAGCTGTTACATCGTTCAAGGTTTCGGTTAAGTTATGCGCTCTAGCAATGATTTTAAAATCATGCACAATGACTGCGCCAATTGGAATCTCGTCCTTATCGAAAGCTAAGTTGGCCTCTTTAAGGGCTTGTTTCATAAAATACTTATCGTCGAAAGGCTGAATCATAGTTGCGGTGAAGAATGTTGAATGTAAAATTATAAAACGATGGAGGACTGAAGGTGAAAGAGAAAAAATTTATTTATTCATAAAGGTTTCAATTACAAAATATAATAGACTCCCTCCTTTTATTTTTTTATCCTCTCTTTGAGAAACCCTAACAATATCATCTCCTTAAAATCGATCAGTCTAACTTCTTCGCTTGTTAGCATCGACTTTGTTAATTTCGCACAAAATATTAGAACATGCTTAGAACACACAACTGCGGAGAATTGCGCATTGAAAATCTTAACAATACGGTAAAACTTTCGGGTTGGGTACAGAAATCAAGAGACCTTGGAGGATTAACCTTTGTTGATTTAAGAGATAGATATGGACTTACTCAGTTGACCTTCAATATGGATGAAAATGCCATAATCTGCAAGCAAGCTAGAGAGTTAGGCAGGGAATATGTCATTCAGATTGAAGGAATTGTAGTGGAACGAAGCAGCAAAAATGATAAAATGCCAACTGGAAACATCGAAATCAATGTTTCAAAATTGACTGTTTTAAATGCCTCGAAAACTCCTCCATTCACGATTGAAAATGAAACCGATGGTGGAGAAGAGTTAAGAATGAAGTACCGCTATTTGGACCTAAGAAGAAATCCTATTCAAGAAAAGCTTTTCCTAAGAAGTAAGTTAGCAAAAGAAGTTAGAAATTACCTAGACAGTGCAGACTTTATTGAAGTTGAAACTCCAGTATTAATAAAATCTACTCCTGAGGGGGCTCGTGACTTTGTTGTTCCGTCAAGAATGAACGAAGGACAGTTTTACGCTTTGCCACAATCTCCCCAAACATTCAAGCAATTGCTGATGGTTTCAGGATTCGACCGTTACTTTCAAATTGTTAAATGCTTTAGAGATGAAGACTTAAGAGCTGATCGTCAGCCTGAATTTACGCAGATCGATTGCGAAATGACTTTCGTAGAACAAGAAGACATTCTTAGCACTTTTGAGCACATGATGCGCCATCTTTTCAACACGGTGAAGGGTGTTGAATTAAAAGACTTCCCAAGAATGGATTATGCAGACGCCATGCGCTTGTATGGTTCAGATAAACCAGATATTCGATTTGGAATGGAGTTTCACGAATTAAACGACGTAACCCAAAACTTAGGTTTTAAAGTTTTTGACGAAGCAGAATTGGTTGTTGGAATATGTGCCAAAAGCTGTGCAAACTATACAAGAAAACAACTTGATGCATTAACCGAATTTGTTAAGCGACCTCAAGTTGGGGCTAAGGGGTTGGTTTATGCCAAAATAAATGATGATGGCAGTATTAAATCATCAGTAGATAAATTTTACATCGAAGAGCAAATGCAAGCTTGGGTAGAGAAAGTTGGCGCAGAGAAGGGTGATTTAATTTTAATTATTTCGGGTAATATAGAACAAAGTCGCTCTGCGATGAGTGAACTCAGATTACATTTAGGAGCTGAATTGGGTTTAAGAGACAAAAACACCTTTGCCCCTCTATGGGTTACAGACTTTCCTTTGTTAGAGTGGGACGAAGAAACGAAGCGATTCCATGCCATGCATCATCCCTTTACATCACCTAAAGTTGAAGATTTTGACAAGCTAGAATCAGCCCCAGGAGAAGTTCGAGCAAACGCTTACGACATGGTTATTAATGGTGTCGAAGTTGGTGGAGGCTCTATTAGAATACACAACAGGTCAACTCAGGAAAAAATGTTGAGCTTGTTAGGGTTTACGGTTGAAGAAGCAAAAGCTCAGTTTGGATTTTTAATGGACGCGTTTGAATACGGAGCTCCCCCACATGGAGGGATTGCACTAGGTTTTGACAGATTGTGTGCCTTATTTGGAGGCTCAGATTCTATAAGAGATTACATTGCATTTCCAAAAAACAACAGTGGAAGAGATGTAATGATAGACGCACCTGCACCAATTAGTAAAGAGCAACTAGACGAGCTTTTTCTACAAACAAAACCTGCTAAATAACCTTTTTTAGAATAAATTACCTTTGGCAACTAAATTTACTGCATGATACATTCAATGACCGGCTATGGAAAAGCCGAAGGAGTAATAGGGAATAAGAAAATTACAATTCAGCTTAAATCCCTGAACAGTAAGCAAGCGGATGTTAGCGTTAAAGTTCCCTCCTTATTCAAAGACCAAGAGTTGGTTTTTAGAAAGAAAATAGCCACGGACCTCCAACGTGGTAAAATTGAAATGTATTTGTCTTATGAAGCGAACGAAAAAGAAAACAGCTACGAAATAGATGAAGAGGTTTTTCAGCGCTATTATAATCAGCTAAGCCTTTTAAACGGTAAGTTTAAACTAGACAACTCTAACTTGACGGCAACGATTTTAAAGATGCCCGAGATTTTAAAAGCAAGAGAAGAGTCAGTAAATGAAAGCGACGACAATGCAGTGTTAGCGCTACTAAAAGAAGCTTTAGTTGAAATAAACAGTTTCAGAGCAGACGAAGGGAAAACATTAGAATTAGACTTAACCGACCATGTTAATGAGATCGAAGGCTTATTAGCCGAGGCATTAAAATACGAAGATGAACGAACAGAAACGGTTCGAACTAGAATTTTATCAAACCTAGAAGACGCTCAACAAAAGGATAAAGTTGACATGGATCGTTTTGAGCAAGAGATGATTTTTTATATGGAAAAATATGACATCTCAGAAGAAAAAGTACGTTTAAAAGCACACTGCGATTATTTTAAGAAAACAATGGCAGAGGAACAAGGACAAGGGAAAAAACTAGGATTTATTTCACAAGAAATTGGAAGAGAAGTAAATACACTTGGGTCTAAGTCTAATCACGCACAAATGCAGAAATTGGTTGTTCAAATGAAAGACCAACTTGAAAAAATTAAAGAGCAGGTATTAAACGTATTGTAATGAACAAATGCATCATTTTCTCGGCACCCTCTGGAGCAGGTAAAACGACTATTGTTAGGCGATTATTAGCAGAAGGTTTACCCTTAGAGTTCTCCATCTCGGCTGCAACACGAGATAAAAGAGGAACGGAGGAAAATGGGAAGGATTATTATTTCCTTTCCGTGGCTGATTTTAAAAAGAAGATTGAAATAAACGAATTCATTGAATGGGAGGAGGTCTATGAAGACCATTTTTACGGCACCTTAAAATCAGAAATTCAACGAATTTGGGAAAGCGGAAAAGCTGTTATTTTTGATGTAGATGTAGTGGGAGGAATTAATCTTAAAAAGCATTTTGGAGAAAATGCCCTTTCTATTTTTGTAATGCCACCAAGTATGAAAGCCTTAGAAGAAAGACTAAAAGGTAGAGGAACAGATAGCCCCGAACGTATTCAAAAGCGGTTGACAAAAGCCAAACAAGAACTCATCACAGCTGATCAATTCGATTACGTGGTACTTAACGATGAGCTTGAAAAAGCAGTGGGAGCTGCTAATTTAATCGTGAAAAAATTTCTAGCGCAATGAAAAAAATAGGCTTGTTCTTTGGCACTTACAACCCTGTTCATGTTGGGCACATGGTGATAGCGAACTACATGGTGGAGTTTACCGATATGGATGAAGTCTGGTTGGTAGTGACACCTCAAAACCCTTTCAAACAGAAAGACTCTATTTTGAAAGATTATGATCGTTTGCATTTGATGCAACTGGCCATAGGGGACGATCCTAGATTAAAAGCTTCAAACATTGAATTTGATCTACCACAACCAAATTACACCGTTGACACATTAGTCTATTTAAGAGAGAAGTTCCCCAAAAATAAGTTCTCTCTAATTATGGGTGCGGATAATTTAAACCATTTTCATAAATGGAAAAATCACGATGTCATTTTAGAAAACCATGAGTTGTATGTTTACCCGAGAATGGACTCAAATGAAGGAGGTGATTTAAAAAGACATTATAAAGTTAATTACGCAGAAGCTCCAGTAATGAAAATTTCTTCTTCTTTTATCAGAAAAGCCATTAAAGATGGGCGTAATGTGCGGCACTATATGCCTGCCAAAGTTTCGGAATATGTTGCGGAGATGAATTTGTATCGGTAAACATAGGACAACAAGACAAGCGGAATGTTATTCATTTGGACTCTCAAATGTTTTTACTTTCACTTTTTTCCTTTTCTCTACAATAAAAAATGACACATAGGTTCCAGTTTGATTTTGCGTGAGCTTTACCGGAAGATCATTTCGAGTTAATGAATACCGATTCGTCAAAACCTTGCTATCCATAGAAATTATATACTCTCCATTTGGCATATAAAACTCAAACCTACCTTTTACATTAGTAAGCGTCTCATAAACCCTATTGTTACTTTGATTAACTGCTGTAATCTTTATCCTGGATAAATCAAAAAGTCTTGAAGTATCAGCCACCGCTAACTGCTGTCGATCTAAAACAACATCTCCATATACTTTTATACCTCGTGTAAAAGGGACGTAATAAGTACCCTTTACCACGATGAACAAAGAGTCTTCAATATTGGGGAACCAAGTTTTCAAGTCATTTAAAGAGAATACACTAAATTGATGTTTACCTAATCTTATATTGTTTATTGACGCAACTCCTTCAGCGTTGGTCATTACTTCGATGTTTTTTAGTCGAATAACGACATCCTCAATTTCTGGCTCTATGTCTTCTCTCAATCCATTTCCATTTAAATCATAGAATGAAATAAACTTAATGTTAGCTGAATTTTTTTTTACAAATGGTATCGGCACACCAAATTCCTTTCTGATTGAGACTCCTATATTTAAATCATTGGTATATGATCTATCCGGTTCATCAAAATTTCTAATTCCCAAGGTGTCTGAGTTAGATGGGAACTGAAATTTTCTAGTTCCAAAAGTATAGTTCAATCGAGTACTAAATCTCCAACCTGAATTTGTGTAATAGAAAATCTCTGGAAATAGTCCAACGGTATGGTTCGAAATTGTATTCTCGTAATTATAAATTACGTTGGACTCCAATATAAAATGTCTGTTTTTAAGCTGATATTGATTTTGTAATGAAAGTCGAAGGGTTTGTGGGGTAATTCCAGTATTCGATTGGTTTTGGACACTTGAAACTGAAAATATTCCATAGTTGTATCTGCCCGTAAAACTCCAAACTCTATACCTTAAAATTGAATTAAATTGCAGGGTGAAATATTCTTTATTCGATACCCCCTCAGCAGTTGGTTGTGTATAACCTGCTCTAACCGAAACGCTACCCAAAAAATTGTTCTGAAAGTCAAAAGATGAATACCTTAAGCTCACTCCTCGATAATCTAACCGTGTAAAAAATGTATTCCTGTAATCATAAAAAACCCCAGGTTGAATTGAACCCTTTTCAGTTGGAGTCGAAAAAATCAATGTATTGGTAAATAAATTTTGCCTGAAAAACAAAGCGTTAGTGCGGGTGTCGAAGCTGCTTATTTTTTGATAATTATTGGCCAAATACACGTCCCAATTCTCACTAATGTAATAATTTGACCTATGATTAAAACTTTGTCTTTCTAAAGACCCATAACTAAAGCCTCTGTCATTGTATCTTCCACTTAAATTAACCTTTAGTCGTTTTTCTAAAAAACTGCTAGAATAATTCACTCCAAATAGTACTCCTAAACTAGGGCTTTGTGCAGTTGGACTTGCTTCATCTCGAGTAGTTCCGGCTGCTAATAAATTTACAAAATGATTCTTAAAAAGGCTAACTCTTGACTTTAGTGAAAAGGAATTTATTTGTCTATTTCTTCTATAGTCCAATTGACGGCCAATGCTGCCTGTAAACCTAAAGTACCTGTTGATACTATATTGATGACTTATTCCAAATGACTGATTGTCCATACTTCCTGAAAGGTCGGGGGATCTTAAGTAAAAAACGGATGTTCGATTTGATTCGTTTAAAGCGTAAGAGGCTTTTAAACCTTTCCCAACAGCAGAAATACCAATCATATTACTACTAATTTGACCAACTTCAAAAGTTTTATTATGGTCAAAATAACCAATATACCATGGAGAATTTTGGAGATATTGATTCGAATAAAAATTATTCGAATAGTTTAATTGAGCAAAATAAGACAGACTAGCTGTTTTATTTAACTGCTTAAATCCCCTTAAATTTAAAGCCATAAATACATTATCGTCCAAAACGTTTTGAACATTTGCTTCAACAACAAGCGGAGCCGAGGCGTAAC
Source organism: Vicingaceae bacterium (assembly GCA_047627915.1). Classification (GTDB taxonomy): domain Bacteria; phylum Bacteroidota; class Bacteroidia; order Flavobacteriales_E; family Vicingaceae; genus NORP294. The sequence continues at coordinate 117,389 of JBLHTZ010000001.1, forward strand.
TAAAAGGTTCCGCCTTTATTTGATTTGGCAATTTTACGAAACTAACCTTGTTCCCCTTTCTAAATGCACTTTCTCCTGCTGTTTTAGGTTCACTGCTATTAATAAACATATTATACCTTTTGTGAGTCGAAGTTGAATTTGGGATATAATTGTTAGAAGATATTTTTCGGTAATTTCTAATTCGACCCGAAATTATAGATGCGGAATAAGTCAATGTTGTATCTTCTCCACTTTCAATTCCAATCGTAAAATTTGGATCTTTTACAATATTACCGTTAGTGTCCTTTAAAATCAAGTCGTTATTAATCGTATTATAGCTCACAAAAATATCTTGTTTGCCGTTTCCTGTATTCAGCACATTCAGATTAAAGCGTTTTGAAGTCTCATCGTTTTTAAAATAATACGTAGCACTTGGCTCAACATTTATGTCCCAAGAAATACGTTTTATCGTTTTAATTGTAAAATAATTACTCCCAATTTGTCTTTTATCCTCATCTAAAATAAAGGCATTAATTACCACTTCTGTATTCGAATTAATTAGCTTACTTGGAATAATAATGATTGGAGTAAACAGCGTGTCTTGCGGTGCTAAGATATAATCTTCGTCAAAATCAATAGACTCCCAATCACCTGGCTTTAAAAATTCTATCGTAAAACGAAGCGTGTCGTTTGTAGTATTGAAAACTTTGAGAATATTCGAAATTATGTCTCCTCCTTCAATTTCAATATTTGACTTATTAAATTTGGTTAGAATTTTATTGTCAAGCCCAGAAATAAATGTCTCGTTATTTGAAATGATGGTATCATTTGGAGAGATGATATCATTTGTAAAGATGGTATCATTTTGAGAATTTGTATCATTTTGAGAATAGGAAACAGAACTTATCCCTCCTAAAGCCATTAATAGCATTAAGAAACTCGGAATAACTGATTTTATATCCAATGGTTTCAAAACTCCTAAGGATTTTCTTCTAAACGAAATTGGACATTTAACTGATAAAGTCCCGGATTGAAAGTGAAACTTGGAACGACTCGCACATCAATATCAAAATTAAACTCATCATAGTTAGTTAGATAACTACCTGGACCGTTAACGTTATTAGCGCAACTTCCCGCAGGTGTTAAAGGTAACATCGGTGCAATGAGATCAATAAGATCACCATTATTTGTAAAATTCTGGTACACTCCATCGATTGGAGATGTAGTGCAAGTATTTCTAATTCTAACTTGCAAAATATCAATTGTTGGATTTACTCCTAAACCTCCACCGTATTGAGCAAGTTTTTCCCATTCCAATGGTGCTGTCCCTCCTCCAGGGTTGTTGTTAATGGTCATTACTAAACTCCACGAGCATAATGGATCAACAACTGTTTTATTTTCTACTCTAATTCTAATCCTAGCAATACTATTTAATGAAATACCACCATTATATTTTGAAAACGTGTCAAACGTTAGGATTTGATTGACCGTCGTATTCTGATCTATTTCGACAAGTCCGCAATGAATCTGGGCACTTAATTTAGAGCAAAATAACAGCGAGAAAAGAAGAGTAAAAAGTGTTTTTATATTTTCATTTTTTTAATTATAAAAGGGTACGAAATCGCTCCCGTACCCTTTCTATAAAATAATAGTAATAATACTGTTACTGATCTTCTAATAGAATATACTGAACATACATAGTGTACACACCTGGCTCGGCATATGCCCCAGGGCCGTTAGTTGTTACAATATCTTCAAAAAGTACTCCATCTGCATCGGAAGCCATTGGAAATATTGCAGGTAATCCAGGTAAAATTCTGTAATCAATCGCATAATAGTAATCAGAAGTAATACCTGTTTGAGTTAAATAACTCCCACCTGGTATGAAATCTGCTCCTGCAACACCTGTTGTCCCTGAGTGACCTCCAATATACTTGTCATTTGCTGATGGAGGTGTATTTGTGCCACCATTAACATACAAACTATTTCCTGCACTTGGAGCAGTTGCTGGCGAAAGTGCTTGATTGTAATCAGAAAAAGCTCCTACTGCTGCACCATCTCCATTGTTTGGTTGAGATTGTCTTAACTCCAATAAGCTTAATGGTAAATCAGGAATTGCATTTGGATTATTATTTCCATAATCAATTTGCTGGTCCCAAAACTCAGGTCCATTAGTCCCTGTAGAACGACCTACTGCATATAAATCCCAACTTACAGTAGAACTCACCTTTAAAATAGTTCCTGCGTATTTAGTAATACCGGCGTAGTACTCATTGATATTGTCAAAAACAAACTCTATTTGATCGGGAGTTGTCATTTCTAATTGAAGAACGGGCTGCAAATCTAAAGTCACCGAGACGTCTTTTTCATCAATTAATTGAGCTTTAACCGTTGAGGCTCCTAATAATAAAAGGGCGCTTACTATAAATGTTATTTTTTTCATAATATGAATTATTGTTATTAATGTAATTATTATTTATTCTCGAATTTCATTTTTGCTACTTGGATTTCCTTGGAGCCTTCAAAGTCTAACACCCCTATGGCTAAATATTGACCCTTTTCTAAGTCTTCAGGTAATTTGAAGACAAAATCACGAATTAATTCAGGGACAATAGTAAAACGCTTAACCAACAAACGTTTCTGAGTTCCTGTAGAAAGATTTGTTAAATCAATGTATGAAGTACAGTAAGCAATTCCATTACCAGTATTTTTAGCCTCAATCTTAACTGTTTTAAATTCTAGCCTTTCTTCTAAGGTGAAATTGGTAATCTCAACTGAATTATTTGCAACATTGGGTGGGTTTTGATATACATATACACCAAAAGCAAAAGTCGGTATAACTCCGAGCGCAACAGTGCCCTCTCCCTTTTTTGGTGGCTCAATGGTATTTCTTGGTTCTTCTTGCTCCAGCATAATTATACTCCAAGCGGCATACCTTCCAGACTCATCATCAGGAACTTCAACTGTAAATTTTACACCCTCTTTTTGACCAGGTTTTACTTCTATAAATGAAGGAGAAATATTCATCCACTTAGATAACGAATACTCGCCTGTTCCATAAGGTAAAAATGTAGTTTTTCCTTTCCCGCTCATGTTAAAATCAAGAGCGCTCACTTTAAATTTCTTCGAAGTTTTAGTATCGTTCGTTATCGAAATTTCATAGGTTTTTGTTTGACCAGGTTTAAGGGTTAGGTGGAAGTGTGCCGGGGAAACAGATATTCCTTTCGTCTTTGGTATCTCTTTGTCTTGAGCTATGCAAATAGCAAAACTAAAAAAGAACAAAAGCGAAGAAATTATTATTTTGAAGAAAAAGGAGAAATAGAGATGTTTCACAAAGTAGTATTTTGTATTTTTTGTTAAACGAATGAAAAACCCTAAGGTTACATATTTTCAACAATAATACAAAATAATTTACCTGTACAAACCGTTCTGCTATTTTTTATTTCTGAATGTTTTGGAATAAAAGCAAAGTATTACAGCATTCCCACTAACTCTTCGTACAACTTGGTCAGGTCTTTTTCTGCTTTACCAGCAATTTCTAAAATTTCAGCAATAGAAACTGGTTTTAAATTATCAGGATCACACTCATCGGTTAAAACAGAAATAGCAACACAAGGAATTCCCATATGGTTAGCAACAATTACCTCTGGCACAGTAGACATTCCGACTGCGTCCGTTCCAATTGTTCTCAAATATCGATACTCCGCTCTGGTTTCCAAATTTGGTCCAGCTACAGGAGTGTACACTCCTTCGTGCAGGGTAATCCCTTTTTCTTTGGCAATTCCTTTCAATAAGTCATTCATTTCCTTATCGTACGGCTGACTCATATCAGGAAATCGAGGACCTAAATCATCGAAATTTTTTCCACGAAGTGGATTGTCAGGCAGCATGTTAATGTGGTCATCAATTAACATTAACTCCCCTTTTTTGAAATTTGGATTTACAGTACCAGCGGCATTTGAAATTAAAAGCTTCTCGATTCCTAATAATTTCATCACTCGAATTGGAAACGTTATTTCTTGCCCAGAATAGCCTTCATAATAATGAAAACGACCTTGCATGGCCAACACTTTTTTACCATTCAAATTCCCATAAATCAGTTTGCCTGAATGAGACTCTACCGTTGAAACAGGAAAATTTGGAATATCAGCATAATCAATCGTTTGTTCTGCATCAATTTGAAGCGCTAAGTTGCCTAAACCCGTTCCTAAAACGATTCCAATTTTTGCATGCTCAACTCCTCTCGATTTGATGTAATCTGCTGCTGCTCTTATATTTTCCATGGTTGTGCTATTTTAATTTGTACCCAGATTTTTCCAAATCTTCAAGGGTGTCCAAATCTATTAATTCTTTCAATAAACAGACTGATAAATTATTAGTATTTGCTCTCTGTATCGTTTCTTTCAGCACTTTTTCCGTGCTCCATGTTATGTCTTGAAAGAGTTCAGGATGGAAGTTATTTGCTCCAAGTAAGTAATAACCTCCATCATTGGCAGGACCAATAACAACATCCGAATCGTCTAACTTTTCAAATGCAGCTTCAATTTTCTGGGCGTCTAAATCATAACAATCACTCCCGATTATAATTACTTTGCCTCCTTGCGTATATATTGACCGAAAAGCATCAGTAATCTTATTCCCTAAGTCACCTTCAGCCTGAACGTACTTTAAAAAGGATTCCTCACTCCATAAATCATTAGAAATTTGTTCTGAATAAAAAACATGTCTTTCTGCATTAACAGCCAAGCATTCTTTTCGACATTTTTCGACTAAATCATTGTACACCTCCAGTGCCTTTTCGTGACCAATTGACGCAGCTAAGCGAGTTTTAACAGTTCCTAAAACTGGGTTTTTTACGAAAACAATTAAATGCTTTTGCATGCTAAGCTACTGTTCCTTGACAACTTGACCCAGCTCCTGCCGTGCAACCGTAACAATGCTGATTGATTAATATGGTGCGAGCTGCCAATTTTTCGAGATCAAAATCATTGATGTGTTGGGTACTGTTGTCTGCTACTTTCATGTCTAATTGCTGATTAAAATCACAATCATACATGTAACCATCCCAATCTACTGAAATAGTATTTTTACACATGAGCCCATCAACAGCGGCTGGATTAAATGCCATTACTAGCTTTTCCATATACTCTTCATAGTTATCACTAGCCACCAAGTAATCCAAAAAACGACTAATTGGGATGTTCGTTATGGCAAAAAGGTTGTGAAAATCAATGTCAAAATCCTTCTTCAAATTTTTCTTGAAGTCGGCTTCTAACTCTCCTTGGTCACTTGGTAAAAATGCCCCATTAGGATTATAAACCAAATCTAATTTTAGGTCACTCTCTTCCAAACCATACCCTACAGCATTTAACTCTTGTAGTGCCTTAATTGACTTTGCAAAAACACCATCACCTCGTTGTGCATCTGTTTTCCCAGCTTGATAGTACGGCAAAGAAGAAACAACATGAACCTTGTTCTTTTTGAAAAATTCGGGTAAATCGTAGTGTTTTTTATTCGCTCGAATGATTGTTAAATTCGAACGTACAATAATTTCCTGCACTCCTATTTTTGTTAACTCTTCTACAAACCATCGAAAAAGAGGGTTCATTTCAGGAGCTCCACCAGTTAAATCAACCGTTGGTATTTTATTCACTTTTAAAATCTCTATGCAACGTTGCAGGTGATCTTTGGTCATGATTTCCTTGCGATCTGGTCCTGCGTCCACATGGCAATGCTTACAAACCTGATTACACATGTAACCTAAATTGATTTGAAAGATTTCCAACTTGTTCGGTTTTAAGGGAAACTGATTGATCGGCTTCAACTTTTCGACAAAAGTGGGTAGTTCAGTTTTAAACGGTTCCCCCGCTAAAACCTTCAATTGATTCTCAATCATCGCCAATTTATTTCCGCTGGCTTTTAGTGACTTAATCATGTACTTTGGTGTTTCAATTTAGATTCGATTACATCGATTGCTTTTTCACTTTGTTCATCATTTGAACACTGTGAACTAAAGTAGCGCCGCTTTTTATTGCTGCCCCAACATGAACAGCTTCCATCATTTGCGCTTCACTAATCCCTCTTTTCAATGCATCTTCAGTATAAGCATCGATACAATATGGGCACTGTTCAGTATGAGAAACAGCCAATGCAATCAGCGATTTTTCTCTTGCCGTTAAAGCTCCTTCTTTGAATACCTCTCCATAGTAATCGAAGAATTTTTCAGCTAGTTTTGGCTCGAAATCGGCAATTTCTCCGAATTTTTTTAAATCTTTTGGTTTGTAATATGACTTTTCCATACTTCGAAAATACTGTCTTTTGTTTACTTGTTAATGTTCCAATTGTATTCTTTGAAACTAATTTTAGTTGTTGTCAATTTAGTAGTTGTATACCTGTTAAGGTAGTCTACAACAGTCCCATTTTTTGTGAAATCATCTTTATACCAATCAAATAATTTTGATATTTCAGCTTCGGTAGCAGTTATCTCGTTTTTCGATGAGTTATTTATAAATTCTTTCGCCGCCTTGTCTAACTTTTCATCTAATCCATCAGCAAAAAATGCTGAATTTGACAATTTCGGACAAGACACAGAAGCACAATTAACTACAAAATGAATTCTGGGGTCGGCATACTTTTTTCTAAGTATATCGTGCTCGATGTTATTTAACGAATATTTCTCTCCTTTAATGTCAATAAACTTTAAATCCCAAGCCTTACCTCCATTTATCTCCATGATTGATTTTAAAGGATAATTGTTTAACATTAATTTAATCGTAAAAGCATTGTATGCATTAATCCAGTACGCCATGGTTTCATTTCTCGACCAGTTCCCATCGGGTTTAGTTGTCGAAAGTAAAGCTAAATAGGTATCAAAAACTACTTGGTCTTTCTTAAACCCCTGATAATTTACATTGCCTTGAGTTGATACGTTTTTTAGAAGCAGTTTATCCCAAAGGGAATGATCAAATTTTGGCTCACTAACACCAGCGAAGGAAACAAGTGAAAAGAAAATAACTATGGCTATTGCTGTAATGTTTTTCATACAATTAATTTAGAGTGTAAAGCTAGTGAAAGCAATAAATTACGAATGTCGATTGTTTGACAAAGTCAGATAGCGTAATAAAATGTAACAATTTTTAACAGCTAAGCCGACAAGAGGCCAACTAAACTCTTATATGTATTCGAAAGTTGCACAGATAAATCAGAAGTGCTCACCCAAACTGCTTTTTCAATCGCTTCCTCTTTTTGAGGGGTCAATTGCTCATTGCCTGCATAACTCATTTCAAACCAATAGGTGGTCTTTAAAATTCGTTCTTCCTTCTGAACATAGACATGATATGTATTGAGTAACTGCTTTCCTAGTTTTAAATTTTTAATTCCACACTCCTCCTCTACTTCCCTTACGGCGGATTGTTCAGGAGTCTCTCCCGCTTCCATTTTACCTTTTGGCAAATCCCACTTGCCTAGTCTGTAGATTAAAAGAAGTTCTCCGTTAGAATTGTGAACCTTTCCACCTGCAGCACCAATTAAAGAAAACTGTTCTTGAAAAAGGGCCCAAAGATGTTCTAGATTTTTTGAATTCAAGAAGATATGCTGCACTGCTTCTTTCTCCTTCAATACCCAATCGATAATAAAGTTTATTTCATCAGCGTCTGGTTCATTCAATTCAAAAATAGATTCGAATTGTTGATTACTTTTCCGTTTTTCTCCGATAAAAATCGAATGCTCGTCAATAAAAACTTGATACCTTTGCACCTATGCAAATTAACAAAGAAACGGCGAAAAGTGTAGCGGAATGTTTGCTTCAAATAAAAGCGATTGAACTCAATAAAATTCAGCCATTTACATGGGCTTCAGGATGGAAATCGCCAATATACTGTGACAACAGAAAGACTCTTTCTTATCCAAAAGTGAGAACTTTTATCCGTCAGAAGTACATCGAAACGATTTTAGATAAGTTTGGTCAAGTAGATGTAATTGCCGGAGTTGCTACCGGTGGAATTGCGCAAGCAGCATTAATTGCGCAAGAATTAGAACTCCCTTTAGTCTATGTTCGATCTTCATCAAAAGGGCATGGCTTGCAAAACCTAATTGAAGGAGTGGTTGAGTCAGGTCAAAGAGTAGTGGTGATTGAAGATTTAATCTCAACAGGAATGAGCAGCTTGAAAGCCGTTGATGCATTGCGAGAAAAAGGATGTAACGTTGTAGGCATGGTCGCTATTTTTAGCTATGGATTTGAAACTGCTGATCAAAACTTTAAAGAATACTCGTGTCCTCTTTATACATTGGGTGATTATGACTCGATGATTGAAGTTGCAGCTGAAGAAGGTTACATAAACAACGAAGACATTAAATCATTAAAAGGTTGGAGGAAAGATCCAGCAAATTGGAACGTATTAGTATGACAACAATAGAAACCGAAAAGAAAATTTCTTCAAATAGTCCTGAGCAAATTTTTGCTTTCTTGAATGACATGAACAACTTTGAAAAGTTGATGCCAGAAGGGAAAATTGAAAAATGGGAATCAACCGAGGATCAGTGTGAATTCACCATTAAAGGCATGGCAAGAATTGGACTAAAGAAAGAAACAACGAACGCCCCAAACCATATGAAAGTTTCTTCGTTTGGAAAGGTGCCTTTTACATTTGATTTGGACATTAACTTGAACGAACAAGCTGATCAACAAACAGAAGTAAGCATGGTGTTTAATGGAGACATTAATCCATTCATGAAAATGATGGTAGAAAAACCTTTGAGAAACTTTTTCAACTATCTCGTAACAAAAGCAGCTGAAACGAAGTTTTAATCCAAAAACTTCAGTTCTTTTAAGTCATAGCTTTTTAGCTTACCGTTTCTATTTACTTGTAATTTCCCGGAAGGTAAAACTCCGAGAATTACACCTAAAAACTCCCCTTCTTCGTCGCTATACTGTTGCGGTGTTCCAAAACCAAATAGTGAATTCAAATACATTTGTTGCAGGTTCAAATTTCCAGAGATAAACTGCACATAGTTAGAACGAAACACTTGTAGTAAGTGATCCAACAACAATTGGCGGTCTAATAAGCGGTCTAATTCTAATCGCAGCGATGTTGCTGGTCGAGTAAAATTGGCAAACGACTCTTGGTTGACGTTTATTCCAATTCCAATTATAGAGTGACTTATTTCACGACCTTGAATACTATTTTCGATTAACACCCCAACAATTTTTTTCCCTTTTACCAAAATGTCATTGGGCCATTTAATTTTAACATCATCTACTGCCATTGTGTCCAGCCATTCTTTCAAGCTTATTGCTACTAATTGACTCAGTTGAAATTGGTTCTCAACTTCAATTTTAGGAGACATTATAATACTGAATTGAAGGTTTTTACCCTTTTCAGAATCCCACTTTTGACCCAACTGTCCTTTCCCCTCTTCCTGATAATTCGTAGTAATTACAGTGCCCTCAACACTATTTTTTTGACGCAAAAGTTCAAAGGCATAGATATTGGTTGAATGAACTGAATTTAGATGAATAAATTGAAATTGAAATTCGCTCGAATCCATTTATTTTAACGGCTTTTAGCCTGCAAAGGAACAAAAATTTGAGGGTTTAATTTCTTACTTTTACTCGTCGATACGGATCAAATCTTATGGCGAAAGCAAAAAAGCAGTTAAATGCAGACGAATTGACACAATTAATCGTCAAAGGCATTCAAGAAAAAAAAGGCGAAAACATTGTAACACTAGACCTTAGAGGATTAGATGGTGCAGTTACAGATTATTACGTAGTTTGTGAAGCAACCTCTACAACTCAGGTTGGAGCAATAGCTGATTCCATTGAAAAAGAAGTGAGAGAAGCATGCGGTGAAAAACCTTGGCATGTAGAAGGAACAGAAAACCTCGAATGGGTGTTATTAGATTATGTAAATGTAGTAGCGCATATTTTTCAACCCGACAAAAGAGAATTTTTCAGTATTGAAGAATTATGGGCTGATGCTAAGATAAAAGAAATACGAGCGGAGTATTAAAATACGACATGGAGAATAAAAACAAAAATGGTGCCCCCTCGCCTCAGAAAGGGAACCCTAAAAAAGGGCCAAAAAAACAATTTAACTTTTACTGGATTTACGGAATTATTGGAGCACTGCTTTTAGGTCTGCAACTATTTCAAATGGGGGGTGGAGAGAAGCGTACAACTTGGAACAAGTTTGCCAATGAAATGCTCAAAACAAATGAAGTAGACCGACTTTTAGTGGTATCTACAAATGGTGAGTCTCGGGTGGAAATTTTTATTAAGCCAGACGCCTTAGAGCTCGAGAAGTATAAAGCAGTTCGCGAAAAAAGTAGCGGTAATTTAAGCGGGAGAGTTGCGCAGTATTTCATGGAAATAGGTACAATTGAGCAATTTAACAATGATTTAAATCGAGTTCAAGAGGGATTACCCGAATCGGAAAGAATTCAAGTTGATTACGACAAACGAACCAACTGGGCAGGTGATTTAATCGGTTGGTTACTGCCAATTGCCATCTTAATCGGTTTCTGGCTTTTTATCATGAAAAGAATGTCTGGCGGAGCAGGTGGCGCAGGTGGACAGCTTTTTAACATCGGAAAATCAAAAGCTACTTTATTCGACAAAGCCAAAAATGTTCAAGTTTCGTTTAAAGACGTTGCAGGACTAGCAGAAGCGAAAGTAGAAATCGAAGAAATTGTAGAGTTTTTAAAGAATCCCAAGCGTTACACCGAATTGGGAGCAAAAATTCCAAAAGGTGCATTGCTCATAGGACCTCCAGGAACAGGTAAAACGTTACTTGCAAGAGCTGTAGCTGGAGAGGCACAAGTTCCTTTCTTTAGTCTTTCAGGATCTGATTTTGTTGAGATGTTTGTCGGAGTTGGAGCTTCTAGAGTTCGCGATTTATTCAAACAAGCAAAAGAGAAATCTCCTGCCATTGTTTTCATTGATGAAATTGATGCAATTGGTAGAGCAAGGGGTAAAAATATGGCTCAAGGCGGAAACGACGAAAGAGAAAACACTTTGAACCAGTTACTCACAGAAATGGACGGTTTTGGCACAAACAGTGGTGTAATTCTATTGGCAGCCACAAACAGAGCAGAAGTTTTAGATAAAGCATTGTTGCGACCAGGTCGATTTGACAGACAGATTAGTGTAGACTTACCCGATTTAAATGAAAGAATTGAAATCTTTAAGGTTCATGAAAAACCATTAAAAACTGACGATACTGTTGACCTTGTATTCCTAGGAAAACAAACCCCAGGTTTCTCAGGAGCAGACATAGCTAACATTTGTAATGAAGCTGCTTTAATTGCTGCTAGAAAGAAAAAGAAAAGAATTGGGCATCAAGATTTCTTAGATGCAATTGACCGGGTTATTGGTGGATTAGAGAAGAAAAACAAAATCATTACTTCAGAAGAAAAAGAAGTGATTGCATATCACGAAGCTGGACATGCTGCTGTTAGTTGGTTAACTAAATATGCCAACCCTTTAGTGAAGGTGACCATTGTGCCAAGAGGAAGATCTTTGGGAGCTGCGTGGTACTTACCAGAAGAAAGGCAAATTACTACTAAGGAGCAGATGTTAGACGAAATGTGCGCTGCTTTAGGCGGAAGAGCTGCCGAAGAAATTGTGTTTGGAGTGGTATCTACAGGAGCGTTAAGTGATTTGGAAAAAATTACCAAGCAAGCCTACGCTATGGTTTCTGTTTATGGCTTAAATGACAAAATAGGAAACATTAGTTTCTATGATTCTTCAGGGCAAAGCGAGTACAGCTTTAGCAAACCGTACAGCGAAAAGACCGGCCAGGTTATCGACGAAGAAGTTAGTAAAATGGTGGAAGAGGCCTATGTACGAACCAAGAATATTTTACTGGAAAACAAAGATAAGCTAGCACTACTTGCAAAGAAATTGCTGGAGAAAGAAGTGATTTATAAAGATGACTTAGAAGCAATATTTGGTGAACGTTCATTTGGACAGAAAAGTAGAGTTGATACACTGATGGAAGAAAATGAGAAGGCTCAAGCTTTCGAAAAGGAAAACTTAGCAAAATCAAAAGCTACTGCAAAAAAGGCAAAAGCTAAGGCTGACGCTGAAGTAGACAACAAAGAAGAAAAAGAATCTGATTCAGAAGAAAAGGAAGAAGAAAAATCCACTCCAAAAGAGGAAAAGGCTGAATAATTTTCTACTTTTAGAAAATGTCAGTAAACTGGGTAAAAATTTATACCACTACACAATTACACAAAGCTGAAATTGTTAGAGCAGTGCTAGAAGACCATGATATTCAAACAACTGAGATGAATAAAATGGATTCTATGCACACTCACCTTACCGTGGGCGAAATTGAAATTTTTGTTGATCCGGAAAAAGCAATTCGCGCTACTCATTTAATCACTAAACACGATCTGTGAGCAATTTTAACGAACGTTTACTTACCGGAATTCTATTTGTAGTAGTGCTTTTGGGTTCTATTTACCAAAGTGAATTAGCGTCGTCTATTTTATTCTTTGTGATTATCTTGCTTTGTCAACGTGAGTTTTATGGCTTTTTTAAAGCAAGTGAGGTGAAGCCACAAAGTTTAGTTGGCATTCTTGGTGGGCTTGGGTTTTTCTTAGCCGCAGCCGTTGCATTTCAAACGAACCTATCGTTCAATACCTTATTCTTAATTGTTCCCTTACTATTTATCGTTTTTGTTTTTGAACTCTTTAGAAACAGAAAAGAGCCAATAGCAAATATTGGCTACACCATTTTAGGAATTATTTATGTTGCCGTGCCATTTACCCTGCTTCACCAAATATCGTATTACAGCGATTTCCAATTTGGAGATACATACAATTATGAGGTACTAATTGGTTACTTTTTTATTCTATGGGCAAATGATACAGGTGCTTATTTGGTAGGACGAAAATTTGGAAAAAGAAAACTATTCGAACGCATTTCACCTAAAAAAACATGGGAAGGTTCATTGGGAGGCGTATTTTTTGGCTTGCTTTTAGGTTACGTCAACTCTCAAATTTTTGAGGGTTTGGATACACTAACGTGGATGATATTAGCACTAATTGTCGTCATCTTCGGCTCTCTTGGCGACTTGGTTGAATCGTTATTTAAAAGAAGTTTAGGCATTAAAGACTCCGGCAAAATCTTACCGGGACACGGCGGTGTACTCGATCGTTTCGACGGTATATTTATTTCAGCTCCTATGGTGTACACCTTCTTAAAGGTTCTAAGTATTTGGTAATATGAACCGCGGTATTATTTTTATTCTTTCTATTCTCTCCCTCTTTCTAATCTCTTGTGAAACCACTAGAACGAATAAGACAATTGCTGAACCGACTGAAGTAAAACCCGATTCAAGTTCAACCATGCGCGTAAAACCGTTGAGTACAGAAAAAACACACGAAGGCGGCGTAGACCAAACAAAGTCAATTTTTAAATAGGTTTTTTCTTCAATCTTTATAAGTGTTGATGAATGACTAATTAATTGCGTTTTTCTTCGCTATTTTTGAAACTAAATTTTACCTCATGACTTTTCATAAAGAAGGCTACCCAACATTAGGGTTTATTATTGTTGTAATTGCCATTATTAACGCCATAACTCGTTACTTTTTTGGTGACTATATCTTAGTAACTGGCTTTGGTTATTTACTCTCGGCTTTCTTGTTTATTGTTGTTGTCCAGTTTTTCCGAAAGCCTAGTAAAACGATTGAAGTGAACGAAAACCAAATTCTTTCTCCCTGTGATGGAAAAGTTGTGGTGATAGAAGAAGTTTTAGAGGACGAAGTGTTGAACGAAAAAAGACGACAGATTTCTATTTTCATGTCACCCTTAAATGTTCACAACAACCTTTACCCTATTGGTGGAAAGTTGAGTTTTTACAAGTACCATGCAGGGAAATTTTTAGTAGCCTGGCATCCAAAATCTTCTACAGAAAATGAACGAACTACAGCTATTATAGAAGACAGCAAAGGCAGAAGTGTATTGTTTAGACAAATTGCTGGAGCACTAGCACGTAGAATTGTATTTTACGGCAAAACAGGAGAAAGTTATACTCAGGGTAGCGAATGTGGCTTTATAAAATTTGGTTCTAGAGTAGATTTACTTATTCCATTGGATGCAAAAATTAAAGTAAATCTAGAGCAAAAAGTAACAGGCGGTAAAACTGTTATTGCTGAGTTTGTGTAATTAGTGCAACAGTTGTTCTTCAGTAATAATAAGTCATCTACTCGTCATTGCGAATGGAACGCAGTGAAATGAAGCAATCTAGTTAATTCTATCGTCATTGCGAGTGAAGAGAAACGGAGCGAAACAATCTAGTCATTGACTACCGGATTGCCACAGTCATACCTCCTTCGTAATGACTATCGTTTGTCATTGCAAAGGAAACGAAGCAATCGATTCACTCTTTAACCACCTTCTTCGTAACTACTTCTCCATTTTCGTTATATAATTTCAGAAAGTAAATACCAGATTCAAAGTTGGTAAGGTCAATTTCTGTCACACTTCGACCGTCGCTCAGTATGACAAAATTCTGAAGTATTCTACCTCTTAAATCATACACCTCAACTCGCTCCAAATCTTCAACATTGAGAATATTTACCATCCCACCTGTTGGATTAGGATAAAGACGATGGTTAATTTTATTAAACTGAGTTAAATTAATAGTTGTAGGTAAAGGACCGCCGCCGCCATTAGATGTCCGAAAAAACATTCTGTCACCTCCTAAATACATATAATTTTCATCCACCATGAATAGAGCCTGTAAATAAGAATAAGGTGCACGAGTAAAACTCGAAAATGAAGTAGGAAACCAACTTTGACCAGCATCAACTGTTTTCATGGTTATTAAATCCCCAACAAGAATTCCAATAGAATCAGTTATAAACTCTAATCGTCTAAACTCCAAATTTCCAGGTATTACGGAAATTAAACTCCAGGTTAGGCCTGTGTCAGGTGAGAAGTAAATGTAACTAGCTATATTAATGGTTAGCATATATAGTTTGGATTGGTCCGGAGAAGAAATAGAATATGCATCTCCTAATACAGTTGAATCTAACTTTACCGTATCCCAAAATCTCCCCTGATTCTCGGTGCGAAATACATTCCCATAAATAGTCGTCATAAAACCAATGGAATCACTTATGAAATTCATTTTACTCGCTTCCTGATCAGGCAAGTTAGAATGTAAAAATTGCCATGATTGTCCAAAATCATTTGATAAAAGAAAATTTGATAGTTGGAATAACCCAGAATCCTTTTTTGTGGATACTATTAATGTAGAGTCATTTATTTTTTCTATGAGTATTGGATAGAAATTTAGCCAAGTTGTGTCCCAAGAGAAACCACTATCAATAGTTCTAGCAATAACCCCCTTGTTCATATTTGGAAAACCTGAACCTATCGCAATTGCAACATTAGAATTCAGGTGAACTACATCGGAAAACCCAATTGAATCTAAAACTAACCTTTTAGTCCATGTTTTGCCACTATCTGCAGTAGTGGTAATCGAACTACCATTAAAAGTATTGGGAGTTAAATTCGGCACGTGGTTTCCACACGCTGCAATTCCATTTTGCCGATCTGAAAAACTAATCTCAGAAATAAAAGGTAGGGAGTCTGGCGACTGAATTTGTGTATAATGTGAAACCCATTGAGCTTCTGCAAGGTTGGGTAAAAAAAAGAGAAGAAGTGCTAGTTGAACTAGTTTTATATATTTCATAATTATTATTTTTTTATCTGTCGACCACCAGCTTTCCGCTCAAAAACTCACCTTGCTTATTTCTAATTTAATCCTATTTCAAATCTATTACAAATAAACTTATGATAAAGACGATGATTGCGCCTAATTAGTTCATTCTCAATAATTCTAACTTGAATATTAGGAGTAAAAACTTTACATCCAACCCGACACAGGCAATAAAAGGAATCTTAAACCGAATGGTTTACTTAAAATTATACTCCCGCTCTACCTTGGCAATTCTTACCGAATAACTTTCGTACCACTTCGTTTTGCCTAGCTCTTGAGCATTTAGATGGTCTACGTTCTTCTTCCAAGCTTGAATGGATTCTACATCTTTCCAATACGAAACAGTAATCCCAACATCTTCTCGAGCACTGTCCATGCCCATAAAACCAGCCTGTTGCTGAGCCAACTCTTCCATTTTAAGGGCCATTTGAGCATAACCTGCAGTGTTCGCTAACTTGGAAGTAAAAATAACAGCGTAATAGGGTGTAAAATTTTCAGTTTTCAAACCTTTAGCTATTCGTTTGTTTATCAATTGACTCTTCGTGAATGGTATGATAAATAGAAGAAATAAAGGTTTCGCTTAGGTCTAAAGCTTTACCTGATTTTATGGCTCGGTCCAAAATTTCTTGCCAACGTTGTAATTGCAAGATGGTCACTTGATTCCGTTTTTTGTAAACCCCAATCTCCTCAGAAATATTCATTCGTTGTGCCAATAGCTCTACTATTGACTCGTCAATTCTGTCAATTTTAGAACGTAATACTTCAAGTTGACTTTGAAACTCTTTGTTTTTACTTTCCGCGCTTTTAAAAACCAAATTATCCCACAGTACTTTCAAATGGGCTGGCGTTACCTGCTGCTGAGCGTCACTCAATGCCTTTTCAGGATTACAATGTGTTTCAATCATTAACCCATCCATATCTAAATCCAATGCTCGTTGTGCTACATGCGGAATTAATTCAGGGTTGCCTGTAATGTGACTTACATCGCAAATCAATGGAATTTCAGGATGGTCTGTTTTAAATTGAACTGCCAAGTCCCAAGATGGGGCATTTCGGTAGGGTTTATTATCTGCCAAATGAAAACCACGGTGAATCGCTCCTATTTTATCTATGCCAGCTTTCGCTATTCGTTCCAAGGCTCCAGACCATAAAGAAACATCTGGATTTAATGGATTCTTCACAAAAACAGGAACATCAGCTCCTTCTAATGCATCTGCAATGGCTTGCACTGAAAAAGGGTTTACCGTTGTTCTTGCTCCTACCCACAATACATCAATTCCAGCTTTCAAACAAGCTTCTACATGGGCAGGACTTGCTACCTCGGTAGTAATCTTAAATCCAAATTCCTCTCTTATATCAATCAGCCACTTTAAACCCTCATTTCCAACCCCTTCAAACGTATTGGGTCTCGTTCTAGGTTTCCAGATTCCTGCTCTAAAAATTACATCTGAAAAATTTTCTTTTATGCCAGCTGCTGTTGTTCTTAATTGGTCATAACTCTCTGCACTACAAGGGCCAAAAAATTGATAGGGTCGCTCTCCGCTAAGCCAAGGTATGTTGTGAAGATTTGTTTCGCTAACCATTATAGAATGTTTTTTAATTCTAACAAACTATGAATGACAAAAGTTGCCTCTTCATCTTCTTGAAGTTCTTTTGTAAAATAAACTTGATCCATTCCCATTGCTTTTGCGCCCAATACGTCTGGACCGTAATCGTCTCCAATCATAATACTGTTCTCCGCAGTTGCTCCTGACTTTTCAAAAGCATAATCAAATATTCGCTTGTCGGGCTTTCTATAACCTAACCCGTCAGAAACAACTACTTCTTTAAAATATTTATTTAACCCACTGTTGTTAATTTTCACCTGCTGTGCCTCAACAAATCCATTGGTAATAACGTGCATGCTATAGTGCGGTTCCAAATAATCTAACACCTCTAACGAGTGCGGAATCAAATTAGATTTTGACGAACAAAGTGCCACGTAATCGTCGTTAAAAGCAAGGGCAAGAACAGGATTGTCGTAATTAAACAGTTTAAACGTATTGTGAAATCGTTGTAAACGTAACTCGTCTTTTGTAATCTTCCCAACTCTATAGTCTGCCCACAATCCGTGGTTAATTTCAAGATATTCTTGAAAGAATTCACTGAATTCAACCCCCAATTTAGTTGTCAAATCATGCTTTTTATACAAGTCTCGAATGGCTTCTTCTGAATTTTTGTCAAAATCCCAAAGGGTTCGGTCTAAATCGAAAAACAGGTGTTTGTATTTTTTCATAAGTCAATAAATAGGCTCCAAAAGGAAGTTAAAATGAATGACCAAATTACGATACAAGCAAAGAAAATTGGCAAGGTTCTGCTAGCTCTTGGGAAATAATAAGATGCCAACAAAGCTCCAACGGGAATACTTAAAATCAATGGTGTTAGCGTAGCAATGCCCAAAAGACCGTACTTCGATTTTATCTTTACAATCAGTCGATTTCGTTTTTTGAAGAGTTTTTTCTTTTTTGGCTTAAACACTTTGTACCACCAAGTCACAATAAATTTTCCTGCAAAAAAGAAAAGTACAAAACCTACATATCCTCCTGTTACGGTAATTGCAATGGTTTCAAAAAAACTATGACCAGCCAATAAGGCCGCACTTGGCGAAAAAAAGAATTTTAAGGTGCTAAAAACTAATAACCCTATTATTTTGGTAAACTCTAGCACTTCGGCTATTCCTTAGGCCCGAATGCTAAGTCTCCTGCATCACCTAAGCCGGGAACAATGTACGATTGAGCTGTCATTTCTTGATCTACCGCACCCAACCAAATGGTGCAATTCGGTGGCATATTCTTCTTGGTAAACTCCATGCCTTCAGCACTTGAAATTAGAGAAACAATATGGCAATGCTTCGGTTTTCCTTTTTCCAATAGCGCTTTATATGCCAATACCATAGAAGAACCCGTTGCCAACATTGGATCAGATAGAATAATCGTTTTCCCCTCAATAGAAGGACACGCTAAGTATTCTAATTCAATATCGAAAGTTCCATCTTTATGGTGCTTTCGGTAAGCAGAAATATAACCGTTACCCGCGTTATCTAAGGTGTTTAATAAACCTTGATGCATTGGCAACCCTGCTCTTAGAATAGTAATTAAAATAGGTTGTTCTGCAATTAGCATATCTTCAGACACTCCTAATGGGGTGGTAACCTCTGTTTTAGTGTATTCTAATTCTTTTGAAATCTCGTAGGCAAAAATTTCTCCGCATCGCTCAAGATTTCTTCGAAATCTTAGGCGGTCTTTCTGAATTTTATGATCTCTGATTTCCGATAAAAACTGATTAAACACAGAATTACTCTCCTCTGAAAGAATACGAACTTTTGGCATGGTAGCTTTTTTTGAATACATAAAGTTAAGTTTTTAAGCGTTTAATTTTTCCTTAGAGATTGCATATTCTACAACTTGCTCGTATACTTTTCGCCAGCCTTTCCACTCCTCCTCATCACTTAAACTTTCATTGTGCCAAAGACTTACAAAAGTTCCTTCCACAAACTTTACCTCGTTGATAATTTTTTTGCTTTCTGCAATAGCAACATCTGGCTCTAGATTTAAATAATATTTTAAGGTTGCTTCCATCACATGAAAAGGGAAAACGGTGAGTTTACATTCCACCTCTCCATCTAAATCGTAAAAAGGATAAGGTGTGCATGTGCCTGCTCTGAACCCTAGTTGAGAAGCAAACCCCATGGTATAATCCTCTTCAATGTCCGTTTCTAATAAGTTCCTATACGTTTCTGGTAGGCTCAATTTTAAAAAATGCTGCCTGCTTCTTTTTACATCCATTTTAATGATGTCTTTCAGTCGCTTAATTTCAATTCGCAACTTTGACCTGTCCTTGTTTGAACCAAATGACGGGTGGATGCCTATGTGAGCGTAATCCGATATTGATTTAATCAAACTCTTAAAATGTCTATTCTCGTAAGGCAAGTTTTTATCATTCAGCCCATAATCTCCAATTAATATAAAGTATATTGCTTTGAAGCCGAATTGCTTTTGAAGCTTTAATTGGTAGTCATACGTATCGAAAGGGTCGCTTTTTTTCCCAAAAATGACTTGTAACTGAGTAACGAATCGGTTAAAGTCAAACTTTAAGAGACTCTTACCAACACTTCCTATTGAGCGCAGTAAGCCTTTATGTTTATACGCATAGGCATTATCAATATCAATTGTGGGCAAATAGCTGAATTTCCTTTCTTGAAACGTTAATGAAGGAAACTTTTCTTGTAGTACTTTTTTAACCATTAGCACCCAACGATCAACAACAGCCAGTTGCAAAAACCCCTCCTTTGCAGCAAGGCTATCCTTGGCCATAAATCGGTCATATTGATCTCGCATATGCGGTAAATATTCCTCATATCTACTTAGCATATAAAATATAGCGGAAAAAACATCAAACTCTAACGTTTCGTTACGCACCGGAAAAATAGTTGGTGTACCGTCAATTAATTTAGCTTGTAGCACCTTTTCGGAAATTCCATTTTGCTCTAGAAGCCCATCGGCAGTGAAATGAAGTTCATGAGCCAAAGGTCTGGCTAAATAAGAGAACTTGGCCTCGTTATGCTTTTCAAAAACATCTAATTCCGAAGTTAAAGTATACTCAAATCCCATGTAGTTTTTAAAAATGGTTTTAAAAACGTAGCGATTTCTTGGGGTTATTTTGGGAACATAAACTAACAACATAATTACATCATACCTTCGTCAGCAAAGCTATAGTATTTATTATTGGCAACTATAATATGGTCGAGTACTCGAATATCTAATAATTTGCCCGCTTCAACATTTTTCTTTGTCAATTGAATATCGGCTGCACTTGGCTTTAAATTCCCTGAAGGGTGATTGTGGCATAAAATAATACTGGACCCTAGTTTCTCAAGAGCAGGCTTAAAAATGAGTTTAGAATCTGCTACTGTCGAAGCTACACCCCCACTACTCACCTTTGATTTATGAATTACTTTGTTGCCTTGATTTAAAATTAATACCCAAAACTCTTCGTGCTTTAAATCAGACAGAAGTGGCGACATGATTTCATATACGTCTGCACTTGAGGTAATTTTAGGCTTCTTAATTACTTCCGTAAGCTTTCTTCGTCGACCTAGTTCAAGCGCAGCAGCAATAGATATGGCCTTCGCTTCTCCAATTCCTTTGAATTTCATTAAATCGACAAGGTCCGTCTTTCCTAATTCATTAAGGTTATTGCTTACAGAAGCCAATATACGTTTGGAAAGTTCCACGGCAGATTCTTCAGTATTTCCAGAGCCAATTAATATTGCGATTAATTCCGCGTCGCTAAGAGAGGATTTGCCTTTCAATGCAAACTTTTCTCGAGGTCGATCTTCTTCTGCCCAAGTTTTGATTGTTAAACTGCCTTCATATCCCATGCGGGTTAAAAGTAATAAGAAATATATATTTGGAGTAATTATTGCTTAAAACAAAAAGAAACTCAATTGTGTCTTAGTCATATGAAAGCAAAACCGAACTATCTTTTTCTTTTATTATTCCTTCTGGCTTGCCACCCTTATAAAAGCTATCAAGATAGTTTGCGCGATCCTGAAGGAATAACCAAGCTGAGATTGTCGAATGGAAATTTCATTACGACTCCTCCACGAATTGAAGAATTTGAGAATCTTGAAAAATTATTTCTCTTTAGTAATAAGATTAGAATTGTTGCTCCCGAAATAGGAGAGCTAAAAAGTTTAAAAAGATTGGTATTAAGTAACAACGATATTGACTCATTACCTGCCGAAATTGGTCAATTGGAAAACTTAGAGTTCCTGTCACTAAGTGGCAACAATCTAAAGACCTTACCTCCTGAAATTGGAAGTCTTAAAAAACTAAGAGTTCTGAAGCTTCAATTCAATGAGTTTTATACGTTACCACCAGAAATTCAAGAGTTAGAAAGTTTAGTTGAACTCTACTTAGACTTTAACAACATAACTCATCTACCTCCAGAAATTGGTAACCTTCCGAACTTAAAAATACTTTCTATTGCTCAAAATAGCTTGATTGAAATGCCAAAAGAAATTGGCAACCTTACCACGCTAACGGAACTAAATTTATATAGAAGTGGTGGGGCCTTGCAGTTGCCCAAAAGTTTCTGCAACTTAAAGAATCTGGACAACATCTACTTAGACGACACTCAAGTAATACCTATTTGCATGTCATTTATAACTAACCCTACTTTCGGTGTTAATCGATCTAGGTATTAGCCCTTGGGTTTAAACATGTAAAATCGATACCCTAAAACTAAAGATCGCTCCAAATACCAAATGGTTTGTTCTGCATGCGTGCCGGATTTGTCAACCTTTGGTGTTGTAGCAATATCCCACATGGAAGCAAAACCTCCTTGCAAAGTTGTACGAGCAAAAAAGCGGCGATAAAATACAAATTCTGGGGCAATAAAAACATGAGCTCCAACTCCAGAAAAATGCGGACGATCATCGTTACTTCTTCCAAAAGTCATAGAATTGGTCCAGGGCATATCAACACCAAAACCAATTCCTGAAACAAGCTTGATCCCAACCTTTTCTTCAAAAATAGAGTAGAATAAATCGTGTCTTTCAATATTTAGATTCAGCACGTTAAACCCGTCAGAGTGTTCCATCCGTAGGTAAGAATTGTCTATTGTTACTTCATCTCCATTTTGTAAAGCTCCGTAACTAGCAGACACATTATTTTCAACATTACCACTAAACCTAGCAGTCGATCCTGCTTTGGTTCGGTACTTCATGTGGTCCCATCCCGCGGCAATCGCGTACTTGTCATTTAGAAAAAATCCAACCCTAAAGTTAAACTGAGGAATGGTAAACAATAAGGGATTGTAATAATTTCGACCAAACTTTTTCTGTGGGAGATCTGTAGCTTCTACATCTGATAAAGTAAAATTATACCCCGGGCCTTTCCAAGTGATATCACTTGTTGCATAATCAGTTCTATTGTAGCCCCAAAAGAAAAAGAATTTGTGCTTGTTACTCGTCAAAGAAAAATCCTTTGTTGAAGGACTTTTCTCTTGTGCAACTGCTACATGAACTACTAAGATAGCAGTTATAAATAAAGTTATGAATCTCACTTAGTTATTTGAAGTTAAATAATTTTCTAGTGCACTATCAAATTCTGCCTTTGCAGAGGCAACTGAACCATAGCTCTCACCATCCACATTCATATCAGTTCCTTTTACCTTTCCTAAAAGCGTAAATCCATCTTTCCTTGCTGCTTTTTCGAAAACCTCTTGATTAGATGGATTTACAGAGATAACTACTCTACTTTGAGCCTCGCCAAATAAGTAAGCATCTTTTCTAAAGTCAGCGTCTGTATTAATTTCAAAACCTAAATTGTTAGGCATCGAAGCTTCCATTAAAGTAATAAACAGTCCTCCATCTGCGCAATCATGGGCAGATTCAACAATACCTGACTTGATCATACCTTTCAAGGTATGTTGCAAGTTGTATTCTGTATCTAGGTCAAAAAATGGCGCTGGTGAATTTTTCTCTTTATGGAAAGCGTATAAATATTCAGATGAATTGATATCGTTTTTCGCTTCTCCCAATAAGTAGATTAAATCTCCTTCATTTTGGAATGCCAAAGTGGTTATATTTTCTTTCGATGGAATAATTCCCATCATTCCAATTGTTGGCGTTGGAAAAACGGGGACATCTACCCCATTTTGAGCACTTTGGTTATAGAAACTTACATTACCACCTGTTACCGGGGTTTTAAACTTTAAACATGCAGCACTCATTCCCTTAATTGCTCCAACAAACTGCCAGTATACTTCTGGGTTATATGGATTTCCAAAATTCAAGCAGTTTGTAATTGCCGAAGGCTCTCCTCCTGAACAAACAATATTTCTTGCTGACTCAGCTACTGCTATAGCGCATCCTTTTTCTGGGTCTGCATGCACATATCGCGAATTACAATCAACCGTGAAAGCAAGTGCCTTATCCGTATCTTTTATACTCACCACACCAGCATCTGTTGGCTTATTGGTACTCATATTAATAGTTCCAACCATACTGTCGTATTGTTCCATCACCCATTTTTTAGAGGCAATATTCGGATGGTTCCATAAAAATTTTGCTACCTTTTTTAAGTCTTTCGGCTCTTCAATTGAATCAATTGAAAAGTTTTTATTTTCTTGGTAATAAGCAGGCTCTTTGTACTCTCTTTCGTAAACAGGAGCTCCTCCACCTAAAATTAAAGATTCAGCTGGCACATCGGCCACCTTAATTCCTTTAGCATAATATTCTAATCTTCCTCCTTCTACTACTTCTCCAATCTGAACACAGTTCAAATCCCACTTATCAAAAATGGACTGAACCTCAGCTTCTCTTCCTTTTTTAACAACAACCAACATTCGTTCTTGCGACTCAGAAAGCAAAATCTCAAAAGGCAACATTCCTTCTTGTCTGCATGGAACTTTATCTAAATCGATTATCATTCCGAAACCTTCTTTACCAGACATTTCAGAAGTCGAACAAGTAATACCTGCTGCTCCCATGTCCTGCATTCCGATGATTGCATCGATTTCAGCTAACTCTAGTGAAGCTTCTAACAATAATTTTTCTTGAAAAGGGTCTCCCACTTGAACAGCCGGTAAATCTTCCATTGAATCTTCAGTAATGTCTTTGGAAGCAAATGCTGCTCCGTGTATTCCGTCTTTTCCCGTAGATGAACCAACAATAAAAACTGGGTTACCAACACCATAACTTGTTGCAGAAATCATAGTTCCGGTCTTCATGATTCCGGCAGACATTGCATTTACTAATGGATTCGTATTGTAACATTCATCAAAGAACAATTCTCCTCCAACAACCGGAATACCAAATGAGTTACCATAGTCTCCAATCCCTTTTACCACTCCTTTTACCAACCACTTTGTTCGGTCTAAGTCAATGTTTCCAAAACGCAAAGAGTTCAATTGAGCTATCGGTCTAGCTCCCATGGTAAAAATATCTCTATTGATCCCCCCAACTCCTGTTGCTGCGCCTTGATATGGCTCTAATGCAGAAGGGTGATTGTGAGATTCAATTTTAAAAGCACAGGCTAACCCATCTCCAATATCTACTAACCCAGCATTTTCCTCACCTGCTTCTGCCAACATGTGCGGCCCTTCTTTCGGTAACGTTTTTAACCACTTGATTGAATTCTTATAAGAACAATGTTCCGACCACATTACGGAGTAAATACTTACTTCGGTAAAGTTGGGAGTCCTTCCCAAAATCTCTTTAATATGTTCAAATTCTTCCTTTAGCAATCCTAACTCCATTGCTGTTTCTAGACTTGCTTCTGCTAAATGGTTTTCGGTAGTTTCCATGGTATTTATAGGCCAATTTTATACCCTACAAAAATAACTTTTTTTACACGGCTTCAAACTGCAAATTCAACTTTTATTGCATGTTGCTTTACAGAATAAACTACCTTTGAATTCTATGGTTTTAAGCTACATCTCTTTATTCTTGATGATTGCTGTATTTATCTTTTGGATAAATAAAAGTCACTTCTATACCATTGGAAATTTACCTAAGAAGTACAGCTATTTAGCGTTAGCGCTAAAAGTATTATCCGGGGTTGCACTGTGGTTAGCCTATACATATTACTATACCAATAGAATGAATGCCGACATCTATAAGTATTTTGACGATGCAGTTTATTTATTTAAGTCCACTAAAAATGATTGGATGCTTCGGCTGAAACTGCTCACTGGTTTTCAAAACGATTTTGAAATTAAAGCCATTTTAGTAGACACTAATTTCTGGGACAGTGGATCTGAATTATTTTTTAATGACAATAGAACACTCATCAGAATCCATCTGGCATTGTTGCATTTTTCCGGAGGACTTTACCTTTTTCATGTCGTTTTTTTCTCCTTCATTTCTTTCATTGGCTCTACTGCTCTTTTTCATTTTTTCAAACGCAATGTAAACATCCCTCATTGGGCATTATTCATTTGCTGCTATTGTATTCCCTCAGTTTTATTCTGGGCTTCTGCGCCTTTAAAAGAAAGTTTAATCATTTTGGGGCTGGGAGCCTTACTTTACGGAGTTCAAGGAATACAAGACAGAAAAGATACCACTTCAATTCTATGGTTAACCATTGGATTGCTTGCCCTTCTTAGTTTGAAAATTTACATTTTATTTGCCCTACTTCCGGGACTATGGTTTTGGACAACAACTGCAGGTAAATCAAAGCGTTCTATTCAAATAAAATTTATTGGGGTTCACTTCTTGCTTACTGCGTTACTTTTTTCCGACAAAATAATTCACGCTCTGTCACAAAAGCAACTTCAATTTAAAGCGTTAATTGCAAAAAGTGGAGCGAATAGCGCAATAAATATTGATTCATTCGACTCAACCATTAGCTTAATTTCTACTTTACCTCAAGCACTTTTTAATGTTCTAATTCGCCCCGTCTATCCAGCAAATTGGAGCCCATTTTCACTATTTGCTGCAGCTGAACATTTATTTTTTCTAGTACTTATCTTCCTTCCTATTGTGTATAAAAAAACATGGAATGCAACTGAACAAAGGCTAGTTCTATTTTGTATTTCTTTTGTTGTTATTGGAAGTTGTATCATAGGCTTAACGGTGCCAGTTGTAGGAGGAATAGTTCGCTATAAAGTGCCTTTAATCCCGTTCTATTTAATAGCTATCCTTACTTTCACCAACTTTTCTAAAATAGCTCCCAAACTCAGATGAAAACAATATATTTTACTCTTTTTAGCTTTTTATTACTACTTATGAATTCCTGTTATTACACTGAAACTGCCGACATACTCATTCACAATGCCAAGATTTATTCTGTAAACGATAATTTTGATGTTTTTGAAGCAATGGCCATTAAAGATGGAAAAATCATTGATATTGGTCCTAATAATGAATTAAAGAACAGGTACGAATCGAAAGAAATTATTGATGCGCAACTGAAAACAATTTACCCAGGTTTTATTGATGCTCATTGTCACTTTTTATGGTATGGAAACACGTTTAACGAAGTTGACTTAGTTGGCTCAAAAAGCTGGGAAGAAATTCTAGAAAGAATTGAAGAATTCGCAAAGAATAATAAAAACGAATGGATTGTAGGAAGGGGTTGGGATCAGAATGACTGGGTAGTTAAAGAATTTCCGAACAACAGTGAACTAAACAAGAAATTTCCAAATACTCCTGTTTTTTTAACTCGTATCGATTTTCATGCTGCAATAGTAAATGAAAAAGCACTTGAAATTTCCGGGATTAACAGTAAGACACTGGTTGAAGGTGGTGTTATTCTTTTAGAGGACGGGAAACCTTCCGGAGTGCTAATTGACAAAGCAATTCCACTTGTTTCTGAAAAGCTGCCTAAAATGAGTACTGAAGCAATGGCTTTTGCCCTAAAAAAGGCTCAAAAAATGTGTTTTGAGAAAGGGTTAACTTCTGTTGCAGATGCTTATTTAGAAAACGACATGGTGCATGTAATTGATAGTATGCAACAAAGGGGTGAGCTTAAAATGAACATTTACGGAATGTTGGTACCCTCTGAAGAAAACCGAAAAGAGTTCTTAAATAATGGGCCTTATGTTACGAAAAAGCTAAACATTCATGCCTTTAAATTCTTCGCTGATGGCGCCTTGGGCTCTAGGGGGGCAAAACTGATTGAACCCTATCATGACGATGCCCTAAATAGTGGGCTTTCTACATTAGACACTGCAGGGTTTTTAGCGGACTTGAAGTTAATGTATGAAAAAGGTTTTCAAGTAAATACCCATTGCATAGGCGATGGAGCAAACCGGCAAGTACTAGATGCTTATGGAGAAGTGTTAAAGGGTACAAATGACAAAAGATGGAGAATTGAACATGCTCAGATTTTAACCCCCTCAGATTTTGAAAAATTTAGACAATTTACCATCATCCCTTCTGTCCAGCCAACGCACGCTACTTCTGATATGCCGTGGGCGCAAGATCGGTTAGGAAAGGAAAGAATAAAACATTCGTATGCTTATAAGAAATTACTTTCTATGAATGGAATTATTGCTTTAGGAACAGACTTTCCAATTGAAGACATTGACCCGTTAAAAACATTTTACGCAGCTACAATTAGAAAAGATGCCAATGGGAACCCGGATAGCGGTTTTCAAACGGAAAATGCTTTAACTAGAGAGGAAGCCATTCGTGGAATGACCATATGGGCAGCCATGGCAAATTTTGAAGATACCTTAAGGGGAAGTTTAGAAAAAGGAAAAGTAGCAGACTTTATAATTTTAGATAAGGACTTAATGAAAATTGAAGAATCTAAAATTTTAGAGACCAAAGTCCTTACTACATACATTGACGGAAATGTAGTTTTTAAAAGATAAAATGGCTACTTAAAATTGAACTTCTTGATATTCAAATGGTATTTCCAATTCGTGCTCTACTAATTCTCCAACTGATAGTATATCATCATCTCCCTCCTCGTATTTCCATTTTACGATAAATTTTTTGCCACTATCGTATAGCGGTTTAAACACCAACATTAATTCTACCAATTGCTTCTGTGATGCAGAGTTTAAGTATTCAACTTCACAAATTAAGGTAGTTTTATCAGCGGGGTTTTGACAATACTCTTTACTCCAATCTATGATAGGCTTGTAAAACTCTATTGCATCTGCAGGGTAGCACTTACCAGACAGGTATAAAGTTCCAGTCTCGTGATTGAAATTTATTTCTGGAGTTTGTAAAAACGGTTCTATATTAAGTATTTCCATAATTCATTTTTAATTCAATTCCCAACCAAATCTCTCCTTCTTGTTTTTCCGAAAAGGAGTATTCAAGGGTTGCATCTTTCAACTTTCTAAGCATGATTAATCCTAAACCACCACCGTTAAATAACATATTTCTATATTCTGCCTCAAGCTCTGCTTCCGGAATTGCAAATTTATTCTCAAAAATAGTTTGCAGTGATAATTTGTCTTTTAAACTTATCCGATTGGCGGTAGTAATTAAAACATGTTGACCTCCATCCCTTACTCTAATAAAAACCTGGTGATGGACATCTTCATAACTATTTTCAGCATATGCTGACATATTTTGAACCATTCCTACAAGAGATGAAAACACAGCTTTTAAACGTTTTGAATCAAGAGTATTGAAATATTGGTAAATAAATGTGTGTCCCATTGTTAGAAATGAGTCAGCAAATATTGTATTTATCGGGCCCCAATACTCAAGCTGATCCTCATCATAAGGCAGGTTAAAGGTTTCTTTTTTACGCTGTATGTCGCTGTTAACATTCATGAAATCAAATCTAATACTTTACCGCTAAAAAGTCCAATTTATTAATTAACATGTATGAGTCAAATCATTTAAATATCCCACCAAACAGTATTAACTGTTTTTTCAGAGACTATTCGTTATACTTACAATATACGAAATAGCCCTTTTAAAGTTTCATCCGGTCTTAATGTTAAAAAAGGTCGCTTTCCGTTATTTCACAAATATAACTTGAAAGCTCTATCTAATTAGTCGACTCAATACTTTTCTATGTTCGGGAAATTTATTTATCAACAATTTGTCTGCCATTTCAAAATCATTAAAATCGAACCCAAAGGAAACGGTGCAACCCACTAATGCAAAACTTCTTTCTTCTTTTACCTCGGAAGCAAACCAAGTATTTGCAGGAACTAGATATTGAAGCACCTCTCCTTTGTCTATTCGGCTTCCAACATCTTGTGATGAGTAATTCCCTTCCTTATCAATCATATGAATTGTAATTGGATCTCCAGCATAAAAATGCCACAACTCATCCGATTTAATTCTGTGAAACGCGGAAAAGTTTTCTCTTTCCAACAAAAAATAAATCCCGGTGCAGAAGTTTCTCTCTCCTTTCCATTTAGGGTCTAACTTCTCTAAGTTCACACTCAACTTAGATCGATAGGTTTCTTTATAATATCCTCCCTCAGGATGTGGCAATAAACCCAGGTTCTCAATCCAATATTCTTTGCTTTCCATATTACTAATTTCTCTAAACGATACGCAAAAAAACATTTTTAGTTTTATATTTACTGTAAATCTTCAATAATATGCTAACAAGAATTTTCGATTTACACTACCATCAACTAGCCAACTACCCTAAAATTGATGCTCTTACAGATAAAATTAATGGGAATTGGGTCCCAATAAGCACCCAATCCTTGATAGAGCAAGCCGAAGAATTGGCTTCCGGTTTAATTGAATTGGGTTTACAACCTGGAGATAAAGTTGGAATAATTGCAAACAATAGATCGGAATGGTTAATTACAGACTTAGGGATTTTAATAGCAGGTATGATCAACGTTCCTCTTTATCCTACCATTACTAAAGAAGACTACGAATACATATTAAACAATGCAGAAGTAAAGATTTGCTTTGTTTCTGATGAGGATTTATTCGAAAAAGTCAGCTCAGTAAAGGCAAAAGTGCCAAGTTTAGATCGTTTGTATTCGTATAATAACGTTTCTGCCTGTGACCACTGGACCGCTGTAAAGGAGCTGGGAAAAGGTAAGAACATCGAAAAAATAAAAGAAATAAGAAGCTCTGTAAAGGAAGACGACTTAGCGACCCTAATTTACACTTCAGGAACAACAGGAAGACCCAAAGGAGTTATGTTGACACATAAGAACTTAGTGAGCAATTCCTTAGCCTCAAGAAAAAGATTACCACTTGGTAGTGATTCAAAATCATTGAGCTTTTTACCGCTTTGTCATGTGTATGAGCGAATGATTAGCTATTTATACTTTTACACTGGAACCTCGATATACTATGCTGAGTCATTAGATACCATTGGTGATAACTTACGCGAAGTTCAGCCAGACGTATTTACTGCAGTGCCGAGATTACTTGAAAAAGTATACGATAAAATTGTTGCAAAAGGATCAGAGTTAACTGGCATTAAAAAAGCATTATTCTTTTGGGCTTTAGGTCTTGGTCAGAAGTATGAATTAAATGGGGCCAATGGGGCATTCTACGAATTCCAGCTCAAGTTAGCGAACAAGATTATTTTTAACAAGTGGAGAGAAGCACTTGGTGGAAATGCTAAAGCAGTTGCCTCGGGTGCAGCAGCTCTGCAGCCGAGGTTAGCAAGAGTATTTTTAGCAGCTCAAATTCCGGTTATGGAAGGTTATGGATTAACCGAAACCTCTCCAGTACTTGCCGTAAATGAAGAGGCCAATGATGGGGTTAGAATTGGCACTTGCGGTAGACCCTTAGACAATGTTCAAATTAAAATTGCCGATGATGGAGAAATCTTAGCAAAAGGCCCTAGCGTGATGCTGGGCTACTACAAAAATGAACAAGCCACCAAAGAAGTTTTCACAGAAGACGGTTGGTTTAAAACTGGTGATTTAGGAACATTAGTAGAAGGACAATATTTGAAAATTACAGGAAGAAAAAAGGAAACTTTTAAAACTTCTGGCGGTAAATATATTGCTCCTCAACTTCTCGAAAATAAAATGAAAGAGTCGAACTTTATTGAGCAAATTATGGTCATTGGAGAATCTGAGAAACATCCTGCTGCTATTGTTCAACCTTCTTTTGACTTTTTAAAAGAATGGTGTAAAAGAAAAGACATTCCTTACACGACAGATGCTGAGATGGTTAAAATGGAACGAATTCATAATAGAATTATGAAAGATGTTGACTTTTACAATGAAAGCTTTGCTCAGTATGAACAGGTGAAAAAGATAATTCTAGCTCCTTCCGTTTGGGGAATTGATTCTGGTGAAATGACACCGACCATGAAAATAAAACGAAGAGTATTAATGGAGAATTTCAAGGATCAAATAGAAAGTTGTTATAGAGGATAAAAAATCCGAACTAAAAAAAAGTCCTACCAATTGTTTGGTAGGACTTTTTTGTGGGATAAAATCTAACTCTTAAAAATTGTGACTAATTCCTAAGCTTATTGTTGTTCCAGGATTTAAACTGCTGAAAACTTGATCGCTAGCATCATATGACCGATAGAAGCTCTCTCGCTTATCGTTCAATAGGTTAGAGACCTTCAAGTCTACAACTGTATTTTGCTCTTCTCCCAGTTTCTTGTTAACTCCTAAGTTCAAACTATGGAAAGGCTCTTGATAAATATCCGGAAATCTACCAGACCCAACAATTTCTAATGCAGGACCTTTAACGTTGTAAAACACGCCTGCAGTTAAGCCACTTTCAACACTTTTATAACTTAACCCAAAGTTTACTACATATGGAGCTTGTCCCGCCATTTGTCTTGTTCTCTCAATAGTTTCTCCATCTTTCTCAAAAATCTTTCGTGCATCGTACTCTCTATCTGTCATATCAACTCTTGACCGAACCAAAGTTAAATTTCCACTAACACTCCAATTTTTGAGGTCTTCCGATATAAAATCTAAGCCATGAGTCGCTTCAAGCTCAATACCTAAAATTCTTGCGTTCCCAACATTACGAGGTTGAAATTCACTAGTGGTTAATTGCTGTGGAATTCGAACTAACTCAATAGGGTTTTCAAAATTCTTAAAAAATGCACTTGCAGATAAAATTTGTCCTCTCTCCATAAATTTCTCCCATCGCAAATCCACATTATCAATATTTGTTTGAAGTAATTCTCCATCCCAATCGTCGTATTTAAATAAACTACCGTTAAAGATTCTGTTTGTTAATGGATCTATTATTTGAGCAAAAGATAACTCTTTAAATGATGGACGCGCTACCGTTCTCGCATATGCAAAACGCAAATTTTGTTGTTCTTTGATCGCGTATATCAAATTCAACGTTGGAAAGATATCCAATGACTCTAACACCTTTTCATTATCTAACACATTCCCATTAGGGTCTCCTGCAGCTCCCGCAATATCTCTACCTGTATGCCATTGAGTATACTGCTCTGCTCTAACTCCAACTACTGCCTTTAAATTAGACGAAACCGAAAATTCATTAGAAATATACAAGCCAATGTTTTGTATCGAAGACTCGTATGCATTCGAATTTACTTCTCTGTTAGCAGGTAAATAGTGAACCCCATTCGGTCTATTTGGATGAATATTAGAAGGATCTAAGATCTGATTTGCATCGTTCCCATCCCATTGTTGTCTCAACGTTGACCTTAACTGCATGTCGTATCCTAAAATCTCGTAATCTCTTGACTTTACCGTATAACTCGCTCCAAACTTTAACTTTGCATTCTCATTGAACAATTTGTATTTTTTAGTCAAGTCAGTTTTGGCTGAAAGATTGGTCTCTAATAGGTTTCTCCAAATTCTTGACGGTAATCCACCATCACCAGGGCTCAATTGAAATCCATTATCTCCTCTGGTAAAAGCCGTTTTTCGAATATCTGGATCTTCGGATGTTGAAAGAGTTGGAGAAACTCTCCAGTCTAATTCCCAATCCTTATTTTCTAGTACGTGCGTTCCGTTAATTATCACATTCGTTAAAGATCGTTCGTTGTATTCTAAGTTATCTGAAGTAGCGGAGAAACCAGACTGACCAACTCCTAGTGGGTTGTTCTCAATGTTAAATTTTCCAGCCTTACTAGTGCCATTTTGCAATCTTAATATCGATAACCGATACTTTGATGAATTGGTTTTGTAGGCTAAACCACCCATTATTCCAACCAGAACATTTTTCTCGCCAAGCTCACCGGTTTGCGTGTTCGCGTTCACCATTTCGTACTCATTTGACTCTGTTGCTTTTTGATATTCGCTGTACTCAACTTCATCAAAATACTTGTAATCCGTTTTGTACGATAATGAAAATACATAACCCAACTTTTTCCCGGTGTATTTAGAAGTATCTTTTCTATCTTTTAAATCAATTTGATTGCCATATGAAAACCCAAGGCTATAATCCAATAAACTAGTATTTCTAGAAGCACCTAGAGTTGGGTCAAAAGAACTTACAAATGAATTGATTTCATCGTCAGTCGCTCCGTTATTTGGAGTCGGAGTATAGTCTTGAAAACCCGAACTAGGAATTTCTCTTTGACCGTTATCGAACCCAAGAGCATCCGTACTGCTGCCTTCGTAATTCAAGTAGTTGGAGTTTAGGTGCATGCTAGGGTTAAATCCGACTCCAATAGAAGCGCTTATTGTTTCTTCTTCCGGAAAAGCTTTTGTTTCTACATTTAAGATCCCTCCGGCAAAATCTGCCGGCATATCGGCTGTGAAATTTTTTGAAACTAAAATATTATCAATTAAATTACTTGGAAAAATATCCATTTGAAGACTATTCTTATCGGGATCTAACCCAGGAATATCCATTCCATTTAACGTAACTTTTGAATATCTATCACCCAATCCTCTAACGTAAATGTATTTCCCGCCTTCTATTGAAACTCCTGTAACTCTCTTTGCCGCTTCTGCTGCGTTTCCGTCTCCAGTTAAAGCTAGTTTTTCAGAAGAAATCCCATCCATCATGGTTACTGAATTACTTTTAATCCTATTCATGGCCTGCTCGCTTTTCCTCGAAGCAGTTGCTTGAACTACAACTTCACCAACATCAATAGCTGCAGACTTTAACCGGATTGATCCCATATTGGTCACCTCACCTGCCTTTACTATTACTCCTTTTACAGTTATTGACTGATAAGATATATAGCTTACCTCTAAATCGTAAGTTCCTGCTGCAATTGGAATAGAAAAATTCCCATCTAAGTCAGTTGAGCTTCCTGCACTTATACTTCTAATAATAGCGTTAGCTCCAATAATTGTCTCGTTATTCTCATCGTCCACTACAACCCCTCTTATTGTTCCGCTTTGTGCGAAAACGGTAAGGGTAAAACAACTAATGATGGTAAATAAAATAGATTTCATTTCGCTTTTTTTATGATGCTGTAAAACTATAAAAACAGACCCGAGCAACGTCGAGTCTGTTTTACAAAATTTTTATTTTTTATCCTTTTCTATAATCCTGCAGTCTTTCCTGCATTTGCAGCCCAAGTCCATGTAAATACAGAAACATTTGCTTTTCCCGTTGCATTAGCAGTTGTCGCTGCGCTAATTCCATTCTTAGCAGAAGCATCAGCAATGTAGTTTCCTAAATTGGCAGAATCCACGTTCAATGTAATATTGGTGAAAAAAACCAAAGGGTTATCAACCGTTCTGTTAATTTGTTGAGAAGCTCCAATTCCGGTGATGTGAATATTTTCTAATCTAACTTGCGAATTAGCATCAGTATTGATTAAGTCTCTTGAGAAGATCATGTTTGCAATATCTGAAGCCACAACAGTTCCATTTTTAATGGTGTGAGATCCATTTGCAGACCCTTCAGGTCCGTCCAACTCAAATGAATGTCCTGCTACAGTAATTACAACAAAGTTATCTAACGTTCCTTTCCAACCTTGATCCGTGTCAATTCCATCGTCACCTACATTCCATACTAATGCGTTAGTAACGTTTACATTTCCACCGAACCACTCTATTCCGTCATCTTGATTACCAACTACTTCAATATTACTAATCGATGTTCCACTTCCGACTCCACCTAATGTAAGTCCATTAATTTCATTCCCAGAACCAATGTTCGTTCCACCGTGACGAATTGAAACATAATTCAATACTCCTGAATTATCGGTTGAATCTGTACCACCGTATAAACCATTAGCGTCAGAAGTAGGAATTCCTTCAATCTGCGCTTCAGGAGTTGATGCAGAAATAGGGGCTTTCCCTAAAATAATCAAACCTCCCCATTTCCCATTCTGATCAGGATCTAAGTTCGGAGACACTATCGACCCTGAAGTAATTTGATCGTCAGCCGACGTAAAAATAATAGGCTCAGCTGCTGTTCCGTTTGCCATAATCTTACCTCCTCTAGCAATCAGTAAAGCTGATGCGTTTGCACCTGTACCTGCTTCACCTTTTATCACAGTACCTGCTTCTATTGTTAAAGTAGCACCACTTTCTACAGAAATTCTTCCTCTAAGTATATAAATGCTATCTTTTGTCCAAGTAACGTCTTGAGTTATGTTTGTGTTGCTCGCTTCAATAATGGTTACTGGTTTTTCTGGCTCGTCGTCGTCATCTTTGCACGAGCTTAACGAAACAGATAAGACACAAGCTACTGCTGCGCCCATCATTAATTTTCTTGTTAGTTTAAAATTTTTCATTTTGTTAGTTTTTAGTTTCAGTAAAATTTCGATGCAAAAGAACTACTGTTTCTTCATTGTAACATATCCTTGCGGTTATTAAAAACTTAAACCTGCTTTAAGTTAATGTTAAGGCAGAAATAGGGCAATTACTGCTGTGAAAGCTAAGTTTCACTACCTTTGGACGACTTATAAGTAAGACCATCAATATTAATCTTGAATTAACATGAAAGCACATAGTATCATCTAACTTAGCCTTACTAGAGAAAGGATAATAACCGCCATGAAAAACGAAAAAATACTTATTGTTGATGATGAAGCTGACATTTTAGAAATTGTTGGATATAATCTTAAAAAAGAAGGCTTTGAAGTATTCACAGCTGAAAATGGCAAACAAGCCATTGAAATTGCTATTGAAGAAAAGCCCAGTTTAATCATACTAGATGTTATGATGCCAGAAATGGATGGAATGGAAACTTGTTACCAAATGAGAAACATTCCTGCCTTAAAAGATACCTTAATAACATTCCTATCTGCGAGGGGAGAAGATTATTCTCAAATAGCAGGGTTTGATGCAGGAGCAGATGATTATATTACGAAACCTGTTAAACCTCGAGTATTAATCAGCAAGGTAAAGGCTATTTTGCGAAGAAAAGGCGGTAACGAAACAATATTAGAAGATATTGAAGCGGGCGGAATCTCAATTGATCGAGAGCGTTACTTAATAAAGCAGAATGGCAAGGAAATCAATTTGCCAAAAAAAGAATTCGAATTACTTTCCCTATTGATGAGTAAGCCCGGAAAAGTTTTCACGAGAGAGGCAATTATGAATCAAATTTGGGGTGGAGAAGTTGTCGTAGGTGATCGTACTATTGATGTTCACATTCGAAAACTCCGAGAAAAACTAGGAGAAGAGCTGATTAAAACAATTAAAGGAGTAGGGTATAAATTTGAGGCCTAAAATTTCTAGTTCTTCTCGAAATTGACTAGCTTTAAGGATGCGTAATATTAGCCCAAAAGCTCTTTCGTTTAGACTCGCTCTGCTCATTTCGGCAGTTGTTACAATTATTGGAAGTCTTGTTAATTTCTATTCATACGACTTCGATTTACTATTTACCTTCTTATTGTTCATCAGCTGCCTCACCATTTCGTATGGAGTTGTTTTCTGGGGAATATCTCAATTTATTGATAAGAAGTTTCGACTGATATACAAAACCATTCACAACCTAAAAGTGGGTCTTAAAAGAGAGCCAATGACCTTGGACATGAGTGAAGATATTTTTGGAAAAATAAGAGAAGAAGTAATAGAATGGGATAAAAACAATAGAAAAGAAATAGAACGCCTTACCGACCAAGAGGAATTTCGACGAGACTTTTTAGGAAATGTTTCTCACGAATTAAAAACTCCCATTTTCAGTATTCAGGGTTATATTTTAACGCTACTTGAAGGTGGATTAGAGGATGAAACAATCAACAGAAGTTTTTTACAAAAAGCTGAAAAAAGTCTAAATAGAATGATTGAAATGGTTGATGATTTAGACGAAATTGCAAAATTGGAGTCCAACCGAATTGAATTAAATATTCAAACGTTCAACTTGATGACCCTAATAAATGAAGTCCTTGAGGCCGTTGAATATAAAGCAAAGAGAAAAAATATAAAATTGAATATTTCCAATGAATCAAATAGCGCAATGGTTAAAGCAGATGCCGCTAAAATCACACAAGTCATTACCAACTTGTTGATGAATTCGATCAATTACGGAAAAGAAGGAGGAAAAACTAGCATTCGGCTTTATGATTTAGCAGATAATATTTTGGTTGAAGTGAAAGATAATGGGAAAGGTATTGCTGAAGAACATGTACCTCGCCTATTTGAAAGATTTTATAGGGTTGACAAAGGTAGATCAAGATCGGATGGTGGTTCAGGCTTGGGCTTAGCCATTGTAAAACACATTTTAGAGGCACACCACCACACAATCAATGTTAGAAGTAAATTAGGCTCAGGCTCCACTTTTACGTTCACACTCAAAAAGGCTTAATTCCATTTTTCTGAATTATTTTGAAATACTTGCAACCTGCATGCAACTAAAACCTGATTATTTACATCTATTACAACGTATAAAACTTTGGATAAAAAGATACTGAAACAAATGAGCGAAGAAGAAATGCTTAGAGGCTGTCAAGCCAATGAAGAGCAAGCTCAAAAGTTTTTGTTTGAAAAATATTCAAGAATTATGACAGGGGTTTGTTTGCGTTATGCAGACAGCTATGAGGAAGCACAAGATCTTGTGCAGGACGGATTCATTAAAATTTTCAAAAAAATTGAAATGTTTTCCGGAAAAGGTTCTTTAGAAGGTTGGGTACGCAGAATAATGGTGAATACCTCATTAGATTATCTTAGAAGTATTAAAAATGAACGATTTAATGTTGACATTGATGATGTGAGTTACAAACTAAGTGAAAACGAAGCAATTAATAGTGAACTAAATAAAGAAGATTTGCTACAATTGGTGCAGTCTTTGCCTGTCGGCTACCGAACCGTGTTCAACATGTACGCCATAGAAGGCTATACTCACCGAGAAATTGGTGAAAAATTGAACATTTCAGAGAATACTTCAAAGTCTCAATATTCGAGGGCAAGAAGTATTCTTCAAAAGAAACTTGAAAATTTGATTTAAAATAAGAACGTGTTGAAACAGCAAAATAATAACATCGAAGAATTGTTTAAAGACAAGCTTCACAATTTGGAAGCTGACCCAGGCGCTAATGCTTGGGCCAATGTTCAAGCAGGCATTTCTGCTAGTGCTGCAAGTGGTGTAACAACAGCCAGCGCAAGCTCATGGGCTTCTTCTGTAATTGTTGGGATAATTATAACCGCCGTAGCTATTGGTGGGTTTTTCCTTTTCAACAATGAAGGAGAAAAGAAAGTAAACCAAAAGGAGGAACCTGCTGAGGTAACTACTATCACTTCTGAAGAATTATTAACCAACATAACTGAAGAAGTTGTTGAATCAGAAACTCCTGAATTATCAAACCTTAATGATATCGAAAAGAAGAAAGTTAAAGAAAACACTTCTGAATCAACAAAACCAAGCGACTTACAAACTGCATCGACTAAAAAGGTTGAAATGAAAGAAGAAGTAGAACTTGATTCTTCTGAGCCGATTGTCTATGAGAAAACGATTGATGAAATTTTAGCTGAACATCAGCAGTTTATTGAGAAACAAGCTGGAAATTCCTCTCAAACAGAAGCTGACCAGTCTGAAATTAAATCTGCAAGTAAAATTGTACAAACAGAAAAAGAAGTGTCATCTAATTCTAAAAGCAACATTAATCAGCAAACCGATTTAGAGAACAAACAAAAACAAATTGCAGAACAAGTAGTCTTTCCAAATATATTTTCTCCCGACTTAGATGGTCATAATGATGTATTCAAAATGACAGTTGAAAAATCGATACCAATAGATAACATCCAAGTGAGTGTTCTAGACCTAAAGGGAAAAGTAATTGGGGCTTTCACTGGCATATACGAAGGTTGGGATGGAAGATTACTAAACGGTAACTTCGCTCCTTCAGGCTGGTACACTTACCAAGCAATAATTTACGTAGATGGTAAACAGATTTCAAAAGTTGGGGGTTTTAGTTTGACGAGGTAAGTATAGAGAAATTGAACTAAAAATGCCATCCTGAAAAACCAGGATGGCATTTTTAGTTATTCCTAATTCTATTTAATAATTCAAATTAGGCCGCAGCCACTTCTCGCAATCTTCAATTGCTTTTCCTTTTCGCTGAGCATAATCCTCCATTTGATCCTTTTCTACCTTTCCCAAACCAAAATATTTCGAATTCTCATTCGCAAAATACAATCCACTAACCGCAGCAGTTGGAAGCATAGCATAGCTTTCAGTTAAAATAATTCCCAACTTTTCGGCATCTAACAATCTAAAAATTGTTTCTTTTTCAGAATGGTCAGGACAAGCAGGGTAACCAGCTGCAGGCCGAATTCCACGATACTTTTCTTTTATTAAAGCTTCATTATCCAGTCCCTCATCTGCAGCATAGCCCCAATGGTTAATTCTCACTTCTTTGTGCAAACGCTCTGCAAAAGCTTCTGCCAATCGATCAGCTAAAGCTTTTAACATAATGCTGTTGTAATCGTCATGATCTCTTTCGAAACGAGCGATGTGCTCATCAATTCCAATGCCAGTCGTTACAGCGAATGCTCCAATGTAATCTTCTCTTCCACTCTCTGCAGAAGCAATAAAATCACATAAGGCTATGTTTGGCACCTGAGCCGCCTTTTTCCCTTGTTGGCGCAGCGTATATAGTGTCTCAAAAACATCTCCATTTTCTGCCAATAGTTGAATATCATCTCCCACAGATTTCGCTTTCCAAAAACCTACAACCCCCTTTGCCTGGAGCCAATTTTCATCAACTATTTTTCCCAGCATCGCTTTTGCATCTACAAATAATTTTTGAGCTTCAACTCCTACCACTTCATCTTCTAAAATATTAGGGTATCGACCGGCTAATTCCCATGTCTGAAAAAACGGCGTCCAATCAATAAACGGAATTAAATCGTTTATTGCATAGTTATCAAATACTTTTGTACCCGTGAAACTTGGCGTTTTAATATCAGTCGACTTCCAATCAATTTCTAACGCGTTTTTCCGAGCATCCTTAATTGAAATCATTTTTTTCTGATTTCTCTTCGCTTCAAATTGATCTCTAATTTTTGAATACTCTTCTTTTAAGTCAGAAAAGAATTTGTCTTTTACTGCCTTATCTTTCGTTAATAAACTACCTGCAACCGGCACGGAACGCGAAGCGTCTAAAACGTGAACAACTGGTAAATCATATTCTGGAGAAATTTTAACAGCAGTATGTGCTTTCGAAGTGGTTGCACCTCCAATTAACAAAGGAACAATAAACCCTTGTCTTTTCATTTCGCTTGCAACATGAACCATTTCATCTAAAGAAGGTGTAATCAGGCCGCTTAATCCAATCATATCCACATCCATTTCAATAGCCTTTTTCAGGATTTTATCTGCGGGAATCATAACCCCCATATCAATCACTTCGTAATTATTACAAGCTAATACAACTCCAACGATATTCTTTCCAATGTCATGAACGTCTCCTTTAACAGTCGCTAATAGAATTTTACCTGCATTTTTAGCTACATCTCCCGAACGCAATTTTTCTTCTTCTATATAAGGCAAAAGGTGAGCTACTGCCTTCTTCATTACGCGGGCACTTTTTACCACTTGTGGCAAAAACATTTTCCCTGCACCGAATAAATCTCCAACGACGTTCATTCCGTCCATCAATGGACCCTCAATTACTTCTAAAGGCTTGTCGTATTGCAGACGAGCTTCTTCAGTATCCGCAACAATATTTTCAACGATTCCTTTTACTAAAGAATGACTTAAACGCTCTTGAACCGTCCCTTTTCGCCATTCCTCATTCTTTACAATAACCTTCCCTCCTTTGGCTACACTTTCTGCGAATTCTGTTAATCGCTCTGTGGCATCCTCTCTTCTATTTAGCAATACATCCTCTACATGATCTAATAAGTCTTTAGGAATATCATCATACACCTCAATCATTCCGGCGTTTACAATTCCCATATC
The DNA here is from genome assembly GCA_047627915.1 of Vicingaceae bacterium. Classification (GTDB taxonomy): domain Bacteria; phylum Bacteroidota; class Bacteroidia; order Flavobacteriales_E; family Vicingaceae; genus NORP294. The sequence goes on from JBLHTZ010000001.1 coordinate 158,813, forward strand.
CAATCCATTTTTAATAGCATGGTAAAGAAATGCTGAATTTATTGCCTCTCGAACAACGTTGTTTCCTCTAAATGAAAATGAGACGTTAGAGACCCCGCCGCTTACTAATGCTCCTGGTAGGTTTGCTTTAATCCATTTTGTAGCTTTTATGAAATCAACCGCATAGTTATTGTGCTCCTCTAAACCAGTACCAACCGTTAAAATATTAGGGTCAAAAATGATATCCTCTGCAGGAAATTTGACCTTTTCGGTTAAAATTTTAAACGCTCTTTCACAAATCTCTATTCTTCTTTCAAAGTTATCTGCTTGTCCTTTTTCATCAAAAGCCATAACAACAACTGCAGCTCCATATTTTCGAACAGTATTGGCTTGACGAATAAAATTCTCCTCTCCTTCTTTTAAACTAATGGAATTCACAATGCACTTTCCTTGCACACATTTTAATCCCGCTTCAATAACCGAAAATTTAGAAGAATCAATCATCACTGGAACTCTAGAAATATCCGGTTCTGAAGCTATCATGTTTAAGAATGTCTTCATGGCTTCTTCAGAATCTAACATCCCTTCATCCATGTTTACATCAATAATTTGTGCTCCCCCCTCCACTTGCTGTAGGGCAACCGTCAATGCATCCTCGTAATTATCATCTTTAATAAGTCTCTTAAACTTTAAGGAGCCAGTTACATTGGTTCTCTCTCCAACATTTACAAAGTTACTTTCCTTGAATATAGTTAATGGTTCCAAACCAGAATACCTCGGTAATTTTTCAATTGTTGGAAGTTGCCTTGGAGGGTACTTTTGTGCAATTTTTGCAATTTCAGCAATGTGTTCCGGAGTTGTTCCACAACAACCTCCTATAATGTTGACGAACCCACTGGAGATAAAGTCTTCAATAAATCCGCCCATTTGTTCTGCCGTTTGATCGTATTCTCCAAAAGCATTTGGCAAACCAGCATTGGGGTGCGCAGAGGTAAAAAATTCAGTTTTATTCGCTACCGTTTCTAAGTAAGGTCTTAATTCTTTAGCACCCAAAGCACAGTTAAATCCAACTGATAGCAAAGGTAAATGACTAATTGAAATCAAAAATGCCTCAGCAGTTTGACCAGAAAGGGTTCTTCCTGAAGCGTCAGTAATTGTTCCAGAAACCATAATTGGTAACTCGTTACCTGTGTCCTCAAAATAGTTTGAACAGGCGAAAAGCGCTGCCTTGCAATTCAATGTGTCAAAAACAGTTTCAATTAACAAAATATCTGATCCTCCTTCAACTAAGCCTTTAATTTGAAGGTAATAGGCGTCTTTCAACTCATCAAAAGAAGTATTTCGGAATTCAGGTCGGTTTACATCTGGAGAAAGAGAGGCCGTTCTATTGGTTGGGCCGATAGATCCCGCAACATATCTTGGTTTATGAGGCTCCTTTGCTGTAAACTCATCAGCTACCTCCTTGGCAATTTTTGCAGATTCGTAGTTCAATTGATACACTGCATCTTCTAGCCCATAATCTGCCTGAGCGATTGTAGTTCCTGAAAAGGTATTGGTCTCAACAATATCTGACCCAGCAGCAAAGTAAAGGGAATGAATTTCCTTGATAATCTGAGGTTGGGTGATAGACAACAAATCATTGTTTCCCTTCAGGGACATCCTATGATTTTTGAATTGCTGACCTCTAAAGTCTTCTTCACTTAATTTATGGCGTTGTATCATCGTGCCCATCGCACCATCTAACACCAAAATTCTATTTTTTAATACTTCTCTTATGTCTTGCTTCATTATACAACTAAAAAAGCCCTAATCATTCAGTTCAGAATGACTAGGGCTAGTGTCGTTTTGAACTTATCTTAATCCGCCAGCTGGCGAAACAGGAATTGGCACTGGGGTTTAACCGTTTGCCAAGGTTTCAAAGGGCCTGTCCCTCCACCTTTCTTGATAAATTATAAAATAAGAACGTTTAAGCTTTCGCCTGATTTGATTTTTTTATGTGCTTATAAGTAAAATAACCTGCAACGGCCATAATTATATATGGAACAAACATAATGTAGATTATCCCACCATTTATCCCTTTTCCCATAGCATCTTCGCCACTCTGCATGTTTGATTCTAACACCGCTTTACACATCGCACATTGCGCTTCTGCATCAGCAGAAAATGTCAACAAAATCAATACTAAGACACTTAAATGAAGAAATGGTTTTTTCATTATGACAAAGATAAGCACAGACTGTTTAGTAATGAAATATTTTAACTTTACTTAATAGGTATTCTATCCAATTCAGCGGATACTTGTAATAGCTCTTTAATTAGAAGTGAGGCTAAGAATAAAGATAACTTCTTTTAGAGACAATTGCTGTTACTAATAATAGGGAGAAATCATCAAGTATACTATAACTCCTGTTACAGTTACATACAACCATAGTGGCAATGTTATCCGAGCAATTTTTTTATGCTTGTCAAACTTTGCCGAAAACGCTCGACTAAAGCTAATCAGCACCAATGGAACAATTGCAATCGCTAAAACAATATGAGTTAAAAGAATAACCAAGTAAATTACTTTTATCATTCCTTCCCCACCAAAAGGAGTTGATTCCGTTAAAGCGTGATACGTTACATAGCTTAATAAAAAAAGTATAGATAACACCAAAGCGGTGAACATAATTCGCTTATGTGTTTTTTTCTTACCATTTTTAATGGCAATGAAACCGGCGACTAATAATATTGATGTTGTCCCGTTTAAAAATGCATTTAACATTGGAAGGAAATATACCTCTTCGCCAACCGTGAAGTTCTTCGGCAACAAGTAAAGTATCGCCACCAATATGGGCACCACAATTGACAATACTACAATTAACTTTTTTATGTTTGGAGAATTTAAATCCATCAGTGCTATTTTTTCTTTAAAGGGGCGTATTCCTCTCTGTAGAGAATTTCAATCGCATCCATACAATCTTCAACATCTCTGGTGCTGGTTCCATCAAAAATTCCTCGAATTCTACCTAACCTATCTATCAAAAAGAAGTTTGTTGAATGTAAGAACCCTCCTTCTGCGTCCAAGTCTTTCATTGCATTTGCAAAGTATCCATACCGAGCTATACTAGCAATGTCTTCTTTTGGACCCGTTACAAATTCCCAAACAGAGTCAATAGAGTGAACTTTTTGAGAATATTCAAACAACACTTCTACACTATCATGCTCCGGATTAATGGTATGTGATAACAACCCGAAATCAGACCTATCGTAAAAGTGCTTTTGTAACTCTAACATGTGCACCGCCATTCTTGGGCAAATGGTTGGGCAAGTAGCAAAAAAGAAATCTGCTACATAAATCTTCCCTTCGTAATCTTTACTGGTTACTTTTTCCCCTAAATGGTTTGTAAATTCAAAGTAAGGAATGGTATGGTAAATAGTATCTATACCATTCTCAGCTAAACTCCTGGGACCAAAAACTTGTGGCGACTTGAAATTATGAGACCCTGAATGGAGTATAAAAAAGGAAATAGTTGGTACCAAAAGAATGGCGAATAATATTGCACCCTTTTGAAGCCTCTTAAAGTTCATAGAAATTATTTAGAGCAGTCCATGAGTATCATGAACATAAATTGCTTCTGTTAGCATCATGACAATTAAATACACTGCTAATACTATATACGGTAACGCCACCATATAAATAAAGTTCTTGTATTCGTGTTTTAAATGCATATAATATGCAACAATATAATACGCTTTAACGAGCGTAAGAATAATAAATGTCCACTTCACAAAAGGCCAAGCAAGTCCCATATTGTTCCATACCAAACCAAGTGTAACTTCAACTCCTGTTATTCCTAACAAGACCCAAAAAATAACCCAAATTATCTTTCTCTGCGCCTTTCCTTCGGCTTCTGAGTGATGTTGTACGTACTCTCTTGTTCTATCGAAATCCATATCGTGAAAAATCTAAATCGTTACCAATAATTATATTAAGTAGAAAAAGGTAAATACAAATACCCAAACTAAATCAACAAAGTGCCAGTATAATCCTACTTTTTCTACCATTTCGTAGTACCCTCGCTTCTCATATGTTCCTTTCAGCACATTTACAAAGATGACAAAGTTTAGAACTACTCCACTAAATACGTGTGTTCCGTGAAACCCTGTAATAAAAAAGAAAAAGTCACCAAATAATGGTAAACCGTATTCGTTAACTGTTAAATTTGCTCCATACACTTCAACTCCGTTTTTCAACATAGCTGCCGCTTCAGCTCCTGATACCATTACCTGCTCTTTACCGGGTAAATAAAATGACTCCTTAGCTGCATCTACCCATTGAACAATTGTTCCATCTGCTAGTTGAAATGCACCTAATTCGGTGCCGTGAATAAAATGATACCACTCCCAAGCTTGTGAGCCAACGAAAATCAACCCACCAACGATAGTCCACGCCATCCACTTGATTACATTTTTTTTATCCATTCTATGCCCAGCCTCTACAGCTAACACCATAGTAACAGAACTCATAATCAATATAAACGTCATTAACGCTACATACAACAGGGGGTGATCTCCATGCATAAAAGGGAAGTGAGTAAAAACTCGTTCCGCTACAGGCCATGATTCTGCGAAACTATGACGCATAAACCCGTAAGATACAAGAAGTCCTGAAAAAGTAAATGCATCAGAAACTAGGAAAAACCACATCATGACTTTTCCATAACTAACATTAAAAGGTGAACTGCCGCCACCCCAAAGTGTCTTCGAATCAATAGAAGGAGAATGTCCTGCCATAGTGCTATTGTTAAATTATCATTCTAAAAAATACATACAAATAAATCCACATCGCACCCATAAAATGCCAGTACGTAGAACACACTTGCAAACCTAATAAATTTTCTGAGTTATATCTATCTTTCATTGCATTAAAAATGACGATTAACAAAGCAATAATCCCCCCTGCTAAATGCAGTAAGTGAAGGCCAGAGATAATATATAAAAATGATCCGGAAGGGTTAGATGAAGGTCCTGTTAAAAAGATATCATTCTCAACTAACTGAGTATATCCAGAAAATTGAGTGTAAACAAAAGCAGCTCCGGCTGTAAATGTTAACCACAAAAATGTTTTTAGCATTTGCTGATTGTTCTTCTTGGCAAAAAACAAAGCAAGAATCATAAAGACACTGCTAATTACCGCAATGACTGAACTCACAAAAAACATGTTTGGTATGTCATATTGCAGCCATACCCCATCTCCTTTTCTAACAATTACTGCACTGGTGAATCCTGCAAAAAGCATAACGATACTTGCCATTCCAAACCAAAGGAGTGGCTTCATTACTTTCTTTCTCTTTTCTTCTTGAAAATCTTTTTCGCTCAATGTAAATTGATCTTCCATAACTTATATTTTATCAAGGTACCATGCCAATAAAACAACTGGCACATATATAAAGGAAGCAAACATCACTTTTGTTGCAGCTTTATCCGATTTATTTTTAAATAATTGAATTGCAGGATAGATCATAATGATTCCTGCAATAATAATGAAGAATAGAGCTATGTTTCCTGTGAAACCAAAAACAACGGGAAGAATACTCACTAACAAAAGAAACAACGAATACAATAAAATTAAAAAAGCAGAGGTAAAGTCTTTGCCACCTTTAGAGGGCAATAGATAAAACCCGGCCTTAGCGTAATCATCACTAGCCTTCCAAGCAATTGCCCAGAAATGAGGAAATTGCCACATAAATTGCAGTGCAAACAAAAGTCCAGGCTCTAATCCAAAATGGCCTGTTGCTGCGACCCACCCAAGCATTGGCGGGATCGCTCCTGGAAATGCCCCCACCAATACTGCCCAAGGTGTTTTTTGCTTCAGCGGAGTATAAACCGCAACATATAAAATCAATGAGATGAGTGCTAAAATACCTGATAATTGGTTTAAGAAAAACCAAAGAATTAGTATCCCTGTAGCTCCAGCGATTCCTGCAACTAATAGAGCTTCGTTTTTAGTCATACGACCAGTAACTAACGGACGAACCTTTGTCCGATCCATTAACTTATCTAACTCCTTTTCAATAATTTGATTGTAGCCATTTGAGGAGCCGGTGACTAAAAAACCACCAATACACAACCAAATTAAGTCAACCCAAACGATTGTGTCTGCTGCTATTAAATATCCTAAAATAGCAGAAAAAACCACCAACGATGCTAAGCGAAGCTTAAAAAAAGCAGCATAATCAGCTAACTTGCTCGAAAGTATATTTAGAATAGAAAGCTCTTTTTCTGTTGTCAAATCCATAAAAGATTTATGCTTTTTTGCAGACTGCAAAAATACGCAACCTTGTCTTAATAGAATTACCCCTTCTTGGTTTTACTTCATAATAACTCAACTTTATAAAAATCAAAAAGCGATATCTGTTGGTCAAAAATCAAAGTACTTATTGAAAAGATTAGAGTGTAAACGGAGCATGAAAAAATTCGTCGATGAGTTTGTTGTTTCAATATTATGCTGTCGTGAGATATGAGAAACAGAAAGCGTTGTATTTGTTTTCTCATATAATAAATATGAAACTGTTCCTTCCAAATACTTCACTATTACCTGCTGTCCTTGAGCTAGCTCATTCTCAAAATCTCGTTCCGCCCCCCTAGAAGAGTTGGAAAATTGCAAGTTCTCTCCGAAATTTTCTCCAAAATTAGATCGTCCTTGTACATTTTGATGGTAGTTTACTGCAAAATTCCATCGATGAACCTCATAATTTGCTCGAGAAACAAATTCATAAAAATTAGCTCCAAGTGGATGAGCTAATGACAAATTATCATGAGAATAGGCCTGAGTAGAGTTACTGTGAGCATAGGTGAATGGCCGAACCAAGTTAAACTCCACCCTCGTCTGTAACCCTTTAATTTTAAATAAATCGAAAGAGGTCCATCCTATTTGAATTCCGTATTTATTAGCCCACCAACCTGAACGAATAGAGTCACTCGGATTTCTCCATTGATCTACATCTGCCCTAAGTTCTGCTAACAAGAATTCATCAAAAAGTAATTGAGAATAAAATACGTGGTTTTTTGAAATGGTCAATTTCAAATTAGCTCCAACTAAAACGTTATCTGATGAGCCTACCGAAAACTCAACTGGTCGGTAAAAAATAAATGGGTTTGCGTAATTTACCTCAAACCCTCTTGTATAATTCCCCTCTTCTGACCCCCATATTACTGTCTCAAAAAGACCTATGCTCAGCCACTTTGTAGCTCTCCAATCTAAATAATGTATAGCAGTATATTTTTTCTGATATAAATCTTTCCTTCCCTCAACTTGGAAAATATTTCGATGACTTGAAAAAATAGTAGTGTATTCGATATTCCAGAACTTCGTTTGTATCTTTACATATGGAGATGCACTAGCAGCGTCTGCTAGAAGCAAAGAACGATAGCCATCTCCAATAAAGTTACGACCAAAACCTGCCTCAAAATTAAAATATTTATTGGCCCTAAAATTCAGAAAACCTGAGGCGTAACTATTTATTGTGTAATCATTATAGATTCCTGATGACACTCCCATTCCCGGAACCACCTTGTTTTTCTCAATGTAGCGATCTTGATAACCTATGTATTGCTGGTGATTTACTAAATAACTGATCCCAGCATTCCATTTCTTGTGATTGAACCGTAACACGGCTCCAGCTCCTAATCCTTTGAATTGCCCCGAAGTTGATTCTTGAGAAGCAATCGAGAAATCGACCAGAGGGTTAATGGACAGTTGCGTTTTTTTCCTGTCTCTAAAAAACAATGAATAACCGCTAATCGAGTCAGAGTAGCTTTTTTTAAGTGCAGTATGTTGCTTACTACCTTTTAAATAATCTTCCTTTACTTGATCGTATTGAAATAAATTGCGCTCATTTACCTGCTGCGAAAAAACAGTTACGCTTAATACAAGATTGACTAAAAGTAGCAGAAAGCGCATAGTCAACTAACTTTTCGTCTTAGTAGGAATTAAGAAAAGGGCACCCAAGAAACTTGCTATTATTCCAGCCATAATTAAAAAGGTTACACTGGTGTTTATTAATGGAATTGCCACAGCGTATGCAATCAAAAATACATTAAAAAAATAAATGACCCCAACCGTTTGGGCATGGTTTAAACCCAACTTTAGTAATCTATGGTGCAAATGATTGCTATCGGCAGAAAACGGCGAAATGCCTTTAGCTATTCGAATGGAAAAAATCCGCAACGTATCAATCAACGGATAAGAAAGAACTGCCATTGCGAAAATAGGCTTAGAAATGTGTTTCATCTCATCAGGTAACGCAGAAAAGTCAAATTCGATAACTCGAATTGCTAGGACACAGATGATCAAACCTACAGTCAGTGAACCAGAGTCTCCCATAAAGATATTCGCTGGATAAAAATTAAAGCGCAAGAAACCCAACAGAGCGCCTGCAAGAGAAAATGAAATTATCGCATCAACCATTGAATCAGCCATAAGAAACCAAATACCAAAAGCAACAGAAGCAATGAAACCCACACCTCCAGCTAAACCATCAACACCATCAATTAGGTTGAAAGAATTTATAACCACAACGTAAGTAAATATCGTTAGTGCGATGCTCATCCATTCGGGAATTTCTCTTATCTCGAAGATCCCGTATAGACTAGTAATTCTAATATCTGCCATTAACGTCATGATGAAAGCTACCATTAAGTGGCCTATTAATTTCTTCATCGCTGCCGTTCCAATAATGTCATCTTTTATGCCTATAAAAAACATTACCAAAACACTCGGAATAAGATACTTAACATAACCAATATCCTCTGCAGGGTAACAAATCATAAAAGAAAAAAGGGTTCCTGCAAAAATCATGATTCCTCCCATGGAAGGAATGCTCTTTTTATGAAGCTTTCGACTTTCATTTGGATCGTCAAACAAGTGCTTTATCTGTGCCACTCTTATAAATGAAGGTGTTGAAAGCAACACAATAAAAAAAGAAATCATGATGGCCAAAGCTATCTCCATGGTGTGAAATTATGATATTTAGAATTAGTAGTTGGTATAAATGTTTTGCAAATTGGTACTTAATCCAAAATAAATAAAGTTAGAATTTAATGCCATTCCACCCATTGCAGTAGATGGTTGTGTTTGTGAAATACCTTCAAAGTTTTCTACTCTTCTAATTTGAACTCCTGCTTGCAGTGTAAAATTATAGGATGGGTTTACTATAAAACTTTGACGAAAGTCAATCACCATTATATCAATATTATCGTTCAAAATAACATTTGCAGCCGCTCTTGTTAGCCATCTATTCTCTTTAAATTGGGCAATCCCTATTAATTCTGAAGATTGATAGTTAACAGGGTGTGTTAGTGATTCGTTATAATGTGTAAATAAATTATTTCTGTGCAGATCCGAAATCTTATTAAACTCGGCTTGCAGCATAACATTCTTGAACGGAAAAACTTTAGTCCCTATCTGATAATTTACATTCCCTGATTGCAAGGCTAATTGACCGTAAAGTTGAATTTTTTCCACCATTTTATAATTTACATTTAATCCAACCTTATTGTTCCCTTTACTTTTATCTCCCTCCAATAAAGTGTTCAAAAAAATGATCGGAACCCAATAATTTACTCCAACGGGAATGTTGCCTGAGGTATCCAAACTGGGAAAAATTGTACTTTCAAAAAGAGCAATGTTAAATTTATAATTTGGAGAAACTTCTAAAAAGTGTGTAGCGGCTTGTTTACGTTCGAATAATCCTTCAGAATTAGTTGTGGATTGAAGACGATTCAAATCTTGATGCAAAGTGTATAAATTTTGATATTGCAGCTTCCCTCCCAACCAATTGGTATTGAATCTTAAAAATGGAGAATTAAAAGCTACATCTGAAAGCAGTAATGATCGGTGTCCCTCACCTACAAAATGTTTTCCTGTTCCTAGCTGAAAGTTGATTCTTTCATTTGGAGAAACGCTAATATAAGCCGAAGCCATGGCAAAGTCGAAGCCGACTTCTTTGAAATCTTTTGTCCTTCCTTGACCATATGCCACACCTATCAACTTAGTTCTCTCATACAAGTAATATGGCAATACTGCTTGGTTCTCTCGAAAAGTAGATTCAAGAGCAACTCTTTTTCCAAATTGAAGCCTAGCCACAAAACCACGTGTATTCTTATATAAGTTTGGTTCTGCTCTTGCATCGAATTCATTATCTACACCAAATTCAAAATTAACTATTGGATCAATGGTTAATTTGAAATCGGTGGAATCAAGTGTGATAAAGTGCTCATAAAAAAGTCTTTTCCCAACCCAAGATTTATCACTTCTTTCAATTCTTAAAGCAGCAACATTATCTCCATTTTTGGAGTCTCTTAGTAGTATAGGTTTAAAGCTAGAGTGAATAATTTCTTTTGAAGCTGCTATTGAACGCTCTAATTCTACATTAAAAGATTGATTAAGCGGAATATTTACGTTTTGTGTAAACACAAAAAAGGGAATTAAAAGATTAATTCCCAATAGTATGATATGAAGACTTGATATCTTAACCCAACTCAAAATTCATATTTTTAACTTCGTTGTACACTGATTTGATGCCTTCTTTAAGCTCTATTTTATGCTTCCATCCAACAGAATGTAGTTTACTAACATCCATTAGTTTCCGTGGTGTCCCATCAGGTTTGGTTGCATCAAACCTCAAGTCCCCTTCAAATCCGACTACCTCTTTTATCGTCATTGCGAGATCTTTAATCGAAATATCTTCGCCTGTCCCAATGTTAAACCACTCTTCCCCATCATATTCTTGCATTAAAACATAACAAGCCTCGGCTAAATCATCCACATGCAAAAATTCCCTTTTAGGGCTACCACTACCCCATATTTCGACTGATTCAGCTCCACTTTTCTTAGCCACATGAAATTTTCGCAATAAGGCCGGTAGCACATGAGAGTTGTTTAAATTATAATTGTCATTTGGCCCATATAGGTTGGTAGGCATGGCAGATATAAAGTTACATCCGTATTGCTTTCGATAATTCTCGCACAGTTTAATTCCTGCAATTTTGGCAATTGCATAAGGCTCATTTGTGTACTCCAAAGTATCGGTCAATAAATATTCTTCTTTTAATGGCTGTGGTGCCATTTTGGGATAAATACAGGAAGATCCTAAAAACAAAAGTTTATCAACTTTATTGACATATGAAGCGTGAATTATATTCGCTTCAATCATTAAGTTATCGTACAAGAAGTCAGCTCTATATACATTATTCGCTTGAATTCCCCCAACTTTAGCAGCTGCTAGAAAAACATAGTTTGGCTTCTCTGTTGCAAAGAAGTTGTTTACGGCTTCTTGGTTTCTAAGGTCTAGCTCAGCCGAGTTTTTAAAAACTAAATTAGAGTACCCCTCTTGCTTTAATTTTCGAACAATGGCAGAACCTACCATTCCCCGATGTCCGGCAACATAGATTTTATCTGATTTATTCATGAAAATCGTAGACTTTATGACCACCTTCCATTAAATACTTGTCTCTTTTAAAAAGTGCTAAGTCAGATTGAACCATATCTTTTATTAATTCATCAATTGTGTATGTTGGCGTCCAACCTAATTCTCTTCTAGCTTTAGAAGCATCTCCAACTAATAATTCAACTTCTGTTGGTCTAAAGTATTTTGGATCAACTTTTACAATCGTTTTACCTGTAGCTTTGTCTTTTCCTATTTCATCTACTCCTTCTCCGTTCCACTCAATATCAATATTTAATTCTTTAAATGAACGAGTAACAAATTCTCTTACAGTTATCATTTCTCCTGTTGCTAAAACATAATCATCTGCTTTATCAACTTGCAACATTCTCCACATGCCTTCAACGTAATCTTTCGCATGACCCCAATCTCGTTGAGCATCAAGGTTGCCTAAATAAACCGTCTTTTGCATCCCGAGACTTATTCTAGCTGCTGCTCTAGTAATCTTTCTTGTAACAAATGTTTCTCCTCTTAAAGGACTTTCATGGTTAAAAAGTATTCCATTACACGCAAACATATCATATGCTTCTCGGTAATTTTTTACAATCCAAAAACCATAAAGCTTTGCTACCCCATATGGGCTTCTTGGGTAAAACGGAGTTGTTTCAGTTTGAGGAACTTCTTGAACTTTTCCATATAACTCAGAAGTTGAAGCTTGATAAAAACGAGTCTTCTTTTCTAATTTTAAAATTCTGATTGCTTCAAGAATCCTAAGCGTTCCTATAGCATCAGAGTTTGCTGTGTACTCAGGTGTTTCAAATGAAACTTTAACATGAGATTGAGCAGCCAAATTGTAAATTTCATCAGGTTGAACCTCCTGAATAATCCTTGTTAAATTTGAAGAGTCAGTCAAATCTCCGAAGTGTAATTTAAACTTCACTCCTTTCTCATGCGGGTCTTGATAGAGATGATCAATTCTCGCTGTATTAAACATTGAGCTTCTCCTTTTAACTCCATGAACTTCATACCCTTTAGCTAAAAGCAATTCAGCTAAGTAAGCTCCATCTTGTCCTGTTACTCCTGTAATTAACGCTACTTTACTCATATTTAATTTTTACTTCTACAATATTAGCCTTTTTTAAAAAACTGTAATCTAGCCTTTTGTTACCAAGAACCACTTATTTAATAGGTCTTTCCGATTATATTTCATTGCGGTTTTTGTTTCCCACTCAATTACTTTGCCGCCCATGGCTTCTACAATCGCTTGACCTGCAGCTGTGTCCCACTCCATTGTTGGGGCAAACCGAGGATAATCATCTGCAAGGCCTTCTGCAACCATACAGAGTTTTAGAGAGCTTCCAATGGAAACCATTTCAATTTCTCCTTGCTCGACCCTTTTGGCCTCAATAAACTCTTCTGTTTCAGCTGACATATGCGAACGACTGCCAACAATGGTATATTTTCTCTCAACCGCTTTAGGTAGTTTATTTTTATCGTTGATTAAGGCTTTTACACTTATGTCTTGAAGTTCAGAATACCTTGGTATTTTAAAAGACCCAATGCCTTCAGCACCTATGTATAAGTCATCTTTAACTGGGACATAAATAATACCCATTACAGCCTTTTGATCACTAATTAAAGCGATGTTCACTGTAAATTCACCATTTCTTTTTACGAATTCTTTTGTCCCATCAAGAGGGTCAATCATCCAAAAATATTCCCAGTCCTTTCGTTCTTCAAATGGAATATCTCTTCCTTCTTCACTTAGAATTGGAATGCCAGTTTCTTTCAACACCTCCACAATAGCCAAATGCGATTGCTTATCTGCTTCTGTTAAGGGAGACTTATCGTCTTTATGTTCAACAGAAAAGTCTGAATTGTATATTTCTAAAATTGCTTTTCCTGCTACTAAAGATGCACGACTGCACAATTCTAACAACTCTTTCTGTTTCTGTAATTCCATTCTTTAACCTCTCAAGAAGCGTTTTTAATTGTTTTGTTTTTAGGCGTCTATCAACCCCATCATAGATTCGAATATCTTCATGCCATCAGTGTTGCCTAGGATTGGGTCTGCTGCTCTTTCCGGGTGAGGCATCATTCCAAATACATTTCTTCCTTCATTGCAAACACCTGCAATATTCTCTAAAGACCCATTTGGGTTGGCTTCTTCTGTGGTGTTACCATTAACATCGCAATACCTGTAAATCACCTGGTTGTTATGAATGATTTTACTCAACATATCTTCAGGAGCAAAATACCTCCCTTCGGCATGAGCAATCGGGATTTTTAAAACATCATCAGTTGAAACTCCTTGATTGATAATAGAAGCATTATTATCGGCCTTTAAATAGATATTTTTACAAGTGAATTTCTGGTGATTATTGTGTAACAAAGTTCCTGGCAATAATTTTGACTCACACAAAATTTGGAACCCATTACAAATGCCCATTACATACCCGCCTCTTGCAGCGTGTTTTTGAACTTCACTCATAATCGGTGAGTAATTTGCGATTGCACCTGAACGCAAATAATCTCCAAATGAGAACCCTCCAGGAAGAATAACAAAATCTACTCCTTTCAAATCTGAATCTTTATGCCAAAGACGCTCTACTTTATAACCCATTGTGCTTTCCAACACATAAATCATATCTTGATCACAATTGGATCCTGGAAAAGTTATAACTCCAAACTTCATACTATTTATTTTATGCAAAAGTAAAAAAATCCAACCAGAGCCTTGCCCTCTATTGTCTTAAAATTTCAACCACACTAGCCCAACAATGAAAAGCAGTGTCACTATGTCTAGCAGCCACTTTCGAGCACTAGTTTTATAGTAATACGAAATAAATATTGACAAAACAGGTACAATGCTAATCCAAAATACCGCATTGCCTAAGATTAAAAACAAGACCAGTTGAATAACTATATAAACTGATATTGCTAACAGTTGATTTCGTTGACGGACAACAAACTTGGCCCGGTTAATAAACGTTTTAAGTGCTCCAATTAGTGCGAATATGGAAAATAAAACCAAAGGAATTAGAGCGCTATTAAAAGAGATCATGGACTTAATGCTACTAAACTCAATATTTGAAAATCCAACTTCCAAATCAAACAGAAACGCAGAACAAAACAAATAAAACCCTATTAATGAAATACCTACGACTATAACCGCATAATTTCGCACCTCAAAAGGTCTAAAAAATGCTATGGTAAACACAGGTATTAAAAAGAGCAGTAAGCTAGGATAAAAGAAAACGGTAGCACTTCCTAATACAAGTGAAGACATAAACAACAAACCTAGAACAGATTTTTGGTTGTGGATTTGAAGTATTATGGACAAACTTATAAGAGAAAGAAAAACGGCAAAAGTATCTACAATAGAAATGTTAGTTACTATGCATGCACTTAACCCAAGCGATGAATAAAGTATGAATGGAAGTGATTTACCCTCAACGAAACGTTGCCTTTGGTTAATTCGGTAAACAACGTAAGAACATGTAAATAAAAGAATTACACAAACCAAATTTAACAAATAACTATTTTTTATACCCCAAATACCGAGTAAAGAATAATTCCCTTCAAATTGAGTCATCCCCAGCTCTATTATTGATAACCAAACCAATAAACCCCCAAGTAAAATAAAAATTAGGCTGACAATTATATTTTGTGGTATTTTAAATAGCAAAGCTTCTTAGTTGGGTTAAAAAAATGACTTAAAATTACAATTGTTTGTTATTTTTGTAAATTAATTAAAACAAGCAATTATGAGCTGGAATGAAATAGTATACGGATTAGGTGACTTATTAGCTGCAACTTTCAAAATTCTACCCACATTAGGTAATTTACCTAATATTTTATTTTCAGGAGTAATTTTTGCAGGCCTTGTTTATTGGATTCTTGAATTAAAAAAATACAAGATTACCGCTAAGAAGGATGGAACGATAGAGTAACACTCTAATATTCCATTAAATCAAATCCAATATCTTTTCTATAGTACTTTCCTTCATACAGAATACGATCTGCATTTCTGAATGATTTTTCTAATGCGTCTTTAAAGTTTTCTCCCAAAGCAGAGATTGCTAAAATTCTGCCACCGTCTGTTAAGACCTTTCCATCTAATTCTTTAGTTCCTGCGTGAAATGCCAAGCAATCACCCAAGTGATCAAAACCAGTCATTTCTTTACCTTTTTCATATGCCTCAGGGTAGCCTTGGGCCACTAGCATAACTGTTGTAGCCGCATTTTTCTCAAACTCTACCTCTGATGTATTTAGTTTTCCATCGGCACAGGCAATTAAGTGTTCTACTAAATCTGATTTTATCCTCGGCATTACAACTTCGGTCTCAGGATCTCCCATTCTTACATTATACTCAATCACAAAGGGTTCATTATCCACAATCATTAATCCAATAAAAAGAAATCCTTTATAATCAATCTTCTCTTTATTCAATCCATTTACACTTGGCTCAACAACTCTATTTTTAATCCTTTCTTTAAGCTGATCGTTCATAAATGGCACCGGTGATACAGCACCCATCCCTCCTGTATTCAACCCAGTATCCCCCTCTCCAATTCGCTTATAATCTTTAGCCTCAGGTAAAATTTGATAATTTACACCATCCGTAAGCACAAAAACAGACATTTCAATTCCATCTAAATACTCTTCTATCACTACATTTGAACTTGCAGCACCAAATTTAGCATCAACTAACATTAACTTTAATTCACTCTTGGCTTCGTCTAAATCATTCAAAATTAAAACTCCTTTCCCTCCTGCTAACCCATCTGCCTTTAATACGTAAGGAGGCTTTAAGCTGTCCAAGAATGAATAGCCCTCTGCCAGGGTATAAGAAGTAAAAGACTTAAATCGTGCAGTGGGAACCTGATTCCGCATCATGAATTCTTTTGCAAACTCTTTACTTCCCTCCAACTGGGCTCCGTATTTAGCTGGCCCAATAATTCTTACGTTAGAAAACTCCGGTTTGAGCCTAAAATAATCTACAATCCCTTCCACCAAAGGAGCTTCGGGGCCTACCACAATCATTCTAATATGGTGTTCTCTAACACAATCCGCAATGGCGTCAAAATCGCTGACCCCAATGTTCAAATTTGTACCTACACTTGTTGTTCCTGCATTACCCGGTGCAATGAAGAGGTTACTTGTTTTTGGACTTTGTTTTAGCTTCCAGGCAATTGCATGCTCTCTGCCACCTGAACCTAGAATTAGGATGTTCATTTCTTTTTTTTACAAAGAAACGAATTCAATTAGCAAATTTGGGTTTATTATTCACTCTCCTCCTTGTATTTTTTTGCAACCCATTTAACATATTTCTTGTCGTAAGTAAAACCGGTAGATTCCTCATTTATATACAGTTTTGCTACAGGAGGTAATGCCGTTTGATCAATGACTCCGTCATCCTCTTTGAAAAGCTCAATATCTAACTGATAAAAGAATCTCCCGCTTATAGAAATAGACGAATCTGTTTTTGCGACCACAGCTATTGACTTTTCTACATAGTCATTTTTCAAAAAAGATACATTATAGACTGACCCAAGTTCTAATGTTAATTTAAAACTCCCGTTACTCAGGTTTTCTGTTTCTTGCAGTAACTCATTATTTTTATACACCTTTGTCTTAACATCCCTCAATGTGCTTTTACTGTGCACAACTATACCATCAATAGTAAGGGATCCGGTTTGTTGAGCACTGCTGTTTAAATAAAAGAGATAATATATTTCGCAAGAAAAAAGCCTTTATACTCCTAACGAATATAAAGGCTG
>JBLHTZ010000002.1:0-125887 GCA_047627915.1 Vicingaceae bacterium
ACGAAATCAATCGATTGAAATTAGGAGATTACGTTAGTCAAATCCTAATTCCAACAGAAAAGGTTTATCAGATTAGAAATGGAAAGAAAGTAAGTAAGGAAAGAAGTTTCTTCCCTGGTTATATTCTTATTGAAGCTAATTTGGTTGGAGAAATACCTCATTTAATTCAAAAGACGACCAATGTTATTGGTTTCTTAGGTGCGGAAAAAAGAGGAGAGCCTCTTCCATTAAGACAATCTGAAGTTAATAGAATTTTAGGTAAGGTTGATGAGTTGGCGGAAAGTGAAGAAGAGATGAATATACCATTCATCGTTGGAGAATCTATCAAAGTTATAGATGGTCCTTTCAACGGGTTTAATGGTAGTATTGAAGAAATAAACGAAGAGAAGAAGAAGTTAATGGTAATGGTTAAGATTTTCGGAAGGAAGCAGCCATTGGAATTAAGTTTCCTTCAAGTAGAAAAAGAATCATAATTGACATTATAAATAGCAAGCAATGGCTAAAGAAATTAGTGGAATAATCAAATTACAGATCAAGGGTGGAGCAGCAAATCCATCTCCTCCAGTTGGACCTGCATTAGGTGCGAAGGGTGTGAATATTATGGATTTCTGTAAGCAATTCAACGGAAGAACTCAAGATAAAGCTGGAAAGGTTTTACCTGTGGTAATTACTGTTTACGGTGATAAATCTTTTGATTTTGTTATAAAAACTCCTCCTGCAGCGGTCCAATTGTTAGAGAAAACTAAATTGAAATCTGGTTCAGCTGAGCCAAATAGAAAGAAAGTAGCTTCTGTAACTTGGGATCAAATCAAGGAAATAGCAGAGGATAAAATGGAAGACCTTAATGCTTTCAAAGTTGAATCTGCTATGAGAATGGTAGCTGGAACAGCTAGAAGTATGGGGATTACAGTTAAAGGACCAAAACCTGCTTAGTAGGTTAAAATAAAACAACATGGCAACATTGACTAAAAAGCGTAAGGACGCTCTGGCAAAAATCGAAAAGGATAAGTTATATTCTTTAAAAGATGCATCTTTATTAGTGAAGGAATTATCCTCTACTAATTTTGACTCATCAGTTGATTTAAGCGTGAGATTAGGAGTAGATCCTAGAAAGGCAAATCAAATGGTAAGAGGTACTGTAACTTTACCTCACGGTATAGGTAAAACAGTCACAGTATTAGCATTGGTTACTCCAGACAAAGAAGCAGAAGCTCTAGAAGCAGGTGCTGATTATGTTGGATTGGATGAATATGTAGATAAGATTAAAGGCGGTTGGACTGACATAGATGTTATCGTAACAATGCCAAGTGTAATGGGTAAAGTAGGAGCTTTAGGTCGAGTTTTAGGACCAAGAGGTTTAATGCCTAACCCAAAGTCAGGTACTGTAACCATGGATATTGGTAAAGCAGTAGCTGATGTTAAAGGTGGTAAAATAGACTTTAAGGTTGATAAGTATGGTATTGTCCATGCATCAGTTGGTAGAGTTTCATTTGATGCTGACAAAATAAAGGAGAATGCTTCAGAAATGCTTCAAACTATAATCAAGTTAAAGCCTGCATCTTCAAAAGGTATTTACGTGAAAAGTATTTGTGTATCGGGAACAATGACTCCGGGTATTCACGTTGATCCAAAAGACATTTAGACGACTAATTATTAATCATTCTATTCTATTTAGAAATGACAAAACAAGAAAAGCACGAAATCGTAAAGAACTTATTAGTTAAGTTAAATGAAAATAATATTTTCTACTTAGCTGATATCTCTGAGTTAGATGCAGAAACTTCTACGAGACTTAGAAGAATGGCGTTTAAAAGAGATGTTTCTTTAAACGTTGTAAAAAATACATTATTAAGAAAAGCTTTAGAGGCTGCAGAGGGCAGTTATGAAGAATTTTATGATGTATTAAAAGGGAATACCTCTATTCTATTTTCACAAGTAGGAAATGCTCCGGCAAAACTTATTCAAGAGTTTAGAAAGAAAAATAAAAAACCTATCTTAAAAGGAGCTTATATCGAAGAAGCAATTTTTATTGGTGATGATAAAATTGATACACTTGCTCAGATTAAGTCTAAGGAAGAACTTATCGGGGATATCATTGCTCTTCTTCAATCTCCTGCTAAAAATGTACTTTCTGCTCTTCAATCAGGTGGGTCGACAATTGCAGGATTGGTTAAAACACTTTCTGAAAAGGAAGCATAAATTGTGTACGCACTCTCAATTCATATAAATTAAACAAACAAAAACAAAATAAAATGGCGGATTTAAAAGCGCTTGCTGAAGAGTTAGTAAACTTGACAGTAAAAGATGTAAACGAATTAGCAACTATCCTTAAGGATGAGTATGGCATTGAGCCTGCTGCTGCTGCTGTAGCAATGGCTGGTCCTGCTGCTGGTGGTGAAACTGCTGCTGAAGAGAAAACTGAATTTGATGTGATCTTGAAAGCTGCAGGTGGATCTAAATTGGCAGTTGTCAAATTAGTTAAGGAATTAACTGGTTTAGGTCTTAAAGAAGCAAAAGAATTAGTTGACGGAGCACCAAAAGCATTGAAAGAAGGTGTATCTAAAGACGAAGCAGAAGGTCTTAAATCTCAATTAGAAGAGGCTGGAGCTGAAGTTGAGCTTAAGTAATAAAGCTTCAACTAGTAATACTTAGGTTTAGATCTCACCCCGGCTAGTAGTCGGGGTGAGGACTAAACCCTTTTATGTTTATATCTAAGTACTAATAAACACTTCTTCAGATGGCTAACGCATCATTATCAAAATTGCAAAATCGAGTAAGTTTTGCATCCATAAAAAATAAATTAGAGTATCCTGATTTTCTAGATATACAACTCCAGTCTTTTCAGGATTTCTTTCAATTAGACACTTCTCCTGAGTTTAGAGACACAGAAGGTCTATATAGAGTTTTTAGTGAAAACTTTCCAATTACTGATGCCAGAAATCAGTTTGTATTGGAGTTTTTAGATTATTTTGTAGATCCTCCAAGATATAGCATTGAGGAGTGTATTGATAGAGGATTGACTTACAGTGTGCCGTTGAAAGCGAAACTGAAGTTATATTGTACAGATCCAGAGCATGAAGATTTTGAGACGATAGTTCAAGATGTTTATTTAGGAACTATTCCATACATGACCCCAAAAGGTACGTTCCTTGTCAATGGAGCGGAACGAGTTATTGTATCTCAGTTACACAGGTCTCCTGGAGTATTCTTCGGTCAATCTCGTCATGCAAACGGTACTAAATTATATTCTGCTAGAGTAATTCCATTCAAAGGCTCTTGGATTGAGTTTGCTACAGACATAAATAATGTGATGTATGCTTACATCGATAGAAAGAAAAAGTTACCAGTTACTACTCTATTAAGAGCAATAGGTTATGAATTGGACAAGGATATTCTTGACATTTTTAATCTAGCTGATGAAATAAAGGTTAGTAAAGCTGCTGTAAAAAGAGTTCAAGGTAGAAAGTTAGCTGCAAGAGTTCTTAGAACTTGGGTAGAAGATTTCGTTGATGAGGATACAGGAGAGGTTGTTTCTATTGAACGGAATGAAGTTGTTATCGACCGTGAAACAATTATAGAAAAAGAGCATATTGATGCAATATTAGAATCAGGAACTAAAACAATTATCCTGCACAAGGAGGATGTTAATTCTGCTGATTTTGCTATCATTTATAACACTTTACAGAAAGATCCTTCAAACTCGGAGAAAGAAGCTGTAGAGCATATTTATCGTCAACTTAGAAATTCTGAACCGCCAGATGAGGAAACTGCAAGAGGTGTAATTGACAAATTATTTTTCTCAGAAACTCGTTATGACTTAGGTGAAGTTGGACGTTATAGAATAAATAAAAAATTAGGTTTGAACATTGAGCCTACGACAAAGATATTAACGAGAGAAGATATTATCTCTATCATTAAGTATCTCATTGAGTTAATCAATTCAAAGGCTGATGTAGATGATATTGACCACTTGTCGAACAGAAGAGTTAGAACTGTAGGTGAGCAACTATACAATCAGTTTGGTGTTGGTTTAGCAAGAATGGCGAGAACGATAAGAGAGCGAATGAACGTTAGAGATAACGAAGTATTTACTCCTGCCGATTTAATTAATGCTAAAACACTATCAGCTGTAATTAATTCTTTCTTTGGAACGAATCAATTATCTCAGTTCATGGATCAAACGAATCCACTTTCTGAGGTTACTCATAAACGAAGAATGTCGGCACTAGGACCCGGCGGTCTATCCAGAGAGAGAGCAGGTTTTGAAGTACGTGATGTTCACTACACTCACTACGGAAGACTTTGTCCAATTGAAACACCTGAAGGACCAAACATTGGTTTGATTTCTTCATTGTGTGTTTATGCTAAAGTAAATAGACTAGGGTTTATTGAAACACCTTATCGAAAGGTAGCTGATAGCACTGTTGGACTAAGCGACAAAGAGGTAATTTATTTAAGTGCTGAAGAAGAGGATAAGCAAACCATTGCTCAGGCGAATGCGATTATTGGCGAGAATGGTAAATTCCAATCAGAGGTAGTTAAAGCTAGATATGAAGGTGACTTTCCATTGGCGAAGCCAGAGAATGTTACTTTAATGGATGTATCTCCGAACCAAATTGCATCTATTGCAGCATCATTGATTCCTTTCTTAGAGCATGATGATGCAAACAGAGCCTTAATGGGGTCAAACATGCAACGTCAAGCAGTACCATTATTGCAGCCAAGTGCTCCAATTGTTGGAACTGGATTGGAAAAGCAAGTTGCGATTGATTCAAGAGTATTAATTAATGCGGAAGGTACAGGTGTTGTAGAATACGTGGATGCAAATAAAATCATCGTTACGTACGAAAGAACAGAAGAAGAGGAATTAGTTTCATTTACTGAGCCTACTAAAACATACATTCTAACAAAGTACAAGAAAACGAATCAGAGTACAACTATCAACTTGAATCCAATCGTAATGAAAGGGGACAAGGTAACCAAAGGTCAGGTACTTTGTGAAGGGTATGCTACTCAAGGTGGAGAGCTTGCTCTTGGTAGAAACTTGAAAGTGGCATTTATGCCATGGAAAGGTTACAACTTTGAGGATGCAATCGTAATTTCTGAAAAAGTTGTTTCTGAAGATTTATTTACTTCAGTTCACGTAGATGAGTTTACACTTGAAGTTAGAGATACTAAGAGGGGTGTTGAAGAATTAACTGCAGATATTCCAAATGTAAGTGAAGAAGCTACGGCTGACTTAGATGAAAACGGATTGATTAGAATTGGAGCCAAAGTAAAAGAAGGTGATATTCTAATCGGGAAGATTACGCCTAAAGGAGAGTCTGACCCAACTCCTGAAGAGAAGTTATTGAGAGCAATCTTTGGTGATAAGGCCGGAGATGTTAAAGATGCTTCATTAAAAGTTCCACCATCAACAAAAGGTGTTGTTGTTGGGAAAAAGTTATTTGAAAGAGCGGTAAAAGATCGAAAGTCTAGAGCTGATGAGAAAAACCTAATCTTAAAATTAGACGAGGAGCAGAACAAAGAAATCGCTCAGTTGAAAGAAAGATTAGTTGAGAAGTTATATACCGTAGTAAATGGTAAAACAGCTCAAGGTATTCAGAATTATTACAACGAAGAATTAATTCCTAAGGGAACTAAATTCACACAGAAAGTACTTCAAAGAATTGATGATTTTGCGTTTATTGATTATAAAAACTGGACTACGTCGGATGAATTAAACCAGACGATTAAGACTATGTTGCATAATCATAACATGAAGGCAACTGAAATTCAAGGAAAGTATAAGCGTAAGAAATATGCGTTAACTGTTGGAGATGAACTTCCAGTTGGAATTATGAAATTGGCTAAAGTATACTTGGCTAAGAAACGTAAGTTGAAAGTAGGTGATAAAATGGCGGGACGTCACGGTAACAAAGGTATTGTTGCAAGAATTGTTCGTCATGAAGATATGCCATTCTTAGATGATGGAACACCGGTTGATATAGTATTGAACCCACTTGGTGTGCCATCTCGTATGAACCTTGGGCAGATTTATGAAACTGTTTTAGGTTGGGCAGGTGAAAAGCTAGGGGTTAAGTTTGCTACTCCAATTTTTGATGGAGCAACGGCAGATGAGATCAATGCATATACTGACAAAGCAGGTGTGCCACGTTCAGGAAGAACATTCTTGAAAGATGGTGGAACAGGTGAGCCATTTGATCAGCCAGCTACAGTAGGTGTCATTTACATGTTGAAATTAGGTCACATGGTTGAAGATAAGATGCATGCTAGATCTATCGGACCATACTCATTAATTACTCAGCAGCCACTTGGTGGTAAGGCTCAGTTTGGTGGTCAACGTTTTGGAGAGATGGAAGTTTGGGCATTAGAGGCATTTGGTGCAGCTAATATTCTACAAGAAATCTTAACAATTAAGTCTGATGACGTTATGGGTAGAGCAAAAGCTTATGAAGCAATCGTGAAAGGTGAAAGTATGCCAGTTCCTGGTATTCCAGAATCGTTCAACGTATTACTCCATGAACTAAGAGGTCTATGTTTGAACATTACTTTGTCTGACAAGGATAAAGTAAGCGTTTAATTCAACAATTTAAAGAGATTATTAACATAATAATATAATTATGGCTTTTAGAAGAGATAATAAGGAAACAAGTAGATTCTCTATGATTACAATAAGCCTTGCTTCACCAGAAATGATTTTAGAAAAATCTAATGGAGAAGTATTGAAGCCGGAGACTATCAATTACAGAACATATAAACCGGAAAGAGACGGTTTGTTCTGTGAAAGAATCTTTGGTCCTGTGAAAGATTACGAGTGTCATTGTGGTAAATACAAAAGAATCCGTTACAAGGGAATCGTTTGTGACCGTTGTGGTGTTGAAGTAACAGAGAAAAAAGTGCGTAGAGAGAGAATGGGACACATTTCATTAGTGGTTCCTGTAGCTCACATCTGGTACTTTAAATCTTTACCTAACAAAATTGGTTACCTATTAGGATTGCCTACTAAGAAATTAGATACTATCATTTATTACGAACGATACGTTGTAATTAATGCTGGAGAGGCTAAAAATGCAGAAGGTGAGCCAGTAGAATATTTAGACTTTTTAACGGAAGAAGAGTACTTGGATATTTTGGATACTATGCCAAAAGAAAACATGTATCTAGATGAGAACGATCCAAACAAATTCATCGCGAAGATGGGTGCTGAAGCACTTTTTGAATTGTTGAAGAGATTGGATTTAGATTCTCTTTCTTACGATTTAAGACACAAAGCGAATACGGAAACTTCTCAGCAAAGAAAGAATGAAGCTTTGAAGAGACTCCAGGTTGTAGAGGCTTTCAGAGCTGCAAATGGTCATATTGAAAACAGACCTGAGTGGATGATTGTAAAAGTTGTTCCTGTTATTCCACCAGAATTGCGTCCATTAGTGCCATTAGATGGTGGTCGTTTCGCAACTTCTGATTTGAACGATTTATACAGAAGAGTAATCATCAGAAACAATCGTTTAAAGAGGTTGATGGAGATTAAAGCTCCTGAAGTAATCTTAAGAAACGAGAAGAGAATGTTGCAGGAAGCTGTAGATTCTTTGTTCGATAACTCTAGAAAATCTTCTGCTGTTAAAACAGATTCTAACAGAGCGTTAAAATCATTATCTGACAGTTTAAAGGGTAAATCTGGTCGTTTCAGACAAAACCTTTTGGGTAAGAGAGTAGATTACTCTGCTCGTTCGGTAATTGTTGTTGGACCAGACTTAAAATTACACGAATGTGGTATGCCAAAAGATATGGCTGCGGAGCTTTACAAGCCATTCGTAATTCGCAAATTGATTGAAAGAGGTATTGTTAAAACGGTTAAATCTGCAAAGAAAATCGTAGACAAGAAAGAGCCTATTGTTTGGGATATTTTAGAAAATGTATTGAAAGGTCACCCGATTCTATTGAACAGGGCTCCTACGCTTCACAGATTAGGTATTCAGGCATTCCAGCCAAAACTTATTGAAGGAAAAGCAATTCGACTTCATCCATTGGTTTGTACTGCATTTAACGCGGATTTTGATGGGGATCAGATGGCGGTTCACTTGCCTTTAGGTAATGCTGCGATTTTAGAAGCTCAATTGTTGATGTTAGCTTCTCACAATATTCTTAACCCTGCAAATGGATCTCCTATTACAGTTCCATCTCAGGATATGGTATTGGGTCTTTATTATTTGACCAAAGAAAGAGTTTCTGATGAAACAAAAACAATTAAAGGTGAAGGGAAATCTTTCTACTCTCCTGAAGAAGTTATTATTGCGAATAACGAAGGAAGATTAGACATTCATGCTAAGATTAAAGTAAATATTACGAAGAACGGCGAGACGAAATTAATTGATACTACTTGTGGTAGAGTTATTTTCAATGAACGAGTTCCTGAAGAAGTGCCTTACATTAATGATTTATTGACGAAGAAATCGTTGAGAGATATTATTGGAGACATTTTGAAAGTAGCGGGTACAGCTAAAACTGCCAACTTCTTAGATGAGATTAAAACCCTAGGGTACAATATGTCATTTAAAGGTGGTCTATCATTTAATTTGGAGGACGTTATTGTTCCACCAGAGAAAGAAGAAATGATGGAAAAAGCGAACCAACAAGTAAAAGAGGTTTGGGATAACTATAACATGGGATTCATTACGAATAACGAACGTTATAACCAAATTATTGATATTTGGACACATACAAATACGAGGTTGACCAATACGGTAATGAGTCGTTTGAAGAACGATAACCAAGGTTTCAACTCAGTGTACATGATGTTTGATTCTGGAGCAAGGGGTTCTAAAGAGCAAATTCGTCAGCTTTCAGGAATGAGAGGATTGATGGCTAAGCCACAGAAATCTGGATCGACTGGTCAAGAAATTATTGAAAACCCAATTCTTTCGAACTTTAAAGAAGGTTTGTCAATTTTGGAGTACTTTATTTCTACTCACGGTGCGCGTAAAGGTTTAGCTGATACAGCATTGAAAACGGCAGATGCTGGGTACTTAACAAGAAGATTGGTAGATGTTTCTCAGGATGTTGTTATTTCAGAAGTAGATTGCGGAACCTTAAGAGGTGTAACAATTTCTGCTTTAATGAAGAACGATGACGAAGTAGAATCATTGTATGATAGAATCTTGGGTAGAGTAACTGTCCACGATGTGTATCACCCTAATTCTGGTGATTTAATTATTGGTTCAGGTGAAGAAGTTACTGAAGAAGTTGCAAGAATAATTGAAGACTCTCCAATTGATGAAGTTGAAATGAGGTCTGTTCTTTCTTGTGAATTGAAAAGAGGAGTTTGTTCTAAGTGTTATGGTAGAAGTTTGGCGACAGGCCGAATGACTCAAAAAGGAGAATCTGTTGGTGTTATTGCTGCACAGTCTATTGGAGAGCCGGGTACACAATTAACACTTCGTACTTTCCACGTTGGCGGTACTGCATCTAAAATTGCTGATGACTCTAAAGTTGAAGCAAAATACGATGGTATCTTAGAGATAGATGAATTAAGAACAGTTGCAGGTGAAGACAGAGATGGAAATAAAATTTCTATTGTTGTTGGACGTTCAGCTGAAGCGAGAATTTTAGATCCAAAGACCAATATCGCTTTAATGACTGCTGTAATCCCTTACGGTTCAGTATTAGTGGCTAAAGAAGGTGCTAAGGTGAAAAAAGGTGAAATGATATGTTATTGGGATCCATACAACGCATTGATTATTGCAGAAGTTCCTGGTACAATTTCTTTTGAAAATTTAGTAGACAGTATTACTTACAAAGAAGAATCTGATGAACAAACGGGTTTTACAGAGAAGGTAATTATTGAATCTAGAGATAAGAAGTTAATTCCAGAGATTAAGTTGTTAAACTCTAAGAAGGAAGTTCTTAAAACATACAATCTTCCTGTAGGAGCTCACATCGTAGTTAAGGAAGGTGACAAAATTGAGAGTGGCAGAACATTAGTAAAAATCCCTAGGACTTCAGGTAAGTCAGGTGATATTACAGGCGGTCTTCCAAGAGTTACAGAGTTGTTTGAAGCTAGAAATCCTTCTAACCCTGCAGTTGTTTCTGAAATTGACGGTATCGTTTCTTTCGGTAAGATAAAGAGAGGTAACAGGGAAGTTATCATTGAGTCTCGAACTGGAGAGGTGAAGAAGTATTTGATTAACCTTTCTAAGCATATATTGGTTCAAGAGAATGATTTCGTTAGAGCTGGAGTTCCATTGTCAGATGGAGCAATTACTCCTGCCGATATATTAGCGATTAAAGGACCTACGCAAGTCCAAGAATACTTAGTAAACGAAGTTCAGGAAGTTTACCGATTACAAGGGGTGAAGATTAATGATAAGCACTTTGAGGTAATTGTTAGACAGATGATGCGTAAAGTAATCATAGAAGATCCGGGCGATACAAGATTCTTAGAAAAGCAGATTGCTAACAAATCTGATTTCGCAGTTGAAAATGATTGGATTTTTGGAAAGAAAATTGTGATTGATGCAGGTGAATCAGAAGGCTTAAAAGCAGGGCAAATCATTTCTCCACGAAAGTTGAGAGAGGAGAACTCTATGTTGAAACGTCAAGATAAGAAGACGGTTGAAGCTAGAGATGCTGTGCCAGCTACGTCTAATTCAGTACTTCAAGGAATTACAAGAGCATCGTTACAAACTGACAGTTTCATTTCTGCAGCATCTTTTCAGGAGACTACGAAAGTGTTGAATGAAGCAGCTGTAAATGGTAAGCAAGATACATTGATGGGCTTGAAAGAGAACGTTATTGTTGGACATTTAATTCCTGCAGGAACAGGTTTGGATGACTACCAAGAGTATGTTGTTGGTTCTAACGAAGAATATGAAATGCTTAAATCTGGAAAAGATAAAGTAGCTGAAGTAGAAGTCGAAATTGACGAAGTAGAAAACGCAGAATAAGATGGCTGATGATAATAACAATCCTCAAATGAAGGATGGAAAATTAAACATTGAACTGACTGAAGAGGTAGCTGAAGGAACATATTCCAACTTGGCAATTATCAGTCACTCAAGCTCTGAGTTTGTATTGGATTTTATTAAAGTAATGCCAGGCTTACCAAAAGCAAAGGTGAAGTCAAGAATTATGATGACACCACAACATGCAAAACGTTTGGTAAGAGCTCTACAAGACAATATTCAAAAATTTGAGCAACTGAATGGAGCAATTAAAGAAAGTGATCAACCTCATTTTCCTATGAACTTCGGAGGCCCTCAAGGAGAAGCTTAATTCTGATTTGAATTGAAATTCAAAAGCCGCACATCGAAAGATGTGCGGCTTTTTTTGTTAATAATTGTTAATTTAAACATGTAAGTCATTCATATCCCGTTTATTATCATTATTATTGGAATATTATTAATTGAAAAACTACAAAAATTATGAAAAATTTATTAAAGAAGTTTAGTCTAACCTTAACAGTTGTTTGTTTAATGATGTCCGCTGGGTGCGAGCCTGAAAAGGAAGAGTCAATTATTTTAAGTAAAGAAATAAATTCTAAAAAGGAATCTCAGAACAATAAGTCAGCCAGCAATTTCAATTCTTTTTCAATCTATTATTTGGATAGTGAAGATCATTTAATACAAATTACAGAAAGTGAATACATCAATTTCTTAAAAAATGAATTGGGTATTCCGTCTGAATCATCATTTGCATCTATAAATATATTGTTTAACGAATATGAAGCGGGTATTAAATCAAGATCATTCTTTGACAATGGATCTTCTTCGATATGGCATGAATTAATAGTATTAGATGACATACCAAATGCCTACAGGATTTCAGGTACGACTTGTAAGTGTACTTCGACAGCATGTACTGGTGGGTTTGAATGTATAGCAAATGGTAACGTAGGTTGTACCTGTTCAGCTTGTGATTCTGAATGTACCAAAGAGTCAACATCAACAAGTCCTGTATTTGGCGCAGCCTCATTTCTGTAGTTTTTCGAATTACCAAATGGATATATTTCAAAGACGACCATCGCAAGATGGTAGGCTTTTTTTGTCAATAATCGTTAATATGAATATCTAAGTCATTCATATTCTATTTATTATTGGAACATTATTAATTGAAAACCTATAAAAATCATGAAAAATTTATTAAAGAAGTTAAGTTTAACCTTAACAGTCGTTTGTTTAATGATGACCGTTGGGTGCGAGCATGAAAAGGAAGAGTCAAATATTTTAAGTAAAGAAATAAATTCTAAAAAGGAATCTCAGAACAATAAGTCAGCCAGCAATTTCAATTCTTTTTCAATCTATTATTTGGATAGTGAAGATCATTTAGTACAAATTACAGAAAATGAATACATCAATTTCTTAAAAAATGAAATGGGTATTCCGTCTGAATCGTCAATTGGATCTATAAACGTATTGTTTAACGAAGATTTAGCGGGTATTAAATCGAGATCATATTTTGATAGTGGATCTTCCTCTGTTTGGCATGAATTAATAGTATTAGAAGACATGCCAAATGCCTTTAGAATTTCAGGTACGACTTGTAAATGTTCTTCGACAGGTTGCGACGGTGCGTTTGAATGTATAGCAGATGGTAGTTTAGGTTGCGTCTGTTCATCTTGTGATTCAGAATGTACCAAAGAATCAACATCAACAAATCCGGTATTTAGCGCGGCCTCATTTATGTAGTTAATCCTAATTAATAAATAAAAATATCGCAAGGCCGATCATCGTGAGATGGTCGGCCTTTTTTTGTTCCGAAGTAAGAGCTTAAATGTTAAATCAATTTATCTTCTGAAATTTGCACGAGAATAGATTGAATTTTACCCGAACGTTTGAATACATCTTTTGATTCAAGGATGCTCAATACGTTAGTATTTAACATATTTATTGTGCCGTCTGAGTAATTGACAATTACTTTTCTTTCGGTTGAAATTTCATAAACAATAGGAATCTGACAATACGTAAACGCAATAGCGTTTATTGGAACCTCAATCTTACATGCATCTCCGTTGTGATTATAATAAGACAAAGTATCAGGTTCAATTATAAATTCTGATTTTCTTAAAATAAAAGGTTCAAAGCTTAAACATCCATCTTTTACATGAATTCCTAATTCTGCCCATCGGTTAATGATATCTTCTTTTACTTGACCGGTCATACCAGGCTGTTTGGCTCCTGCATACTTAGGCGTATGAGAGTAGGCATCTGTTGGAAACGCCCCATATAACTCAGGTGATTTATTCACGCCTATACCTGCTCTTATTTCATAATAGTGCTCTATCAGTCTTCCAACTATCCCGTCAGAAGAATTTGCCTTCTTAGCAGCATATATATTTTCTTGAATCGCCAATAAAAGTTTCGAAACCATGTGCCAATAAATACTTCCTAGGCCTTCATATCCATAAAAAGCTCCTGAACGCCCGGTAAATTCTTTATGATCAAAGACTGCTTCGAAGGCCAATAAAAATTGTTTGGTTTCTCGTTTTGCCATGCGCTTTAACTCAAAATCTTTGATTGATAGCAGCGCTTTCTTCAAATCATTAACATTGTGGAAATTGCCATTAAAATGAAGTTTGCCGTCTACATCTTTTTCAACTATTTCTGTATTACCAAGAGATATCATTTTAGCTAACAATTGAGAACCTTTTAACAGTTGAGGGTCAATTATATTCTTTTCTAAGAATGGAGCTAATTCTCTGTCAGGGTAGAGCATATAACTGTACTGATCTGACCTGAACATTTTACTAGTTCTAAGTGAATCTAATACTTTTAAAGCTTCTTCTGGTTTTAAATAGTTGGCACTTAATACCGAAACTTGACCTTCCAACATTTCATACAAGTGAGAATAACTTGCTTTACCTTCAGATAATTCTACCAAATTGTACGAATGGAACAATCCATCCACTCTTGAATTCTTATCAATTGTATCTTCTAGAAATCTAAGAGATAAATCAAAGAAATCAAGCATGTCTTGATGTTTTAGCTTTCTTTTTTCTCCAGTAAAACCTGCATACGCTGTCGTTCTATAGTGCTCTCCAGCTACACCGAAGTCATCCATAAATTGACGGCGTTGTTTATCACTAAACGGTTTGCCAAGGTTGTCGCTGTGGAAAGAGAACCCTCTTTTTAAGGCCTCCATTAGGTCCACAACAGGTTTATTTACTTCTGTTGTTAACCCTTCTTGCTCCTCGTAAATTTTACTTGCGAAGTTCAAGAGTCTTCTCAAATAGTAGAGCGTTACCATAGAAACTCCATTGCCTACTAGTGCATTGTTTGCATCATTCCATTCTGGTCTCTGTGTATTTAGCCAAATTCCGGCATCAGGTATGAAGTTGTATAATTTGGTAAGTACCATTACCAAAATTTTCTCAGTAAGGTTGACTCGCTTTAATTGGTTGTGTTGATTCCATACTAGCTTGCCATCAGAACCAACTTTGCTAACTCTTTCCTTTATCGAAGCTTCAAGCTCATGGTCAAAATCAATGGTGTCTTTTGGATTAATGGCTATGGCATCATATCCTTTGATCCTGTATGGGACATTGGCATAAGTGAAAATCTTATTGCTCAACATGCTTCTTAAACGTTCAGGCTGGTAGTGCAAAGATATTTCCAACAATTTACACAAGTAGATCACTTGGTGGTCTCCCCAATAGCCAATGTGTGACCATGGATCATTTGGTTCAACAACTTCCCAGTCAATTCCATCTCTTGAAATTCTGTATGGATTGTACCCATCAATGGTAGATGCATTCACAAATTTAGCAACCATACCTAGTGCAAATTCCGGATAACTATATGCCAGCGCTTCCCAATTTTGAAAAATATCACGCCAATTGCCTTCAAAGTTTCTGAGTTTCGTTCCATATTCATCTTTTGTTTCAATAGAAAAGTGATTCCAAGGTCTACTCGGATCTCCATGTCTCCTGCTGAACGAAAGCGGTAAGTATTCCAAGTAATACCGCATGGTATGTTGGTGTTTAGAAGCCACCAAAAAATGTCTCAGTTGATGATAAGATATTTGATCAGGAATCGCTTGAAGAACAGGCTTTAAACGCTGATAGTCTTGCATGTTCATTCGCTTGATATGCAATAAAAAATCAGCAGTTTCAATTTCGTATTGATCGTCAAAAGTTCCACCACGCATGATGTTGAATAGAACATTGGAGAAATGACGGCCTGTTGATAGTCGATCTTTAGAAAGTTGGATACCATCGGTTAACCCAATCTTCTTACGAAGCTCTTGTTTGTTTCTATCTATGTCATCCAGTACCGTATTTAACATGATAACTTCGCTTGAAAGCTCTTTTTGAAGCTGTGCTATTTTAGATACGGATTGATTTACCTCTGCTACTGTTATCCAAGTAGCAGTTTTTTTAGAAGCTACTCGCTGTTTAGAGGTAATAAAAAACGCTCCCTTCTCGGCTTTAATGTCAGTTTCCGAAATTGTACCAATTCCGTTTCTAAAACTTTTTAGTTGCAAGGATGAAAGTAGAATCGAATCGGGTTTAATTCCAGTTGACCAAACAGTTGTAGCCTTCAATGCTTCACTGGGCTCAGCCTTGTCAACAATCATAGAGCTTAAGGAATAAATCCCAAGATTAGTATTTGCATCTAACTCGCATCTTTTATACGCATCTACTAGGGTACTTCTTATATCTTGTAGCGCACTACTCACTCCATATGGAAGGATATTTCGAATCCCGTCCAATATTTCTACATCTATGCTTTTAGAGGTTAAATTGGTGAGCTGTGATTTCTTTACGATACCATATTTCTCAGAAAACATCCAACCGTAACGAAAGGAGAGCCCTAGATCATTGTTGGTTTCTTCAAAGATAATTTTACTTCCCTCTCTGTTTTTATACAGATTAGAAGTGGTATCGTAAATACCCTCAAAAGCTTCATTAAAGGGTTCCCAAAGTTTTATTCCTTCTTCTGTTTTTACACGTAGTATCGTTTTTGAACCGGTATCACTTGTAGAGCTGATAATTTTATCATCAGAATAGTAGGGGAATAATGATTGTTCTGGGTTTTTTCTTCCAGCAGAAAGTCCTCCGTTACTAGCAATGAATAACCAATGATCGTTTGCACTTACAATGGTCATGAAAAATGGACGCATTTTAGAATAGTTTTCGATTAGAAAAAAATCTTCTCCATCAATTACAGCATATTTTCCATTCACTTCTTTTGCGCCATAATTCAGCTTAGCATCCCCAAAAAATATTGGATCCTTTCCCATATTACTTCTATTTCCCATATTACTTCTAAATGTTTTCTGCTTTTATTAAAATTGTTTGTAATCCTTGTTCGACTATTTTAATATTTTCTCGTCGATTTTTAAGTTTTAATTCAAAACTCCGTGCTTCATTCATCATGTTCAGAACGACCAAGACAATACTTCCATCTTCATTGAGCACAGCTGATGCCAAAAGGTCTTTGTCTGTTAACTCATAGTCAATTCGTGCAGCGCCAGGACGAATGAACTTACTAAAATGCATCATTGTATAATAGAGAGGGGTGTAATATACTTCGTCTCTCTCAACATCCACAATAACAGGAGCTATACACCAATTCTTAGCTAAATTAGGACCTCCTTGTCGATCTAATATCATATTCCAGTCTACCCAACCTTCAACCCAATTGTTTAAGCAGCCAATCATGTCTCTGGCGTATCGATAAACCGGTACATATTTAGGGTGATCCTTTTTGTCTTCTTCCAAAGCCCAATCGTAACCCCAGTCAGTAGCCTCTTTGCTCCAATACCATTTATCTTCCTTCCAGTGAGGAACTTCAGAATCGATACAACCCTCTGTCTGTATAATTGATTTTGACGGAGCTACTTCATGCGCGTAATTCAGAGATTCTTCCATAACGTCATTGGTGCTAGTATACCAATGAACAGCAGTTCCGTAAATGTATTTATCTAAACTCTCGTTGGTCAGGAGAACATCAGCCCACTCTTTTAACTCTTTTCCTCGATTTTGGTCGTAGACTAAAATTTTTTGATTTAACTTATCTTCTTCAAATTTAGGACCCAAGTGATTTTTAACAAAGTGACCCATTTCTTCTGGAGTGAAATGCATGCTTTCCCAATTAGAATCGTTACCTAATGGTTCGTTTTCAACTGTAATAGCCCATATATCAATTCCTTCCTTTTCATAGGCCGAAATATACTTTGAGAAGTAATTAGCCCAGGTTGGGAAATATTCTTTTTTTAATTTGCCACCATTCCAAGCATTGTTTGTTTTCATCCATGGCGGGGCAGTCCATGGCGACGCTATGATTTTAAACCCGTTTGGAGAAATTTCTTGAGCTTCTTTAATCATTGGAATTAAATCGGACTTATCGTGCTCTATATTAAAATGCTCTAACGTAGTGTCGTTAGCTACTTCGGCATAAGAGTAATTGGCCAATGAAAAATCACAAGAGTTTATGTGGGTTCTGGTTAATGTATAATTTGCACCGCCTTCAGCAAAGTATGCTTCTAAAATCTCCTTTCTTTTGGCAGCACTCATTTTGTTTAATAAGTATGCAGATGCTTCAGTAAATGCACCTCCATAACCCGTTACCTTTTGAAATGTACGCTCAGGAAAAAGTTCTAAAGTCTCCATGTTTGGGGCTTTCTTAAAGTCTAATTCGATTACTTCAAAATGATCTCCTTGTGCCGAGGTTTGAAACAATTGAACATGTAATTTTTCTTTCTCTTTTTTATTGCACAAAACGCCCAGTAACAGAATTATTATAATGGTGATTTTGATGTTCATTTTTTCTCGTAGACTCTAACGTAATCCAAAATATATTGATGAGAAGTGTAGCTGCTGTCAATACCTTTTGCACCTCCCCATCCTCCGCCAACTGCCAGATTAAGAATAATATTTTGGGGTTGATTAAATGGCCATTCAAGTTCGTCAGCTATTTTGTCATACGTGTAGTACAATTCACCATCTAAATACCCTTCAATTTTAGTTGGAAGCCATTCTACAGCGTAGGTATGAAACTTTGTATTCATGCTGTCTACTTCAATTTCACTTCCGATTTGGTTCCCTTGTTTAAAGTAATAAGCTCTAGTATGACAAGTAGCATGGTTAACTCCTTTGCCAGTTGTGTCATTGATTTCATAGCCAACACATTCTAATACATCTATTTCACCGCAATATGGCCAGGATAGTTCATCTTTATACGTGTCACCTAATAACCATCCAGCAGCCCATGTGCCTCTTCCAACAGGAACTTTTGCTCTAAATTCAACTCTCCCGTACTTAAATGAGATTTTACTTTGAGTTGTTAATCGAGCGGAAGTCCAATATTTATTGTTTTCATTTTTGTGTGCTTCAATAATTAACTGCCCATTTTCTTGTCTAGCATTTTTCAAATCTTCTGATGTGTAATATTGAAGTTCATTATTTCCCCAGCCCCAATTTCCTACATTATAACTCCATTTGGAATCGTCAACTAGTCCTTCTCCGTTAAACTCATCCGACCAGACTAAAGACCAATCAGTACCATTCATGTTTTGAACCAAAGCGCTGTCTGTTTCTATTTGATATTGTATTAAATCGAAACGAATACTATCGATTTCAATGGCTCCTTCGTTATGCAGTTTCATTTGATGTTCTCCTTTAGCTAGAGGAGAACCATCAATAATGCCTTTGCCGGATTCATTTAAAATAATTGAACCGGTAATATTATAGGTTCTACCATCCTTATTGTTGATATAATCTTCAATCCATAAAGTAGCTGAGCTGTCCGTCTTTCCCCAAATGCTTACTTGGTAGCGTCCCGTTTGAGGCACGTTTAAAAAGAATTCAGCAGAATCTAACTGAACTAGGATAGATTCTGCTTCTGTTGATTTGATTTCATCATTGTCCGTTGCTTCTGATGTTGAATGGGCAGAGCAAGAGAACATAAGAAATACGAATTGAATAAATAGAATATAGATAATTCGTTTCATAATATTGTTAGTTTACATATTTAGCTTCAATTTCTTCAAGAGACTTACCTTTGGTCTCAGGCAATATTTTTAGAAGGACAATAAACCCAGCAAGGGCTATTAATCCAAATATTAGAAAACTTAAAGAATTACCAAAATTAGAAAGTTCCCATGGAAAAACCTGCTGAACTACCCAGCTAGTGAAGGAGTTAACAAATCCTATTACACCTACTGCTAATCCCCTATATTTAATGGGGTATAACTCTGAAAGGAGAACCCACATTACAGGTCCTAGTGAAAATGCAAAACAAGCGATGAATCCTAGAATTCCAAACAGTATTAAACTAGCATTAATGGTGGTTGCATATTCAAGAATTACACCTTCATTTTTAGCGTAAAGCTGTGTTCCTAGTTTCTCTTTCATCTCGTTTTTAAAATCCAAATCATTGTCATAAACTTTGTCAATGGCAAATGAAAGTTGTTCTGACTCTATGCCTGTTAGTTGAATTTCTTGCAAGTCTT
The DNA here is from genome assembly GCA_047627915.1 of Vicingaceae bacterium. Taxonomy (GTDB): domain Bacteria; phylum Bacteroidota; class Bacteroidia; order Flavobacteriales_E; family Vicingaceae; genus NORP294. Next base: position 19,450 of record JBLHTZ010000002.1, read on the forward strand.
GAGCTGTCAATTTATAAGTTGCTTCGCTAAAACCATAAGCACATAGCAATAAGCTTATTGATACTCCTGCTATTCCAATTAACAATAAGGGTCTCCTGCCCATTCTGTCTATCAAAAAGATAGCAACGAAAGTGAATAAAACAGTAATGAAACTAAGAAGTACTCCGGATGAAAATGCCGCATCAGTACCAATTCCTGTCTGCTTAAATATCGAAGTCGCATAAAAATAGACGGCATTGATTCCTGTGATTTGCTGTAATACTCCAATTACTAAACCCACGAGCAGAATGAATCGTAAAGATGGTTTTAGAAGGGATAAAAGCGAAACTTTTGATACGTCTTTTGATTGAGTAACATTTTCAATTGTTCGAATTTCTTCAGAGGCTAATTCAGTTCCATAAATTCTATTTAAAACTTCTTTAGCTTCTGCGACCATATTTTTCGTGTACAACCATCTAGGGCTTTTAGGAACAAAAAACATAAATATAAAGTAGAAGATAGCAGGAATGAATTCTATACCTAACATCCATCTCCAAACAGTTTTATCTGTAAAAAAGTCACTTCCTGAGGTATTGATCTTATTTAAATAATAATTACTTAAAAAAGCAGCGAAGAAACCGAGAACGATATTTAATTGTTGCAATGAGACAAGTTTACCTCTGTTTTTCGCGGAAGATATTTCTGCAATATAGGTTGGCGCTAAGATTAAAGCTGCACCAAAGCCCACTCCTCCAATCATTCTTGCAATATAAAGCATCTCATAAGAGTCGGCAAAAGCTGAAAATAAAGCAGATATGGCATACAAAAACGCTACAACAATCAATATTTTCTTACGACCTATCACATCACTTAGCCTTCCTGCAAGTAACATGGAAATCATCGCTGCAAAAGAGGGAGAGCTTACTACCCATCCAGACTGCCAGTCGTTTAAATCAAATTCAGGCCCGACATAAGACATAACACCTGAAATAATTCCGGCATCAAAACCGAATAGAAAGCCGCCGAGAGAGACGACAAATGCTATTAATATTACTTTTTTACTCATATACTTAATTTTTTGGATTTGGTTGGAGGAGCTTGTACGCTTTTAAGTAATTGTTCTTCATTGCCATTGTATGTTTTTGAAATAAAATTTCCATTCCGAATAAGGCCTTTTAATTTCCCAGAATCTACTAGACTCCATAAAACATATTTGGCCTCACCTTTAATGTTTATAAGGCCAAAATGGTTTTCCGAAGCTCTAACATCGTTGGTGTCTTTCCAAGGTTCATCAAAAGCCTCAAAGAAGAAGCAAGACAATCCATTTTCATTTGACCATTCTCTCATGTGATCGTAATACAATTTTTGTTTGTACTCGTCAGCTGCATGAGACCCTCTAACTCCGTAGTTGGTAAAAGCGGAATTTGCCCATCCGGTTTCTCCAATGTGGATGGGTTTGCTAGGAGCTATGGAGTGAATGTATTTCTTTGTGGATTCATACTGAGAAATAGCGTAGTTCTTCGCTCTCAATACTCCTTCTTGTGCCAATTGAATTCTACTTTTAGCTAAATCTGTAGAATCAATTTGCCAAAATTCTGGATTGTAATGTGTATCGTGAAATGGGTAGGTATGCATGGATACATAGTCTACCGCTTTTATAAGTTTTATTAAATCATTGGAATAATACTCAGTTGAACCACCTCCCCAAGAGGCAAAGTTGTCTGAACTGGTAATCCATAAATCTGAACTCAATTCACCTTGTTTTTTTAAGTTTTGAAGCTGTTCAACATACTTTAAAATAACTTTTGGATAAACTGAATATGTTTCAGCCCAATGAACCATTGACTCATTTCCAACCGCTAAAATTTTAATAATTTTAGGATACTCTTTTGCTAACTCAATCGCTCTTTTTACCTCGGCCTGATTCCCCTTTACGTTTTCTTTAGCATGATTCCTCGTCGAAGTATATGCCCCTTCACACTCAATCCATGCACCTAACATGACATACATTTCAAATGAAGGTTTTTCTTTTTTTAATTCTTGAATAGCCTGCAATACTCTTTCAGCATGAGGAAACTGCTGGGTATAGTATGTGCGAATAATTTTAATATCAATCGCGGATAATATTTTCATATCCTCCTTTAGCTCTTCCACAGAAGGGCATTTGTCTCTCGTTTTTTCTCTATATCCACCAAATGAAATAGCCGTGTAATTTGGGTTTCCTAAAATATATTCTGCGTTTATAATTTCCTTTATTCGTTTGTTTTCTGTTTTAGTCAAACATGCAAACGAAGTTGAAATTATAAATAGGATTGATATTTTAAGTAAAGGTTTCATCTTACGCTTCAGTTCCTTCAGTACTCCTTATTTTCTTGCCTTTAGCGTCCGATAAAATATTCAAGTAATTCCGATGATAGTTCACTAATTCATTAATGGGGCTCTTTATTATTTTACCAGCTTTATATCCTTGTTTTTTTAATTCATCAATTAAAATGTCTTTAAAAATAAAGGCGAGACTGCCCACAAACCCAACTTGTTTTGATTTGTTTTCTGAAAAACAACCTACATGAATATCAATAAATTTAGCAAACCCATGACTCAATAAGTCAATAATGTACTTTTCCTGTTTATGTTTTGCAATAAAGGGCATGAACGATGCTAGATATACATTGGCATGTATATTACCATAAATTTTTTCTCGTGCTTCTCCCCATGTTAAGTGGTAAGTTGCTTCAAAATCATCTTGAATTGATTTGGGTAATCTTTTATAGAAAAAATCAGATAAAAGTTGTTTCCCAAAATATCCGCCGCCTGCTTCATCTCCCATCACGAAACCTAATGCCGGAACTTTTTCAGTCAAGTTTTCTCCATCAAAATAACATGAATTTGACCCAGTTCCTATTATGCAACTAATTAAAGGTTCGCCTTCGTATAAAGAATACGCTGCTGCTAAAAGATCATGATCAACAACTATCTCTGCATTTCTGAATACTTGTGCCAAACCATCAACAATACGCTTCTTTAGTTTTGGACTAGAACAACTCGCACCGTAAAAATAAACGTTATTTATTTTATCTTTCGACGCAAATAAATCGACACACTGACTTAACGTATTAGCTACGTATTCAGTACTATGAAAATCTGGATTAAATCCTTGTGTTTTAAAATTGCTTTCAACTAAACCTTCATCATTTAAGATAACCCATTCACATTTAGTTGAGCCGCTTTCAGCTATTGCTATCATTCTTAATTAGTTTTATAATTTTTCTGAAACCAAGAGCCACCAACGGCTATTACGTTGCTAAGTTCTAAATATTCTTGACTTATTTCTTCTGATATTCCGCCTGTAGGACAAAATTTGATAGTTGGGAAAAGGCCCCCAAACATCTTCAATGCATCAATTCCTCCATATAAATTAGCCGGAAAAAACTTTAGATATTCTAAACCTAATTCTTGAGCCTGTATTATTTCACTTGGTGTAGCAACTCCTGGAAGAAAAGGGATTTTTGATTCCGTCATACACTCAAACAAGTCAACAGTTAATCCTGGACTAACTATGAAATCGGCACCTATTGACTTTAATTGATCTACTTGCTCAGAATTGATAACTGTTCCAGCTCCAACCTGGATTGTGTCGCTGAATTTCTTTTTCAATAATTCAATTGCCTTTAACCCATAATCAGTTCGTAATGTAATTTCTATGCAAAAAACATTGCGCTTAATTAAATAATCCATAAATGCTTCAGGATTATCTTCTTTTTGAAAAGTAACAACTGGAACTAACGGATTATTTTTTAAAATTTTATTAATTGATTGATTTCCCATTTTTTAAATTATAAAAGAAGCTCCTTCTTCGCTTTCGCTCACCAAGGTTTTTAATTGGTTAAATAGTTCTCGACCTACCCCAAATGATTGATGATCATTGGATGCCAAATTCTCTCTTGCTTCAACTTCTTCAATGTTTAAGCAGTTTAATGTACCATTATTGGAGTCCAACTCAATCAAATCTCCTGTCTCCAGTTTGGCAATCATTCCGCCTTTTGCTGCCTCAGGGCTTAAGTGTATTGCTGCAGGAACTTTTCCTGAAGCACCTGACATTCTGCCGTCCGTTACCAAGGCAACTTTGTGCCCAGCAAATTGAAGTAAACTTAACGTTGGTGTGAGCTTGTGAAGTTCCGGCATGCCAATGCTATGGGCACCTTGGTTTTTAACGACCACAACCACGTCCTTATTTAATTCTTTTCTTTTAAAGGCTTTAATAACATCATCTTGATCATCAAATACGACAGCCAAAGCTTTCACATATCTATTCTCAGGCTTTACAGCAGAAATTTTGATAACTGATCGACCAAGATTACCTTTTAGGACTTTTAGCCCGCCTGTTGGTTCAAAAGGATTAGAAACTGGACGTAAAATATTTTCATCTAATGAATTTTCGGGAACTGGCCTCCATTGAATTTCTCCATTTTCTATAAACGGTTCTTTAAAATAATGGTCTAAGCCAGAGCCCATATTTGTTTTTACATCTTTATTTAAAAATCCGCCATCGTATAATGTTTTCATTAGAAATCCCATTCCTCCGCACGCTTGAAAGTGATTAATATCAGCAGTGCCATTTGGGTATACTTTCGTAATTGATGGAACTACTTCAGAGACATCATTGAAATCGTCCCAGTTGACTATAATTCCAGCACTTTTAGCAATGGCAATTATGTGTATGGTGAGGTTAGTACTGCCACCGGTAGCGACTAAACCAACTAATGCATTTACAATACTCTCTGGACTAATAATTTCATAGAGTGGAGTATACTCTTCTTTTTGAGGAGTTATTTCTAACAACCTTTTTACCGCATAGTCATTTAATTTTTCTCTTAATTCAGTGCCTGGAGTAACAAACGAAGACCCAGGTAAGTGAACGCCCATAATTTCCATCAACATTTGATTACTGTTGGCAGTTCCATAAAACGTGCAGGTGCCGGCAGAATGATAAGACGCAGACTCAGCTTTTAATAACTCTGCTCTTCCAATCTTTCCGTCTGCATAATCGATTCTAAACTGAGCTTTTTCGTCATTCGTAATTCCTGACTCCATTGGACCTCCTGGAACAAAAATATAAGGTAGATGTCCAAATCGAAGCGCTCCTATCATCATACCCGGAACGATTTTGTCACATATACCTAAACATAAACCTCCGTCAAACATTTGGTGAGACATTCCAATAGCGGTTGATAGCGCAATAACATCTCTACTAAATAAAGAAAGTTCCATTCCTGCTTGCCCTTGTGTTACACCATCACACATGGCTGGAACCCCCGAAGCAACTTGTGCTACTCCTCCATATTTTTTGGCAGAAGCTTTTAATTTTGGAGGATAGTCTTCATAGGTTTTATGGGCGCTTAGCATGTCATTGTAGGCCGTTATTATGGCTAAATTCGATTTTACTTCTGCGCTTAAATCTACCTTTTCGTCATCTGCACAAGCCGCAAATGCATGGGCTAAATTTCCGCAGGCTAAATCGGCCCTGGTTACCTTATTATTATGAACTTTTTTCATCAAGTTAATATATTCCTTTCTTGATGCTTTAGAGCGTTCTTTTATTCGTTTTGTTATTTCTATTATAGTTTTATTCATAGTCTTATTTACTCCAGAATAATTCTGGTTTAATATTATTTTGCGCGATAAACGCTTTGATAGGATATGTTTGTTCTGAGTTTAAATATAATGTATCTAATATTTGTTTTTTTTCATCTCCATAGCAATGAAGGTATAAATTCTCCGTATTCAAGAGCGCTTTTCTCGTGAAGGAGATGCGTTGATAAGGAGCAGTATTTGGATTCGTTATGATCAGTTTTGCTGTATTATTTAAATCTAAACCTTGCTCTAATTCTTTACAACAAGGGAAAAGAGAGGCAGTATGGCCATCTGTTCCCATTCCTAAAATAACGACTGTAAAAGGTAGATTAACCTTTTTAATCGAACTTTCTACTAACCTCAAATTTAACTCAGCATCTGCTGAATTAAGAATTAACGGATAAAAACGAGCAGCAGAAGCCTTATTAATTAATAGATGTGTTTTTATTAGTGTACCATTTTGGTCAGGGTGGCCATCCGGTAAAAATCGCTCATCTACAGGGATGATGTTTACTTTTTCCCAATCGATATCTTTATTTGAAAGTAGATTGAATAATTGCAATGGAGTAGACCCTCCGGATACTAATAAGGTGGCATACCCCTTTTCTTCAATCGAACTTTCTAACTTGCCAGAAATTAAGGCAGAAAGCTCTATTTCCACTTCGTTCCTAGTCTTCATCTGATTTTCTTTTTTCTTGAACCTTAATTACATGCCTAGATTTAACCCAACTTCTAGATTCATCCATCACTCGGTCTCCGGGCCCCTTAGTTCCAGCCTCGTATAATATATTTGGAACTTTCTCTGATTTCCAATTTTTTAGAATTGACTCAATCCACTCCCAAGATGCCTTCACTTCATCTCTTCTCATAAAAAGAGTTTGATTTCCTCTTACTACATCCATTAAAAGTCGTTCGTAAGCATCCGGAAAACGATCGTTGAAGTGATCTGCATAATCTAATTCCAAGGAGAATGGCTTATAACGGTAACCTCCTGGTCCCGGAATCTTTACCATTTGTTGTAGTTCAATTCTTTCCTCAGGTTGCAAACGAATTGTCAATTTATTATTGTCAATATCCTTTTTTTCTGGAAATATATTGTGGGGAACATGCTTGAAATTAATTACAATTTCTGAAAATCGGTGTGTCATTCTTTTGCCTGTTCTCAAATAAATAGGAACGCCGCCCCATCTCCAATTATCGATGTATGTTTTTAAGGCAACAAATGTTTCTGTGCCGGAATCGTATTTATTAATATCTTCTAAATAAGAAGCAAGATGTCCTTCCTTCGTTTTTCCTCTAGTATATTGCCCTCTAACCGTATCTGTAGCTATAGATTCTTTTGTAAAAGGTCTCAATGCTTTTAAAACTTTTAACTTTTCATCTCTAACTTGGTCAGCATCTAGTGTAACAGGAGGCTCCATAGCTATTAAGCAAAGTAGTTGTAACAAGTGATTTTGCACCATGTCTTTCAATGCTCCGTATTTGTCGTAGAAGTCTCCTCGAGTTCCAACACCCAAAGACTCAGCTACTGTAATTTGTATGTTATCAATTTCTTGAGCATTCCAGGAACGCTCAAAAATATTGTTAGCAAACCGTAAAACCATTAAATTTTGAACAGTTTCCTTCCCTAAGTAGTGATCGATTCTGTAAATCTGACTTTCTTTAAAATATTGAGCAACCTTAATATTGATTTCTTCAGAACTTTTTAAATCTGTTCCCAAGGGTTTTTCTAAAACCACTCTGGAGTTTTCGTTAATTAATCCAAGGTCATTCAAAAAAGAAGAAATTTGACCAAAAATGCTTGCAGGAGTTGCTAAGTAAAATGCCCGTGTTCTATCTTTAGTGCTTTCAAAATACTTACGGATACGGGTTGCTTCTTTCGAATTATTAATATCAACGCTGTAGTAGGTGATAATTGATAATAAATCATCTGCAATTTTCTCATCAAGATTTTCAATGTGCGAGGCTAATTCTGTTTTCAGAATAGTTCTAAATTCTTCATTCGTTCGTTCATTTCTCGCTAATGCTAAAATTCGATCGTCCGTGCTAATCTGATTTTCAAGTAGCCTGTAGTAGAGCGCGGGGTAAATCTTTCTGAACGACAAATCTCCATCTCCACCAAAAATGACAAGATCGAAGTGTGTTTTTAATTCTGAGGCAAGGTTTTTCATCAGAAACAAATATAAGATACTTAAAGTAATATTTACAATAAGTAGTTTTGAATGGATTAAAATGCACAGATTTCACAAGTAAACAATACGAAATAGAGTGTTTTTTTTGCTTATTTAAAAATAGTTACATCTCAAAGTTAAAACCCTTCTTGAGTAGACTTTCGTATTTGTTTTTGTCGAATGAAAATAATTTTGCAGGACGATGAGATACTTCAGTTTGAAGTTCTTTCGTGTCTTTTAGCAAATTCATGCCCAATATTTTTTTTCTAAAATTGGCTTTGTCGAATGTGGTGTTCAAGATTGCCTCATAAAGTTCTTGCAGTTGCCCAAGAGTAAATTTTTTTGGAATAAGCTCAAAACCAATAGGTTGCAATCGAACTCTTTCTCTTAGGGTAGAAAGAACTTGGTCAACGATCTCATTATGATCAAAGGCAAGTTGAGGTAGCTCATTCACATCAACCCACACAACATTAGAAGCCCATGAGCTAGCTAGTGGCTGATACCTATCTACACTTATTAACGAGTAATATCCAACTGTAACAACTCTTCCTATCGGGTGTCGGTCAACTTGACCATATGATTTAGATTGAGTCATGTATACATTCTCTAGACCAGTTAAATCTTTTAGAACTCTATTAGCAGCTAACTCCATATCTTCTGTTGGGTAAACTAAATCACCCGGCAATGCTTTTTTACCCTTATGGGGCTCTGTGCCTCTTTCGATCATTAGAAGTTTCAACCCATTCTCGTGGTACCCCAGTATTACACAATCAACGGAAAGTGCAAATTGAAAGAATTTTTCGATTGGAATTTTATAGAAGGCTCCAAACTGGTGACCTAAAATATCTTCTGTCGAAGAAGACCTTTGTTTATTCATAGATTTTGTTTCTCGCATGATTTGGGGTGGCAAAGATAACATTCTTAGATAAGTCTAAAATAGTATGAGTCTCATGTTTCATTTTTATTTTAGATAATTTATTATATTGTAGAGGTTTAATTTTTGCGTTGATAGTCAAAATGTTAAATTTAAATTGCTGAGTGTATTCTCAACGCCTTACAGCTTATTTTTTTAATAAATGTTAAGGAATATTAAAATAAAGTTGTTACTATTGTTATGGTAAAAATAACTAAAAGATTCCTGTAGTGGGTTTACCTTCTTAAAATCAAATTATTATGATTAAATTCTTATTTTTTATTACTTCGTTTATATTAATTGTAAGTAATACCTTTGGTCAAGAAGGCACAATTACGGGGCAAATAAAAGGTGGAGATGGCCTTACAATTCCTGGAGCTAGTGTTGTCGAAAAAGGAACTACAAACGGAGTGGCCACAGATATTGATGGTAATTACCTTATTAAGGTTGCAAATTTGAAAACTGCAATTTTACAATTCTCATATTTGGGTTATGAAACACAGGATATTGTAGTTGCAGGTCGAAAAAAGATTGATTTAGTTTTAAAAGAAGCTACTACAGAAATTGACGAGGTAGTAGTTGTTGGGTACGGTACTTCTACCAAGAAAACCTTAACCGGAGCAACAAGTCAAGTTGGTGGGGAGGCTGTTGAGAAATTAAATGTAGCAAGAGTTGATCAAGCATTACAAGGTCAAGTTGCAGGTGTGGCAATTAATACCAACTCAGGTTCGCCAGGTGGAGCTTCGAGCATTCGAATTAGAGGCCTCTCTACTTTTGGAGACAATGATCCTTTGATTTTAGTTGACGGAGTTGTGTACGATTCAGAAGGATTAAATGCGTTGAACCCCAACGATATTGCATCTATTAACGTGTTAAAGGATGCGACTGCCGGCATCTATGGCGTAAGAGCTGCCAATGGTGTAATCATAATAGAAACTAAAAAAGGAGCGCTTAACTCTGCACCAAGAGTTGAGTTTAGTTCATACTACGGAGTTCAAAATACTGCTCGAAGGTTGGATTTGCTAAATGCTACAGAATATGCCGTTCTTAAAAACGAAATGTTCGGCTCCGCAGGTGAAGCGCTTCCCTTCAATAATACTGCACTAGGAGAGGGAACCGATTGGCAGGATGAAGTATTTCAATCGGCAATGATTCAGAATTACAACTTTTCAGTTTTAGGGGGTAACAAAAACTCAACTTACTCGGCAGGTGCTTCCTATTTCACGCAAGATGGTATTGTAGGAGGAGATAAATCTAATTTTGAAAGAATCAATGCACGCTTAAACTTAGGAAATCAACTAAATGATAAGTTTACATTGAACTCGGTTATTTTGTACACAAACGAAACGAGACGTGCGCTTCCTGAAAATGGAATTGGGTCTGTTTTGTATAATACAATCAATGCATTTCCTAACGAACCTGTAAGAACGGTAGATGGGAACTACTCTTATTTGGAGGAGGTGAGTGATATTATAAATCCATTAGCTCAAATAGAGAATAGCGAAAACCAAGCAATCGTAAATAAAATTGTTGGTAAAGAGGAATTGGTATATAAGATTAACGACAACTTTACGTTTACTAATCGTTTGAATTATAATTATGCTGCGGTAGACTTTAAGTCCTTTTCCCCCTTAGTATGGTACGGTCCAGGCAAAGCTCAGAATAATGCTTTGAATGCAAATCTAGATCCTACAAGAGTTGAAATAGCGGATAGTGTTTTCATAGAACGAGGGGCAAGTGTATTTGAATCAAGATCCACTTATGTAGATTTAAATGGTGAAAGTTTCTTGAATTACAACAGAATCTTTAATGAAGATCATTCAGTAAAAGGAACGTTCGGGGTTTCTGTATTTCAAAGAAGAGGAGAACAATTAAATGGTTCTGCCTTTAATATACCGGGCAACTCAGTGAAGTACGCAGATATTTCGGCAAACCTTGCGCCAGGGGGCTTCTTAAATAATACAGGGTCTTTTGAATTTGAAGAAAGGTTATTGTCAACGTTCTTTAGAGGAGAATATGGATATAAAGGAAAATATTTGGCGTCGTTAATTATTAGAAGAGATGGGTCTTCAAAATTTGGACCGAATAATAGGTTTGGAACTTTCCCAACTGTATCCGCCGCATGGTTACTTTCAGAGGAAGAGTTCTTCAAGATTGAAAAAATAACTTTTGCAAAGTTAAGAGCGAGTTATGGAATTTCAGGGAACGATCAGATTCAAAATTTTGCCTACAGAGCGCAATTAAATGGAGAAGGTGTTTATGTTTACGATGATATCATTATTCAGGGAGTAGCAATTGGAAGAGCTTCTAACCCGGACTTGAAGTGGGAAAGTACTCGTCAATTTAATGTAGGGGTAGACCTTGTCGTAGGCGAACGCTTTAACATTACCACAAACTACTTTATTAAAAACACGAAAGATTTACTCTTTCAGCCGGAGGTTTCTGCGGTGTTAGGAACAACAGGTCCCGGAGGGCAGTCTCCAATTGTAAATGCCGGAGATGTATCTAATAAAGGGATAGAGTTAGAAATAGGGTATTACTCTGATCGTAAAAAGGAATTAAAATACTCTGTTAACTTTAACACCACGTACCTTAGAAATGAAGTACTAAAGACACCTGAAGGGGTTGAATTTATTCCCGGTGCTGCTTTTGGAGTAGGTGGAGGAGTTGCTACCAGATTTGAAGAGGGTTTTGCAATCGGTTATTTTCATGGATTCGAAACAGATGGGATTTTCCAATCTCAAGCAGAAATCGATAATGCCACTGTTGTGCAGGAAGGAGCAAAACCAGGAGACATCAGGTATGTGGATCAAAACGGGGATGGTATTATTAACTTTAGCGATGACTCTGACAGGAAAGAGATTGGATCGGCTATTCCTGATTTTACTTTTGGTCTGAACTTGAGTGCTGAGTACAAAAACTTTGATTTTTCAATGAATGTTTTTTCAGCAGTAGGACAACAGATTATCCGAAATTATGAACGTCAGCAGCCTTATGCAAATCAGTTAGATTACGTAATTGATCGATGGGTAGGAACGGGAACTTCTGATGAGAACCCAAGGTTAACAACAGAAGCAAACAGAAATGGCGAATTTTCAGATTTTTTTGTCGAAAATGGAGCTTTTATGAGAATAAAAAACATGCAAGTCGGATATACTCTACCTGAAAACATAACGAAAAAGTTAAAATCAAACTCAATACGTTTTTACATTGCGGTAAATAATCTTTTGACAGTAACAAAATACAGAGGTTTCGACCCTGAAATAGGGTCTGTCGGAGGTGCGTTAGCAGCAGGTGTTGACTATGGCTTTTATCCTCAAGCAAGAACTGTAATGGGTGGATTTAATTTTAAATTTTAAAAAAGATGAAGAACTTCAATTATAAGACCATCGGAATAGTCTTAGTAACAACCTTATTTTCTTTAACGGCTTGCGAAAAGTTTTTAGATTTAGAGCCTCCATTCAGTCAGGATGCAGATAATTATTTTACAGAACCTTCGCATTATGAGCTTGCGTTAATAGGGGCTTATGATTTACTGCAGGGCTCATTTATTAATCTGTGGATAGGAGAAATTGCTTCAGATAATTCGATTGCAGGTGGAGAAAGCGTAACGGATTCACAAGGTTTACATGAAATTGAGGCCATGACGCATGGCGCTGTTAATAGGGAATTGCGAAATGTATTTCAATGGAACTATGCCGGTATCACAAGAGCTAATTTTATCTTAGAGAATAAAAACAATATTGATTTTGATGGGAAAGGACAAATTATAGCAGAAGCGACTTTTTTAAGAGGCTACTATTATTTTCAATTGGTGAAATATTTTGGAGCCGTTCCTTTGGTGATAGACGAAAGGTTAGGAGCTGATGATGTAACAGAAATTAAGAGAAGCAGCAGAGCTGATGTGTATGCTCAAATAGAGGCTGATTTAAACTTTGCAGCGTCCAATTTAAATCCTGTACATCCCGTAAAAGGAAGAGTTAATAAATGGGCAGCATTAGCCGTACTTGGCAAAGTTCAACTGTATCAAAATAAGTTCGCTGAAAGCGCAGTAACTTTAGATCAAGTCATCAACTCTAATCAGTATCAGTTAATTTCTGATTACCGTAATTTGTTTACAGTTGGTAATGAAGGTCACTCAGAGTCCGTTTTTGATGTTCAGTACAGTGGATTAGAAGGAGGGAGTTACGATTGTTTAATTTGTCTAGAGGGAAATGCTGCTGTTGGATTTCAAGGGATTCGTCAATACAATGGTCCAATCTATAGTGATGGGAACAGCTACAATTTGCCTACTCAAGACTTGTACGCGTCTTTTGAAGCTGCAGATACTATTAGACGAAATGCAACAATTTTAGACCTTGATTCGTTTATAGGACAACAAGCCAACCCAGCAGCAATAACTTATGCCATAGGGGGAGGTGGTCATACTGGGTTGTACAATAACAAATACATTAAAAAACAAGGAGAGTTAGGTTTGCCTGATAACGATTTGACCAGTCCGGTGAATTATGTAGTGATTAGGTATGCAGATGTTTTGTTAATGGCAGCAGAGGCGCATAGCGAATCTAACAATCCCGGCCAAGCGTTGTCATATCTGAATCAGGTAAGGTCTAGAGTAAATTTGCCATCAGTAGGTGGATCTGGGCTAGCCCTTACAGAAGCTATATGGGCAGAAAGAAGAGCTGAATTATCTGGTGAAGGGCACCGTTTTTTTGACTTGGTACGAACAGGTCAAGCAGCTTCAAAAATTAACGGTTTTCAAACAGGTAAGCATGAATTATTTGCAATACCACAAATTGAAATCTCGTTAGCTGGAGGAAATTGGAGTCAAAATCAAGGATATTAAAATTTAAGAATATGAAAAAGAATATTTTATTTCTCATTACAATTACGCTATTGGCGTTTTCATCCTGTAAAGAGGATGATCCGACTCTAGGGCCTGCTCCGACGGTAACTGATGCTGCATTTACGTATACGGCTTCATCAACAAGTCCTAATATTCTTGAATTTAAGGCTGCAAGGACAGATGTCGTGGCCGTATGGGATTTTGGCAACGGGACTTCTGCAGAGGGACCTTCGGGTGTTGGAACTTATCCAAATAAAGGAACATATGCAGTGAAATTGACCATATTTACGAAGGGCGGTAGCGCAACTAGAACAGATAGTGTTGTTATTGCTGCTGACGATCCTACCTTGTTAAACGACCCACTTTTTCGTCTGCTTACTGGAGGGACAAATAGTTCGAATGGTAAAACGTGGGTGATTGATTCAGCAAATGGAGGTCATTTTGGAGTAACTTACAATGAGCAAGGAGTGTTCGGTTATCTGCCAAATGATTACTCTGCAGCGCCGAATAATCATGCAGGCATGGGAATGTACGATGATCGATATAATTTTAACATATTTGGTTTTGAATTCAACATGATTACTAATGGAGATGTGTTTATCGATAATTTGCAAGCAGGGAATTTTCCAGGCTCTACAAAGCTCGGTAATTCGGATGACTTCATTGCTCCTGTGCCGAATCAGTTAGGTAAAAACTGGACGATTACTAAGGCAGCAGACACCACTCTTACGGTGACTGGTAATACTTTTATGGGATTTTATACTGGAGTGAGAGAATATAAAATCCTTAATCTTACAGAAAATGAATTATATCTAAGGTACAAGGATGCTAGTAACGCGAATTTACAATGGTATTTAAAATTAATTCCAGAAGGATTTGTTCCTGCCGGGCCAAAAGGGATTTTACCGATGGACTTTGAAAGCGTTGACCCCGGGTTTACTGCCTTTAATGGTAGTACCGTATCAATTGTTAGCAATCCAAACTCCTCCGGCATAAATACAAGCAGCATGGTATTGCAAACGGTTAAAGGAGCTAGCAACGAAGCAGGAATTGCCGTAGACTTAGATGCTAAGTTAGACCTTTCTACAACTGGCAAAATCGCATTTAAGCTCTTCAACTCTACCAATCCATTTTTAGGTGGAACATGCAGGGTGAAATTGGAAGACACGTCGGATCCACAAAATAGTGTTGAGGTGGACGTGAGTTTAGTCGCAACTCCTGCTTGGATTGAATATGAAGCAGACTTTACCGGGTCTCCATCTGGTGAATTTGACCGTATTGTTTTCTTTCCGGGGTGGGGAACTACTGGCACAAATACATATAATATAGATGATATAATACAAAAATAAGATATGAGAGGGTTTAAGACATTTTTGCTTTTTTCTCACTTAAGTATTTTTCTTGTATATACAGGTTGCAAAGAAGAAGAATCTGCAGTCGAATTAGTGCTGCCTTCAAATTTACAAGTTGAAATAGTGTTGGATACCAATACTGAAGGCTTAGTAAATGTAAAGGCTAGTGCTGTTAATCAAAATTATTTTGTTATCACATTTGTAGAGGAAGGCAATAGTACTTCAAAAGAATCAAATGATGGAGTTGCTAGTTATGAATATAACGCTTCTGGTACTTATAACGTTAACGTACGAGCTCATTCGACCGCGGATAATTATACTGAGAAGAATGAATCTATTACTGTTTTTGTTGGAAAGCCTGTTAATGATGGGATTGCACCAACCTCCGGTTATTTAACACCAATGTCTTATCCGGGCTACAATTTAGTTTGGAACGATGAATTTGATGGAACATCTATTTCTACGTCAGATTGGAACTATGAAATCGGCACTGGCAATGGCGGATGGGGAAATAATGAATTACAATATTATCGTCAAGAGAATACCTCTGTTAGTAACGGTATACTAACTATACAGGCAAAAAAAGAATTTTTCAATGCCAGTGGTTATACTTCATCTCGAATTACTACTCAGAATAAAAAGAGTTTTAAATACGGTCGAATTGACATCAGAGCATCACTTCCTTTTGGCCAAGGCCTTTGGCCTGCATTGTGGATGTTGGGTGACAACATACCTTCCGTTGGTTGGCCGTCTTGCGGAGAGATAGATATTATGGAATTAGTAGGGGGAGACAATACCGATAATGAAGTCCATGGAACTGCACACTGGGAATTTAATGGATCACGAGCACAATCAGGGGGAAGTAATCGATTGCGAAATGGAACATTTGCTCATGAATTTCATGTCTTCTCAATTGTTTGGGATAGTCAAAAAATAGAATGGTATCGCGATGATATTAAGTACAAAACACTCGATATAACTCCAGCAGATTTAAGTGAATTTCAAAATCAATTCTTTTTGATATTTAACGTCGCTGTGGGTGGGACTTGGCCCGGTTCTCCAACCAGTTCTACTTTATTTCCGCAGTACATGTTTGTAGATTATGTAAGGGTTTTTCAGTAATTAAGGTTAGTTTTTAGTTAGAATAAGCACTTTTACGTAGTCGTAAAGTGCTTTTTTTGTGCACTTTAAAATAAAAATTAGCTTGCTTATGGTTTATTTTACTATTTCTTCGTATTATTGTTTAAATTATTAAACAATAAATATTATGAAAAAAATTATACTTTCTCTTTTTCTCTCCTCAATTTGTCTTGTTGGGATGAGTCAAAAATCTCAGATAGATTTACCTATCACTTGGGATGATACCGCTAATGTCGATTACTCTGTGATTGGTTTTGGAAATGATACAGCGTATTTAGCTGCAGATCCTACAAGTGCATCAAATATTGTTCTTGAAATTATTAAACCAGGTTCATCTGCAACTCAAACATGGGCAGGAGTTATTTTAGGTAATGACTCTCTAGCAACTGCAATACCTTTTTCAGCAGGAAATACTACTGTAATGGCAAGAATTTACTCTTCTGCTGTTGGAATTCCGATGAGAATGAAAATGGAGAATGAAGCGAATGCAGGAATTTCTGTTGAAACTGAAGTTAATACCACAGTAGTTGGATGGGATACGTTGTATTTTGACTTTGCAAACCATGTTGCAGGTCCTGCAATAAACTTCACAAATACGTATGATAAGATTGCTTTTTTTCCAAATTTCGGAACAGTACCGACAGCAAATGAAACATACTATATTGACTATGTTGCATTCGGAGGCACTGCATCAGGACCAACTAAGGCACAAATAGATTTACCTATTAATTGGGATGATACGGCTAACGTAAATTATACTGTTATTGATTTTGGAGGTAATGTTTCATCAGGAGTGGTTGATCCTACAAACGCGTCCAATTTAGTCTTAAAAACAGACAAGCCTACAACTGCGCAAACGTGGGCAGGAACTACTTTAGGTAATTCGTTAGCGACTGCTATTCCTTTCATTTCTACGAACACGCAGTGTAAAGCAAGAATATGGTCTGCTGCTAGCGGAATTCCAGTTCTAATGAAAGTAGAAGACGCTTCTAACCCTGGAATTTTTGTTGAAACTTTAGCAAATACAAGTAGAGTTGGATGGGATACCTTAACCTTTGATTTTTCAAACCCTGGTCCTAACAATCAAGCATTAAATTTTGCAAATACGTATGATAAAGTTTCTTTGTTTTTTAACTTCAATGTAGTTCCTGCAGCAACTCAAACGTATTATACAGATGACGTTTGGTTCGATGGTCCTGCGCCTCTTGCGCAAATTGACTTGCCAATAACTTGGGACGATACGTCTAATGTGGATTACGGTGTAACTTCTTTTGGTGGAAATATTTCTTCTACAGTTGTAGACCCTACAAATGCTTCTAACATGGTACTACAAATTGATAAGCCAAGTACTTCTCAGACATGGGCAGGAACAACTTTAGGAACTGTTGCACTTGCTACAGCTATACCTTTTTCTTCTTCTAATACGATTATGCAAGCAAAAGTATGGTCAGCAGCAAGTGGTATACCAGTAATGATGAAAGTAGAGGATGCATCAAATAATACCATTTTTGTTGAAGCGTCAGATACGACTACAGTAATTGGGTGGGATACGTTGACTTTTGACTTTTCAAACCCTTCTCCTAACCCACTGGGGTTAAATTTCACAAGTATATACGATGTAGTATCTATTTTTATGAACTTCGGTGCTGTTCCTGCGACTACCGAGACATACTATGTGGATAACGTTACATTTGGTCCGTTACTTACGGGGATTTCAGAATACAAGGCAAATCCTACATTTACGGTTTATCCTAACCCGGCTAACGAATTTGTAACCATTGATGCTTCTTTATTGAATGAAGTAAATCAAATAATCGTTACAAACACTGTTGGTCAAGTGGTACTTCAGAAAAATGTTTCAGTATTAGACAATAAATTAAACGTAGCAAACTTTAAAAATGGAGTTTACTTTATGATTTTGAATACAGAGTCAGGAAGTAAAACTTCTAAATTCATGGTTGCAAAGTAAGAGAGTTTATTTCTTAGTTATTTCAAAACAGAGAAGCTCGCATCGAAAGATGCGAGCTTTTTTGTTTTTAACTGTTAATGAAAAAGTAGGATGAAATTAAAACAAAACTAACTTTTGCCCATTTTTGTAATTCAATGAGTCAACTCCTATCAACATCCATAGAGTATTTAAAAGGTGTGGGGCCTAAACGAGCTGAAATATTGGCTTCTGAGTTAGGCATAAGAACCTATAGAGGATTGTTGCATCATTTTCCGTTTCGCTATGAAGATCGAACCAAGTTTTACAAGATTTCAGAAGTGCAAGGAGACTTGCCCTATGTTCAGCTAGTAGGAGAGGTAACTCATGTTCAAGAAATAGGAGTGAAGTTTAAAAAGAGACTGGTCGCTAAATTGAAAGACGACACCGGAACAATTGAGTTGGTTTGGTTTAAGGGGGTGACTTATTTTGCGAAGAACTTAAAAGTTGGCGAGAAATATGTCGTTTTCGCAAAGCCGAATGTTTTTAATTCAAAAATTAATCTGGTTCACCCAGAGGTAGAAACTCTTATTGAGTTTAAAAACGCTGTGCAGTCAAAACTTCAAGCGGTTTATCCTTCAACTGAAAAACTTGCAAAGTTTTCGCTAGCATCCAAGAGTATCTCACGGCTGCTGAGAACTCTTTTGCCACAGTTGAAATACAAATTAGAGGAAAACTTACCTGCAACTGTGGTTGCAGATTTTCAGCTGTTGAATCGCGAGGCTGCAATGTTTAATATCCACTTTCCAACATCTGTTGAAGTGTTGAAGAAAGCGATTGCCCGAATTAAATTTGAGGAATTGTTCATGATTCAGCTAGAGCTGCTGAAATTAAAATTGGTGAACCTTGAAAAGTCAACCGGTTTTGTTTTTGGTGAGGTTGGAGAAAAGTTTAACGGGTTTTATTCAAATAACCTACCTTTTGAATTGACTGGAGCGCAAAAAAGAGTACTCAAAGAAATTCGAAGAGATTTAAAACGAGGGAAGCAAATGAATCGTTTGTTGCAAGGGGACGTTGGAAGTGGTAAAACGATTGTTGCCTTAATGACTATCTTAATAGGGTTGGATAATGGATTTCAAGCAGCTTTAATGGCTCCAACAGAAATTTTAGCGACCCAGCATTACGAAGGCTTAAAAGAGTTGTTAGGTGGGATGGATATAGAGGTAGAGTTATTGACTGGTTCGGTCAAAGCTAAAAAACGAAGAGAAATTCACGAAAAGCTAGAAGACGGGACACTTCATATTTTAATAGGAACGCATGCTCTAATTGAAGATAAAGTGAAGTTCAAAAATTTGGGCATTGCTGTTATTGATGAACAGCACCGTTTTGGTGTGGCACAACGAGCCAAATTGTATAAGAAGAATACAGTTCCACCTCATGTATTAATTATGACAGCAACTCCTATTCCAAGAACATTAGCCATGACTTTATATGGTGACTTGGATGTTTCTATTATCGACGAGCTACCTCCAGGGAGAAAGGAGATTCAAACCCTTCACTGGTATGAGAATAAACGATTACGATTATTTGGTTTTATGGAGGGCGAAATTGCGAAAGGCCGGCAAATCTATATCGTATATCCACTAATTGAAGAGTCGGAGAAATTAGATTACGCTACGCTAGAAGAGGGATATCAGCATATTTTTAAACGATTTCCTGCGCCAAAATACAAAGTGAGCATAGTTCATGGTAAAATGAAGGCTGAGGTTAAACAATTTGAAATGAATCGTTTTGTAAATGGCGAAACAGACATTATGGTTTCAACCACGGTAATTGAAGTGGGTGTGAACGTTCCGAATGCATCAGTCATGATTATAGAAAGTGCCGAACGTTTTGGATTGTCGCAACTGCATCAATTAAGAGGCAGAGTAGGTCGGGGTGCTGAGCAGTCATATTGCGTACTAATGACAGGGGATAAACTCTCAAGTGATGGTCGGCTTCGAATGAAAACCATGACTGGAACGAATGATGGGTTTCAGATTGCTGAAGTAGACTTAAAACTAAGAGGTCCTGGAGATTTGCGGGGAACGCAACAAAGTGGAACGCCTATAGATTTGAAATTAGCGAATTTAGCTACTGATGGAGAGCTAATTGAGAAAGCAAGAAAGGCCGCTAACCAAGTGTTGGAAAATGATCCGAATATAGAGCAGCAAGAGAATATGGGCTTGTTAACGTATTTAAGAGAGAAAAATAGAGGTAAAATGAACTGGAGTAAAATATCATGATGGAGTTTAACCAAAGAGGAATATTAAGTGAGCATAAGGCGGCTGTTTATGCCCTATGTGCAGGGGATGAGGATCATATTTTTTACTCTGGTGGTTCCGACCGTTTTGTAATTCGGTGGAATTTGAAGCTCATGGAAGCTGAGAAAGTAGTTTCAAAGTCGCCGACAACTATTGTTAGTTTATGCTATTTGAAATCTGAAAACCTATTGCTCATTGGTCAGGTTGAAGGGGGAGTCCATGTAATTGATTTAGTCGAAAATAAGGAGGTGAAATACTTAAAGGTTCACAAAGGATATATTTTCGACATTCAGTTCATTAAAGAAAAGAATGAACTTGTATTTTCTTCTGGTGATGGAAGTATCAGTATTTGGTCGGTGACAGACTTTAAGTTTTTATTTCAAATGCAAATAGGAAAGGGGAAAAATAGAAAAGTAGCATATTCCCCTGAGAGAAAGGAATTAGCAATAGCATCTGCAGATGGTTTTGTGCAAGTATTGAATACTGAGGATTGGAGTGAAAAGTTTATCATCAACGGGTTAGAATCGGGAGCAAATAGTTTGTGTTATTTACCGGATAAATTAATAATAGGAACGAAGAACGCACACTTGCATCAATTCGATTTAAAGACAAGTGAAAAAGCAAATGGCATAGCTGCACATAATTGGGCTATATATGATTTGGGGTACAATGAAAATTTAGATATACTAGTTTCTGCAAGTCGCGATAAAACAGTTAAAATATGGAATCCGAATACGCTGGAAGTTTTAAAACGTTTCGAAGGATTTAAAGATAGAGGGCACACGCACTCTGTAAATGCAGCACTTTGGTCGAGATTTAATGATTTCTTAATTACAGCGGGAGATGATAAAGTTATTCGAATCTGGGAATGTCAAAATGAAAATATTGAATAAAGAATTACGAGTGGTTTAATTGACAATTAATAATTGACAATTGATAATTGAAGATTATCTTCGCAGACTTAAATATTACCGCATGAAAATTTCTTACAACTGGCTACAGAATTACATTCAAACAGATTTAACTATTGATGAAATATCAACTATTTTAACTGATATTGGACTTGAAGTTGAAGGCGTTGACGAGGTAGAATCTGTAAAAGGCGGCTTGAAAGGACTTGTTGTTGGAGAGGTTGTTTCTTGTATTCAGCATCCAAATGCAGATAAACTAAAGCAGACAAAAGTTAATATAGGTAGAGAAGAATTGTTAGACATTGTTTGTGGGGCGCCAAATATTGCAGCTGGTCAGAAGGTAATTGTGGCAACTGTTGGAACCGTTTTATACGACGACGAGAAAAGCTTTAAAATCAAAAAATCGAAAATAAGGGGAGAAGTATCTGAAGGGATGATTTGTGCCGAAGACGAGATTGGTCTAGGAGCATCTCACGATGGGATTATGGTTCTAGATAATAGCGCTGTTATAGGAACTCTTGCAGCCGACTTTTTTAACTTATCTTCTGATACCGTTTTTGAAATTGGATTAACGCCAAATAGAATTGATGCGGCATCTCATTATGGAGTTGCAAGAGACTTGGCTGCATATTTGAATTTGACAAGTAAGCATAAATTAACGTTACCTGATGTAACAGCATTCAAGGAGGGAGTATCGGATTCAATTATCGTAGAAGTTAAAGACTCAACACTTTCGCCAAGATATTGTGGGGTAGAAATTAAGAATGTGAAAGTTCAAGCTTCTCCTGATTGGCTGCAAAATAATTTAAAAGCAATTGGTTTGAAGCCGATTAATAATGTAGTAGATATTACCAATTTTGTATTGCACGAATTGGCACAACCATTACACGCATTTGATTTAGATAAAATTTCTGGAGAAAAAGTAGTTGTTCAGTGTGTTAAAGAGGGTACCAAATTCACAACACTTGATGGTGTAGAAAGAGAATTGTCGAATCAGGACTTAATGATTTGTGATGGAGAAAAGCCAATGTGTATTGCTGGAGTCTTCGGTGGAGCATCTTCGGGTGTTTCCGAAAGTACAACCTCTGTTTTTCTGGAATCAGCGTATTTTAATCCGGTAAGTATTCGGAAAACAGCAAAACGACATGGACTAAACACAGACGCTTCTTTTCGATTCGAAAGAGGAATTGATCCCAATATTACAGTTTATGCGTTGAAAAGGGCAGCTTTATTAATTCAAGAAATTGCAGGAGGAGATGTCTCATCAAAGATTACCGATTTGTATCCGGAGCCAATAGAGGATATTACTGTGGAATTAACACATAGTAAAGTGAATAGTCTCATAGGGAATGTATTGCCAAAGAGTGTAGTAAGAGATATTCTTAAAAATTTAGACATTACAATTTTAAAATCTGAGGGAGATCAGTTGTCTCTTCAGGTGCCAGCTTACCGGGTAGATGTGCAGCGTGATGTGGATGTAATCGAAGAAATACTTCGTATTTACGGTTACAATAATGTGGTTTTGCCAAGCTTCATGAAATCAAATTTGACTCCAAATCCTAAAGTCATTCCACATAAAGTCGAAAATACCATAGCTGACTTTTTGAGCAGCGTAGGTTTCGCTGAGGTATTTAATAATTCTCTAACCAATCCTTCTTATTATGCAAATGATTCTGCCCTGGTAAGTATGGTAAACCCATTGAGCAGAGAAACGGAAGTGATGAGAGGTTCGATGCTTTACGGTGGCTTAGAAGCGATTGTATACAATCAGAAGCGGAAGCGTAAAAATCTTAAATTCTATGAGTTTGGTTCAACATACAAAGCGTTAGGAGATTCAAAGTTTGAAGAAACCAAACGATTGGCATTATGGCTGAGCGGGAATGTACAAGAAGAAAGCTGGGAGGAAAAGTCAGAATCTACAAGTTATTATTCCTTAAAACAACGAGTCGAAGCCATCTTGCAGCGAGTGGGAATTGAAAAACACAAATTGGAGAATGGGGAGGATGTAAGGTTTGAATATTCGACCTCATTCACCAAAGGGAAATTTAACTTGGTAACATTTGGAAAAGTAAGCAGTGCAGAAATTGCCAAGTTTGGTGGTAAGAATGAGGTTTATTTTGCTGAGTTCAATTGGTCTATTGTATTAAAGTTAATTAGCGGGAAAGACATTCAATATAAGCCAGTAACTAAATTCCCTGCAGTTCGTAGAGATTTAGCACTATTGATTGATGAAGCGGTTGGTTTTGATGAGATTAAAACGATTGCTAAAAAAGTAGAACAACGATTACTGAAAGAAGTTAACTTGTTTGATGTCTACGAAGGTAAAAACTTGGCGTCAGGTAAGAAATCTTACGCTGTAAGTTTTACTTTTCAAGATGAACAGACCACGCTAACAGATAATTACATCGACAAAATCATGGATAAAATGATTTCATCTTTAAAGGCTCAATTGGGAGCAGAATTGAGATAGGAATTAAGCTAATGCTTCAGTAATTTTTTCTGCTAATTCTCTATCTTTTGCGGTAATTGTGTTGCCCTCATCGTGCGTAGTTAGCCAGATTTCAACGGTATTGTATACGTTTTTCCATTCGGGATGGTGATTTGCTTTTTCAGCTAATAAGGCTACTTTATTCATAAATGCCCAAGCTTCAATAAAGTTCTTGAATTTGAATTTTTGATAAAGGCTGTTGTTTTGATCTTCCCAGTTTTTCATAAGCTTGTTTCTTTAAGACAGAGTTAACAATTATATTAGAGATAGGTCAATTATAGATCAAGATAGAGCTTTAGCATTAATTTTCTAGCGATTTTTAATTTTTGTAATACAAGCAGAACAAGCGCCAAAATGTCACACATGAGCCATTGGCACATCCTTTGAAAACAGGGTTATTGTAAAAAATAACATTCAAAAATTAGTATATTATGGCAAAAGGACAGATTAACGTTCAAACGGAGAACATCTTTCCAATTATCAAGCAATTTTTATATTCTGATCAGGAGATATTCTTGAGGGAGTTGGTTTCAAATGCAACCGACGCCACTCAAAAATTGAAAACATTAAGCAACATTGGTGAAGTAAAAGGCGACATTGGTGAAACGCAAATGGAAGTAAAGGTTGATGAGAAGGCAAAAACACTTACTTTTTCTGACCGTGGAATTGGGATGACTGAGGAAGAAGTTGATAAATACATCAATCAAATTGCATTTTCAGGTGCAGAAGAATTTTTAGAAAAATACAAAGACAAGGCAAGTGTAATTGGTCACTTTGGCTTAGGCTTCTACTCTTCCTTCATGGTGGCAGAAAAAGTTGAGATTTTTTCAAAATCATACAAAAAAGGTAGCAAGGCTGTTAAGTGGGAATGCGATGGAAGTCCAAACTTTACCTTAGAAGAAGATGATACTAGAAAGGAACGTGGAACGGATATAGTATTGCATATTTCGGATGACTCAAAAGAATATCTAAGCGAGCATAAAATCAGAGAATTACTTGATAAGTATTGCAAGTTTATGGCGGTGCCAATTAAGTTTGGAACAAAGGAGATTAATGACCCAGAGCACGAACCAAAAACAACTAAAGATAAAGACGGGAAAGAGACTAAAGAAGCTCATAGACAAATTACGGTTGATGATATCATCAACAACCCAGAGCCAGCGTGGACTAAAATGCCAGCAGACTTAAGTGACGAGGACTATAAGAACTTCTACCGAGAGCTGTACCCAATGAACTTTGAGGAGTCATTATTTCACATTCACTTGAATGTAGATTACCCTTTTAACTTAACAGGAGTGCTATATTTTCCTAAGTTGAAGAAAAACTTAGAGGTTCAAAAGGATAAAATTCAATTGTACAGTAATCAGGTCTTTGTAACTGATTCAGTAGAAGGGATTGTCCCGGACTTCTTAACTCTACTTCACGGTGTAATTGATTCTCCAGACATTCCATTGAACGTTTCAAGGTCTTACTTGCAAGCGGATAGTAGTGTGAAGAAAATATCAAACTATATTTCAAAGAAAGTCGCGGATAAGTTAGAAGAACTTTTTAAGAAAGATCGGAAAGCATTTGAATCGAAGTGGGATGATATTAAGATTTTCATTGAGTATGGTATTCTTTCTGATGAGAAGTTTGCAAAGAAAGCGGAGAAGTTTATGTTGCTTAAAAATGTAGATGGAGAATACTTCACTGCTGATGAATACAAAACAAAAATTGAAGTAAACCAAACGGATAAAGATTCAAAAGTAGTTTACTTGTATACTTCGGATAAGGATTTGCAATACAGTTATATTGATGCTGCAAAAACCAAAGGGTACGATGTATTACTAATGGACTCTCCTTTAACTGCTCACCTGGTTGGAAAGTTAGAGCAAGCAGACTCAAACACTACTTTTACAAGAGTTGATGGAGATACAATTGATAAGTTAATCCAGAAAGATGAAGAAGTTACTTCTAAATTAACAGAAGAAGATCAAAATACATTGAAGCCGGTGATTGAAGAGGTGGTCAACAAGAACACATTTACTGTTAATTTTGTGAGCCTAGGTGAAACAGATGCTCCAATGACGGTTACACAAGCTGAATTCATGAGAAGAATGAAGGACATGAGTGCCATGGGTGGTGGCGGAATGATGGGGATGGGTAACATGCCCGACATGTATAATTTGTCGGTAAACTCAAATCATCCATTGATTAGTAAAATCTTAGCTGAGAAAGACGAAGCGAAGCGAAAAGATATGACAAAGCAAGCTGCTGATTTAGCTTTATTATCTCAGAACCTTTTGAAGGGAGAAGAGCTTAGTAAATTCATTAAGAGAAGCGTTTCTCTCATCTAAAAATCATTTCGAATGATTGTAGAGTTGAAATTATTTTATTGACAAAAGTCCTCAAGTTATAATCTGAAAATTAGATAGAAGCTTGAGGATTTTTTATACCTTTCGACCAACACAGTCACCACTCATAAATTCTAAATACGAACGAATAGAATTGTGATTAACTTAACAACAAATAAAACCAAAATGAAAAAAATTAAAAACATAATAGTAGCATTTTTAGCTGTCGCAACATTAAGTTCTTGTGGATACAATGAAATGGTGGCAAAGCAAGAAAGCGTAGGAGGGCAATGGGCTCAAGTAGAAACTTCTTATCAAAGACGAGCGGACTTAATTCCAAACTTAGTATCAACTGTTAAGGGATATGCAGAGTTTGAAAAGTCGACGTTTGTTGAAGTAACAGAAGCTCGTTCAAAGGCAACCTCAATGAGCATAAACGTTGAAGATTTAACTCCTGAGAATATGGCCAAGTTTCAAGATGCCCAGAGCCAATTGAGTGGGTCTTTATCAAGATTGATGGCAACTTTTGAACGTTACCCAGACTTGAAAGCCAATCAAAACTTTTTGGAGTTACAGGCTCAGTTAGAAGGCACGGAGAATAGAATCTCAGTAGAGCGCATGAGGTTTAATGAGGTTACAAAAGATTACAATACATATATCAAACAGTTTCCAAGAAACATATACGCAGGTTGGTTTGATTTTGAGAAAAAGGGATATTTTGAAGCTGAAGCAGGTTCGGAAAAAGCACCAAAAGTAGAATTTTAGGATGGCGAAAGATATATTTACAGAAGCTGATCAACAGCAAATTAGAGAGGCCATACAAGAGGCGGAGTTAAATACTTCAGGTGAAGTAAAGATTCACATCGAGCGAAAACTCAAAGAGAATGTGATGGATCGAGCGTCTCACGTTTTCGAGCAATTGGAACTTCATGAGACCAAGCTTCGCAATGGAGTATTGATTTATTTGGCCTTTGAATCGAAAGAGTTTGCCATTTTGGGCGATGTTGGAATCAACCAAAAAGTACCGAAAGGATTTTGGGATTCAACGTCCTTACTAATGTTAGAGGAGTTTAAAAAGGGAAATTTTGTAGAAGGTTTAATTGCAGGAGCGAAAGAAGCAGGGTTGCAGTTGAAAGCTCATTTTCCTTATCAAAAAGGAGATATTAATGAATTGTCAGACGATATTTCGTTTGGAAAAAACTAAGCCGATGAGAAAAAACATACTCACATTTATTCTTTTAGTTTCTTCTTTTTCATCAATTGTTGCTCAAAGTTGCGTTCCTGAAAAGCAGAATCCTCCTAAATTGGTGAATGATTTTGCTAATGTATTATCGCCCTCGTTTGAAAATCAATTAGAAAGTTATCTTATTGGTTTTAACGACACGACTTCTACTCAAATTGCTCTGGTAACAGTAAATGACTTGTGCGGGGAAGAACCTTCGTTCTTTGCGTTTGAACTCGGTGAAAAATGGGGTGTTGGTGATGCTAAGTTTGACAACGGGATTGTAATTCTTTTTAAACCGAAGCAAGCAAATTCAAAAGGAGAGGTCTTTATAGCTACAGGTTATGGCCTTGAAGGAATTTTACCTGATGCCATTAGTAAGCGAATTGTTGAGAATGAGATGATACCCTATTTTAAAAGTGGTCAAATCGAGCAGGGTCTACTTCAAGGAATTCAAACCGTTGTAGAAATTACAGGAGGAGAATATTCAGCTGAAAATTACAATTCAAAAGGCAGAGGAGGTGCAAAAGGAAAGTTTCCTTTTGCAATAGTGGCAGCATTACTCGTTTTTATTGGTCTAATGGTGTTTAAGAACATCGGTAGAGCAAGGAAATATGCAAATACCAACAATACTTCTCTTTGGATGGCACTTTGGTTAATGGGTTCTGTAAATAGAGGTCATAGTGGTTCTTACGGGAACTTTACGAGCGGAAGAGGCGGCTTCGGAGGTGGCTCAGGTGGAGGCGGCTTCGGCGGTTTTGGTGGAGGCTCATTTGGTGGAGGTGGAGCAGGAGGAAGCTGGTAGGAGTAGAATTACGAATTGTTGAATCCTAATCTGAGCTATTTAGTATTTTTTTAGACAGTTTGGGCCTCGGTCACTTTGCATTTATTTTTTTGTTAAAAGTATTGACATAAAAAAGCCGCCTCGGTTACTGGAGGCGGCTTTTTTATTGAATCAATTCATTTGTTGCACTGAGCGACAGAGTTTGCGCTGAGCTCAGCCGAAGTGTTATAAATACGTTTGAAGGTTCGTTTGATTCGAAACTCTTCTTAGTCTTCTTAATCCTCTTTCTTTAATCTGACGGATTCTTTCTCTTGTTAAGCCAAAAGTATTTCCAATTTCTTCTAATGTCATTTCACTTGCTCCACCTAAACCGTAGAATAAACGAATAACTTCAGCTTCCATGCCTTTTAAATAAGCCAATGTTCTTTCTAAATCTTGAGAAAGAGATTCTTGTAAAAGATTGTCTGCAGGATCAGGAGTGTCAGAATTTTGGAGAACACTCACCAAACTATTATTGTCATCATCGTTGCTCATAGGAGCATCGATAGAAACTTGTTTTTTAGACATCTTCAAAGACATTTCAACCTTTGCTACGTCCATTTCTGTCAAGTCTGACAATTCGTCTGCTGTTGGAGTTCTTTCGTTCTTTTGCTCAAATTCATTTGAAGCCTTACTAATTTTTTGAATCTCTCCCAATCGGTTGTGCGGCAAACGAATGGTTCTAGAGTTATCAGCTGCAGCTTTCAAAATGCTTTGACGAATCCACCATACTGCGTAAGAGATAAATTTAAACCCCTTTGTATGGTCATACCTTTTTGCTGCTTCAATTAGACCAAGGTTTCCCTCGTTAATTAAATCTTCTAAGGTAAGGCCAGTGTTTTGGTATTGTTTAGCAACCGAAATAACGAAACGCAAGTTAGCTCTAACTAACCTGTTCAACGCTCTTTCATCACCACTTTGAATTTTAATTGCCAACTCTACTTCTTCCTCGGCAGTAATCATCTCTTCCTTAGAAACATCTTGAAGATATTTCTCTAAAGACTTACTTTCCCTTTTGGTGATCTGCTGACTAATTTTTAGTTGTCTCATATTTTTCTGTTTCTTTATCCAACACTTTACCCATAGCAATAATCATGCTAAGTATTTGTGTTATTTTTTTGACACCACACTTTTACTATGTTCGTGCTTTATGTTCCATTCTTTACCAAATATATTCGGCAAGTAACGGTTGTAAAGCTTCAATCTAACTTTTCCTACTTTGTCAATTTCTTTTTCAATCGGTTCTCCTGTAAACTCATAGCAGTTAATTTGCGGATGCAGTTGTATATAACGTTGCACTATTTTTACTATGGTTGACATTACTCTGTACACCTCGAACTTATTGGTCATGCTATATTCTTCGCCGTCAAACTCATCGTTAAGTACTCCAAATACAATTGAAGTATTCAAAACGTTGTGTTGTTTTCTTCCAAACCTGACTTCATACTGTATACCACTATCTGTAGTAAAATAGTAAGCAGAGCCACTCTCGATTGGTGGAGGAATGATGTCATATTTCGGTTGTAGACTTCGCAATTCCAATGTGCAAAATTAGTTAATAAAAAGCAGTTTTAAAATTTTATTAAACTACATACTAAGGAACATCAAATTCCTAATTTTATTACTTCTTAAACGTTAAATATTATGAAAGGTTGGGCGAAATGGATTGGGGCGTTAATTGGATTCTCATTTTTTAAATTTCCGGGTGCGATTTTGGGCTTTATTGTTGGCAGCTTGTTCGATAGAAGAGGTTCTGTGGAATGGGATGAGCAGTTTTCAAGAGATAGATATACAGGTCAGCAGGCGTACCAAAGAACTGCAACCGGCGACTTTTCGGCAAGTCTTTTAGTGCTAACAGCAGCTGTAATGAAAGCCGACGGGAAGATTTTGAAATC
The DNA here is from genome assembly GCA_047627915.1 of Vicingaceae bacterium. Taxonomy (GTDB): domain Bacteria; phylum Bacteroidota; class Bacteroidia; order Flavobacteriales_E; family Vicingaceae; genus NORP294. The sequence continues at coordinate 49,381 of JBLHTZ010000002.1, forward strand.
TGAATTGGAGTATGTAAAACGATTTTACACGCAACAATTTGGAGAGGCAAAAACAAAAGAACAAATGCGAACCCTGCGGGATTTATTGAAAAGTCCAATTGATGCTCGAACGGTAGGGCATCAAATCCGATATCAAATGCAGTATGCAAGTCGCTTGCAATTGCTGCACTATATGTTTGGTATTGCAAAAGCAGATGGCCATATAAGCGATAGTGAGGTGTCTGCTATTCAGCGAATAGCCGGGTTTTTGGGTATTAGTGTTGCTGATTTTCAGTCGATAAAAGCTATGTTTGTTCGAGAAACCGGTGGAGATTTTAAAATTTTAGAAATTACACAAGATGCTACAGATGATGAGATTAAAAAAGCATATCGTAAAATGGCTATGAAATACCATCCTGATAAAGTGAATCACTTAGGTGAGGAAGTCAAGGTTCAGGCTGAAGATAAATTTAAAAAGGTTCAGGAAGCGTATGAAAATATAAAGAAGGTGAGGGGTTTCTCTTGATGATAAGTGGTTTCATTCATTTGATTTTTCCCCTTCAATAATTCCTCACTTGTTTTGGTTGAATTTTTTTCTTTATTCTTCGGTAGCGGTTTTACAAATTTAAATAAGCTAAAATCATAGCGCTCAACTTTCTTTTTTTGAGTTGGAGTGTTTTCTTTTTGCGGATGATTTAACCGGATTTCAACTTTATTTGTTGCAAATCCATAAACGCAAAAACCAATTGTGCAAACAGCAGAAAGGATTAACTTTTTCATATGCTTAAATTTAGTCCATCGAAAATAACAAAAACTGCCGAAATGACAATGGCTAATTATTTGTATGGTATAATTTTAACAAAAAGTAAGTTAGTATAAACAACAAATAAAAGTGAATGGACACTTTCGAAAAGAAGAAATTTATTTATAGTGCGGTGTTTCCTTTCATTTTTGTGCTTTTCATTGTTTTAGTTAAGACAATTGAATTGTATCTTGATACCTCGCTTGTTAGATATGGAATACTTCCAAGAGAGATCTCAGGATTAAAAGGTATATTGCTTTCTCCTTTTATTCATGGAGATTGGAATCATGTGTTTAATAATTCGCTACCACTTCTTATATTGGGATGGGCGATGTTCTACTTTTATAGATCACTGGCACCAAAAGTTATTTTGCTGTCCTTTGTTTTAGTCGGATTGTATACTTGGATTTCTGCTCGTTCTGCATATCATATCGGAGCAAGTGGATTAGTTTATGCTTTATTTGGATTTTTATTTATCAGTGGATTTTTAAGAAAATACGTGCCATTAGTTGCACTTTCTTTTCTGGTTGCATTTTTATATGGTAGTTTAATCTGGGGTATTCTGCCCTGGGACAAAAGCATAAGTTGGGAGGGGCACTTTTGGGGCTTATTTATTGGGATGGTATTGGCTATTATTTATCGCAAACAGGGCCCGCAGAGGAAAGCTTTTGTTTGGCCTGATGAGGACGAAGAAGTGGTTTTAGGAGATTATGTCGATTTTAAAGAAGAGACAGAAAAGCCTATAAACTCTGCGTACAAGGAACCGGAAGTCGTTTATCATTTTGTGCCTGCCGAAACAAAAGACTCAAAGTTTAAAGAGTAAAGTAACGATTCAAACGCTAGGTTGCTAAAGAATACTGTAGTAAGAGTAAGCCATAAATAAAGGTAATTATTAATGTTACTGTAATAGAGCGAATGCGAACAAGCAATATTTCAAAGTGATTCTGATTTTTATTATCTATCTTGAAATTGATTTTACGACTTCATAATACAGAAGAAAAGTAATAAGACAAAAGTGTTCTATGATGAGAAAAGTTACATTACTTGTATTCTTAGGAGTATTTATTAAATTGAATTTATATGCCCAGACGGATAATGGCATAATTTATTACGATAATGATACTGTTGAGGTTTGATGAATATTCCGCGAAATATCTTTGGTGGGCAAGTGAATTATTTAAAATTGCAGTACGGTTTAAAATATTTTGATTCTGACGGGAATAAATATACACTCACACCAAGTGATGCGAGAGAAATTCAGTTTAATATAGGCTCTGGTGATGTTAAGATGGTTTCAATTTATAATAATATTAGCACTAATCTTATACATAGTTCACCTCTCTCCTTCATGAAATTATAAATTGATGGAGATTTAAGGTTATTTAGGTTTTACAGGTCTGAAGGTTCGGTAGTTATTATAGATTACTTTTTAGAAAAAGGAGATGAAGATTCAATAATTGTGAAAGGATTAAAGTTCAGAGCAAACATGGCTAACTATTTTAGTGATTGTCCTGAGCTTTCTAGGATGATTGAAAAAATGGAATTGACAAGGAGAGATTTAGTAGCAATAATAGGTTTTTATAATTCTAAATGTACTATAAATTAGAGTAGTTGAATCAATCTGTAGGTTACAATTTGAACAGAGGATAGCGTACATGCCACTTTGAACCTTAATCTTTCAGCTAAATTTATTTCCCGCTCGCTTTGAAAAGGATTTCTTTTTCTTTCTTGCTCAAAGAGTCATAACCTGACCTAGAGATTTTGTCAAGAATAGCATCTATCTCTACCTGCTCTTCTTTTTTACGATCATTATATTCATAGTTAGAAGTCGAAGGTCTCTTGTATTTTACCTTCATTTTACTTTTGGAGCCAGGTTTTACTAAGGCAAGTAGGAAGTTACTACTTGTGCCAACCCAAGCTGTTATGTCTATTCCTTTTGACCATTGTTTGGCAAATAAGAAGCCTAAAGCAGCCCCACCAATGTGGGCAATGTGACCTCCCGAATTTGAATTTGAAATGCTAAGTACATCTATAACAAATGAGAAAATTGCAATGTATTTAAGTTTTACGTCGCCTAGGAACAGGAGGCGAATCGCATAATTGGGTGAATAGGTACCAACACCAACAACAACTGCCATTACCGATGCAGAAGCACCTAAAGCAATGGCACTGTTATTTACGTTTTCGAAAACTGGAAAAATATTAAAAAAGAGGACATACAAAAGCGCTCCGGCTATTCCTCCTGCAATGTATACAGTGTATAATTTGCGTTCACCTAAAAATTGCACAAACAAGGTGCCTAGAAAATAGAGCCATAGCATGTTGCTAAATAAATGCCACAGGCCCAAGTGCAGAAACATGTAAGTTAGAATGGTCCATGGTTTAAAGATGAGCTTACCAGGGTCTGAAGGCACCGCTAACCATTCTAAGGCCCACTGATCAGGAGAACTATTTGAAACAAATAGCCAAAAGAACAAATACAGTAATTTTATAGCAACGAAGACCACAACGTTGGCGTAAATTAACTTTACCAACATGCTATTCTGCATGAAGTTACTGCTGAAATTATTTTGATTTCCGAATCGCATTAATAGAAGTTATTGGTGTTTGTTTTCCAAATTTTAATCATCACAAAACCGAAAAGCATTCCGCCCAAGTGAGCAAAGTGAGCAACATTATCGTTAGGGTTGCTAGCTATTCCTTGATACAATTCAATCGCTCCATAAATCAAAACAAAATACTTTGCTTTCATAGGAACAGGAGGAATGATGAGCATTAGCTGAGTATTTGGGAAAAGCATGCCGAATGCCAGTAGAATTCCAAAAACAGCGCCCGACGCACCAACGGTTGAAATGTTAATTAAATTATTGATTTCAGCCGCAATTGGATCAATGTAATTTTTGCCCATTTGACGAATTGAAAGCCCTTCATCTAAAATTTGTTGATACATTGTTGGGTCAATATCGCTGATGAGTGATTGGATTCTTAGCTCAGTTACTAGTAATTGAATAATTCCCGCTCCAATCCCAGTAATCATATAGTAGGTTAGGAATCGTTTTGGTCCCCAAACTTGTTCGAGAATTTTACCGAACATGTACAGTGCAAACATGTTGAAAAACAAGTGAGCAATGCCTCCATGCATGAACATGTAAGTAACTAGTTGGTGAGGCCGAAACAAGTCGCTTGACCAATGATGTAGCCCTAGTGTTTGGGCTAAATTAATTCCAGCAGACGAACAAGCATACGTTGCTAAAAGCATCAGCCCGTTAAGAATCAGTAAGTTTTTTACAACTATTGGAAGGTCTGCGAAAGGGTTTCTGGATCCGAAATTCATCGTTTGTTAAATTGTTTTTCCAAATCGTCCAACGAGTAATTAATTACAATTGGTTTTCCATTGGGTAAACTATAAGGCATTTCACATGCAAAAAGTTCATCTATTAAATGAATCATTTCTTCCTGACTCATTGGTTTCTCATTTCCAATACTCATGCTTTGTGCCAAAGAACGAATCATATTTTCTTTTGGACTATTTTTCAGTTCCGATAAGTTTTGTTTGAACTCTTCTAGTAGTTTTTCAATCAATTCAGCGCCATTTTGACCGTTGGCCTCGGCAGGAATTCCATGAATAATGAAATGATTTTTACCAAAAGGTCGCATGTCAAAACCCAATTCATTTAGTTCTTCAAGCAAACTTAAAATTAAGGTGCTGTCTTCAGCATTCAACACTAAATCTTCAGGAAATAATAATTGTTGACTACTGGATTTTTGGTTTTCTAGTTGTTGAGTTAGTCGATCAATTAAAACTCTTTCGTGCGCTCTTTTTTGGTGAACCACAATGAAGCCTGAACGAATATGACTTAAAATATATTTTTTGTGCAGCTGAAATACTTTTTTCCCCTCTGCAACTGGTTCGGCTTGAGCTTGAGGTTCTATCGTGTTCGTTTGGAAGTCGGTAGAAGGTTGGTAAATCTTTTCCCAGTTCGGATTTGGTTTTTCTTCTCGGTTAAATGGAAATGAAATTGAATTTTGAGTTTGTTTCGGTTTATTTTCAAAAGGGTTAAAATTAGTATCCACTTCTATGCTTGGCATTGGAATACCTTGTCCCTTTTTGAGCATGGGAATGTTAAAACTCGATTCTTGCTCAAAATCTATGCTAGGAGCAATGTTAAATTTACCGAGTGCTTGTTTTACAGCTGTTCGAATAATGGCATATATCGCTCGCTCTTCTTCAAACTTGATTTCTGTTTTTGTTGGGTGAATGTTAATGTCAATCTTCGCTGGGTCAATTTCTAATTTTAAGAAATAGGAAGGGAATTGATCTTTGGGAAGTAACTCTTCAAATGCGGCCTGAATTGCGTGGTTTAAGTAGCCGCTTTTAATAAATCGCTCGTTTACAAAAAAGTACTGCTCTCCTCTTGTTTTTTTGGCAAACTCTGGCTTTCCAACAAACCCAGAAATGGCAACAATGTCTGTTGTTTCATTCACAGGAACTAAACGCTGATCATATTTGTTTCCAAAAATATTGACAATTCGTTGCCTGAAGTTTCCTCTGGGTAAACGATATACTTCATTGTTGTCGCTTGTCATGTTCATCGTAACGTCAGGATGAATCAGAGCAACTCTTAAAAATTCTTCAATGATGTGTTTTGTTTCAACAGGGTTGCTTTTTAGAAAATTTCTGCGAGCCGGAATGTTGAAAAAGAGATTTTTAATTAAAATGTTGGTTCCTTTTGGGCATTGGTCTGCTTCCTGACTGATGACATCACTCCCTTCTAAAACCAAATGAGTTCCAAGTTCGCCGCCTTCGGGTTTGGTTTTGATTTCCATTTGAGAAACTGCCGCAATAGAAGGTACAGCTTCACCACGAAACCCCATGGTTCGTAGAGCAAACAAATCTTCAACTTTCTTGATTTTTGAGGTAGCGTGGCGTTCTAAACATAAACGAGCATCGGTAGGAGTCATTCCAAAACCGTTGTCAATTACTTGAATTAATGTTTTGCCAGCATTTTTTACAATCAGGCTAACTTCATTAGCTTTTGCATCAATGGCATTTTCCAGTAATTCTTTAACAGCGGAAGCAGGCCGCTGAACTACTTCTCCTGCGGCAATTTGATTCGCTACGGAATCCGGTAAAAGTTGAATAATGTCGGGCATTTAGAAAGCTTGATTTCGGTAACAAAGGTAATCCTAATGCAGCGAAAGAGAAAGAAAAAAAATGCTTTTAGCTAAACAAAACCCAATAGGACAAACCGAATAAAACCGACACAATAAAAGCCAACCGAATGTTTGATTTTTTTTCAAAATTAGTTGTGTTCTTATTGCGCTTCCATTTGTCTTTAAGTCCAGTTAATGCAATACCGCTATCCGATCGCTTGCCTGTTATCCGTGCCTCAATATCCGCACGGCGAGCATCAAACTCCTCCTTTTGTTGATTGTAATATCTTGGAATGAAAGAAAATTGTTTTGCTTTTCGTGTCGTTGTGATGGAACTAATTTTCATAATCTCAAATTTAAGGCTTTCTATTAGAATTAACGAAACGGGAAACCAATATATTGTAGAATGTTTCGTTAACGATGTCGTGTTCAAAAGTAGCGTGAATTCTAATCTTGGCACTGTTTTGTATAGGTACATTTATTGGTTGAACCTTAAAAGTCTAAAGTAGTTGAAAAAAATTCTGTTTTTATTGTTGAGTGCCGCGCTGATAAGCGTTTCGTTAGGAGTGCATGTTGTTGATATTCCGCAAGAAGCCATTCTAAAAGAAAAGGCGCCTTTCAATGCGATGATCACTCCATGGGCAGATTCTATTTTTCAAACCATGAGCTTGGAAGAAAAAATTGGACAGCTTTTTAGTGTTGCTGCGTATTCGAACAAAGACGAAACGCATAAACAGGAGATTCTTGAACTAATTCAAAAGCACCATGTGGGAGGGTTAACCTTTTTTCAAGGGGGGCCAGTGAGACAAGCTATGTTAACAAATGACTATCAAAAAGCCACAAAAATTCCATTAATGATTGCAATTGATGGCGAATGGGGGTTATCCATGCGGCTAGATAGCACTGTGAAGTATCCATGGCAAATGACGCTAGGAGCCATCCAAAATGATAGCCTGATTTATGAAATGGGTTTGCAAGTAGCTGAGCAATTTAGAAGGTTAGGAGTTCATGTGAATTTTGCTCCTGTTGTAGATGTAAACAACAATCCGGATAACCCTGTGATTTTTGCCCGCTCATTTGGAGAAGATAAATACAACGTTGCAGAAAAAGGAATTGCCTACATGAAAGGCATGCAATCTGGAGGCTTATTGGCAAATGCAAAGCACTTTCCTGGGCATGGAGATACAGATCAGGATTCACACAAAACATTACCTGTAGTGAATTACGATAGGGCAAGAATAGACTCTATAGAACTGTACCCTTTTAAAGAAATTATAAAAAGTGGCATTGGAAGTATGATGACGGCACACTTGTATTTACCCAAGCTTACTGCCGACAAAAAAGCATCTTCGTTAACCAAAGAAATCGTAGACACCATGTTGCAGCAGCAATTAGGCTTTGGTGGGCTCATTTTTACCGATGGTTTAAATATGGGAGGCGTTGCTAAATATCAAACGTCTGAAGAAATTGATTTACAGGCTTTAATTGCCGGCAATGATGTCTTGTTGCTTTCTCAAGATGTTCCAAAGGCCATTGAACTAATCAAAGTAGCATTAGCTGATGGACGGCTTTCGCAAGTTTCTATCGACAATTCAGTAATGAAGGTATTGCGAGCAAAAGAGTGGTTGAAAATTCAATATGGAGATTCGGTAGAATTAAAAAATCTATATGAAGATTTGAATCAACCGAAGTATAATTATCTGAACCGACAACTTTCAGAAGCAAGTTTGACCGTCGTTCGAAATAAACAACATAGAATTCCATTTAAGAAATTGGGAAAAAAGCGAATTGTTTCGCTAGCATTCGCGGACGAAGAGGTTGATTTTGATGCTTTTCAAAATGGGTTAAATCTGTATACTAAAGTTGATCGCTTAAGTTATACTAGCTTGCCAGTATCTGTTCAAAAAAGCTTAATGGATACACTTTTGACTTATGATGAGATAATAATCAGTGTTCATAAATCAAACGCACATCCTTGGATTAAAGCAGAGGTCAATACGGAGTTTAAGAACTTCTTGAATATTCTTCGATTAAAAAAGAAAGTAAGTTTAGTCTTATTTGGCAACGCCTATTGTTTACTGGACTTTTTAGCTGCTGAGTTTACGGATGTTTTGGTAGTTGCTTATCAAAACTCTGAAGCCGCTCAAAATTTAACAGCTCAGTTGTTTTTTGGAGGCATTAAAGCAAACGGTCAATTGCCGGTTTCAGTTTCGAGTAGAATGAAAGTTGGTATGGGGTTGGAGACTGCTGATGCTTTTCGAATGAAATATACAAGTCCAGAAGAGGTTGGTATGTGGACCAATGACTTTGCAGAGATTGATTCGATTGTTGAAGAGGGAATCAGAGAAAGAGCTTATCCTGGAGCTCAGGTATATATCGCTAAAGAAGGGAAAGTGATTTTTCATAAGAGTTATGGAAAGCACACTTATGAAGGGGCTCAAAAAGTGCTAAATACCGATTTGTATGATATCGCTTCAGTAACGAAAATTACATCTACGTTATTGACATTGATGTATTTAGAAGGTAAGGGAAAACTTTCTTTGGATGATAATTTGGGCAAACACCTAAAAATGACAAAAGGAACACCTTATGCGGATTTAGTGCTTCGAGATATTTTGGCGCATCAAGCTGGCTTGGCCGCATGGATTCCTTTTTACAACAAGACGGTAACAAAAGGTCAACCCAAACCTGAATTTTACAGTAAAGATTCTTCTGCGGTTTATTCAATAAGAGTTACTGCAAACCTTTACATAAAGTCAAGTTACCAAGACACTATTTTCTCAAGAATTCTTAACCGTGCTGAGGTGAGTAATAAAAAGGAATATAAATACAGTGACGTAGGGTATTATTTTATGAAAGAGATTGTCGAGAAAATAACGAAAGAGCCTATTGAACAATATAACTTAGAGAATTTTTATACCCCACTTGGTATGAGTCGCACAGGCTTTAGACCGACATATACATTTCCATTAACTGAAATTATTCCGACTGAACAAGATAAATATTTCAGGCAAGAGTTAATTCATGGCGACGTTCATGATCCAGGAGCAGCTATGTTAGGTGGGGTTGGGGGGCATGCAGGTTTGTTTTCTGATGCAAATGATTTAGGAAAGTTGATGCAAATGTATTTAGATGACGGGGTGTTTGCAGGGGAGCGTTATTTGCAACCGGGAGTAGTTTCCGCCTATGCCAAGTGTCAGTTTTGTGCCGATAGCATACCCATGGATGGGGAAGAAAACCGAAGAGCTGCGGGTTTTGACAAGCCACAATATCACGGAAATCCCGGTCCAACTTGCGAATGTGTTTCTATGAACAGTTTTGGGCACTCTGGTTTTACAGGAACTTTAGCTTGGGCGGACCCAGATGAGAAGGTTGTTTACATTTTCTTGAGTAATCGAATTTATCCCGATGCGACCAATATAAAATTATTGTCGTTTAATATACGAACACGAATTCAAGAAGAGATTTATAAGGCGATAAACAATTCAAAAATCCGAACTTCGCAAGCAAGTATAAATTAAGAAGAAATGAATATTGGAATTGTTTGTTACCCGACCTTCGGTGGGAGTGGAGTAGTTGCTACTGAGTTGGGAAAAGCTTTAGCTTTAAAAGGGCATCAAATTCATTTTATATCTTATCAGCAACCAGTTCGACTAGATAGCTTTCATGAAAATATTTGGTATCATGAGGTAAACGTTTCGGATTACCCACTGTTTGATTATCAGCCGTATGAGTTGGTTTTAGCCAGTAAGCTTGTAGATGTCGTGAAGTACGAAAAGCTAGACTTACTGCACGTCCATTATGCTATTCCTCATGCTTCAGCAGCCTACATGGCACAGCAAATTTTAAAAACTGAAGGAATTAATATCCCATTTATTACAACTCTTCATGGAACGGATATTACATTGGTTGGAAAAGATGCTTCTTTTGAACCTGTTATTACGTTTGCAATTAATCAAAGTAATGCGGTTACGGCTGTTTCTGAGAGCTTGAAGAAAGATACCTTAGATCACTTTAAAATCAATAGAAGCATTGAAGCAATTCCAAATTTTATTTGCATTGATGGTTGCACATCTCCTGAAATTGATTTGGAATTAAAAAGAAACATTGCTCCAAATGGAGAAAAAATATTAGCTCATGTTTCTAACTTTAGACCGGTGAAAAGGGTTGGGGATGTGGTTCGAATTTTTGCAAAGGTTCGAGAACAAATGCCTTGTAAGCTTCTGCTTATCGGTGATGGTCCTGATCGGCATGAGGCAGAAACGTTTTGTAGAGAAAGAGGGATTAGTAAGGATTTAATTGTACTAGGAAAAGTAAAGGACACCCAGCATATTTTAGGAATTGCTGATTTATTTCTATTACCATCTGAATTTGAAAGTTTTGGGTTGGCGGCATTAGAAGCAATGGCAGTGGGAGTTCCTGTAATATCTTCAAATACCGGGGGAATTCCCGAGGTGAATGAAGATGGTTTTTCTGGTTATTTAAGTAATGTTGGAGATGTTGAAGACATGGCAAAAAATGCCCTTAGTTTATTGCAAAATGAAGAGAAGTTAACCCAGTTTAAAGAGCAAGCTTTTGGTCAGGCAAAAAAGTTTGATATTTTAAATGTGCTACCTATTTACGAGAAATTATACAAAAGGGTAGTAGAGCATCCGAGTACGTTTTAAGCTGACATTTGGAAGAAAAATAAAAATCAGGTGTTACTAACAAAGCTCAAGGTCTTTATGAGTGGTGGAATGAAAAAGCGACCCTTGTAAAAGGTGATTCGGTAACAACGATACTTTCAAAGATTGGCATTAGAATTTTAGGTATTCTAATCCTGATTATTTTTAGTCCCATCTTGGTTGTTGTTTTTATTATAGTCTTTTCAGTCAGATTGTTAAAAATAAATTTATGCATTTCAGTTTTTAAATTCCAACTGTGCTCTTCATTGGGCATCAAATCATGCAAATAATAATAGGCATTCAATTTTTCCTTTTTGATTGGTATTTGGATCCGTTTTTCTTTGGTGCGATAGTTCTTTCTCTCTGGGAATTGGAAAGAAAATTGTTATTTAATCAATCGACCATTTCGAAACTAGAGGTTGGGATGCTTGTCGTATTGCTAATTTTCTATTCTGAAGTCGTTTTGCCTTATTTCTTTTCTCAATTTGTATTTGATTTATGGAACGCAGTTATGATTTTGTTTGGATATTTTTGTTTTATTTATATCAAAATAAGTCAATTAAATATTTTTAGGGCGTTTGTACAGTACCTTCTTAGGTAAAATGGAAATAACATTTTTTCCGTCGACCTTTATCGGTGTTGCCGGGTCAACTATGTCTATTTTTATAATCTTATTGCTTTTGAAAATAAGGACAGTATTAAAACAAAAACTTAAAGGTATTCTTTAAGTTCACTGCTGTAAGGCCCGCAGAGTCTATGCCGATAAATCGTGATTTGATTAAATACTAAATTCAACACACACAATACTAAAGAACGGAGGAAACCTAATTTATGAGACAAAGCATTCAGCAAATTAACCAGTTGGTTTTTAAACGATCCTTAATGGATTTCTTATTTATTGCCGCTGGAGTTACGATGGCGGCAATTGGCTTAAAAGGTTTTTTACTACCGGAAGATATTTTAGATGGCGGAGCGATGGGAGTGTCACTTTTAATACATTTGGTTACAGATATTCGATTGTCAGTTCTTATTGTGCTTGTGAACTTACCTTTTATGATTTTAGGTGCGAAACAGTTTTCAGTATCCTTTGCAGTAAAAAGTAGTTTGGCGGTTATCGCTTTAGCAACGTTAGTATACTTGCTACAATTTCCTCCAATCACTAGCGATCGACTTTTAATTGCAGTTTTTGGGGGATTTTTTATTGGAGCAGGAATAGGATTAGCCATTCGTGGTGGGGCAGTAATTGACGGTACAGAGGTTTTAGCAATTACAATTAGTAAAAAATTTAGTTTATCGATTGGCGATTTTATTGCAATTTTTAATATTATATTGTTTGGAGTAGCTGCATTGGTGGTAGATATCGAAACAGTTATGTATTCCATGTTAACTTATTTAGCTGCTTCTAAAACGGTAGATTTTATTTTAAATGGTATTGAAGAATACATTGGAATAATGATAGTCTCCAATGATTATTTGGAGATAAAAGAAACTATTTCTGTAAAGCTAGGTCGTGGCGTTACTGTTTTTAAATCCAACAATGCTTATGAAAACGACAAACATGTATTGGTTGATAAAGAGATTCTTTTCTGCGTGGTCACCCGTTTAGAGGTCACAAAGGTGATGCTCGAAATAGATAAAATAGATCCTGATTCATTTGTAATTCAATACCCCATTAGAGATACAAAAGGGGGGATGATCAAGAAACGGCCAATGCAGTAGATTCGTTAGTTGATCTTCAGTGTTAGTTATCTAAATTATTGACTCTTTTTTCTTTCTTCATTACAATGGTTCTGTACGGAAAAGGTATTTCTATTCCTTCCTTATCAAATCGTTTCTTAATACTTTCTAATACGGCAATTCGTAACTCAAATGAGTCAGTAAAATCTTTACTCCATGCCCAAGCTCGAATGGTAACGGCGAAGTCGCCTAAACTCATTAAAGCAGTTTTAACAATTGGCTCATTGTCCTTTTTTTCTTCAAGGGTTCTATTGTCGATAACGAGAGGATGGTTTTCGCATTCTTCTCGCATAATTTTCTTAGCGAGGTCAATGTCACTGTCATAAGAAATTCCAATTTCGATTCGCTCACAACACTTTTTTTCACCTAAATCATAATTTACCAGCTTTTCTTTGTTGATGATGGAATTTGGAATGACAATCATTTTGTTATCAAAATTTCGGATAACGGTATGTCGAAGTGTAATGTCTGTAACTACTCCAACCATATCGTCCGTAATTTTTACAATGTCACCAACTTTAAAAGGTTTGAAAGAAATGATGAAAATACCGCCTACTAAATTTGCCAAAGCTTCTTGAGAGGCGACCCCTGCGATAATTGCAATAACGCCGGCTCCTCCGAGGAAAGTTTGTGCAACTCCTTTTAGAGAAGGGAAGGCTAACAGACCAAATAAGATGCCGACAGAGTAAATCGTAATAACAGCGACATACCGAAGAAATTTGAAACTTGTTGGGTCCTCTTTGTGCTTTATTTTTTTCTGAATTTTTCTTCTAAACCACATGTTTACTGAGGTGGAAGCTACGATCGTTCCTATTGCTAAGAAGCCTAAATACAAGACAAGTTTTAGGTTTTTTAGAATAATAGCGTCTTTATCCTCATCAACAAAAATAAAGCTGAGTCCGATGGCACCTACTACAACCCATAGTGCATTTAAAATGCGTTTTACCAAATTCAGAGCGTGAGGGTCTTCTCCAGGAAATTTTCTTTTTTCTATCTTCAACAACCAGTTATATATAAGTTTGGTCAAAATTTGAAGCATGATTACTCCAAGAATGACCAGTGCGGCATAAATAATTAATGGTTTGTATAACTCAAAAATCTCTATCATTATTTCTCGTTTAAATTCGTTTTGAGAATATAAATATTTAAAAATAGGCTGCTTTAGATACAGCAAATTTAGCTCTTTTAAAATCTTAAAAATGCCCTTTTGTCAAAGCATTCGATTTCTTAGAAAATAAAACTGGTTATCTTCACCTATTGATATTTAAAATATTGGAATAATGAAAGGAAGACAAATTTTTACGCTAGTAACAATCATCCTAATCACATCTATAGGACTCCTATATACTATCTGGAAACCTGTTGTTTGGTCTTTTATTTTTATAGTCCCGTTAGTTTTAATTGGAGTGAGAGACATGATTCAACCCAAACACTCGATTCGAAAGAACATTCCTTTAATTGGGAATTTTCGATACATATTTGAGGCCACTTGTCCTGAAATAGTGCAATACTTTGTTGAAACGGATATGGAATGCCGTCCTTTTAATCGTTTGTTTCGTTCCATTATTAACCACCGATCAAAAACACACCTGAGATTGCTGCAATTCGACATGTTGAACCGCAGACTACTGTAGTTTCACCTTCTAGCCATAAAGCATTTAACGATTCTGAAGTGCTCATGCACTTCATTCAGCAGCTTAGAGAATTGTCTGGTGGTAAACCGGTCGGCTTTAAACTTTCTATTGGCAAGGAGTCTGAGTTTATTAACATTTGTAACGCAATCATTAGTACAGGTATTAAGCCTGATTTTATCACGATTGACGGTGGAGAATGAGGAACAGGGGCGGCTCTTATTGAATTTTTAAATAGAATTGGGACTCCTTTGCGAGAAGGACTTGCTTTCGCGGTAAATAAATTGAGAGGATACGATTTATAAAAAGGCATAAAAGTGATTGCTTCGGGAAAGGTAGTAACAGGTTTTTAAATTGCTCGACTAATTGCTTTGGGATCAGACATGGTCAATTCTGCACAAGTAATGATGATGTCGAATGGGTGCATTCAAGTATTGCAATGCAATAACAACACATGTCCAGTTGGAGTCGCCACACAAGATGCTTCCCCAATGAAAGGTTTGGTGGTTAATGATAAGGCTCCTCGAGCAGCGAATTATCATTCACACAACCATAAAAGTTTTATTGAGCTATTAGAAGCAACAGGTGTGAATCACATTTCTGAATTGTGCAGATGTCACATTTATAGGAGAATTAATATGTCGTCTAAAAAAACGTACGAAGAAATTTGGCTTTCTGTTAAAGTGGGATCTTTAGTGAATCAAATAGCGGAGTTGCTGAATTAATTAATGTAATAAGGTCTTATCTATTTTGAATAAAGCCTCGTTCAATAAAAAATCCCATTGCGCAAAAGCGGAATGGGATTTAATTTTCTAGTGACCTCGGCAAGATTCAAACTTGCAACCTCCACAGCCGTAATGTGGTGCACTATTCAGTTATGCTACGAGGCCTTTTAATGGCTGCAAAAGTAGAAAAATAGATAGAACTGACTCTTAAAATGGTAGTTTATTTTTTTATGCGATTTTACTTCAATGAAATGTAAAGAATCAATAATCGCTTGGTTTAATTACTTCATAGTATCAGAAAATGAAAAGAATTGACTTTTTCCAATTTGCAAACCGAATTAGTTAATTTTAGGAAGTTGGTTTTTTGCGCCTAAAAGCATTTTTAAAACAAAAAAATAAATTATCATGAGCAATTATCACATCAAGAACTTAGAAGAGTATTGGCAAGTGTACCGCAAATCTGTGCGGAACCCTGAAAATTTTTGGGAAGAAATAGCAGAGGAACATTTCTTATGGAGAAAGAAATGGGATAAAGTATTAGAGTGGGACTTTTCAAAACCTGAAGTACAATGGTATAAAGGAGCTAAACTGAACATTACTGAAAACTGTATTGATCGGCATCTAACAACAAGAGCTGATAAAACAGCCATTCTTTTTGAACCGAACGATCCAAAAGAAAAAGCGCAGCACATCTCATATAAAGAACTTCATGAAAGAGTTTGCAAATTTGCGAATGTTTTAAAGTCTCAAGGAATTGAAAAAGGCGACCGTGTGTGTATTTATTTACCGATGATTCCTGAATTAGCGGTTTCTGTTTTAGCTTGCGCTAGAATTGGGGCGGTGCATTCAGTAGTTTTTGCTGGTTTTAGTTCTTCGGCGTTGGCTACGAGAATTAACGATTGCGATTGCAAAATGGTAATCTGTTCCGATGGTTCCTACCGAGGAGCAAAAACCGTCGACTTAAAAGGAATTGTTGACCAAGCCTTAGAGACTTGTCCTGGTGTAGAAACTAATTTAGTTGTAAACCGAACTGGAGGTGAAGTAACCATGAAAGAAGGTAGAGATCTTTGGATTCAGCCATTGTTAAACGTTGCTTCTGCAGACTGCGAAGCTACTATAGTAGAAGCAGAAGACCCATTGTTTATTTTATACACCTCAGGTTCTACTGGAAAGCCAAAAGGTATGGTGCATACCACAGCAGGCTACATGGTGTATACGGCTTTTACTTTCAAAAATGTATTTCAATACCGAGAAAATGATGTGTACTGGTGCACCGCCGATATTGGGTGGATTACTGGACACAGCTACATTGTGTATGGCCCTCTAGCCAATGGAGCTACAACTGTAATGTTTGAAGGTGTTCCCTCTTATCCAGATTACGGGCGTTTTTGGGAAATTGTAGAAAAACATAAAGTGACTCAATTTTATACCGCTCCAACGGCTATTCGAGCGTTAGCAAAAGAAAATTTAGAATTTGTGGACAAACATGATTTAAGTAGTTTAAAAGTGTTGGGAACTGTTGGAGAGCCGATTAATGAAGAAGCATGGCACTGGTACAACGATCATGTAGGAAAGCAAAAAAGCCCGATTGTAGATACTTGGTGGCAAACTGAGACTGGTGGAATTATGATTAGCCCAATTCCATATTCAACGCCAACCATTCCAACTTTTGCAACATTACCATTACCAGGAGTTCAACCTGCTTTGATGGATGATAAAGGAGAGGAAATTATAGGTAACCAGGTAGAAGGTAGATTGACGATAAAATTTCCTTGGCCATCTATGGCGAGAACCATTTATGGTAATCACGATCGTTACAGAGAAACTTATTTTAGTGCCTTTAAAAATATGTATTTCACCGGCGATGGAGCGCGAAGAGATGCAGTAGGTTATTACCGTATTACCGGAAGAGTTGACGATGTAATTATTGTGAGTGGTCACAATTTAGGAACCGCACCAATTGAAGATGCGATAAATGAACATCCTGCAGTAGCAGAAAGTGCTATTGTAGGTTTTCCGCATGACATAAAAGGAAATGCTCTGTATGGTTACGTTACGTTGAAAGAGACCGGAGAAGGTAGAGATCATGATAACCTAAGAAAGGAAATCAATCAGTTGATTACCGATAGAATTGGGCCAATCGCAAAACTAAATAAGATTCAATTTACTACTGGTCTGCCGAAAACAAGAAGCGGAAAAATTATGAGAAGAATTCTCCGCAAAATTGCCGAGAAGGATACCGGTAACTTAGGAGACACAAGTACATTATTGAATCCTGAAGTGGTTCAGGAAATAATTGACAAAGCATTGTAATTTATTAGATTCATTCGCCGCTCTCAAAAGGAGTGGCGAGTGGATTAATTCAATTCAACCTTTTCAGTTTCTGATAATCGGCTAATGTCAATCTGCATTCCATCTTTTTCTGGTTGAATGACGTTCACAAATTTTTCTCCAAAGGCAACTTCGGCAGCTTTGTAAGAAGTTCGAGAATAAACAACTTGAGAGGTAGATTCATCAAAAGCTTTAATGAGCGATATGAATTCAACATCGCGCTGAGTAAGCTCTTCTGTACCCATGTTTTTTAAAGGGCTTTCGTTGTCAATAGGGTGAACAATGGTCCATGTGTAGGGCAAAAATGCTACTTTATGGCGCTCTAGCGTAAGCGAGGAGAACTCTCTTAAGTCAGAATCTTTTCTCCGAAAGGATACAGAAACATTGACCTCTAATTCCAATAAATGATTGCTTTGTGGGTTTACAATTTTGTACATAAATGCATTTATTCCTTGGTAAGGAGCAATTACTGCTTTTTCACTGTGCTTTATAGTGGCAGAAGATTTCGAGAACCTTCCGTAGACCAATCCTGTAGCAAGCGCAAATGATAGTAATCCTAACATAGACTCAATCGCTGCAACTGTATTGGCCAAGTGTCCCATTGGAGCAACTCTTCCATAGCCTAAGGTGGTAATTGTTTGCGCACTGAAAAAGAAGGCTTCTATAAATTGTTCGGCAGAAGAAGTGGCATTAATTCCTGTTAAATTTTCTACTCCGATAAAATAAAAAGCCGTGGCAAAAATTAAATTCACAATGAAGTAAGTGGCCAAAATAAATCCTAAGAAACGCACCCATGATACTGAAATCAGGGTATGAAAAAGATTAACGCGTTCTGAAAAAGGAGCATTGACCTTTTTTACATTAAAACTGCCATCTTTGTTTAGCGCTCTAAAATTGGCAGAAGAGCTTTTAGAACCAAGTCCTAAATCGTCGTGTTTTTTGTCTGTTGTCATAGAATTTTGTTCAGGGTAGTAAAAATCGGATAATTATGTAAAAGCGATGCTCTGGTTTGGGTGCAATCTTAATTTCTATGGATTAAAGAATAGACTAAACCTTGGTGAATAATTACAGTCGATCGTACTGGGAATGCTTATGTGGTTTATGTTCGTGGCATTTATACCCTACACATGGACCATCGTTCATCATTTTAGATGACATTATTCTGAAATACGACATCTCTTTTTTAACGGACGCAGGCTTGCAAAAAACTGTGAACATGACCCCATATTATAAGAATGAGTCCAAGAAGGGAACCGCCATACAACTGGTGTGCAAATCCCGAACGATAAACCCACCAGGGTGCCAAGAGAACGGCGGTGCTGTGGTGATTGAGAGGTAGGGAAGTGTATTGTTGGGTTTACACCCTTCGTACTCTAATTATTCGATTTATGCCGTTCACACTTACTTGGTGGCACCGGAACTACTTTCTCTGCTCATAACCTTCTTAACCAATTTCTCTACGCTTAAGCCTTGTACTAAAATCGAAAAGACAACTACGATATAGGTTAGTACTAAAAACATTTCTCGATGCATGGAGTCTGTTAAACTTAACGCCAAAGCAATGGAGATGCCACCTCTTAAGCCGCCCCAAGTCATAATTAAATTGGTTTTTGGCACAAACTCTAATTTCTTTTCAAACAGTTTTATAGGTATCCATAGTGACCAATAGCGGCTAATAACCACAACAGGTATCGCCAATAATCCTGCTAAAATATAATCGCCCTCATAAGTGAGAATCAGCATTTCCATCCCTATTAATACGAACAAAATTGCGTTCAATAAGATGTCAATCAATTCCCAAAATTTATCTACGTATCGCTCTGTAATTTCAGACATGGCACTATCTCTTATTCTATCGTTGCCAATTAACAAACCTGCTGCAACCATGGCCAAAGGTGCTGAAAGATGAAACTGTTGAGCCGTAACGGTTCCCACCATAACAGCTGCTAAGGTGATAATAATTTCAGTACTAAAATCATCAATAGACTGCATTAACTTGTACGTAATCCACCCTATTATTAAACCTAACACAATGCCTCCGAACACCTCTTGGCCAAATAATTGAACGATGTCCATCGGATGGACAGAACTACCTTCTGAACCGGCAATGTTGAAAATGGTTAAAAATATGACCACGCCCACACCATCGTTAAACAAAGACTCTCCAACAATTTTTGTCTCTAGCTTTTTTGGAACGTTCGCTTGTTTTAAGATGCCCAAAACAGCAATAGGATCTGTGGGGGAAATGAGCGCACCAAAAAGTAGGCAGTAAATAAAACCGATCGACATGCCTAAAAACTGAAGCAAGTAAAAGGTAATGGAACCAACAAGAAAGGTTGAAACTAAAATTCCCAAAGTTGCGAAGGCAATAATAGGCCATCGGTGAATTTTGAGTTGTTGAAAGTTAGTGTGCAATGCTCCAGCGAACAGCAAAAAGCTTAACATGTAATCCATTAATACCTTCTCAAAATCG
Organism: Vicingaceae bacterium; assembly: GCA_047627915.1. Classification (GTDB taxonomy): domain Bacteria; phylum Bacteroidota; class Bacteroidia; order Flavobacteriales_E; family Vicingaceae; genus NORP294. The sequence continues at coordinate 68,877 of JBLHTZ010000002.1, forward strand.
ATTTGCTCAATCAATTCAATTTCAGCTTGCAGTAGCGTATCATCAAAATAACTGATTACCAACACCAGTAAGGTATACAAAATGGTAATCAACATTAAGCCAATGGTAGAAGGGAGCTTTAAAAACCGAGCATTGATATAACCAAATACCGCCGCCAAGAAAATGAGTGCCGTTAAAATAAAATACGAATCCATTTTTTTTAAATCTTATGAAAGTTAATATTACCCATCATTCCTCAATAGTGCTTTGCTAATAGTCTTTTGTGTTTTAGATTTTAGGTGTTGCAAAGAAATGAAGGGTATCGGGGAGTTGTGATTCTAGCGTCTAACACGGACGTTGATAAAGTTGAAGCCTTTTCGAGAGGCCTTCAAGCTACAATTCATCTCCCAATGCTAAATTCTCAAGGGCGGCTTCAGTTGTGGAAAAATACATTATGGTTTAAGTTTAATATATATTGCTCAATATTAAGCAGTTTTAATAACCTATAAAAAATAGAGATGTCTAGAAAGACTCATTATTCAATTCCATTTTCAAAGAATAGTCAAAATTAATATCCTAATTATCTGCTAGATTCTATAAGTGTAAACTTTTAAATTATTCTACTGAAAGACTGCTAAAAGTGACTTCTGTCATATCGAATTCTAAACTAGCAGTCTAATTTAGCTTCCTTAAAAAATACCCACCCATATGCAAATAGTTAGTGCAAAAGAAGCTGTCGATACCATTGAAAATAATTCAAATGTGTTCATTCATAGCGCGGCAATGACGCCAACGGTATTGGTGAATGCCCTAACAACTTATTGTAAGGAAGATCATATTAGTTTAATACACATTCATACAGAAGGAACTGCTGGTTATGTATCTGATTTACCAAGTAACTTTCATACCTATTCCTGCTTTGTTGGTGGAAATGTGAGAAAGCAAATCAATACGAATCGAAGAGCAAATTACATTCCTGTTTTTTTAAGTGAAGTCGGGAAGGTTTTGTCAGAGGGTGACAAGAAAGTAGATGTAGCTCTTTTACGAGTTTCTCCGCCCGACGTCCATGGGTGGTGTTCTTTAGGTGTTTCATTAGACGTCACCATGGCGGCAATTAAGGCAGCGAAAAGAATTATTGTGGAGTTTAATCCTCACGTTCCAAGAGTGCATGGTGACGGTTGGATTCATGTGAATGATGTTGATTTTGCGGTAGAAACGACCGAGCCAATGTTTAACTCAGAGCCTAAAGTATTAACGGAGCAAGAAATTAAAATAGGGACCCACATTACAGAATTGATTGAAGATGGCTCGACGCTCCAAATGGGAATTGGTGGAGTGCCAGATGCAGTTTTAGCCCAACTTACAAATCATAAAGATTTGGGAATTCATACAGAAATGTTTTCAGATGGAATATTGCCGTTGGTGGAAAAAGGTGTCGTTAATGGCAAGTTTAAAAAGATACTTCCGGGCAAGATTACGAGCTGTTTTGCAATCGGCTCCAATCGTTTGTATCAGTTTGTTGACGACAACCCGAGAATCGCTTTTAAAGAGGCCTCTTTTACAAACGATACTGCAAATATTCGAAAGAATCCGAAAGTGATTGCCATTAACAGTGCTATTGAAATTGACATTACGGGGCAAGTTTGCGCTGACAGTATAGGAGCCTATCAGTACTCTGGAGTGGGAGGGCAAATGGACTTTATGCGCGGAGCAGCGCTTTCTGAAGGAGGTAAACCCATTATTGCACTAAGTTCAACCACCAGAAAAGGGGAAAGTAAAATCGCGGCATTTTTGAAAAAGGGGGCAAGCGTTACCACAACAAGAGCTCATGTGCATTGGGTGGTAACGGAATTTGGAGCTGTTAATTTGTTTGGGAAGGATTTAGTTGAGCGGGCAAATTTATTGACCTCCATCGCACACCCTAAACACAGAGAAGAATTGGAACGAGCAATAAAAGAACGCTTTAGGACTTAAGAGTAGTCAATTTTTATATTGAACTTCGCAAACATGCATTATATTGTTATCGCTGTTGTTCTATTTTTTGCCATTCGTTATTTCGCAAAAAGCTATAGGAAGAAAGAGGTTGAACCTTTTCCTGCTGATTGGGAGTTTGGACTAGTTGAAAAAGTTAAATTCTATACTAATTTGAGTGACGATCGAAAGGTGGAATTTAAAGCTAGAATGATGCAGTTTTTGTCGGAAGTAGGGGTGGAAGCGGTTCAATTCAAGTTGGAAGATGAAGACCGAATGCTGGTAGCAGCAAGTGCTGTTATTCCTGTTTTTGGTTTTGAAGAATGGCATTACAATTACTTGTCCACGGTTATTTTGTACCCAACATACTTCAATCAACAATTATACTTTGATGGTGAAGCGGAGAACAAGAATATTGCAGGAATGGTGGGCACTGGGATTTATGAGGATAAAATGATTTTATCTCGTAAAGCCCTTCACCACGGTTTTGCCAACACTACCGATAAAAAGAATACTGCGATTCATGAATTTGTGCACCTCATTGATAAGGAAGATGGTATTACTGATGGCATACCTGAAAATTTGAGGAACCACGATTATTCCATTCCGTGGTTAGACTTGATTCATAAAAAGATGGAGAGGATCAACAACAACAAGTCTGACATTAGGATTTACGGAGGATCCTCTCAAGTTGAGTTTTTCGCTGTGGCCTCAGAGTATTTTTTCGAACGCCCAAAACTTATGGAACGGAAACACCCAGAATTATACAAAATGTTGCAGGATTGTTTTGAGAAAAGAGAATTAGTTTAAAATAATGTTTAGAGCTTCTTACATTAACTTTTAAACTAAACACACTCACGCCATAGGCGAATTCTCTATGATCTCATGACTATCCAAATTATTAACTCCCCAATTTTCTAGTTCGTCTTCAGTCCATAATTCTGGAAAGAAAATTCTTTTTTGATACTTAGGGTGCATGTATTTCTGCCATTCGCTTCCTCCGGTTGCTTCAGCCTTTTCTTTCCCACTGTTGAGGTATTTTCCTGCTGCGTTGTAATGTGCCATTACCCACAATACGTTCACGGTGTGATCGTAATGCCGCATGGAGTTTATTAATTCAACGTCTAGCTGATCTTCGGTTGGTAGAGATTTAAACTTCGTCCACAGGTTGGAGGTATTGTAGGTTTTCATAAAGGTGATAAACTCCTCCATGTATTTATCTTCAAATAAGCTGAGCAAGGCTGATTTCTCTCCTGTTTCGTAATTCTTTCCTGCAGCTTGCCAATACAAATGGTCAAAAGCGTGACTAAATGGAGTATCTCTGTCGATTGTTGCTCGAAAACGAATATCAATCAGGTTTATTAATTCAGTTGATGCAAACTCAATTTTTCTGTATTGTGCACTTTGAAAACCACTAGCAGGGGTTAATGTATCTCTAAATTTCATGTACTGCTCAACTTCCATTCCGTCTCCCATAATTTCAAACGAGGAGGAAAGCATGTCAAAATAACGACTAATACGGTCGAGCCTAGTAGCAAAAAAATTGGTCGTTAATTCTTTTTTCGTCGCGATTTGTTCAATTTCCCAAAGAATCATTTTGAACAATAATTCATTGATTTGGTGGTACATAATAAATACCATCTCGTCCGGCTGATCCGTTCGTTGAACTTGAAGATTTAGTAGCGCTTCTGGCTGAATGTAATCCCAATACGTAATCGGTTTAGAATGTAACAATCCGCTTAGGTGGGTATCTACATTTTGCCCAATTTTATCGTATTTAACCTTTAAATCGTTTATCAGCTTTGTTTTCTTATCGTCCATTTGGTTTGCTTTTTTTGGATTTTATTCTAGTTGAGGTCGCTTTATTAGAGCAGAAAAACCGAGTCAGAAAATTAATCAAAATATTAGGGAACAGTTGTCTCTTTTGGCGCGATTAACGCAATTGGTTTGCGGTAATCGAAAGTAGAATCCTAAAATGGCAACCTCTTTAAATCTACATTCCCACCAGTTAAAATAACTCCTACTTTTTTACCTTTAAAAAGCTGTTGATTCTTGAAAATAACAGCCAATGGAACTGCGCAAGAAGGTTCAATAATGATTTTCATGCGTTCCCATATTGTTCGCATGGCCGATATTATTTCTTCATCATTGCAGGTTAGAACATTTTTTACACCATTTAGTATAATGGGAAAATTTAATTCGCCAAGAGAGGTAAGCAATCCGTCGGCTATTGTATTGGGAGAGGTTTGAGGAATTAATTTCTTCGCTTGAAAAGATTGAAAAGCATCATCAGCACCTTGAGGTTCTGCTGCAAAAATGGTAGTGCGGGGCGAGAAATAATCTCTTGCTAAAATACTTCCTGCTAATAATCCACCACCTCCTACGGGGCAAACAAATACATCTAAATCCGTATAATCTTCAAACAATTCCTTTGTAGAAGAGCTTTGTCCGAGAATTACTTCAGCATTATCATAAGGGTGAACGAATGTAGCTCCTTTCTCATCAATTATTTTTTGAGCGGTTGTTTCTCGTGCAATTAATGTAGGAGGGCAAAATGTAATTTGTCCACCATACGATTTTACTGCAGCCACTTTTACTTTGGGAGCCGTATCGGGCATGACGATGTATGCATTTATTCCCGCACTTTGAGCTGCTTTCGCCAAAGCTTGCGCATGGTTTCCGGAGGAATGCGTAACAACTCCATTTTTCTTTTGCGCTTCAGTTAATTGAAGCACAGCATTGGTTGCTCCTCGCATTTTGAAAGCTCCAATTTTTTGAAAGTTCTCGCATTTAAACACTATTTCGCAGCCGGCCATTTCATTGATGGCAGTAGAAGTAAGCACAGGAGTGCGATGAATAAAGGGGAGAATTCGTTCGTGAGCTTCAACTACCTTCTCTTTTGAAAATAAATCAGTTGAGGCCATGTTTTTTTATTTTTTAGAATTCAGTTCTTCGTTCATTTGGGCTACTTTTTTCACCAAATCAATTTTGAATTGATCCATTTTTGCTGCAATGCTGTCATCTGAAGTAGCTAAAATTTGTGCGGCTAAAATTGCTGCATTTTTAGCACCATCTAAAGCGACAGTTGCAACAGGAACACCACTAGGCATTTGTAAAATTGAAAGGATAGAATCCCATCCGTCGATAGAATTAGATGATTTGATAGGAACACCGATAACTGGTAAAGGAGTAGATGCGGCTACCATCCCAGGTAAATGAGCTGCTCCTCCTGCTGCTGCAACTATTACTTTTAAACCGCGGTCCTTGGCAGTTTTAGCGTAGGTCAACATTTTTTCAGGAGTTCTATGTGCTGATACAATTTCTACTTCAAAAGCTATGTTTTGTTCTTTCAAAAAGTCTAATCCAACCTGCATTACTTTCAAGTCAGAAATACTACCCATAATGATTCCAATTTTTGCTCCCATATTATTTTGAAGTTACTTTAACGATTGTTTTTATTTTTCTAGCTTTTGCTTTTGCTCGCTCTAAATCCTCGTCTAAAATAGTAATGTGCCCCATTTTTCTGAAAGGTTTAACCTGTTCTTTTCCGTAAAGGTGAGGATAAACTCCCTTTTCTTCCAAAATTTCGTGAAAACCTTCATAGTGAGCTATTCCATTTGCATCTTCCTCACCTAATAAATTTAGCATAACGGAAGGAACTTTAATGTCAGTATTACCAAGCGGTAAATTTAAAATAGCCCTTAAATGCTGTGCAAATTGAGAGGTGTAATTTCCTTCAATACTTTGGTGCCCTGAATTGTGCGCTCGTGGAGCAATTTCGTTAATTAAAACCTCACCGTCTTTATTTAAGAAGAGCTCAACAGCAAGTAAACCAACCATTCCTAATTTTTCAATCAACGTAGTAGCCAGTTCGTACGCTCTTTTTGCAACCGAATCACTCACGTTTGCAGGAGAGAATAAAAACTCTACCATATTGGCTTTTGGATTAAATTCCAACTCAACCAACGGGAAATGTTTGATTTCTCCACTTTCATTTCGAGCAATAACTACTGAAAGTTCCTTGTCTAAATTAACTCCTTCCTCGATTACTGAAGGTTTGTCAAAAGCCTTTTCAAGGTCTTCTTTTGAAGCAACTCGTTGAACTCCGTATCCATCATATCCTGAAGTTCTCAATTTCTGAAAAACTGGGAAGTTCAAATTGGAGTTGGAGATGCCGTTTCTTCCTTCAATTAATTCAAACTTAGAGGTAGGTAAACCATGATCTGCATAAAACTGCTTTTGTAGCCCTTTGTCTTGAATTATTTTCAAGATGTGCGGCTGTGGAAATACTTTTATTCCTTCTTTTTCCAATTGCGCTAGGGCGTCGGAATTTACATCTTCAAACTCAATACTTACAACATCTTTGTTTTTGCCAAAGGCATAAACGTCGTCGTAGTTTTTAAAATCGCCCACCACAAATTCGTTGGCTAAGTTTTTACAAGGTGCATTATATGAAGGGTCTAGTATGTCGATGTGTAGGTTTAGGTTGTATGCCTCTTGTAAGGTCATTCGGCCTAATTGACCACCGCCAAGAATACCAATCTTGAAATTTTGAGAGTGAATGTTTTTCATTTTGCTCTGCGCTTTTAGGGTGACAAAGATAAATGGAATTAACGAGAGAATTAACATTGTTTAGCTACTTTGAATCCTCAAATATGGATACCTTTGCGCCTTTCAAAATCAAAACATTTAGTTTGAGCCGAATAAAAATTCACGACAAAATCTTTGAGCCATTCATTTCGGCAGAAGAAATTGATAAAGCGGTTACAATAGTAGCTGAGAATATCACCAAGAAATACAGAGGGAAAAAACCTGTTTTTATAGGAGTTTTAAACGGTTGCTTCTTTTTTGCAGCCGATTTAATGAAGAAAATAAACTTCAGTTGTGAAATCTCTTTTGTTAAAGTTGCTTCTTATGTTGGTACTCAATCAACGGGGAATGTCCGTCAGTTATTAGGTCTTGATCAGAAGGTTGCGGGCAGGGATGTAATTATTATTGAAGACATTGTCGATACTGGTAATACCATTGAAGCGGTAACTGAAATTATTACTAATATGGGAGCTTCAAGCGTTGCCGTTGCCACTTTGTTAATGAAGCCTGATGTATACAGTAAGAAAGTAAAAATTGACTATGTTGCAATAGACATTGATCCTAACTTTGTGGTAGGCTATGGATTGGATTATGATGGCTTTGGTAGAAACTTGAACCAACTTTACGTACTTTCACGAGCAGAAAATTTAAAATCGAACGAAGATATGTTGAACATCGTGTTATTCGGACCTCCAGGAGCAGGTAAAGGAACTCAGGCTATTAAGTTAAAGGAGAAATATGATTTAGTGCACCTTTCTACAGGAGATATTTTGAGAAATGAAATTAACAATGAAACAGAATTAGGAACCTTAGCCAAGTCATTTATGAATAAAGGCGAGTTGGTGCCTGATGAAGTGGTAATTGACATGATTGGAAATTGCTTAAACGAATATGACAATGCTAAAGGTTTTATCTTTGATGGGTTTCCAAGAACTACCGAGCAAGCTCTGGCGCTAGACAATTTACTTGAAGAGCACGGTACAGAGATTGACACCATGCTGTCATTGGAAGTAGATGACGAAGAATTGGTAGACAGAATCATTAAAAGAGGTCACGAAAGTGGGAGAGAGGATGATAAAAACGAGTCGGTTATTTTTAACCGAATTATGACGTACAACAAAAAGACGGCACCATTAAAGAGCTATTACGATGATCAAGGAAAATACCATGCTATTGCTGGAGTAGGTTCAGTTGATGATGTTTTCGATCGTTTAACTTCTTCAATTAAGTCTTAAAATTTAATTCCACAGATTAAGATATCGTCCACCTGCTCTTCATCTTTCATCCATTTTTTAATGGTATGTTTTATTATTTTTTCTTGCTCGGCCATAGGGAGATGAGCAATGTTTCGTAACATATCAGCAACGTTGCGGGTCATGAATTTCTTACCATTTGGACCGCCAAATTGGTCTGGGTAACCGTCAGAGAATACGTAAACGGAATCCCCTTTTTGAATGTCGATGTAAGTGGTTTTGAATTCCTTTTCTCGCAGAGAAACCCCTCCGATAGAAAATTTTGAGCCTTTGAAAATTTGTAAGTCTCCATTGCGAACGAGATAGAGTGGACGCATAGCTCCTGCAAATTCTAATTTATTGTGAGCATAGTCTATATGAATTAATCCGAGCTCCATTCCATCTTTACTGTTTTTGTCGTTCATGGAATTTTGGTGCAATGCGGTTCGCACTCTTTTATCCAATTCTTTTAAAATGGCACCTGGGTCAGTAATTTCTTGTTGAGTAACAATTTCATTCAATTGCGTGTAGCCAATAATGGACATAAACGCACCAGGAACTCCATGGCCAGTGCAGTCGACAACAGCAAAAAGAGGTTTATTTTTTATTTTCTCGTACCAAAAGAAATCTCCGCTAACAACATCTTTTGGCTCGTAATAAATAAAAAAGTCAAGGAACCCATCCTCCAGCCGCCGCATTGGAGGTAAAATTGAAGCCTGAATGCGTTTTGCATATTGAATGCTTTCGTTAATTTCTTTACTGTTTATTTCTACATGTTCTTTTTCTTTCTTTAATGCTTCAGTTCGCACTTCTACTTTATGTTCTAAGGTTTCATTTAGCATGTGTAACTCTTTGTTGGCCAAGTCTAAATCAGCAAGGCTTCGAAAAAGTGCTTGTTCGGCTTTTTTTCTTTCAGAAATGTCTCTAATTATTCCTTGGTAGCATTTAACGCTGTTGTCCTCATTGTAAATAATCATAGAATTCAATAGGCAATTTACTTGAGTTTTCCCATCTTTTTTCTTTAAGATAACTTCGTAGTCAGATACTTGTCCGAATTCTCCCAGGACTTCTCTTAACACATCTCTATCGGTTTCATTAAAGTACAGTTCCTTAACACTTAAAGTAGCTAACTCTTCTTCATTGTAGCCAAATAGTTCCAAACCAGAAGGATTAAAGTCAATAAACTCGCCACTTGGGGTAGAGATGTAGATGGCATCTTTCGAACGAGAAAAAAGTTGACGATATTTTTCTTCACTCCTTCTTAGATCTTTTTCAAACTGCTTTCTTTCAATTGCATAGGTAATGGACCGAAACAGTGTTTCACTGTTCATTTTTTCTTTAGGAATATAATCTTGTGCTCCATTTTTAACGGCTTCGGCAGCGATAGCGCTATCATCTAACTCAGTAAGAACGATGCATGGGATGTCTGGAAATTCTGAAAAAAGACTTGTATAGGATTGTAACCCGTAACCGTCCGGTAAAAATAGATTGAGTAGAATAATGTCAATCTGCTCCTTTCTTAAAAGCACATAACTCTCTACCAAGTTTTGGCAAAAATTAATGTCAATGTTTAGACCTGAAATCCCCCCCAAATAATCAGCCACTTGAAGAGCTTCTTCTTCTATATTTTCTACTAAAAGTAAATTGAGTTTATCCAATAAGGTAATATTTATTAGTTTAATTAAATATACCAATGTTATTTCCATACTTGTGTAATTTTTTCGACGAACAGTAGATTTTTCTCTTCGTCGGAGGGTTTATTTTAGGTATGCCTGAATAACAAATCAATTGCATTGAGACTTGAGATATTACTAACTTCAAATCAGCGTAGAATCAATACCTTTGCACAAAAAAATAAATATGGCCAATAGCAACTTTATCGATTACGTCAAAATTTGTTGCAGATCAGGAAGAGGAGGCTCGGGTTCTCATCATTTGAGAAGAGACCGTTTGACTGCCAAAGGTGGACCTGATGGAGGAGATGGTGGAAGAGGTGGCCATGTAATTGTTCGAGGTAACAAACAACTTTGGACCCTTCTGCATCTAAAATACAAGAAGCATATTATTGCTAAACCTGGAGAAAATGGTGGGGACAGTAATAGTTCAGGAAAAGAAGGAGAAGATCAGATTGTTGATGTTCCAATAGGTACAATCGCTAAAGATGCAGAAACTGGAGAAGTTCTTTTCGAAATTATGGAAGACGGAGAAGAGCAAGTTATTTTAAAAGGCGGTAGAGGTGGACTAGGGAACTCTCACTTTAAGTCATCTACTAACCAAACTCCACGATATGCGCAAACAGGTGAAGATGGCAGAGAAGAGTGGAAGATATTAGAGTTGAAAGTATTGGCAGATGTTGGACTAGTTGGATTTCCAAATGCAGGTAAATCTACCTTACTTTCTGTTGTTTCTGCTGCTAAGCCAGAAATTGCAAACTATGCTTTCACTACACTAACTCCTAACTTGGGTATTGTAGCTTACCGTGACCATCGTTCATTTGTGATGGCTGACATTCCTGGTATAATTGAAGGAGCGCATGAAGGCAAAGGTCTTGGACTTCGATTTTTGAGACATATTGAACGCAATGCGGTTTTACTTTTCTTGGTTCCTGCAGATAGCGATGACATTATAAAGGAATTTCAAATCTTGCTAAACGAATTGCAACAACACAATCCTGAATTGTTGGATAAAAATCGAATATTGGCGATTTCAAAATCTGACTTGCTAGATAATGAATTGAAAGAAGAGATACGGAAGGAAATTGCACCACAAGAGTGCATCTTCATTTCTTCTATTGTTCAAGAGAACATTACGGAGCTAAAAGATATGCTCTGGAAAAAGATAAACGAATCACATGGTTGAGATTCTGGAACATTGGGATCGTGTATTATTTCTCTTCTTGAATGGATTTCATTCAGAAAGTTTGGACTTTGTTATGTGGCATGCTTCGGGTAAGCTACAATGGGTTCCATTGTATCTATTTCTTCTATTTCTTCTTACCAAAAAATATGGAAGATCAATTTGGGTAATTTTAGTTGCAACCGCTGTAGCGGTAACCTTAGCAGATCAATTTTCGGTTAAACTTTTTAAAGAGGTTTTTGAAAGATGGCGACCTTGCCATAATTTGGATTTGAAGGAAATGGTTCATTTGGTAAACAACAAATGTGGCGGCAGCTTCGGTTTTATCTCAAGTCATGCAGCTAATTCTTTTGCGACAGCTGGGTTGTTGGGTTTATTTCTCAATTGGAGAGCACTAATTTTATTGCTCATTTGGGCTAGTTTAGTTTCTTATAGTCGCGTTTACTTGGGAGTTCATTATCCATCTGATATTTTAGGAGGAGCCATTCTTGGGCTAATTGTAGCTTTTCTCGTTCATCACATAGCATTTCCAATTGTAACATATTTTCAAGATGCTTAAAAGTTTGCTGTTTATATTTTTAGGAGGAGGTTTTGGAGCTGTAGTTCGCTTTCTAATTGCAAAATTTTCAATTCAATTTTTTGAAAGTAATTTCCCAATTGGAACTTTAGTCTCTAACATTATAGCCTCTGTTATATTGGGGTTACTTGTGTATCAATTCAATTATAGACTAGATGCCAGTCAGAAGACACTTTACTTGTTTTTAGTAATTGGGTTTTGTGGTGGACTGAGCACTTTCTCTACATTTAGTATTGAAACCTTTGAATTGTTAAAACAAGGTAATTTTGCTTTTGCAATTTTGAATGTAGTAATAAGTATCGGAGTCGGTATCGGAGCATTGTCATTACTGTTTAAACAACAATAATGAATTATAGCAGTTTCGGTACGCTGATTTTTAAGGGTCTTTTATAAATAAAAAACCCTTGAAGTTGTTCAACTTCAAGGGTGCAAATTTTTCCCATTTGGAATTTCTCCAATACTATTTACTAACCAATTAAATTCGATTGGGAGAGGAAATCATTGGGTTTTGCTTCATTGATAAAGGAGTAGTAGTAGTAGTAGTAGTAGTAGTAGTCATACTTCTTACGAAGTTGTTAATTAGGTGCTCGCTCTTTGATATTCTTTTTGATTGATGTTTTTCTTCGATATGTAAGCTAAAGTTGTGTATATCAACTTTTGACACATTTATTTTAAGACGTTGGAATGCAAGTGTGTTTATTTCGAAGCTGTTTTGCAGCACTGCATGCTTAAGACTCATGTCAAAAATATTCTTCATAAACATTCGCTCAACACTAAAAGGTAAATTTTCAATTTGACTTTTACATGTTTCAAACAGTTGACTTAGCGTCCATTTGTTCTCATTTAGCAATTGAGTTTGTCCGCAATAATTAGCCAATAACAACATAGAAGTATTTAGAATGCATTCTGATACTCTGTTTTCATTGTCGTTGTGTATAGATCTGATTTCTTTATAACCTTTAATAAGGTCTCTAATCTTATAATCCTTCATATTCTCTCCTAAAAATTCTGAAATTTTTAGGTTTAGTTTTTCAAAAGCGATGTACGCTTTGGTATTATTGATTTCCATTTCATGGTACTTGTTAAATAAGTGTTCATATACGGCATGTAATGGAGTACCAACACTAGACTTTTCTAACTCTTGTAATAATAGAGCAGACTCTTGTTCTAACTCATATCTCTTCATTTGATGAAATAGATCTTCTAATCTTTTTACCTTTTGAACTCTTGACACATACTGCTCTTCGTGAATAGCAAAGTAAACAACACTTAAAAATTGATCTTTTGAATTTTCAGCTTTTAAACCATAGAAATCTAGAATAGCCTGAATGATTGGTCTTTCCTTTTTTGGGTAGTTGTTTTGGTCTAAAGTGCAGCTTGCTAAGATTTCTTTTCTAGATTCACCCAAAAGCATGCTGCTATAAACAGATAAGGTAGAACTGTTGTATGCTACTTTTGATTGCAAATCATTTTCAACCACTAGTTGTTGCATGGTGGTCAGCTGATTGAGAAGGGTAGATACTGCTAGCATAGTGGTGTGTTTTATTGATTACACTACAAATGTATCCACACACCTTTCCTATATATAGGACATCTGCCTAAATAGTCGGACAATAAAAATGTCAAAATATAACATAATAAATCTCATAACTAATTTATTAAAAATTAGTTATGAGAAAATATTTTGGACAGTTAAAAGTCTTTAATAATATTTTTTATAGTAATTAATCAGACGTTACTGACATTTCCCATTCTCCTGTGTTTCCTCCATCAGCTTCTGCCATTTCAATTTGAGTTTGTAATTCTGCCTCTGTAAATGTTGAAAAGTCTGCTGGATCTCCGTAACCTAATAAGCTAATTAATAGTGTAATTAAAGTAATCATAGTAGTGTGTTTTTAGTAGTGTGTTTTTATATTTTGGTTCCACAAACATACCAATGTTTATAACTTGTTTTTTGGACAAATAGCCTGATTCTCGGACAATTAAATTCAGAATTAATGGAAACTTTTAAATTTAACTTTTTGGATAGAAGTCTTTTCTCTATTTTAGCTTGGACAATAAGAATGGAAAAAGAGAGATATTTAAATCGACTAATCGAAGTGATTCAGGTCTTACGACCATCCGAATCAGACTTAGCACGGAAGCATTTGAAGGCATATGAGTCTAATCATACGGTGAATCTTAGGAAAATGTTTCAGTTGTACAAATATATCAAAATTAATGAGATACGAGGTTATGATAAGTTAAAAAAACGGATTTCTCCTGATACTACAGATGATTCTTTTAATAAATTAATTCGTCGGACAACAGAAAGATTACAAGAATCCTTGATTATTGACGTAAATATTCGTAGAGCAGGTAATTATAATCAGGTGTTTCGAACTAAGTTCTTCCTTCAAAAACAATTGATTCAAGCTAGGTTACTTATGGATAGAGGACTTAGGGAGTATCCGGAACGTATGTTTCTTAATATGATCAAGCAAGCGAAGAGGTTTGAATTGTTCGATGAACTTTTAGAATCATACTATTTACTGCAGACACTATATGTTAGATGGACAAAAAATAAGGAAGTCGAGGCATTGAATATTAATATTGATTATTACGAAAATGTTCGCACTCTTTTACATAATTCGAAAAGGATCCAAAGAAACTTTGAGGTTGCGGCTGTTGGAAAGTCAAAGCAAATAGAGTTAAATACTCAACAACTGGAGAGAATACACACCTACTACGAGGAAACAAAATCAATTAACATATTAAGTATTTATTACTTATTGTCAATTGCTAATTATAAGTCGATTAAAGATTTGAATAGAATCAAAGAGATGAATCAAAAGTTATTAGATATCGTATTGGAGTCGCCTGTTTTGTATTCAGCGGCCCGCTTGTTATATCTTTATGGTGAAGTAGGTCATTACAACCGCTTGTTGTTAAACTTTGATGATTCGATTACTATGTTCAATAAAGCGAATCAATATTCTAAGGATAAAAGTACAAGTGCGTTTAATATTATTTTGTCAAAAATAATATTGCGTATTTATTCGAAAAATTACAATAATGCAATTGAGGAATGTAATGAATTGATAAGTCAAGATTTAAAAGGGGTTTATTACGAAAAATCAGTAGCTAATTTTTATTCTGCCATTGCACATTTTGGTTTAAACCAATTTAAAGAAGCTCAAATGATTCTATTGCAAAAAAATGAAATAGAAAAGGACAAGGAAGGGTGGAACGTTTGGATTCGAATTATGAGGCTGTTGTGTTCTGTTGAATTGTTAAAGTTAAATATGATTGACTATGATATTGAGAGTTTTCGGAAATACTTAGAGCGTACAGCAAAGCAATATGAAGTTCGAGAAAGAGATAAACTAGTGTTGAAAGTGCTCTTGGAATTAGATAAAAACGATTATAATTTCAGTCTTACAGCAGTTGTCGCTGAAGACGAGTTAGAAAAATTAAAATCTACAGATAAAAAATACGCTTGGAATCCCGATTCACCTGAATTAATCCTTTTCCACGATTGGTTTGAAGCCAAACTTTTAAAGAAAGAGTACGAACCAAACTTTGAGGTGTATAGAGAGGCGATGAAGTGATGATCAAAAAGAGTCCTCATTATTTGTTAAAGTTTTTAATAAAACCTCTAAATAATGAAGAGATTAATGAATTGTTAAGCCTTTTAAAAAACTGCGAAGAAATTAATGAACCTAATAGAAATGTTTTGATTTTCGCAATAAGGCATTCCACTAAGTCCGTGCAATCCGATACGCTTTCTAATGAGAATTTCGACTTTACTTTATTGAACTATGTTCTACGTTGTTTAAATCCTATTTCGTTGATTGAGAAGTCTGCTAAAGGATTTCTTTTTCGGAAACGTTATGAGGTTCAATGGCTAATAACTATACTGGGCGCTGTCTGGGTATTCAAGAACCAGATTTCCAAAGCCGTGCTTCCTTCAAGATGACGGTCTGAATGAAATAAAATTTTTGTGGGCTATTGCCAATTCGACGATGCTCAGTTCAGCTTACTAATGACCGTCCTTTTCGTCATTGCGAAAGCAGTGAAGCAATCGAGGTAATATGGATTAGATTACTTCGTTCCTCGTAATGACTATTTTTTGAAATGGATTTGATGCTCTGCCAGCAATTTCATAACGATAACTATTCTTTTACTAACTTGCTACTAACCTTTTCACCATTTTCCAATTCTAATTCCCGCAAATAGATTCCTCTTTGTAATTATCCAATTTGAATAGCGCTAAGAGGGTTTAATATAGTTTTGATTAATTGTCCTTGTAATATTTATTATTCGAGCTTCAGTAACGTTATATTCACTTAAAATGGCAAATGACTGCTCAGCTGGGTTGGGAAATATTTTAAAAAACGATTCAGTTTTATCATTTGGAGGTAAACCAACAAACAAGTCACAGTCAAAAGCTCTGCCATTGGCATTGTACAATTGTTTAAAAGATTGCACCGTAACTGAATCTGTTCGATAGTTATCAGGAGGGATAGTGTAAAGGTCTGTTTCGGTTAGGTTACCAATTATAAGTCCATTGTTGATAGGTAAATATGGACTACTACAAACTCCCAGAGGTCGATAATAATCACCTAAAACGCCCCAGGTATTAACAGAATCTATTTTGGGCAGAATAATTAGAATACTATCGCCTACCTTTCCTAAAAACCGAGTATTTTTTTCGAAGCCGTCTACGCAAGAGTTGGTTGGTGCCGGATTATCCCAAATCAAAATGGTGTCTCGAGTTTCTACACCTCTATGTTTTTCAATTAATTCAAATTCAGAAAAAAGGCTGTCGTGTCGAATAAATTTTCCTATGAAAACATGATCGGTTGGTTGGGTAAAGTTGATGTCGCAAAAAGAAGTTTTTCCGCCACAAGTGCACGCTAAAATGAAAGAAAGTTGGAATGTAAAAATTGAAAGTAGGAGCAGCAACTTTTTATGATTCTAGTAATTTGTATACAATCATGAAGTTACGAAAAAATACAGATAATTTGTTACTCGCTCAATAGGCCCTTAATGTCTTTGTTGTCACCGTAAATAACCATGATGTCGTCTTCTTCTAAAACGGTCTTTGGCGATGCCACTCCTTGCACGGTATTTACCTTCCTATTTAGTCCCAATAAGTTCTTTTTCTCCTCTCGTTTAATGGTGGTCAATACTACAACATTGTATTGTTTTCTAAAGCCTACTTCAGCGATAGTTTTTCCTGCGTAGCGTTTTGGCACATTCACTTCAACAATACTGTATTGACTGCTCAATTCAAACGATTCAACGACTCCTTTTAGAGTCAATTTTTTTGCCCAACGTTCTGCTGTTTCTTCTTCAGGGTGAACTACATCATCAACCCCAATAGCTTCTAAAACAGTTTCGTGAAGTGGAGTGATGGCTCTAGCAATTAGGCGTTTTACTTTAAGGTTTTTCAAAACCGCTGTAGTCATTACGTTGGCGCCTTGGTGTTCTCCAATGGCAACAATCACCACATCTGCATCTTTCAATGGCAAACCTGAAACGGTAAACTGATCTGTTGAATCCATGCAAACAGTGTGCGAAATAGTTTCCTTTAAACTGTCCACTTTGTCCATGTCATTGTCAACACCAATTACTTCGTTACCTGCTTCCGTAAGTTTCTGAGCTAAAGATGCTCCAAAGTTTCCTAATCCGAAAATGATGTATTTCATGGCAATTATTTTTTGTAAAGTTAAAGACTAGGAAATAAAAAGAAACAGGTGAAGGTTAAATTACTTTTGAGAAGAATGACAAAGGAATGCAATCGTTCTAAATCTTCTCATTAGTTGATTAAAATCTCTTCTTTCGAATATCGATAGTTTTTATACCTTTCTTTTCGAACTAAGGCAATTAATATGGTCAGCATACTTACTCTGCCGACAAACATTATTCCTATGATTACGAGCCTACTCGGGTCGCTTAGTTGTGGTGTTAAACCGATGCTTAAACCAACTGTACTGTATGCAGAAAAACACTCAAAGGCAATTCCTAATAAGTCTTTGTCGCTGTCGAAATAAGCAATGGCGAAAACTCCCGTTCCAATAATTACCAACGAAAGCGAGATGATGGCAAAAGAACGTCGCACCGTTATGTCAGCGACTTCTCTCCTAAAAATCTCAATTCTTGATTTTCCTCTAGCTAAGCTCCAAAAGTTAAGGGTTGCAATGGCGAAGGTGCTCGTTTTAATTCCTCCACCCGTTGAAGCAGGCGAAGCTCCCACCCACATGAGCAGAAATATGAGCATAAGGGTAGTGAAGTTTAATGCAGAAGTATCAACGGTATTAAATCCAGCTGTTCGCGGAGTAGCAGCCCCAAACATAGCAGTAATTACTTTTCCAAAACCGCTGTGCTCGGCTAAAGTATTGTCGTACTCGGAAATAAAGAAAACAACAGAGCCAAGAACGAACAAGGTTAAACTGGTAATTAGAGTAATTCTAGAACTTAAATTAATGACCCAAGGAGTGACAGAAGTTTCATTCTTTTCTTTCAGCAAGAAAGGCAGTAAACGTTTCGTTATTAAATAGCGGATGTATTTGAACAGGTTAAAAACAATGGGAAAACCAAGACCTCCAAAAATGAAGAGCACCATGGCTATTGAATGAATTCCGTATTTGAATTTGAAGAAACCAGTGTGCAGACTATCGGGTAAAGTGCTGAAACCTGCATTACAAAAAGCAGATACAGAATGGAACATAGAGAAAAATACCCGGTCAAAAAATGAGGGTATTTCTATTGCGTTTAAGTTGCTAAAAATAATCAGAGCACCGGCTGCTTCAATGCTAATGGTAATTAAAATGATGTTTTTTAGTGTGTTAAATACTTCGCCAAGCTTGTTCGAGCTAGTCATGTCGCTTAGCATTAATTGATTCTCATAGGTGGTTCCACCTCTAAAAAAATAGCTAAAATAACTGGCAAACGTCATGATTCCCAATCCTCCAATTTGTATCAACGCCAAGATAATACATTGCCCAAAAAGAGTAAAGTAGGTCCCCGTATCCACCACTATGAGTCCGGTTACACAAACAGCCGAAGTAGAAGTAAATAGAGCGTCTATAAATCTAATTCCTTCATATGTGGCATTTGGTAGCAGTAGAAGAGTGGATCCAAGCATTATGATTCCTAAGAAACTAAGAATGAATAACTGCGCAGGATTAAAAAAGGCTCTACTTAGACTCAGTTTCTTAGATGCCAACTCTCTTATAAACACTAAAAAGATGGCGGCATAAAACCAGGGTGCAGAATTGAAAAATTGAAAGAAAGAGAAGCTTGAGAGCAGTTTAAATTTATCGATTAATAAGATGCTAAACAGGGAAACACTTAGCACATCAAAAATGAGGACTTGGAAAGGAGGGTGTTCCGTTTTTTTTAAATAGCGGATAATTGTGGCCACAATTCCAACCACTAAGGTGGTTGAATATAGGCTATTGAGCCAAAATTGGACGATGCCATTCTTATCGAAGCCGAAGTCGTAAAAAACAGCAAGCACTGCAATACTACTAATGGCAAATGCCACTTGTCTTAAACGTAGGTTAAAAAGTGATAAAAAGCCTTGTTTTCCCAATGTAGAACTTCAATTTTAATAACGCAATGTTAGGACTTTAATCGAAATTGATGGCATCACTTTCCATTTTGATGCTGTGGTTATTTTTATACAAAACAATCGGTTTATTCTTGTCACTTTCCAATATTTTGAAAACATCCAACTCTATATCTCTCAATAAAAAGTCAGCTACAAAGCTTGTTTTCGGGCTAGGAGAATTTCCAGTGATGTAAAATTCCACATCACTATTGTTTGAAATTGGGGAGAATTCCAATTGAACCAAACTCCAACCCTCAAAATGAGTAAAAGTTGACATAACTTCTTTGCGAACGGATTGAATAATACTGCCGTTTTCACCTTTCTCTTCCATCACAAACTCCAAATGGTTCAAATCGTCTTGCCCTTCATTTCTAGAACTATTACTCACCCATATTGACGCCTCGTAAGTTGTCCCTAAATGCAAGGAAGATGAATAAATAGTGAATAGATTGTTCTTTTGTTCTTGGTCTATTGCCCTGTAGTTATCGTTTCTAAAATGTGGTTTTTTAACCAAGAGGAATGAACCTTTTTCTTTAAATACATGATTGTAAAAAAGCATTGCAGAATCCGATAGATAATAATCGTCTCTACGAATTAATGTAGAATCCGATGTAAACGTTTGGATTTCTTGTTGGGCGGTATTCTCAAAAATTGCAGAATAAGGCAACATTCCAATAGAAAAGTTATCTGTTGCTTTTATCCATTTTACCGATTTAAGCAAGTCCATTTCTTCCTTCTCAAGGAACTCTTTTTTACTCCAAACCACTAGAAAGGGAAGGGTAGATGATAGGTCGGATTTTATCGTTTTATCATAAAAACTCGGCGCAAAAAATTGCATTTCATTTCTACTTTCTTTTAGAGAAACTCGCGTCAAATAGCTTGATGTAAGTGGCAAGCCTGTGTGATACGAAAGTATCATGGAGTTTAAATACGTTTCTTTTGACGCTTCTTTTTCGTAATTCTCGCTGCCTATATTGTAAAATGGAATGGGAACAATGGCTTGAAATTCTGTAGGATCAAGTTGCGCAATAACAGTTGAAAAATCCTCGTCAAGAGTTGTTTTGTTGAAACTGTTTGTAGACTGACTAATGTTGCTACCGACTTCAAAATGATAGGGCAATCCTTCTGCGATCATCAATACTGGAAGCAGCAGCATTAATATCACTTTGCCAAACTTCGGTTGAATGTGTTCCGACCAAAAATTGATCAGGTAAAAGGCATAAGTTGAAATGGCGAAATAGAATACCCAAGCAAAGCGGCCGATAGCCCTAAACTGTTTTAAAATGGGCACATATTCCAATACGCTTTCCAATCCTAAACGGAATGGAAATCCAAAAGAAAAGACTAAAAGCAGGGAAGCGGCAAGCAATATTTTGTTAATGGGCTGAATTTTAGCTTTAGTAAAATTGCGAAAGAAGAAAAAGACAATAAATGGGATTAAAATTATTGAGCCTACGCCAATGTATGCCCAACCTTCCCAGGTTTGAGTGAAGCTTGGAAATTGGTTGAAAATGTAATCTTTCAACCCTCCATGATGCGGCAGAAGAACCGTGTCAAAATCTGCATAATATTCAAAAAAACCATAAGGATTATTGGTTCGGTATTCGTGAAAGTCACTGTACGATTTTACCGCTAAAAATGGAACCATAGAAAGAAATGCACTCCCTAGAAGAGACCAAGAATTTGCATTTTTGAAATCATTGTATGCTCCATCAATTAAAAAATAGGCGATTAGAATTGAGATGGAAATAATACTCAAGTAAGCATGAATGAAAAGCAATGCTGCATGTAAAACGGTAAGGTAAATGAGGTGTTTTCCTGACCTTTCTTTGCCCGTAAACTTGGTTAACCACAAAAAACAAAGCGGTATCACGAATGAATAAGAAAGGGCAAAGTGACCTTCCATTCTGAAAATTTGAGGCGCTAAAATTAAAATTGACCACGCGCCTAGCATCGCTAAAAAAGCATTGATTTTTAGTTCTCGCAGCAGTTGGAAAAGCACTAAGGCTGAAATCAATAGCGACAGCAGCATGAGAGAGTTTAGAATGCCAATAGAATAGTTTGCGACACCGGGAAAAACGGAATGAATTGGTTTTAAAATGCTAATGAGCAGAGGGTGTCCATCAGTGTATAGAAAGTTTTCTCCGTAAGGATAATTGAAGCCTTCAAAATTGCTGAGGCTTTCGTTGTTTTTAATGTGGTAAGCGTAAGTGAAGTAGTTTTTTATGCCGTCTCCATTGCCACTAAATAAATAGCTGTTGGGGCTCAAAACGGCCTTGCTATAGAAGCTTAAAATAAAAGCAAATGCGCCCAATAAAGTAATGAAGCGAAAAAGGGAATTGTTCTTCAACTTTTTTCTCAAAAGTAAGGAGTTCCTACGATTACTTATTGTTGAATTGCTGCTACCTTAAATTTAATTGTAAATTGATCTTTAATGGCTTTGTCACCAAGGTTGTCGAAAAATGAACCTGAACCGTAGCGAATGTCATATGCTGTTCTGTTAATGTCTACTTCTCCCACGGCTACCATTTTGGTTCCTTTTTGTAGCATGGTAACTTCAAAATCAATGCGTTTAGAAATGCCTTTAATTTCCAATTCTGCAAAAACTTTTAGCTTATCAGTGCCTACTCTTTCGCTTTTTAGAATAGATAGTTTAGCTGTTGGGTGATCTTTTACAGCAAAGAAATCTGGAGAGTTTAAGTGATTTTGTAATTTTTTGTTTTGCTCTTTGTCTTCAATGTCATTGATTTTAATAGTTTGCATGTCAATGGTGAATTCCCCTTTTGAAATTAAGCCATTTTCGAAAGTATAACTGCCATTTTTTAGTTGAATCACCCCGTTGTGCTGTCCCGTTACTTTGCGACCAATCCACTCGATTGAGCTAATTTCTGTATTTATTTTATAGTTTTCTTGGGCTATACTGCTAATGGCAATTAAGGCAAAAGTCAAAAAAGATAGAGCTATTTTTTTCATTTTGATGGAGTTGATGGTTTGAACATCAAATGTAGTGTGCTTGAATCGATTACTGGAAACATTTTGCACTTATTTTATAAAAATTAACAAGTAAAAAACGAATTCAATTTTAAACTGTTGTATTTACATTTGAAGAAATGTCTACCCAGCAGCCCGAGTTCCGTAAAATAATTCACATCGATATGGATGCGTTTTATGCGTCTGTGGAGCAGATGGATGATCCGGAATTGAAAGGAAAACCATTAGCTGTTGGTGGCTCTAGAGAAAGGGGAGTGGTGGCAGCTGCAAGTTACGAAGCACGAGCTTTTGGAGTTCACTCCGCATTAGCATCTAGCATTGCAGCAAGAAGATGTCCGAATTTGATTTTTGTAAAACCTCGATTTGAGCGGTACAAAGAGATTTCTTCACAAATCATGGAAATTTTTCAAAGCTACACCGACTTGGTGGAGCCGCTTTCGTTAGACGAAGCCTATTTAGACGTGACCTTCAATAAAAAAGAGTTAAAATCGGCTATAAAAATTGCGATGCTAATTCGAGAAGAAATTAAAGCAAAAGTGGGGTTAACTGCTTCGGCGGGTATTTCTTTTAATAAATTTTTAGCTAAAACCGCTTCTGATTTGGACAAACCCGATGGGTTGAGTGTGATTTTACCAGAACAAGCCATTCCTTTTATGAAGGAACTAGCCATTGAAAAGTTTCATGGAATTGGAAAAGTAACCGCTAAAAAAATGAATAGCCAAGGCATATTTACTGGTGCCGATTTAATGAAACTTGAACGCAGCGAACTCATCCGTCGGTATGGAAAGGCCGGAAAGCATTACCATAACATTGTTACCGCTAATGATCTCCGAGAGGTTAAACCAGACCGCATTCGAAAGTCGATTGGCGCAGAAAATACCTTCTCGAAAGATTTGTTTGAAGAGCATGAAGTGTTGGAAGCGTTGCAGCACATTCACGAAACCTTAATGCGACGAATTGAAAGAACGGGGCGCAAAGGCAGAACGGTGACACTGAAAATAAAATACCACGATTTTACGGTCAAAACCAGGTCGAAAAGTTTGGACCATTTTACCAGTTCTGCAGCAGTAATTTGGGAAACCGTTTTGGAATTATTGCACCAACCAGAGTATTTAGAGAAAGAAGTTCGATTGTTGGGCATCACACTATCTCATTTAGACAATGTCGAAGAAATGAAGGAGTTAGAGGGTTGTCAACTGACCCTCGATTTTTAGAAAATTCTTCGAATGAACTGTTGTTTAGCAAAAGGATAAAAACTAATTTTGGAAGCCTTATAAAAAGAACTAAACGAGATATAAAATGAGTGTTTTAGTAAACAAAGATTCAAAAGTAATTGTACAAGGATTTACTGGTAGTGAAGGAACTTTTCACGCAGGTCAAATGATTGAATATGGAACGAATGTAGTTGGTGGTGTTACTCCTGGTAAAGGTGGTCAAACGCACTTAGATCGTCCGGTTTTTAATACCGTTTCTGAGGCAGTTGAAAAAGCTGGAGCGAACGTTTCAATTATTTTTGTGCCACCAGCATTTGCTGCTGATGCAATTATGGAAGCTGCTGAGGCAGGTATAAAAGTGATCATTTGTATTACTGAAGGTATTCCAACCAAAGATATGATTATGGTGAAGCAATATTTGTCTGACAAGCCTTGTACTTTAATTGGTCCTAACTGTCCGGGTGTAATTACTCCGGGTGAAGCGAAAGTTGGAATTATGCCAGGTTTTGTTTTCAAAAAAGGAAACATTGGTATTGTATCAAAATCTGGAACATTAACATACGAAGCAGCTGACCAAGTAGTAAAAGCTGGTTTAGGAATTACAACTGCTATTGGTATTGGTGGAGATCCTATTATTGGGACAACGACTAAAGAAGCTGTTGAATTACTAATGAACGATCCTGACACAAAAGGTATCATCATGATTGGTGAGATTGGAGGAAATATGGAAGCAGATGCTGCCAATTGGATTAAAGCAAACGGAACAAAGCCAGTAGTTGGATTTATTGCAGGACAAACTGCACCAGCAGGTAGAACAATGGGCCATGCAGGCGCTATTGTTGGTGGAGCTGACGATACTGCTGAAGCAAAAATGAAAATTCTGAGAGCTTGCGGAATTACCGTTGCTGACTCTCCTGCCGAGATTGGAAAATTGATGGCAGACTTAATGAAGTAAAATTTTTCCAATTGTCACACTGAGCGATAGTGGAAGTCCTACAATTTTATAAAAAATAAAAAAGCCCGTTTCAACCTAAGTTGAAACGGGCTTTTTGGTTGTTGATATTGTAGACTAAAAATTTAAGCAACTAATTGTTATTAGGTTAACTTGTTAACAATACCCTCTTGCTTTGTAACTCACCATTCCTATCCATTCGTGCAATAACCAGAACCAATAATTCAGTATCAAGGGGTTGGGAACCAATAATTTACTTACTTCGAATCGATTGTCTTCATAACTCATATAATCTACAGGGAATGGAGTAGGAGAAACACCGAGCTTTTTAAAACACGCTAAACTTCTGGGCATGTGCGCAGCTGAGGTGGAGAGCAAGAGTCGATTCGTTTCGTTTACTAACTCTACTGCATATTTTGCATTCTCGAAGGTGTTTCGAGAATTGGTGTCAAGCAGAATATCCTTTTGTTTAACTCCCAAGCTCATCAAGTATTTTTCGATGTGAACGGCTTCCACATTTTGCTTGTCGAGCCTGCCGGAACCACCAGCGAAAAGTATCTTTTTCACCTGGCCATTGAAATAGAGTGGCAATACATTCATTAATCGTTCACTATTGCCATGAAAAGCCGTTTGATGGTGGTATTTGTCGTAGTTAGAAATACCTCCCAAAACAATGGCCACGTCGTATTGCTCAGTAGACTGAAAAACGGGAGTTTGATTTTCCCACACTCTACTCACTTCGTTAAAAATAAATGGATTGGAGAAGAAAAGTAAAATAACTAATGCACCTATTCGATACCTTTTTCTTCGTTTCTCTGCTTTTGAGATCAGAGAAAGTACCAAAACAACTACCACCCAAACCAGCGGTTGAAGCAGGAAAAATAGAACTTTGGAAAGGATAAAGAACATTAAATAAAGAATTGTGCTGCTAAGCTACCATTTTTCACACAATCGCTCACAGAGATTCCTTTGTAAAAGTTAGCTGTAATTTTGAAGTTGTGGTGTGCACCTAAATAAAGGTCGATCTCCCTTTCAATTTTAGGATACCCTACGTTATATTGAGGTATGCCCCTTTTCCAACGCACAATGTTGGTCAGTTCAAATTCTCCCGTTAATCCTAATAAACTCTTCAAACAAGAGCTTATTTCTTCTACTACTTCATCGTCACTTTTATCTACAATTTCAGGGTAGCGAGCTCCGCCGCAAATCACGGTAATTAGGTCTTTACCTTGGGGTGCTGTGTGAGGAAAAAAGTGGCTGTTGAACAACACTCCTAGGAAAGGTACTTGTTCAGCGTTGCGACTAAGTATTCCAAAAGCTTTTTCAGGAAAAGTCATGTTTTTCGAGTCAAATCCAAAATGTACAGCCATGGCAGGGACGTAACTAATTTGGTCTAAATGGGTGCTTAAGCCGTAAGCAAAGTTATGGGCTAACTCAGCTAAGGCAAATGCTGGTAAAGCAGAAATAACATGAGATGCTATAATTGCTTTTTGGGCTCCGCTTTGCTCGTAATGAATGGTGTATTCTTTATTTGAATATTCAATTTTAGAGCAAGTTGCTCCCCATTGAATTTCCTTTTCTACTTTGTGTTGAAGTGCTGTAATGAGTTGCTGTAGTCCATTTTTAAAAGTAAAAATTTTCTGTTTTGGTAAGCCGTATTTCTCATTCTCCAACTTCTTTGCCTTCATAATTTTGAAGGCACCTTTTACAATTGATCCGTGCTTTTCTTCTGCCTCTTTCAGCAGGTTCATGGTGTACTTGGCGCTCATTTTATAAGGGTCTCCGGCGTAAATTCCGGTTACAAAAGGTGTAATAAAGTCGTCGAGAATTTGCTTGCCCAAACGTCTTTCTACAAAAGCCCCAAGGCTTTCATCTTCCGCTGTACTCCTAGATTTATTGAAGGGTTCTTTTAAAACCGAAAGCAAGGTAGAAAAGCTAAAAAGGTTGCTTTTGAGCATTTTTTTTAACCCACTTGGAAAAGGCTCAATGGTTCCATTTTTTAGAACAAAACGATTGCTCGAGGCTTTTTCTTCAGGAAAAATGAGTTCGTCCCACAGCCCCAATTCTTCAATCAGTTTTTTGATCTCAGGATTGTTGATTAAAACAGTATTTGGCCCGTGCTCCAGAGTAAAACCTTGTTCTTGAGAAGAATGAATTTTTCCACCAACTTGCTTGTTAGCTTCCAATAAAATGAATTCTTTTCCTGCTTTTTTTAATTCAAAAGCTGCCGATAATCCACTTATTCCTCCTCCAAGAATTGCAATCATATCGTCATTGAAAAAAGTTGAGTGCCAGGCTTGACTCCCAATAGTTTGGCGTCAAAAGCCATGCAAATGTTACGCACAAAAGGTTTTCCTTTTTCGGTAACAGTCAGTGCATTATTTTCGATGATTAACAAACCGTCTTGTATCATTTCCTCCAAACGACCTTCTGCTTCGAATACTAATTTGTGCTGTAAGGCTTCGTCTTTCCAGTTGGTTTCAAAGTGGCACATAATGTTTAAAATGTGCTTTCTTATAATCAAGTCTTCATCTGTCAATAAGTGACCTTTGAAAATCGGAATCTCGTTCTTTTCTATTTCTTCGTAGTATTCTTCAACGGATTTTACATTCTGTGCAAATGCATACCAACTGTCGCTAATGCTTGAAACGCCCAATCCTACCATCAGTTGAGTTTTTGAAGCAGTATAACCCATAAAGTTACGGTGCAAGGTTTTTGCATCGTATGACTGGTACATCTCGTCCGTTTCCAACGCAAAATGGTCCATTCCCACTTCTTTGTAACCAGCTTTTAATAGTAAGCGATAGCCAGTTTCATACATGGCTCTTTTTCCTTCTGGGGTTGGTAAATCGTTTTCATCAAAACCACGTTGTCCATTTCCTTTGATCCACGGCACATGTGCGTAACTGTAAAATGCAATACGTTCTGGCATTAACTTTTTAACTTGCTCAATGGTGTCTTCTATGCTGCCAATGGTTTGAAAAGGCAGGCCGTAAACTAGATCGAAACTAGTAGAATTATACCCTAATTCTCGGCTAATTTTAGTTACTTCTGCCACATTTTTGTACGGCTGTATTCGGTTAATTGAACGCTGAACTTTCTCGTCAAAATCTTGGACACCATAACTTGCTCTCCTGAAACCATGCTTGGCCATTACTTCCAAGTGCTCTCTTTTTGTATTGTTCGGGTGACCTTCAAAACTATACGAATGCTTTTCAGGAATAATTCCTTTACCCAATATTCCGGTTAGTAAGTGATCTAAACTTTCAGGCCTGAAAAAAGTAGGAGTACCTCCACCAAAGTGTAATTCGCTGATAATTGGTTTGTCATCAAACAACTCCAAATACAAATCCCACTCTTTTAGTACAGCAGTTATGTAAGGTGATTCCACACCGTGGTTTTTAGTAATTCGTTTGTTGCAACCACAAAAGGTGCACAAGCTTTCACAAAAAGGCAAGTGTATGTATAAACTGATGCCTTCTTTACTATTACTTTCTATAAAAGATTGCTTGACTGATTCTATCCACACGGACTTTTGAATACCTTCTTTGTTCCAAAAAGGAACAGTAGGGTACGATGTATAACGAGGGCCAGGTATGTTGTATTTTGATATGAGATTTTCCACGCAACAAAGGTAAGCGGAACAATAACAGCATTAAAAATTAGTAGAACATTTCTGCTACTTTTTTCTTTGTCCCTTCAATTACTTTTCCATTTAGATTGACAGAAGAACCTTTTTCAATCAGCAATTCCATTTTGCAATTACTCATGGTGAAATTTTCTGTAATCAGTTTGCCAGGTCCGTATTCAGGTTTTTTTTGTAATGCCACCAAACCAAACTGAGAATTGGTAATGGAAACATTGGTTAGATAAACTTCAGATAAATCTTTAGAAGCCGTTCCTATGTTACACTTGTCTATAGTGGTATTGCTAACCCATAGGGTAGAACCTTCGCCACCACTAATTCCTTTGTCGCTAATATTTTGAATGGTGCAACTGTCAATTTTTATTTGACTGGTGCTAAAATCAATGGCGTCATTTCCAACGTAATTGAATTGGGTGTTTGAAAGCTTTCCAGTGCAAAAATCGGAATCAAAAGCATCCGCAAAAATGTCATTAAAGTGGCAATTGTTAACGTAAAAGTCAGATTTTACAATGTTCAATGCGTCTTCACATAAATTGCTTTCAAATGTTGATTGCTCGATGTGGACCTCTGATTCGTAAAAGTTCACTGCCCCTGAAAGTGTCCATCCTTCATATGAGAAAGTATTTAAATTTTTGAATTTGGTATGGTAAACTTCACTTTTACGATTTGCTTGTAATACTGCAATTCCGTTTGATGATCTATCAGAAGAATTGACCACAATTGGATTTGATGCGGAACCCATAAAGAAGACTGGGCTTTCACAAACAATTGCTGCTTTATTAATTAGATCCAATTGAACCCCTGCTTCAATAATAACTGTTTTGCTGTCATCAATTAAAATCTTTTCCGTCAGTTGATAGCTGCCTTTTTTCAAAATAAGGGTATCATTATGAGCCATAAATAGTTGCAACGGATTAGATGTTGGACTGCTCTTTAATTTTTGATATGGTGAAGGGTCTATATTCTTTTTCCAAAGAGTTAGTTCTGTTTTGTAAAATTTATTAGAATCAACATCTTTGAATTCAATGTATGTTGCATCTTTGAAATAGGGAATGTTGTATTCTCGGAATTGTCCTTCTTCTCCGTATTTGGAAATAACACTTTTATCTTCAAATTCATAAAGTGTTTCGGAACCATCAGACAAACGCGTTGGGATAATTCCTGTTACATTGTTATTTTCTATTCTCAATTTACCTTTGTTACCTTCTGAGTGATAATATGCATTTAAGTAATAGGGAAAAATGGAAGGGAAATACTCTGTAGAGAATTGCTCATTATGATCAATAATTATAAGGCTATCGTAAAATCCATTTTCATTTCGTTTTTGAATTACTTTTAGATCTTCACGCAGTGATTTTGCATTTGCGATCAAAAAATCTCTTGAAATATCATACTTAGGAAATTCAATATTAATGAGCTCCTTGTATTCATTTAATTGAGGTTCAATTTTATCGTAAAAAAAGTTCACGTAAGACTCATTAGAAAACCGCTCCACTTCTTTAATGTAGGCTTCTCTTAATTTTTTGGAAGTAAAAAAGTAGGTGTAGAAATGCTTGTACTTAAACTTTTCAGTTGTTTGTTCAAAATTTAGAGCTGTGGTTTTCTCTATTTCGTGTCTTTCGTTGTCTGGCGTAAAGTTGTCGTAATTGATTATTTCCAGTTTGCAACTAATCGGGTTGTAATAAAATCTTAGGTTGTGCCAAATGGCTCCGTGTTTGCCCTGGTGTAAATCAGATAAGGCTAAATACTTTGCAAGTTTGTCTATTTCAAAGATATCATCAACAGGCGCTAGTCTATTTTTAAACTGATATAACAAACTGTGACCAATAAGAAATTTTTGTTTAAAAGATTCCTCTTTTGAGATTTGAGAGGATCCAAAAGCTAATATTCTGCTTGTTTCATAAGCGGGAAATGCCTTCCACCCGGGGAGAGGGTCTAAGCCTTTGTGCAGAGCAATACCCCTCCACATCGGATTTTCGTCAAATTTTAAGATCGGTCCCTCACGCCTTAAGTTGTATTCAATCAATTGCTTTGAAAAGTGTTCTTCTATCGCAAAAACTCCTCTGCTAACTTTATTAAAATACAATGAGGTAAAATCATATCGAGTTGTCAAAAGACCTTCTTCAAAAAACAATTGGTGAGCAAGATATTCGTGTAAAAAGTAGCGACTTTCCGGTGTTTGAATAGAGAATTCTTTCATTCTCTTGAAGGTTTTCCCTTTCCTTGTTTTAATTCTTAAAGACCATTTATTTCCAATCAAATGGTCGAGCCAATCTCCTTTGAATCGAGCTTTAATTGGAATTGGGCCCTCTTTATAAGATAAGATTCCCTTGTTCCAGTTCCCATCACTAAAATGAACCCCTTCTGCAAAAGCTACCTCTTTGGATTTTTCAAATTTTTCAACTTTCTTATCCGAAAAGTATAAAGAAACTGATTTGATTGGTTCGTGCTTGTAATAAGTTCTTTGAGGTTGTCTGCTAATTGCTAAGTCGTCAACATATGCAGAATCGCCTCCAGCAATCCATGCGTAAATTGAAATGATCCCTGAGTGAGGCGGCACTTCAAATGAAATTATTAAGCTGTCCCATCCGTTTTCGTTAGCTGAAAAACTTTCTTTTTCGGCAATATATAATATAGATGGATGAGCACCTTGAACAACGAGTACTGCAGATTTTGAAGGATCGTTTCTACGAATGGAAACTTTGTAAAACACATTCGGTTTCGGGTCTTCAATTTTGGCAGTTAGTCCATAGGGGTGTTGTTTGTCAAGCAGAACAACTTTGTTTCCTTCTGGAAGAACTTTGTTTCCTTCTGGTTGATATGAAACAACATGTCCTAGATTCACTTCCACAGACTCTCCATCAGTGAATTCATGTTTATGCGTTGTTTCACCCTCAGAAAAGCCTTTACAATCGACCGAGCATAACAAAGAAGAGAACTGCTCTCGGTTATTCCTTTTATACTCGTTACAGCTTGTAAAAAGTGCAACAAGAATAATAAAAGCAAAAAAATGACAAAATACTGACTTTCTCATAGTTAAACAGCTAAATGCGGATTAAATATCTCGACTCCTCGAATGTATTTTGAAAATTTTCCAAGTCGAACTGGTAAGGCATTAGTAATTTTTTTTACCTCTTTGTCTTCTTTCAAATCATATTTTAATTCCAATATAATGGTGTTTTCTGGTAGAGATTTCTCTCTGAAAGAACTAATCATTGATTTTACATTAAAAAATTTTAAGTTGTAATCTAATGTAAAGCGGAAGATTCTATCGAAAGATTGGAAATATTCTCTTTCGTAACTGTTTAATAGTGTGGGAATGTTTCTCTTCAACTCTGCTCTTACCATGTCTGGTATATCTGAAAGTTGGAATATTTCATTCCAATCTTGTCGAGAAAATCCCTCTTTTAAGTTGAATGATTTTAAGGGGTAAGATTTCTTTTTTCCGGCTGCACCGTGTTTGATTTTAATCTCAAGAATGGGATCGACTATCTCTCCAAAGGTTTCTCCATACCAACGAACTCTTATTTTGGTTCTGTCACTTTTGCCAAAATGATTTTCATAATAGCTCGTTAAATTTGGAGTGTCAAAATACATGTTGTTGACTCTTCTCTTTTCATAAATGGATGAGAATACGCCTACACTTGTTTTGATTAACATTTTGGCATACGGCAAACTACTGTTTTCTAAAATGAATTTTCGCTCAAATCGAGCGGTCTCCAATAAAGTATAATTCGCAGGAGTAGACATATCTAGTAGGCCTTACTATCTAAGAATGAGATATTTGTATTTGGATAAGCGGTTAGTAATTCATTTCTGAAAAGTTCTAAGTTATTGCTCTTTTGAACATTGGCAACATAAGAAATTTCAGAAGCTCCGTCTACTTGGTCAAAACGCTTCAGTAGCGGCTGACTAAAGTGTTTGTTCATTAAATCCCGCACAACGTTTAACTCTACTTTATCTTGGTTGGAGTTTATACTTACAAAAATGTTTTGATTTTCACTTTTTCCTTGAATAAAGAATCTACCCCAAAGAATTACCATGAAGATAGCAAAAGCAGTTAGTACAATTGGCAACTGATTTGCGCCCAACCCTAATCCAATAGAGATGGAAAAGAAAATAAATGCTAGTTCTTCTGGCTCTTTGATCGCTGCTCTAAAACGCACGATAGAAAGTGCTCCAACCAATCCCAAAGAAAGGGCGAGGGAAGATTTTACAATCGTAATAATTAGCATGGTAGTAAATGCTAAAATCATAAAGTTGGCTGAGAAGTCCTTTCTATTAGAAAGACTCTTTGCAACTTTCTGGTAGGTGATTCCTAGGAGCCAGCAAAGAATAATGATTGTTACCGAGCTGATTAAAAAGTCAACGAGAGAGATATTGTTATTCTCTGTTATGAGAAACTTTTCGAAGAGATTCCACTTGTTTTCCATCCATAAAAAATTAGGTGGACAAAATTACTGTTATTAAATTAATGTTATTAAAATATTAAGAGGTAAAATTAAGAGGGAGCATTTAACCTATTCTGGGAAAGACTGTTTAGCCATCTTGTAGATTTCTTGGGCCCTCTTTTGATCTTGATACCCGCTGCTAATCATCTTTTCTTTCCCCTTATATTGGGTGAACCAAGTCTCAATAATTTCAGAAATACCGGGATAGTTTTCTTGTAATTCATGTATGGAGTTGATATGTTTTAAACTGCTAGTTGAGGATATAGCAATGAGTTTGTCATCTTGTTCTCCGCGATCTTTCAATTTTAAAACACCAATTACTTTGCAATCAATATTACTTCCTCTCTCAGCTGGTGGTCCGATTGCAATTATATCTAAAGGGTCTCCATCTCCACCTTTGTTTTTTGGTAAAATGGTTTTTGGAATCATGCCGTAATTGGCTGGATAACCGAGGTAATCAATCAAACGTGGCTTACCATTAACAGAATCCATTTCAAGTAAACCTGAAGTTTTGTTGAGTTCATATTTTTTAATGGTGCCTGTAGGTATTTCGACCAACATGCTAACCCACAGTTCTTTTTGGTGTGTTTCTGCCGTCGTTGAATTAGTTTGTGTATCGGAGCAGGCTTGCAAAGAAACCGCAACAAGAACAAAAAAGTTAAACTTCCATTTCATGGTTACAAAAGTGAAGAAGTTATTTTTAATAATTCAAAATCGACTTTTTATACCTTTTTGCAATTGTTTGCTTCATAGATTGTTTAGGGTACATGATAAAATAAAGCGATACTAGCGTTAGTAAATTACGATTATGGGTAATAGACGATGACCTTTAAATTGCTCGAAAGCAAGATTAGTAATGAATATGAAGGTTGAATTGGTGCAAAGCATTGACTAGGTTCTTATCTTGCTCCAAATTCATTTTATGAAAGAGCTCTCATCATTTATTAGAAACCTGCCAAAGGCTGAATTACATTTACATATTGAAGGGTCTTTCGAGCCTGAACTAATGTTTAAAATAGCAAAAAGGAATAATATTAAAATCCCATTCGATTCAATTGAAGAGATTAAGTCGGCATACAAGTTCAATAACTTACAAGAGTTTTTAGACATCTATTACGCTGGAGCAAATGTTCTACTCACAGAACAAGACTTTTTTGATTTGACTTGGGCTTATTTAACAAAGGTTCATTCTCAAAATGTAAAACATGTTGAAATTTTCTTCGACCCTCAAACACACACCGAAAGAGGAGTGGAGTTTTCTACCGTTTTATTGGGGATCTATAAAGCGCTCGAAAAAGGGGAAAAGGAAATCGGTATTTCTTTCCGATTAATCATGTCATACTTAAGGCATTTAAGTGAAGAGTCTGCTTTTCAAACGCTGCAGCAAGCCTTGCCTTTTAAAGATTTGATTGATGGAGTAGGGCTTGACTCTTCAGAGGTAGGTAACCCTCCGGAAAAGTTTCAAAAAGTATTTAAAGCTTCATCAGAAGAGGGATTTAAACTGTGCGCTCATGCTGGAGAAGAAGGACCCTCTGAGTACATTTGGGGAGCGTTAGACTTGTTAAAGGTGGATAGAATCGACCATGGGAACCGTTGTTTAGAGGATCAAAAATTGCTGGAAAGGTTAGTTCAGGAACAAATACCATTGACACTTTGTCCCTTGTCTAATTTAGAATTGAAAGTGATTCACGATTTAAAAGATTATCCGCTCAGGAAAATGATGGATGCGGGATTATTGGTCACCTTAAACTCAGACGACCCAGCTTATTTTGGCGGCTACATGAATGAGAATTTCATTGCCACAGCGAATGCGCTGGACCTAAGTAAAATTGAAATAGCTAGCTTAATGAAAAATGGTTTTGAGGCAACGTGGTTAACAAGAGAGGAGAAAGAGAAGTGGAAAATGGAGATTGATAATTTTTTAATTACGAATTGAACATTTTTCAATTACGAATCATTGTTAATTATCCATTAAGTTAGGGAATAGTGAACTAGCGTCTTCCTTCCTCAGAGCATCCAGTTTTTTTGTTATTTCTAAAAACGATTCAAGCGATTCTGAAGTAGTCTTTCCCAATTGCGCTTCAATGCTTTCAAACTGTTGAAGGGCATTTAAAAAGCTGTCCTTGTCTTTAATATCTTGAACCTTCATCCAAGAAATGTGCTCTAGGTATTTTGCCCTTAGTATCATTTGATCTTCCAATGAAAGAACATTTAGCTGATATTCCTTTGGATGAATTAAAATATTTGGAATAAAGTCTTCCACACCAATAAAGCCTTTTGCAACCCAGATTTTATGAAATGATGGAAGGAGAGAAACGTTGAATACACAAACCGTTGGGGCAATTTGAAAGTGCAAGTGTGGTACTTGTTTCAAGCATGTTTTTCTGTTATCAATTACCTTGTCCCATTTTAAGTTTTTTCGTAAAAACTCTCCTTCACTCCCTTCAGCATCGAGGCTGGCAGTAACGTGAATGTTTTTAAACTGCTTCCAATATTCAACTACCTTATAATCTTTAAACTCTAATGTAGAAAAGTTGGTGTTGTAGCTCAGCCGAATGGATGTATTTCCACAAGCAATTAATGCATCCAAAACTTTATAATGCTGCTCCATCATTAAGGGCTCGCCACCGGCAAAATAAAACTCTTTGGCTTCTGGTAACAATGGAGTGATTTCCTCAAAGAATGAGTCTTCGTCATTCAAGGCTACTGAAAGCGCTTTAGAATCTTTTTCTCGCATCCCAAGAGCAACAGAATCTTTGTGCCACTGTGAGCTTGCCCATGGTCCGCAAATCCGACACTTTAAATTACAAGTATTAGAAAATCGCACGTCGAAATGAATTGGAAAGTCGTGTTCGGCTCTACCATGTTGCAAAACTTCATTGACTTCTTTATTGAACTTTTCATTAGTGATTTGCCGCAAGCTTTTTGCACCACTATCTTCTTTCAGGTAGCATTGTTTGCAACGGTGGTCTTTTTCATTGGCCAACATTTTTTTACGAAAAGCTTGTATCTCCTCACTTTTCCAAATTTCTGAAACCGACTGTTCATTCACATTTCCAAAGCGATGGACTTTATGCGGTGGCGCTTGGCAACAAGGTATTGCATTACCGTTTTGAGAAACATGCAAATGCACCCACGGCATGATGCAGAAAGTAGTGTTTTCTGAATGTTTTTTTAATGAATTCATGGAATGTAATGCTAATCAAATCTATTGAAAATAGGAAGGATAAAATCAATAAAAAACCCATTTTATAAGCTAGAAAAATCTTGTACAATCATTTCTTTTTTATAAAACGGATCACATTTTACTTTTAGGGTTTGCTAATACTCAACTTCTATAGATGGAAAGGCCATTTGGATGGGTTGACAAACCATACATCCTGCGCCAAAGAATCAATTGCCTGCTGAGTGGATATCTATTGTAGAGTTTAATTGTTTTATTACTTGAAAACATAATAATTAATGATTATCATTAATTAAATAATGTTATTCACTATATTTGTCTCAGAAAATTTTACTTGATGAGATATTTTAAACACTTTTTAGCATTGCTTATAATTATAGCTATTGGAGTGCTTCCGACTTTAATGGTAGAAGAAGATAATTATACGGTACTGTATTCAGCTGCAGGCGTATTAGTTTTATATCAGTTAATATCATTCGCCAATCGACGGAATTTGAGATGGAAGAGTTTTTATACAAGTCCTTTTAATTTATTGACTGCTAAGAGAGTGGAGGTTTTTCAATTTGATATTGAATCTGGTTTACTTTTTGATAAAGCGAAAGAGGTGCTGATTCAGAATGGCATAAAAATAAAAAGCACCGATGATGAAAATAAAATTCTTCTTGTTGTCACTTCAATAAGCTTAAAATCTTGGGGTGAAAAAATCTATGTTACAATAAACCGAAATGGTAGTGAGAGTTCTGAATTAATTTACGAAATAGTTGCTTTTCAAGTTTATACTTGGGGAAAAAACGAGGATAACGCGAGTGATTTCAAAGAGCAATTAGAAGAATCATTTATCATTTAAGCTATGGCAATTATTGTGAACGTAGATGTAATGCTGGCTAAACGAAAAATGCAATTGAAAGAACTTTCGGAACTCACCAGAATTTCAAGCGTCAATCTTTCTATTCTAAAACAAGGCAAAGGAAAGGCCATTCGATTTTCCACCTTAGATGCTATTTGCAAAGCACTGGATTGCCAACCAGGAGATATCTTGGAGTGGGATGAGTTGGAAGGACAAGAGTAGATGTGTTTGTTGAAATTTTAATTTGATTATTGAAATTTAGAAATTGATTTCGAGTAACATTGTATTTGAGATGAAAAGAATTACTACACTCCTTATTGTTACTTTTTTGTTGGCCTGTCAGCCAGAGCAACGCTACGGTGATAAAAATATTTTTCGTTACAATGTCTCAGATGGAATAACCTCATTAGATCCTGCTTTTTCACGAAGTATTGATAATATTTCTGCAGTTAATCAAATTTTTAACGGGTTACTTCAGACAGATGAAAATTTGAATCTGAAACCATGTTTAGCAAGAAAATGGGAGGTTTTAGATAGTGGTAGAACCTATCGTTTTTACCTGCAGAAAGGAGTCTACTTTCATAAAAGTGCCGTATTTGGAAACGACTCCACAAGGGAATTAGTCGCCCAAGATTTTATCTATTCTTTTAACCGCTTGATTGATCCTCAAGTGATATCACCTGGAAAGTGGTTGTTGAACGAGGTAGGACGAGATTCAAAAGGGGAGTTGGATATTCAAGCAGTAGATGACTATACGTTAGACATTCATTTAAAACGGACTTTCCCACCTTTCTTGGGTATTTTAAGCATGCAATATTTTAGCGCAGTACCAATTGAGGCGGTAAGTTTTTTTGGATCAGACTTTCGAGCGAATCCTGTGGGAACTGGACCATTCAAATTCCAATATTGGAAAGAAAATGTCAAGTTGGTAATGCTAAAAAATGACGATTATTTTGAAAAAGACGATTCGGGTAATTCCTTGCCTTACTTGGATGCGGTTTCAATAACATTTACGAAAGACCTAGAGGTAACATTTTTACAGTTCTTAAAAAAAGAGTTAGACTATTTAACAGGTCTAAAAGGTTCTTATAAAGATGAGTTGCTAACCTCTGACGGTAAATTAAGAAATAAATACCAAGAGCAAGTCATTTTTACTACTTCACCTTATTTGAATACCGAGTACCTAGGGTTCTTGGTGGACGAAAGTAAACAACCTGTGTCAAAGGAAATACGGCGAGCCATCAACTTCGGTTTCGAACGTGAAAAAATGCTAAAGTATTTACGAAGTGGTATTGGAGTTCCTGCGTCCCAAGGGTTTATACCTAAAGGACTCCCTGGATACAGTGAAAATACTGTTGGCTATACATTCCAGCCTGACTCTGTGCGTTCCTTGTTGGAAAAGGCCGGATATCCTAACGGAAATGGATTGCCACCAATTAACTTGAGTACAACAGCACAATATTTAGACATCTGTGAATATTTGCAATCGCAGCTAGCCGAATATGGCATTAAAATTAATATCGAAGTAAACCAAGCGGCGACAAACAATGAATTAATTGCAAATTCAAAGGCGCAGTTTTTTAGAAAGTCTTGGGTGGCGGATTATCCCGATGCAGAGAATTATTTGTCGCTTTTTAAAAGTAAAAATTTCTCACCCAACGGGCCAAATTATACCCATTTCAGGAATGAACAATTTGATGCTTGGTACAATGAAGCGCTGATAGAAACAAACGATAGCTTGCGTTTGAGATTATATCAACAAATGGATAGTTTGGTTATTTCGGAGGCTCCGGTAGTGCCGTTGTTTTACGATGAGGTTGTTCGGTTTTCGCAACCTACAATTTCTGGTCTTGGAGTGAACCCAATGAACCTTTTGGTGTTGAAGTATGCAAAGAAATCAACTGAATAAAGTTTTGGAAGAACACATTAAGGAGGAGATTAAGTGGAGAAATTACAGCCGTTATATATTAGCAGGCTTAGCCTTAGTGCTGCTCTTTTTGGGCTACAGCTCTAGCAAGTTAGAATTTGATTACGATTTTGAGAAATTCTTTCCGCAAGAAGACAGTGATTTAGCTTTTTACGAAGACTATCGAGAAAAATTCGAAAATGACAACGACTTTATTTTATTGGGTTTTTCTAATGAAAATGGAATTTTTGACCAACAGTTTTTGCAAAAAGTACAAAGCTTTACTATTAAAGTAAGGGAGCTTCCTCATTTGAGGGAGGTTATTTCGCCGCTTGAAATGAGTTATTTCGAATTAGCTCCGGGTGGAATGGGATTTAGGAAGCGCTCTATTTTTCATGTTGACAACCCTGAGGAATACGCCGCCGATCGAGAGCGGTTAGAAAATAGCATTGAACCAGTTGCAGAAATGGTGAATTTGGACAATAACTCCTTAATTCTAGTAATTAAGAATAAGCAACGCATTAATAAAGATGATTCGGACGAGCTTGCTACTGTATTACAAGAGTTAATAGATGCAGAGGGTTTCAAAGAGACTCATGTAATGGGTAAAATCATGGGACAGCAAGTATATGTGGCTGTTATGAAAGTTGAATTCCTAACGTTTGCTTCCATTTCCATTTTTGTGCTCATCATTTTTTTAATTATTGCTTATCGAGCTTTGTGGGGAGTTTTAATTCCCATGGCAACAGTATTACTTGCGGTAATTGGCAGTTTAGGTTTTATGCAGTTAAGTGGCACTCCGCTCAACATGATGACTACTTTACTACCCGTTATTATGTTGGTGGTAGGCATGTCTGATGTGGTTCATTTAGTTTCCAAGTACTTGGAAGAAATCCGTTACGGAAGAACTAAAACGGTCGCGATTAAGAACATGCTAAAAAAGGTTGGGGTTGCGACTTTGCTTACTTCATTAACAACAGCTTTAGGGTTTGTAACTCTAATTGGAGTGGGTATGGAACCTATCCAAGATTTTGGAATTTTCACTGCTGTAGGAGTGTTGTTAGCCTTTGTGCTTTCTATTTTATTCATTCCTTCTATCTTCTTGAATATTAAGAAACCAAAAATCACTAATTCTACAAAAGTTCAAAATGCTTGGGAACGAGGATTGAGTAAGTTTTTTATTCAATTATGCCGCAATCAAAAAACGGTGTTAGTGGCCTATTCAATTCTTACCATCATATGTATTGTAGGTGCCAGTCGAATTAAATTCGATTATTTTTTAATGCAAGATTTGGGTGAAGATCAACCGTTAATGCAAGATTTGAGATATTTTCAAAAACAGTTTGGAGGAATACGTCCATTTGAAATGGCAGTAATTCCAGCCGAAGGAAAAGGAGTGGACGATTACGATGTTATTCGAGAAATGGAAAAACTGGAGAAGTATTTGGATACGGAGTATGGCGTTAACCAAATAATCAGTCCAACTGTGCCATTTAAATTTGCCAATAAAACACTTAGACAAGGTAGAAATGAATTTTATAAGATACCGGATAACGAAAAGCGTTTCAACTATCTGAAACGGCAAATGGAGAAGTTTGAAGGGCGAGAGGAATTTCAACAAATTGTTTCGTCTGATAAAAAAGTAGGTCGAATATTTGGTCGAATGGTTGATCCAGGGAGCAGAAAAATGTTGGATTTGAATGATAGTTTAGAGGTATTTTATAAGAAAAACATCGACGCTTCCGTGGTATCTTACAAATTGACAGGTACGCCGGCAATTATTGATGAAGCAGGGCGACAAGTGTCGGAAAACATTGTAATTGGTTTGTTATTTGCTTTTTTATTGATCGGAATAAGCATGGCGGTCCTCTTTAAATCAATTAAAATGGGGTTTATTTCATTAGTACCCAATGTGTTTCCAATACTCTTGACGGCAGGTTATATTGGTTTTGCAGGAATTGATTTGAACATGTCAACCGCAATCGTTTTTACCATTGCTTTTGGCATTGCTGTAGATGATACCATTCATTTTTTAAGCCGTTATCGGCAAGAAATGGCGCAAGGAAGAACTAATTTGTTTGCATTGCGAAGAACATTTATTTCCACAGGAAAGGCAATTATCATCACAACAATAATTTTATTAGGAGGTTTTGGTAGTCTTATTTTTTCAAACTTCCTAAGTACTTTTTACATTGGGTTGTTTGTTTGTATGACCTTAGTATTTGCGGTAATAACAGATCTTACTTTGTTGCCAATGATGCTGTTGAAGAAGAAGAAGTAAGGGGTATTACTACTGCTTATTCAAAAAATACATTGCTCCCAACCATACAACAAAGCCAGCTATTGCAACATATTTAGCGACTTCTTTTCCCCAGATAAAATAGCTAGTAAAAATGCTACTGAAGGTAATAAGGGCAACTATTCCTTTCGTTTGGTCTTTCTTGTTCATTTTGCTAAAATAGCTATGAGCTGCAGATTTTCAATTAAATTTGGTCAAATAAATTTAACCTATGAATATCGTCCTTTTCGATCAAAACCGACAGAATTTGCTGCCCTTTACGTATACAAGACCTATTGCCGAATTTAGGTGTGGTATTTTAACTTTGTCCGAAAAGTGGTCGAAAAGATTGAAAGGTTCAACGTTTTCTTATTTAACGGAAGATTATTTAGCTGAAAAGTATCCTGTTCACTACCACGAATTAAACTATTATGTGAATGGCAGTGTTCTGGCAAATGACAAACTGGTTGAAGCAACGCAATCACTAAAAGAAGGAGAGCTATTGGTTGATGCTTCGACTAATCAACTATTGGTGTTTTGCACATCGGAAAACTTGTCCTTTCAGTTTAATACAACGGAAGGTAAAAAAGTATTGTTTAGGGATGCTTACTTAAGCATTAATAATATTTGGGACATTTTTGCTAAAAATGGAGAAGGCATTGAAGAGGATTATCAGTTGTTAACTGAAGGTAGAATTTCACAACCGTTAGATGCGACTTGCACACATATTGGCAGACGGCTATTCATTGAAGAAGGAGCCAAAGTTCAGGCAGCTGTTCTAAATTCCACATCAGGTCCAATTTATATCGGAAAAAATGCTGAAGTGATGGAGGGATCGGTTGTTCGAGGGGCCTTAGCCATGTGTGAAGGTTCAGTTTTGAAATTGGCGACTAAAATCTACGGTCCAACCACCATTGGTCCGCATTCTAAAGTGGGAGGAGAGGTAAATAATTCCGTTCTTTTTGGATATTCTAATAAAGGTCACGATGGGTTTTTAGGTAACTCTGTATTAGGAGAATGGTGCAATTTAGGAGCCGATACCAATGTGTCGAATTTGAAGAATAACTATGCTGAAATAAAGCTATGGAACTTTGAAAAAATGGGCTTCAAACCAACGGGACTTCAGTTTTGTGGAATGATGATGGGTGACCATTCTAAAAGTGGTATCAACACCATGTTTAATACAGCAACTGTTGTTGGTGTTTCTGCGAACATCTATGGCGGTGGTTTTCCTCGAAACTTTATTCCTTCATTCGCCTGGGGCGGTTCTGAAAAATGGATGGTGTACCGATTTGAGAAAGCCATGGAAGTAGCTGAAAAAGTAATGGAACGCCGTTCTAAAAAATTAAACGAAGTAGAAAAGTCCATCTTAAAGCATGTTTTTGAAGAAACGGCGACTCAACGTAATTTTTAGGCTGACAGATAAGCAGCAAAGTATTTTGGCATAAGGCTTGAATAGTATAAGTTCAATTCGAAAACACCAAGTGATTTTCTATTAACTGACAAATTGACCCAAGATATATGAGTTCATTTAAATTTGATAAACTAAGATTAGAGAGTGCCATTGACGAAGGAGCAGAGTTTATTCCATTAATGACAAGCGAAGATGAAGAGGAAATGGAAAAGGAGGAAACTCCTGAATCCCTGCCAATTCTTCCTTTACGAAATACAGTCCTTTTTCCAGGTGTTGTTATTCCAATTACTGTTGGTCGAGATAAATCGATAAGCTTAATTCAAGACGCCAACAAAGGCGATAAAATTATTGGGGTTATATCCCAAACCGATGATACGGTAGAAGATCCCAATAAAGACCAACTATTTAAGGTCGGCACTGTTGCAAGAATATTGAAAATATTCAAAATGCCTGACGGCAATACAACTGCCATTATTCAAGGTAAAAAGCGATTTAAGTTAAATGAAATTACAGAACACGAACCGTATCTTAGAGCTACTGTTCAAAAGTATGATGTAAGCAAAGTTCCTAAAGATGCTAAGTTTAATGCATTGGTCGACTCTATCAAAGATATGGCGTTGCGCATTATTGAGCAGTCACCAAACATACCTTCAGAGGCGTCGTTTGCCATAAAAAACATTGAGAGCAATTCATTTTTAATCAACTTTATCGCTTCGAATATGAATGCTGAAGTGCAGCAGAAGCAGGATGTTTTAAAAGAAACCAGTTGCAGAAAGAGAGCTCAAATCTTGTTGCGTTTGTTGAGCAAAGACTTAAAGTTATTGGAGCTGAAAAATGATATTCAATCGAAGGTCAAAACCGATATTGACAAGCAACAAAAAGAGTACTTCCTAAATCAGCAGATGAAGTTGATTCAAGAGGAGTTAGGAGGATCGCCGCAAGACCTAGAAATTAAGGAATTTGAAAAGCGAGCGAAAAAGAAAAAGTGGAGCAAGGTTGTAAAAGAAAGATTCGAAAAGGAATTGGCAAAATTGCAACGCATGCATTCTGCATCGGCTGAATATTCGGTTCAGTTGAACTATGTAGAAACATTGTTGGATTTACCTTGGAATGAGGTTTCAAAAGATAAATTTGATTTAAAAGAAGCAAAACGAATTTTAGATAGAGATCATTTTGGGTTGAAGGATGTCAAAGAGCGAATCATTGAGCATTTGGCAGTTTTGAAGTTAAAAGGAAATATGAAATCTCCGATTCTATGTTTATATGGCCCTCCTGGGGTTGGTAAAACTTCTTTAGGAAAGTCTGTTGCTGAAGCAATTGGTAGAAAGTATGTTCGGATGAGTTTAGGTGGGTTGAGAGACGAAGCCGAGATTCGAGGACACAGGAAAACGTACATTGGCGCTATGCCGGGTAGAATTTTACAAAATTTGAAGAAGGTGCAAACTTCGAACCCCGTTTTTGTTTTAGACGAAATTGACAAGGTTGGAAATTCACATCAAGGCGATCCTTCTTCAGCTTTGTTGGAGGTATTAGATCCGGAGCAAAATGGAACTTTCAATGATAATTTTATTGAGTTAGATTATGACTTATCAAAAATTTTATTCATTGCAACAGCTAATTCTTTAGCTACCATTCAACCTGCATTGCGCGATCGAATGGAGATGATTGAAATTAATGGTTACACGATAGAAGAGAAAATTCAAATTGCGAAAAATCATTTAATTCCAAAGTTGATCAAGGAAAATGGTTTGACCGCGAAGCAAATTTCAATTCCGGAAAAGTCAATTGAAATAATTTGTGATGAATACACTAGAGAGTCAGGTGTTAGAACTCTAGAGAAGCGATTGGGAAAAGTAGTTCGATTTGCAGCAAAGTCTATTGCATTGGAAGAGGACTACGATACTTCAATTTCTGTGGAGAAGCTATATGAAATTTTAGGGCCTGGGCATTCGAAAGACAAGTACCAAGGAAATGATGTTGCCGGAGTGGTAACTGGTTTAGCTTGGACTTCAGTTGGTGGAGACATCTTGTTTATTGAAACAAGTTTGAGCAAAGGAAAGGGCAGGTTGACCTTGACTGGTAACTTAGGCGATGTGATGAAGGAGTCTG
This sequence comes from Vicingaceae bacterium, assembly GCA_047627915.1. GTDB lineage: Bacteria > Bacteroidota > Bacteroidia > Flavobacteriales_E > Vicingaceae > NORP294. The sequence continues at coordinate 112,674 of JBLHTZ010000002.1, forward strand.
CGACAATTGCGTTGGAATACATAAAGGCGCACAACGAAGAGTTTGGAATTAAGATAGGAGCTTTTGAAAATTGGAACGTACACATTCACGTGCCTGAAGGTGCTACTCCAAAAGATGGACCTTCAGCAGGTATTACCATGATGACTGCAATTACATCTGCCTTTACACAACGTAAGGTGAAGAAAAACCTAGCCATGACCGGAGAAATCACCTTGAGAGGAAGAGTATTGCCAGTGGGTGGAATTAAAGAAAAGATATTGGCTGCGAAGCGAGCCGGTATTAAAGAGATTATACTCTCTGAATCGAATGAGAAAGATATTTTAGAAATTGATAAGAGTTATTTGAAAGGCTTAAAATTCATTTACGTCAAAGAAATGAAAGAAGTCATCAATCAAGCGCTGCTCAAAACCAAAGTTGATAATGCACGTACAATTTAATGGAATTGTAAAATAATTTATAATAAAAGCTGCGCTGAGAAGCGCGGCTTTTATAGTTATAAATATTACGATCAGATTACACCCTATTTGACAATATTGTCAGGTTAATTAATGGAAAAAAACCAGGCGTAAGTCTGGTTTTAATGGTATAAAATCTTCTTTATTTTACAACTGAGAATACTCGTAAATGTGCTTCTCCAAGTCAGACCAGTTTAGCGAGCACTTATACTTGTTTACAAATTCAGGTTTGTCACTAAATAATTTCTCAATTCCTTCACTGTAATCGAATTTGATAGCCCGGACTCACATTCTTTAATAGAATCACGGAAAATAAAACTTTAAAAGTATCTTTCAATTTCTAAATATGAAATGAAACTAGATGAGGAAAGCAGTATGAATAAATTAGTAAATTTAGTAGTGCTTTTTATATTCGTTTCTTGTTCGAATCAGACCAAACAGGCAGAAAACGAAACTCAGGTGAAAAGGTACCTGCATATTTCCCATACCAGAACCAAGATCAACCCTAAGCTAGACAGTTTTGTGGAACAGCTCAATTTTGAGAAATACGACATGTTGTGGTTAGGTGGAGATTTAGCACAGCTCACATCAGAAGAGGAGTCTACCATGCAACATGTAGATTCAATTTTTAACTTGAGCAGCAGAAATACGCTGTGGTCATTGGGTAACCACGATTACACAGATTTAGTAAGAGTTCAAAAATTTACCAAAAGATCTCCCTATTATACCTGCCATCAAAATGGAATGACCATAGTAGTGTTAGATACTCAAGACAGTTTGAGTAATACGATTGGAAAGCAGAAAGACTTTTTATTTGGAGTATTAGATACGCTAAAAGAATCATCTCATTTGGTGTTGTTGCACCACAAATTAATTTGGATGCACAACCATGTTGAATTGGAAAAACGAGTTCCTTCCGTTTCAAATGCCGGTTTGGGAGATTGTTTTTACTGCATTAATCCTAATAATTTCAATTCAGAAGTATACCCTAAATTGGTAGAGTTAAAACAAAGTGGGGTAGAAGTCATTTGTATTGGGGGGGACATCGGTTTTAAAATAAAAGAATTTGAATATTTAACTGCAGAAGGGATTCAATTTTTAGCATCGGGTATTCATGCTGGAGAAAGGGGCAACAAAACCTTGCTATTTATTCACGATGTACAACATCAAAATTTATCTTGGAAATTTGTGAAGTTGGAGGATGTATAGATTTTTATAATTACGCTGGTGGAGCAGTACTCTTTCGAATCATTCGGACAATTGATTCATTGTTTAGTTTTTCAATTTCAGACAAACTCATCCAAATTATATTGTTCGACTCCTCGTTGTCGAATTGTATAACTTCACTTTCATCTGCTTCAAAGTACATTCGAATGTCATAATGAATGTGTGCTGGAACACCTTTTTTCGATTCAGGAATATCATGAACATCTATGTCAAAAATTTCTTCTTGTAGTAGTTTGAACTGCGTCAATCCGGACTCTTCTTTTAATTCACGGATGCATGAGTCTACTATTGAGTCATCTTCGGCTGCCAAATGGCCGCCAATTTGTAACCAACGATCTAATTTTTTGTGGTGAGTCATTAGTGCTTTCGTCCGGTCTTTGTTCAGCACCCAACAGGAAGCTGTGATTTGACCTAACGCATTGTTTTTGGTCCAAAAGTCCTCGTTTTGAGCTAGAAATTCTAGAATTTGGTGTTTATGGCTGTCGTTTTTAGGGTACGCTTCAACTTGTTTAATTAATTCTTGCTTCCTATCATTAGGCTGAAATTGTGAATCGGCAAGTTAGAAAAAACTAGCGTTTAGAAATTTTGTTTCGAGTAATTTGTCGCTGCATGGTACATTTAAATCGGCCAACTTCGCCACTTCGTAAAAATGCATGTTTGGTTTTTCTTCCTTGCACTCTGGCTCTCCATTTCTTCCAATTTCTAAGCTTCATCTGATTTTTCATCAGCTGAATTATTTCCTTTTCAGTTACGCCAAATTGAAATTTAATTGCTTCGAAAGGAGTACGGTCTTCCCATGCCATTTCAACTATTCGATCAACAGCTCGTTCATCTAATTGGTGTTTTTCTATCACTTCCATAAAAAGGAAACAAGTAATAATGACAATGGTTTTACTTCCAATTCAAATTAACACTAATCGGGTGGTGATCCGAAAGCTCTTCAGGATGTGTTTCGTAATTGGAACTTTCTAAAGAAGTATCTGCAAAAATGTAATCAATTCGAAACGAAGGGAACTCTCCAATATAGGTTCGGCCTAATCCCGAACCACTGTTGATGTAGGTGTCTTTTAAATTGCCCTTTATGGTTTTGTAAGTATAAGATGTTGGGCTGTCATTAAAATCTCCGCAAACAAGAACAGGAAAAGGCGAATTTGAAATGCTACTTTCAATTAAATCCGCCTGCAACGAGCGTTTAACAAATCCATTTTTTACTTTTTCCAACAGGCTTAAGCTTTTATTGAAGAGGTTTGAATAGTCCTGCTCGTTTATGGTTTTCATGGTTTTGTAATCTCTCTTTCCGAGTTTAATCGATGCTAAATGGTTGTTGTAAACTCTTAACGTTCTGCCATCAATCCTTACATCTGTATAAATTGAGGCATTGTCACCTTGGCTTTTAAAAGGAACCACTCCTCTATGTTCAATTGGAAATTTAGAGAAGGTGATTAAACCCCAGTTGTCTGTTTTTCGAAGAGTAGTGGTATAGTGCACATGGTAATTCTTGGCACTTAAAATTTTAACCAAAGTATCCAAGGTTTTAAACTCATAGTGCTGTAACTGCTCGTCGCGGTTATAAAACTCTTGAAGACATAAAATATCAGGATTTTCTTTTTCTAAGAAGTCGAATATTAAATTACGAGTGCTTTTTTCTTTTGTCCACAAGTACAAGTCAAATACTCTAACATTAAAAGACATTACCTTAAAAGATTTATCGCTTAACTCATTTTTGCCAAAATTGAACTGCAGGTATTTAGGAATCGTTTGATAACCGAAAGCAATCACGATTAGGGACACCAAAAACCAAATCTTGCCTCGGAACATCCAGTATACTGCAAAAATGAAGTTCAGTAACAGCAAGTAAGGCATGCCTAGGCCGAAAAAGGCTAAAGGCCAAATAGTAGCCGGACCAATAAGCGGGGAAATATAGCCAAGTAATGCAGAGACTACGGCAACTAAGTTTGCACCAAATAATAAACGACTAGGGAGACCATTTTTTTTCAAAGTAGCCGAAAATTAAGAATATATAAATCGAAAGGAGAGCTTAGTTGTTAAGTTTTAGAGAATGTCCCATTTTATCCTTCTTGGTTTTTAGGTAGGTAAGATTGTGTTCGTTCGATTCGATTTCCAGTGCTACATTTTCTACGATCTCTAAACCATAGCCGATTAAACCAGTTCTTTTTTTAGGGTTGTTGGTCATCAATTTCATCTTACTAACACCTAAATCTCTTAAAATTTGGGCACCAATTCCGTAATCTCGATCATCCATGTTGAAGCCTAATTTTAGGTTAGCATCAACTGTATCGTAACCTTCTTCTTGTAGTTTATAAGCTTTTAATTTATTCAATAAACCAATGCCACGTCCTTCTTGGTTCATGTAAACAATCACTCCTTTTCCTGCTGCTTCAATTGAGCGCATCGATTCTTGTAATTGCGGACCACAATCACATCGACAAGATCCAAAAATGTCACCTGTCATGCAAGAAGAGTGAACTCTTACCAAAACAGGTTCATCCTTTTCCCATTCCCCTTTCACCAGTGCTAAATGCTCTTCGCCTGTAGTTGTTTGGGTGTAATGCACCATGTTGAAATTTCCATATTCCGTAGGTAACTTGATTTCTATTTCTCTTGTAACTAAAGTTTCATGTTTAATTCTATAAGCAATTAAATCCTTGATAGTAACTAGCTTTAGATTATGTTTTTTAGCAATTTTGATCAAGTCTGGAAGACGAGCCATCGTACCATCCTCATTCATAATTTCAACAATCACACCAGCTGGTTGCATGCCTGCTAACCTAGCAAAGTCAATTGCAGCTTCTGTATGACCTGCCCTTCTCAATACGCCACCCTTTTTTGCCCTAAGTGGGAAAATATGACCGGGTTTACCCAACTCCTCAGGTCTGGTATCAGGATTAACCAATGCCAATACCGTCTTTGAGCGATCGCTTGCTGAAATACCAGTAGAAGTTCCGTAACCAATTAGGTCAATTGAAACAGTAAAAGGGGTTTCGTATGCTGCAGTATTTTGATCTACCATTAAGTTTAAACCTAGATCATCGCAACGTTCTTCCACTAAAGGAGCACAAATTAAACCACGCCCATGGGTTGCCATAAAGTTGATTACTTGAGGATTAACCTTCTCGGCGGCAATTAAAAAATCGCCTTCATTCTCACGATCTTCATCGTCAACTACGATGATAATCTCTCCGTTTTTTATGGCATCTATTGCCTCTTCTATGGTATTCAAATCCATGTTTGATTGTTTTGTACAAAGGTAAACCGATGAAATAACATATGGTTGTAAAAAATGTGATATTTACTATAAAGTGTCTAAATCGAAATACTTTGCTATCTTCAATTCATTCGCTCGATCTTTCGAATACTCTAAATACTCCAAGTCTATTCATTTATTACAATTGAGGAATCATTTTTTAGTTCATTTTCCAGCTCAGAGAGTTCTGCACTTACGTTCAATAGTTGTGCTTCGGTAGCTTCCAATTTTGTTTTCATTTGCTCTATCTCAACTTTGAAATTATCATGCTCAGCATGATAATCTTTCTTTGTTTTTTCATTACAAGAGATGAATGCAGTGAACATAGCAAAGGCAAATACAATTTTTAGGTTCTTCATGGTTCTTTGGTTAAGAGGGTTTTGAGCTTTTTTTCTGTCTCTAAATTCTCTTTTAAAAATACAGAATTTAATATTTGTTGCTTTTCCTTTGAATTTAAATGCCAGCTTAAAGAAATATAATGGTCTTCACTTTTATTGAGGTTGTATTCTAAAACCTCTATTTTACCCTCATAATCTTCTTTTAAAAAGTGGAGTAATTCGTTATGATTGTATTTTTGAACATTGAACCAATTGCCATATAAACTGCCAAACGGACTCATTAATTCGCTCAAAATACTTTGTGATTTGTTTTTAGTTTTATTTCTGGTGCTTAAACCATCTTTTATTTGCAACACAATAAGTTGAGAGGTGTTTTCTTCGAACCAATCCTTTAATTGATTGATGTAATTAATGGTGATCTTCATTCCGAAGTTGTCTTTTAAACCAGAATCAAAGACCTCAATTTTAGGATTGGTTGGTAAACTAACGGAAGGTAAAACGTAAGGAAATGAAGAGTTGGTTCGCAACAAAGTAGCATAATTCACTTTGTTGGGGTCGTTTTCAGAAAAAAAACTCTGAAAGTCAACATTTTCATTATTGTTGGTGCACAAAAACCGAAGTGGAAAGTTGGATACAACAAGCCTGCGACTGTCATTAATAATGGATGGAGTTAAAATAAGGCTAGGTGTTACAGCACTTAATTCATCTGCTCTATAATCGCCGAGACTTTTGACCAATACTGAATCCGTATTTTGGTGCAATTGCTTCTCAAAAATAAACCCTCTATCTTTCCAGTGAAGCTCTCCGTTTTGTTCAAATTTGTGACTTCTAATCAGTAGATCGTTCACAGCTAGGTTGAATATTACAGGGTTCAAAATATCCTTTCCCATATCCATCACTTTGTCCTCGGTGGGTAAGTTTTGGATGTACAGCTCTCTGAAATAAGCTAAACCTATCATTCCTCCTGATGAACCTGTTCCTAAATTCATGTGCTTCATCAAGGCTCCTTCAGTTTGTTGATTCAAATGTTGCATGGCCAAATAGGACCACATGGAAGCACGAGATCCACCACCACTAGTTGCAACAAATACGGCAATTGGTTTTTCCTGTCCAGTTTGTTTCTTCCAATTTTCAAGTCGTCTAATGGCCAAGTCGATATCTGCTTGTACCTCTTTTTTAGTGGGAGAGATGAAGCTTTTCGAATAATTGACAGGCTTTCCGTAGGTCATTCCGTATGCTTTGCTTTCGAAATACTTGTTGTCATTTTTGGTAAGTTGATTAAGTCCAAAAAGGGCTATAATGATGATGACTAAGGTCCACCCTTTGGTCCACGAACGTATTGCGGAACTAAGCATCAATAATACGGTCAGCAATAAAATGATACTTGCTCCTGCTGGAATAACAAGTACCTCAAAGCCTCGAAATGCACCTAAAATTAAAATCGATCCGACTACTGAAAGTTGAAATAATGAAGCGTTTACGTGGTTTTGACGAAACACTTGTGAAAGCATGGTTTGATCGTAATGAGATGCGGGCCTAGTTGCTTTTATTCGAAATTTTGCATTCAAATAGCTTTCAATGCGCCAAGTTTTTCCTCCGTCGTCTTTGTACCAAAGTTGATTCTTTTTTTCGAGCAGAGAATTGGTAGGCTCCTCTTCATTTCCTCCCAATGCCAAAACTTTGGCAATCTCCTTACCGAAAAGTTTTTCAAAGTCTTTGTTTGTTGCTAAAAAGTACATCGATGAACTTGCAGTAAATAGAATGTAACCGGTTAGAAAACCTACTATTCGAAATAAAATTTCAACGGTTGTAAAGTCTTCGTTTTCTTGTAAGAAATTGAATGTAAGGTATGAGTAACTTGCAATAAACAAGGTTGGTAACAATGCATTATTCAAGGAATATTTGAAAAAAGGTTTCGAAAGTGTTGCCAAAAATGGGAACCGAAAACCATTCATGATATAACTGGAAAGATTAAAGGCCGTTACAAACCCCCCAATTGCAAAACCAACGATAAAGTAGCTAGCAAAGCTTAATTCTCCTAAATATTCAGGAGCTAGAAAGAGGTACGGGATGCCATACTTTAAACCCAGCTTTCCAAAAATGGTTAAAAACAACATAATCCAAAAGAAAAGCAATTGCTGATTCTTTTTGATATGAACAAAAAACAACTGAATAGGAAAGAAGTAAATCAGCTTTATAAAGAAAGAAGATGACGATTTACTCATACGTGAAAATTATGCATTCATTACATACTCCAATATACGTAAATTAGGTTCAAAAGGTAATAAGTTTGACAATCCTAACTTATTAACGGCTAACTGGATGTATTCTTGTTCTGGCATCGTTTGATTCTTGGCATAAAGCTCTCCCGTTTCTAGTAATGAGCTCTTTGGCAGTAAACCAATCAATTCGGAACCGGTGACTCGAACTCCATATTTTTCAGCTAGTAGCTTTGTGGTTTCAAAGACTTCATACAAGCTAGTGATTTTGTAATCGGTTAAATTGATAGAAACTTGAGCGATGTTGAAATCTTTAATGTACCAGCCGATGGCTTTTACTTTTTGGAGTTTACCGGGCCGGTAAATCATCCTGCCACTTTCCTTTCCTATTGGGCGACCTAATTCTCTTAAGTCATAAGCAATATCTTGCGCAATTTTAGCATCTTTTGTGTTGAGGTTGATGTTGTAAGCCACTAAGAAGTTTCTCGCACCCATTACGGTTCCGCCTGTTGTAGCGTTGAACTTCCCAAAATCTGGCAACCAACTTTTAGTTGTTATCCTATTTTGCAATTGTTCGTAATCACCAACTCTATGTCTGGCTAAGTTTCTTCTATCATCGCTCTTTGCAGATTGTTCGTATAAAAAGACAGGAATATCTAAATCATTGGACACCTTTTCAGCAAAATAATTGACCTTGGCTACTAATTCATTCATTGTAATTCCTGAAATGGGTACAAAAGGACAAACGTCGCAAGCACCAATTCTGGGGTGTTCTCCTTGTTGAATTCGCATGTCAATGGATTTGGATGCAACCTGAATGGCTTTGTAGGTGGCCTCAAAAACAGCATCAACTTCCCCAGCATAGGTAAAAACGGTTCTATTTGCTGCCACTCCAGAATCTTGATGCAATAGTTTTAATCCTTTAACAGATTGAATTGCTTTTGCAATCTCACGCAGAGTTTCAATTTTTGAACCCTCAGAGAAATTGGGAATACATTCTATGATTGGCATTAGCCTTTTTTTGATTTAATAAAATCACTCACCAAATAGCTCAGCATTTTTCCTATTTGCGGAGCGGAGTCTTCAATCAAAGAAGGAGCTGCTTCTGGTAGGTGTAAATAACTAGCGTTTGGTAACCGTGCAGCACGATGAACATATTGACGTGCTTGCAATCCACTAACACCGCTTGGAGTTTGTGCCGATGAGGGAAAGTTTTCAATGGCATCGCAATCTAGCTCTACGCCAAAAGGCTCTGCTCCAACAAACGATAAACTGATGTCAATCGCATCTACGTAATTAATTTCTTCGCGAATGAAAATAGCCTCGAAGGTGGAGTAATCAACCAGGTCTAGCTCCATTCTGTCAATCATTTCTTGTGAGTTGTAGTTCTCATGGAGTGCCACAATCGAATATTTTTCTAAATACCCTTCTTTTTTTGCATAGGAAAAGCCGTTTCCTGAATGTCGCCCTTCTAAGGCTCTATAATCAGCATGAGGGTCTAAATTAATGCAATTGACTGGACGATTTAAGGCCGTTGATGTTCCTTTTAATAATCCATATGAATTGTTGTGCCCTCCTCCTATAACGATAGGTGTTTTACCAGCCTTTATAATTAATTCGATAAGTGCCGAAACAGAATGGTCAATAATTCCAACCACCTCTCTAAGACGTTTTAAACTGCCAAACTCATAGCCCTCAATCGTCCTAAAATCAAATGAACCTAAAAGCAATATGTCAGAGCCTTTTAGTCGATTGGTTTCTTGTAAATTGATAAATTTTGGCAAGAAGGCTTTCCAAGCGGATTCAGCTCCACCTCGTCCAGAATTCGCCCTTGGTCCAACATCTTCAGGAATTCCAATTACAACAAATTGGGCTGGGCAATTTTCAAATGATTCACCCAAAAAATCGCTGCCTGCAAACATGCTTTCTCCAATCTTTTTTTCACCTTCTCGTTGCGAACAGATTTTCCAAATGTCTTCTGCTTGAAATAAATCAAGCTTGAGATTAGATTTTTCTTCCATTTATAATGACTTGATCAATTGCATCTTTTCCGAATGAATATGGAATATAGGCAGCTGAATTGATTGGTTTGGTTATTATGAAGTTCGCCTTTTTTCCAATAGTAATACTCCCGTATTCATTTTCTAGTTCCATTGCAAATGCACCATTAATGGTAGCGGCATTAATGGCTTCTTCCGGAGTCATTTTTAGCTTAACACAAGCTAAAGAAACGACAAAATTCATATTGCCGGATGGCGAAGAACCAGGATTGTAATCTGAAGCTAATGCCACAGCAACGCCTTCATCTATCAATTTTCTTCCTGGCTGATAAGGGTCACTTAAAAAAAACGGGGCTGAGGGTAATAAGGTTGCAATGGTTTCAGAATTCTTCAGGCATTCAATCTCTTCATCGTTTACAACCTCCAAATGATCAACTGATAAAGCATTGTGTTCGACACAAAGTTCAACTCCACCCATGCAATTGAATTGATTGGTGTGAACTTTAGCTTTTAAACCATATTTTGCTCCTGCTTTTATAATTTGTTCTGTTTCAGCTACAGAAAAAGCCACTTTTTCACAGAAGGCGTCAATGTAATCTGCCAAACCTTCTTTGGCAATTTGAGGTAACATTTCATTCACAATTAAATCGATATAACCTTGATGGTTGTCCTTATACTCAGAAGGGTAGGAGTGTGCCCCTAAAAAGTTAGCCTTTATTGGAATTGGACTCTTTTCTTTTAACCGTTTAATTACACGAAGCATTTTTAATTCACCTTCTACGGAGAGACCATAACCACTTTTAATTTCAATGGCTCCTGTTCCCATTTTTATCACCTCATTCAATCGTTCCCAAGCAGACTCAAAAAGATCATCTTCAGAAGTGTTTTGTAGTTTTTTTGCTGAATTTAAAATTCCTCCACCAGCTTCAGCAATTTCTTGATAGCTTTTTCCTTTCAATCGCATTTCAAACTCTTCTTCTCTGCTTGTAGCAAACACTAAATGGGTGTGTGAATCGCACCAAGTGGGCAGTACCATTCTTCCGGAAGCATCAATAGTGTTGCCGTCAAAAATTGGGCAAGAATCCATGTTTCCGAAATCTTTAATAGTTTCATGTTCAATTAACAGCCAAGCATTCTGTATGCTTTTCAATTCTGACATGCTTTTCCCACGAAGGGCTTTTACAGGAGCGCTAGTTTGGAGAAGCGATTTGATATTCTTTATTAGCATGGGTAATTTTGTATTTGTTCAAACTTACAAAATGGAAGATAAAAAAAGCCACGTGTAAGTGGCTTTAATTTTTAAGCAATGTTGGTGTAAACTGCTTGAACATCGTCGTTATCTTCAAGCTTGTCCAACATTTTATCAATGTCTTTCATCTGCTCTTCGTCGAACTCAACGGGTGATGTTGGAAAACGTTGTAAGTCTGCTTTAGTTATTTCAATTCCTCTTTCTTCGAATGCCGTTGTAAGCGTTCCAAAATCAGTCCAAGCTGCATAGGCATAGGCAGTAGTTTCGTCCACTTCAATTTCTTCTAAACCGGCATCAATTAATTCCAATTCTAATTCTTCTGGGTCTAATCCCTCGGTTAATTCAAATTCAATAACTGCTCTTCTAGTAAACATGTACTCTAAAGATCCGGTTGGCACAGTAGCTCCTCCTGCTTTATTAAAGTACGATTTTATGTCAGCTACAGTTCTTGTCGTGTTATCAGTTGCACACTCTATAAATACCTGGACACCGTGGGGACCTTTTCCTTCATAATTTACTTCCTCAAATGCAGCAAGATCTTTTGCTTCGGCTCTTTTAATGGCATTGTCAATGTTGTCCTTGGGCATGTTTTCGCCCTTTGCATTTTGAATGGCAGTTCTCAAAGCGGCATTGGTTTCAGGATCCATTCCACCTTCTTTTGCAGCCAGTGTAATTTTCTTCGCCAGCTTCGGAAACACCTTCGACATTTTGTCCCATCGTTTCTCTTTAGCAGCTCTTCGGTATTCAAACGCTCTTCCCATAATTTCACTTAATTAAATTGAATTGTAAATTAACTCAAACTTATTCTTTTAGTAAAATCATTTTTAATATAAATAGCTTGTGAATTGTAGTCTAAGGAGCTCGTTAAGCCAGTCAAAAAAGCTATTTTTGTTTCCATGGCAGGAAATACCTTCGGCAAAGTCTTTCAGTTAACTACGTTTGGTGAATCACATGGTGTTGCCATCGGTGGAATTATTGACGGTTGCCCTGCAGGATTGGAATTAGACCATGAGTTTATTCAAACCGAATTAGATCGCCGAAAACCCGGTCAATCAAAGTTAACTACTCAGCGTAAGGAGGCAGATCAGGTTGAGTTTTTATCAGGAATTTTTGAAGGAAAAACTACAGGAACACCAATTGGATTTCAAATTAAAAACCAAGATCAGAAATCGAAAGATTATTCACACATTCAAGATAAGTTTCGCCCATCACACGCCGATTACACCTACGAGAAAAAATATGGTAACCGAGATTACCGAGGTGGAGGAAGATCTTCTGCTCGAGAAACTGCATGTAGGGTTGTAGCAGGAGCCATTGCGCAACTTATTTTGAAACACCACGGAGTGATCATTCATTCTTATGTTCAACAAGTTGGGAGTTTAGCGTTATTAAAAGAGTTCAATGAAATCGATTTTTCTCAAACTTTTGAAAATGAAGTTCGTTGTCCTGATTTGGACATGGCCGAAAAAATGTCGGAATTTATTTTAAAAATTAAGAAAGAAGGAGATACAATTGGTGGCGCTATTCAAACAGTGGTTAAAAATTGTCCTGTCGGATTAGGTGAGCCGGTATTTGATAAATTACATGCAGATCTAGGTAAAGCGATGTTGAGCATAAATGCAGTGAAAGGGTTTGAATATGGTTCTGGTTTTTGTGCTCCTGAAATGAGAGGTTCACAGCACAATGATGAATTTGTGAAAACAGATGAAGGTGTGAGAACAAAAACAAATTATTCAGGAGGGATTCAAGGTGGCATTTCAAACGGAGAAGACATCTACTTTAGAACTGCATTTAAGCCTGTTGCAACAATCATGAAAAGTCAAACAAGCGTTGATAAGTATGGAGCAGAAACAGAGATTGCAGGGAAAGGAAGACATGATGCTTGTGTTGTGCCACGGGCAGTCCCAATTGTAACAGCAATGACGGCTTTGGTTTTGGTAGATCATTTGTTGAGGAGTAGAATAAGTAAAATGTAAAAAATCCCGCAGATCTCGCAGATTATCGCTGATGCTGGTTTATTATAATACTGAATATTTCACTACAAATAAGCCATCTGAAGGTAAAAGAACAAACCATGACTGAGAACGATATTTCATATAAAATAAGAGGTGCAATTTTTAAGGTCTATAATGGACTTGGGCCTGGTTTGTTGGAGTCAGTTTACCAAGCGGCGTTAATGCACGAGTTGTTAAAAGAAAATCTATTAGTTCGCAGTGAAGTTCCTGTTCCAGTAGTTTACGACAATCAAAAATTAGAATTAGGTTTTCGGCTGGACTTGCTCGTCGAAAATAAAGTAATTATCGAGTTGAAGTCAGTAGAATATTTGGCAGATGTGCATCATAAACAGGTGCTTACTTATTTAAAACTAACTAATTTAAAGTTAGCTATTCTAGTTAATTTTAACGTCGACAATATAATAGATGGGATTTTTAGAAAAGTGAATGGCCTGTAAATAATAATC
>JBLHTZ010000003.1:0-107316 GCA_047627915.1 Vicingaceae bacterium
GCTTCTTCATAACTCACTCCTAATTCGGCTACAATCATTTGAACCCCTCTTTTCACTAACTTGTTATTGGTTAGTTGCATATCTACCATTCGATTGCCCTTCACCCTTCCCAAACGCACCATAACTGCAGTTGAAATCATGTTTAGCACTAACTTTTGAGCTGTACCAGCTTTCATTCTCGTGCTACCAGTGACAAACTCAGGACCAACAATGACCTCAATAGGGTGATTAACTGCCGCCGCCAAGGGAGAGCCATCGTTACAACAAATGCATGCAGTTCGAATATTATTTTCTCGACACTTCTCCATTGCTCCAATCACATAGGGCGTAGTACCCGAAGCCGCAATTCCAATTACAAAATCTAATTCAGATACTTTGTATGATTGTAAATCTTTCCATCCTTGTTCTATATCATCCTCTGCATACTCTACTGCTTTTCGAATGGCAACATCTCCCCCAGCAATTAAGCCGATCACCAAGTCAAAGCTTACACCGAAAGTTGGTGGACATTCTGAAGCGTCAACAACCCCAAGTCTTCCGCTTGTTCCTGCACCCATATAAAAGAGCCTTCCACCGTCCTGCAACCGCTTCACGATCTCAGGAATCATCGCAGAAATTTGAGGAATTACTTTTTCGATTGCATACGAAACAATTTTATCTTCCTTGTTGATGTTGGTCAGAATTTCTTCTGCACTCATCTTTTCTAAATCGTTGTATTTGCTTTCTGATTCGGTAGTTGGCTTGTTCATGCTTACAAAGATTTGTAGTTAGTCTTAAACGAAGTTACCATCTTTTTCAAGTCTCCAGCAAACTCCGTATCTAATTGTCTTTGCAACTTTGGCAAATCGCTTGAATAGGTTGAAAACCCTGAAAAATAAGCATTGTTAAATTCGATTCTATCCAACCATTTCCTACCTTTTAATGAATCTGAGAAGAAATTAATCTCGAATAATCCTTCTTTAATCTTTTCAATTCTTTTTGCCTTCAACACCCTCCATTCGTCTATGGCTCGAGTGGTATCCATGCTCGCATAAAACTCGTTGAGTTTGTGAATTTCTTTTCTCAGGTAATCTTTATAAGCGTTTCTTCGAATTCGAGAGTTAACGTAATCGTTAAGCTCCTTGCTATCGTCTCCAAACTTATACGCCAAGAATCTATCTGCTCCTAGCATGCCTACAAAACTTGCTAAATTTTCATTGAATGCAGCACTATCTTTTACATACAAAGTAGCATGCGTTGACTCATGAATTATCAATTCCGCCAGACTACCAGGACCGCGTTGTAACATGGAAGAAAGTATGGGGTCTTTAAACCACCCTAAAGTAGACCAGGCATTTACCTCGTCAAGATCCGTATCGTAGCCTTTGAAAATCATTTCATCTTGTATTGCTTTCGCAATTTCCAAATCAAAAGATCCCTTGTAAGGAAAACTACCAGCAATCGGGAATGACCATTCGTAGGCTTTAATTTCAAACTCCGGACTTGCGGTCACTACCCACAAAATTGGCTTGCCTTTTTGGTCGTAAAAAGTAGAATAATTCTCGGTTTGTGTTAAGCCCAATAACTCTTCTGAAAAATTCTTGATCTCAGCTATATATCTGAACTTTTCTTTGGTTGAATCCGGGAAATCAGGGTCAATTAATAAGTCATCAATTTCTTGAGAGTTCCATAGTACCTCAGCCTGACCAGCTCCTTGCTGCAAGCCGTAAATAATCGACTTTAAATTGATAAAAATTAATCCAACAACTGCAATAAATAAAATGGTATATGCCTTTTTATGCTTTCGCATGAAGTATCTCTATTAGTATAGGTTTCAACCCACTGAAGAAAAACTCTACTGCAATAACCATCACAATTAAGCCCATTAAACGCATCATAATTTTATTTCCTGTTTCTCCTAACCAAACGGTTATTTTTCCTGAGCTCCAAAGCACCAAATAACCTATAAACGTTACAAGAAGGATTGATGCAATGACAATTCCTTTCATTTCTAAGGTTTGAGCGTCTTCCATTAGAACAATCGCACTAGTAATTGCTCCAGGACCACAAATCATTGGAATGGCCAAAGGTGTTACAGAAATATCATCTACATATTCTTTATTCACAGATTCCTTGTTCATCTTAATCTTTACTAATTTGGCTTGTAGCATATCCCAACCCATCATAAAGAAAATAATTCCACCCACCATTCTGAAACTATTCACCGATATACCGAAAAACTTAAATAATAATTGACCAGAAAAAGCAAAAACAATTAATGTTATTGCAGCCACGATGTTCGCCTTTTTAGCCGTTCTCCTTCTCTCCTCTTTATCCAAAGACTCAGTCATGGTCATGAAAACCGGCATGATACCGAGAGGATTCATTAAAGTTATGAATGAAGTAAAACACAGCAGCGCAAAAGAGAAGTACGTTTCCATCGACTTTTTATATTTTTTTTTGCAAAAGTGCGATTTCTTATAGAATCTCAATGAAATAAACTCAACAATTAATCGTTAAATAAATGAGTTTTTCAAGAAACTCTTACTACTTACAGTTTAGTAAAAAACGTTTTCTTGTTTTGTTGGGAATGGCTTTGAGGTTAATGCTTCAAAGCCATTTTTTTATAACTTAAATTAAGTTCATTTTTATGCCAAGTTTCTGGTCAAAGAAGAGGTGTAGCATGCTAAGTGTAGTAGTTCTTTTCGCGTTACTCCCACAGTTCCTTCGCTACACGATAGGTATTAGCATGCGCTTCTACAATGTATTTAATTTCTTTAGAGTAACCTCCTCCCATACTCGCCATCAGCGGAATGTTTTTATCGTAAGCTAACGTCAATACTCTCTCGTCTCTTTTTTTGCAATCTTCAATGCTCACACCCAAGCGACCTAACTTATCCGTTTCTAAAATATCCACTCCACTTTGGTAAAAGATAAAGTCCGGTTGCACTTTTTCTATTAAATTTGGTAAATGTTGCTCTAACAATTCTAAATAATCCGCTCCAGAGATTCCATCAGGCAAACCTACATCTAAATCTGATTTTTCTTTTCGAAGGGGGTAATTGTGTTCGCCATGCATGCTGAAGGTAAATACTCTTGGTTCAATCTCAAAAATCTTAGCTGTGCCGTTTCCTTGGTGAACGTCTAAATCAATAATTAAGATTTTTGAAGCCAATTTATTTCGCAGTAAATAAGACGACGCAATGGCTTGGTCATTTAGCAAACAAAAGCCCTCCGCTCTATCCGCGTAGGCATGGTGTGTGCCACCTGCTATGTTGAAGGCTACGCCATATTGCAGCGCATACTTTGCCGCTTGCACACTACCGCCTGTAATTAAGAGTTCTCGTTGAATGAGTGCTGCAGAATGCGGAAAACCTGAACGCAACTGCTCTTGCCTCGTTAATTGCAAACCAGAAAGCTTTTCCCAGTACCCTTTATCGTGAATGGCAAAAACATCTTCTAAATCAATCTTTGACGGGCTAAAGAAGTTTTCATTCACAAGCGTTCCTTCGTGCAATAATTGCTTCGGCAACAAATCATATTTCTCCATTGGGAAACGGTGATTATCCGGCAACGGGTGAATGTAAATAGGGTCCCAGGCGACTTTAATCATTTGAATAGTTAAGCTCTTGTTACCGTAACATAAAAAACCCTCCAAGGTTTTAAAATCTTGGAGGTTAAGTTTGATTTACGAATAATTTACTTTTTATTTTTTCCTCTAACTTCTTTCTCTATGTGGTCCCACATTTCTGAAGGAACAGCATCTAGTCCTGTAAACTCTCCTGCTCCGTATAGCCATTCGCCACCGTCAATGGTAACTACTTCTCCATTGACGTAGGCAGAAAATTCTGACATCAAATAGCCGGCCAAGTTGGCTAACTCTTGGTGCTCACCGTAACGCTTTAATGGAATTCGTTTTAATGGATCAATTTGTTCTTTCAATCCTTCAGGAAACAACCTACTAAATGCTCCGGTGGTTGGGAACGGTCCAGGAGCTATGGCATTCGTTCTAATGCCATATTTTGCCCATTCCGCGGCCAACGAGCGCGTCATGGTTAAAACCCCCGCTTTCGATACTGCTGAAGGAACTACATACCCTGAACCTGTCCAAGAATAAGTTGTAACGATATTTAATACTGTTCCTTTAATTTTATTTTTTATCCAATACTGACCCATTAATAAGGAGCAGTTATACGAGCCTTTTAATACAATGTCTACAATAACATCGAAAGCTTTTGGGGAAAGACGTTCTGTTGGGCTTATGAAATTCCCTGCGGCATTGTTTACCAATCCGTTAATTTCTCCAAACGTTTCAACTCCTTTCGCAATTAAGTTTTCTACTTCTAAGGGTTTTCTTACGTCACAGGCTATTGCCAAAATTTTTCCACCAGTCTCTTCCGTCAACTCTTTAGCTGTTGCATCTAACACCTCTTGTTTTCTGCTTGCAATTATAACATTAGCGCCCAGTTGCATAAAGTACTTGGTCATTGATTTGCCTAAACCAGTTCCTCCACCGGTTACTAAAATAGTTTTGCCGCTTAGCTCATCGGCCTTAAACATTGGTTCTGTATATTTCATATTATCTCTTTTTAGGTCGATTTGATTTATCACTTAATCCAAAAATGGAATTTAAAATGGACATTACTAAGCTTAGTAACAAGGCCCACCACAAGCCATCAACATCAAAGCCGTCGACAAGATGATCGACAAGTAATAAAATAATAGCGTTGATGCAGAAAAGGAATAATCCCAATGTGAGCAACGTAATTGGAATGGTAACTATGATTAACAGGGGTTTAACAAGAGCATTTAGTATTGCTAAAACTATGGCTACAACAATAGCATCGAAGTAATTACCTATCTCAACGCCAGGCAACAAATAAGCAGCAATAAGTAATACTGCTGCATTTAATAATAGTTTAGGAATCCAAGTCATAGCTTATTTATATTTCATTCGAGTTAACAATGTGTCAATTTCCTCATTCGTTTTCATGCTTCCTTCAAAGGTAAACCATTCATCGAACTTGATACTATACATTCGATTTAAAAAGAAAAAAAACTTTTTATCTTTTTAAATTCCATCCTCCCATGCTTTAATTAAACTAGTTTCTACTGAGAAACTACTTGCATTAATTGTGCGCAAAATATCGCACCAAAAGTTCCCACTGCATACCCAAACACGGCTAACAAAACTCCTACAGGAGCCAAAGCGGGACTAAATGCAGAAGCTACAATTGGCGCTGACGCTGCCCCTCCAACATTGGCCTGACTTCCTACCGCTACAAAGAAAAATGGGGCTTTAATAATTTTTGCGACTACCAATAGAATCACAACATGAACAATCATCCATATGATACCAATGAGAAATAACTCAAGGTTATCGAAGATGGCTAAAATGTCCATTTTCATCCCAATGGTCGCAACTAAAATGTATAAAAAAGCACTCCCAAACTTAGAAGCGCCTGCACCTTCGTACAATTTCAATTTTGTAAAAGAAAAGAACAATCCCATAATGGTTGCAATAACTACTAACCAAAAGAAATGACTTGCCATGGATGTTAAACGATATGCTTCTAAAAACTCTTTCTTGGTTTGCATAATTGGTGTTATCAAATCTGCTCCAAAGTGGGCAATTGCGGTTCCTCCAAAACCAATTGCACAAATAATCATTATATCTGTCAAATTAGGAACCTTGGTGATACCAGCAGCATAGTCTTCAATCCCTTTTTTCACTTCCTCAATCGCTGACGAATCAGCCTTTAACTTTTTATCTAATTTTTCCGAAATCCCTGCTCCAATTAACAAAAAGGCCATCCAAATATTTGCGACAATAACATCTACGGTAATCATGGCTGAAAATAGCTTATCACTTGCTCCATAAATTTCCTTCATTGCCGTTTGATTGGCGCCACCACCAATCCAACTTCCTGCTACAGTAGCTAGCCCTCTCCATACTTCATCAGGGCCTGAACCACCAACTAAATCAGGTGCAAAAGCTGAGACTGCCAAGATTGCAATTGGCCCTCCTAATATAATCCCTAGTGTTCCCGCAAAAAACATAATAATGGCTTTCGGACCAAGTTTCACAATTCCTTTTAAGTCGATACTTAAACACAATAAAATAAGTGAGGCAGGCAGCAAATAACGAGAAGCAACAAAATATAGATTGGAACTATCTCCAGAAATTATACCTGCAGAGTTGAGTATGGAGGGAACAAAATAACAAAGCAATAGAGCCGGTATTACCTTATAAAATTTTACCCACCCAAGTTGTTTACTACTCGATGTTTTAAAGATGACAGCCAGAATGGCCATTAAAATTCCTAAAACAACTGCATCGTTGGTAATAAAAGCTGTAGCTTCTGAAGTTCCTTCCATAGTTTTTCAAAAAATAAAAAAAACAAGATAGGGATTTTGAACGAATGTAAAGGAGAATCTACTTCAGACAGTTCTTGAGTATTTTTAACTCTTCGACCTTTGTCAATTGACCGTTTTTATTGTAACCATACATTAAGTTATTAATCATTCGGTTTACAACGGTCATTTTTTCGCACGGCATGAAAAATTTCTCTTGTTGGTCAATTTTTAGCTTCTTCAAATAATTTTCAATATCGCTACGCTGAAAAAGAGAGCCTTTATTAAAAGGATCTATGTAAAACAAGACACTTTCGTCATCTACCGTTTCTAAATACTGTAGTGGCAACATCAAATACGCAACAACAAAGTGCTCTGGTAAATTCACTCCGTAAATCGGCAACCTTAAGCGTTCGGCCAACTCCAGGTAAAGCATGCAAATACTAATCGGATTGCCTTTTTTAGACTGCAACACATTATTTATATAAGACTTGCGTGGAGCATTATAATCCTCTTTATTTCCACTGAAACCATTCAATTCGAAGAACACCTTATTTAATACGCCCACCTTTTCAAGTGCAGTATAATCAGGATTCATTTCAAGCCAGCATTGCTTGTACAAATCATCTACTGTTTGACGTATCGCAACCTCGTCTAGCTCAGAATATTGATAGTGGGTTAATATAATCGCTGCTTCTACCAACGAATGTGTTTCGCCATTTTTCCAATCCGTTAAACGATTTTTTACCTCTTGAAATTGAATTTGATGGATGATAGATTCAATTCTAAGTTGTAAAATTTCGTTGAAAGAGTTTTCCCAAGCATCTTCCAACTCTCTCACAACCTGATCTCCGAAACCAAGAAGCTCTAGGCTCACTTGAGAAAAAATAGTCTCATCTGGATCGTCCAAAAGGTTAATAAGCGCAGATATTCTTG
Source organism: Vicingaceae bacterium (assembly GCA_047627915.1). Lineage (GTDB taxonomy): Bacteria > Bacteroidota > Bacteroidia > Flavobacteriales_E > Vicingaceae > NORP294. Next base: position 7,270 of record JBLHTZ010000003.1, read on the forward strand.
AAGCGTCTTTCATATCTATCAAAGATAGACAAAGACCACTCCTTTGAATTTAAATAAAATGAAGTTTTGAACCTGAAAATGTTAAATAAATAACCGTGTAAAAATCACTCGACACAACTAGCCGTGTAAGCCTTCGGAATGGCATTAATAGTATCAGTAAATACTCCGGTATTATTACTTTATGCCGTTAATCGTTCTAAAACAGTATCGATCAACTTATTCATAACGGGCTTATAGTCTTTACTAAATGAATTGGCATAGCGATTTGCAACAACGGCACAAACCGTGCATGCTTCATGTCCCATCAAGCGACTTAGACCATAAAGCGCCGAGGTTTCCATTTCATAGTTCACAATTCTATTTCCCTTAAAATCAAATTTTCTTAGGTCATCGTTCACTCCTGTGTGCCTCGGCAACAGACGTAACCTTCTGCCTTGAGGAGCATAAAATCCATTAGCAGTCATGGTAACTCCAGGATGAAAGCCTTCCCCAATTTTTTCGATTAATGAACTTGAGCCTTTCACTAGGTATGGCTTATTAAACCGCTCTTTCCATGAAGTTTGTAACTTAAAGGCTTCAAACATTTCTTCTTCCTCCGCGTCCATCTCAAATTCATAAAAGTTCATTAGTCCGTCTAGACCTATAGCATGAGTAGAAACAACTATTTCATCTGCAGGAACGTGCTCTTGTATAGAACCACAAGTTCCTATTCTAACAATTTCCAACGACTTTAACTCTTCTTTAACCGTTCGTTCTTGCAAATTACAGTTCACTAAAGCATCTAACTCATTTAAAACAATATCAATATTATCCGTTCCTATTCCTGTTGCAAGCGCAGTAACTTTTTGCCCATTGTACATTCCAGTATGAGTAATAAATTCTCTGTTTTCAACCTTGCATTCAATTGAATCAAATTTTTCAGAAATAGTTGCTATACGCTGTGGATCTCCGGCTACAATTATTTTATTTGAGATTTGTTCCGGCAACAGCGATAAATGATAAATTGACCCATCGGGGTTTAGGATTAATTCGGAAGGGTGAATCATTAGAAGTGAGTTTTATCACGAAACTACAAAAAAGTTAATTCTTAGCCGGTAATTTGGTAGTTGAATAAAATGAAATTGAATACCTTTATCAAAAATAAAATTAACATGACACACCAATTCCAAGTAAAAAAGATTTTAATTCCAATTGACTTCTCAAACACGTCAAAGTTAGCACTTGAGCATGCAGCTCATCTGTGCAAGGCATTTGACTCTGAATTGCACTTGGTTCATATTTACAAAACTTCTACAATCGATGTTTTACCAAACCTAACCGCTACATCTGCAAATCTTCCTGATTATCAAGGCCTAAGAGACATGGTGATTGAAGAGCTAGATGCAGTTGGGAAAAAGTTTAGTGAAAAACATAACATAGCGTATAACATAGAAGTGAAAGAAGGAAGTGTTTCCAAAGGAATTTTAGCTACTGCAAAAGACTGCGGTGCTGACTTAATTGTTATGGGAACACATGGTGTTAGTGGGTTCGAAGAGTTTTTCTTGGGAAGTAATGCTTATCGCGCAGTAACTTCTTCTACTGTTCCAGTCTTAACAGTGCAAGAACATTCTGACAAAATGGGATTTAAAAACATCGTTTTACCTATCGACAGTTCACAACATACAAGAGACAAAGTTTCTGAAGCAGTGGCGCTTGCAGAAGCACTTGGGAGTAAAGTCCACATCGCACAACTAATGAGAGAAGATGATGACGCTGCGATTATGAACTTAAAAGTAAAGCAAATTGAAGAGCATCTGGATCACAAATCAATTGCCCACCAAACTACGGTAATAAACAATCAAAATATCGCCCAAGCTACATTAGATTTTGCTAAAAAAGTAGAAGGCGACTTAATCGTGATCATGACAGATCAAGAAAATTATACAGGTTTCTTTGTTGGGGAATATGCGCAACAAATTGTTAACCATTCTAAGATTCCTGTACTAAATGTAACACCTATAGGAATTGTTAAAGGATTTTCTCAAAGCCAATTAGGCGGGGACTACAAACCTTTTTACCTGTAAAACGCTTTATGCAAGCAGAGCTGATCACCATTGGTGATGAAATACTTATTGGCCAAACTATAGACACTAATTCTGCCTGGATGGGCAAGAAATTGAATGCTTTAGGTATCCAAGTAAGTCAAATTACATCAATAAAAGACGAGAGAAGCGCCATTAAAACAGCTTTAATAGCTGCAGAACATTCTGCGGCTAATTTGGTATTGATTACCGGAGGACTAGGGCCAACTAAGGACGACATAACAAAACATGTTCTATGTGAATATTTTGACACCTACCTTGAGCGCAACCAAGAAGTTTTAGCAAAAATTCAATCCTTTTTTAAAGAAAGGGGTAGAGAAATGTTGGAAAGCAATAACCAACAAGCAGACTTGCCCAAAGCTTGCACTGTACTTTTAAATGAAATGGGAACGGCAAGTGGAATGTGGTTCGAAAGGAACAACACTATTTTTGTAAGCATGCCTGGTGTACCCTATGAAATGAAACACTTGATGAGCGAACATGTGTTGCCGAAAGTGCAAGAAATTTTCAAGTTGCCTGCAATTTTTCATAAAACCATTATGACTGAAGGTATTGGCGAGTCATTTTTAGTTGAAATAATTAAAGACTGGGAAACGAGTTTAATTATTGAAGACATTAAGATTGCTTATCTGCCATCGCCGGGAATTGTAAGGGTGCGGTTAACTGCCATGGGGTCTGAAATAGAACCATTGCAGGAAAAGGTGCTTAGAAAAGCACAAGAGTTGCATCAACTTATTCCCCAATATATTTTTGGCGAGGATGATATTTCGATGGAAGAATCTCTGGGTAATTTATTGAAAGAAAAAAAACAAACCATCGCTACTGCTGAAAGCTGCACAGGTGGGTACATTGCTCATTTATTGACGAACCGACCCGGTAGCTCTGCATTTTATTTAGGAGGGTTTGTTTCTTACGACAATCAGGTGAAAATTGAAGTCCTAAAAGTTGATAAAGACTCTATTGAAGAAGAAGGTGCAGTAAGCGAAACCGTAGTAAAACAAATGGCGAACGGTGCAAGAAACTTATTAAAAACTGACTTAGCTATTGCCACTTCGGGAATTGCGGGCCCTGATGGCGGAACAGATGAAAAACCTGTTGGAACAGTTTGGATTGCTGTAGCCTCTTCAAATGGAGTTACCGCGAAAAAGTTTTTGTTTGAAAAAAATAGAGACCGAAACATACGCAGAAGTGCCATGGCAGCAATGAGTATGGTTAGAAGGGTATTATTAAATTAAAATCTCACCATCTCTTCAATCACTTCTTCTCCACGCTGAACTTTAACCATTGTAGAATCGCCCTTCTCGAATAAGCTTAGGCCTTTCATATAGGCTTTCATTCCATCTACTTTAACAGTATCCATTTGTATTACAATATCGCCTTTTAAGAACCCTGCCATGTTTGCGGGTTTCCCTTCAGTAACACCGTCGATTCGCATTCCTTCGCCTTGAAACAAATAATCTGGCATCACTCCAAGTGTTACTGTAAATCTAGGATTGTCTTCACTTTCATCTTTGGTTTTCACAAATTCAATCGACTCCTGCGCATCTAATTGCTCAGCAAGGCGAACAATCAATTCTTTAATCGTCTGAATCCCGTTATAGTTAATCTTCTCAACGTCATCACTTGGCTTGTGGTAATCTTCATGCTGACCAGTAAAAAAGTGCAACACCGGAATATCTTGTAGGTAAAAAGAAGTATGATCTGAGGGCCCTACACCAGACTCACCATAAACGAAGGGTAAATTTTCCCAATTCGCTTTTTCTAATTCTTTGGTCCAATTTGGATTCGTTCCCACACCATTAATTGCTAATCCTTTCGAGGTATCCAATCTCCCAACCATGTCAAAATTCAACATGTATTGAACTTCATCCAAGTTGATGGTTGGATTTTTACAATAGTAGTTTGATCCTAACAATCCCATTTCTTCTCCTGAAAAAGCCATGAAAAGATAGTTTGATTTATTTGCGGTTTTACTATTTTTCAACTCCTCTGCCAAAGCTAGCATTAGCGCTACTCCACTAGCATTATCATCCGCTCCGTTATGTATGGCTCCATCCTTCTTAGCATATAATGAACCTGAGATTCCATGCCCCAAATGATCGTAATGTGCACCAATAACAACTGTCTTGCTAGCTCCATTATCTATCATTCCTAACACATTGGAAACTTTTATGGTTTTATTTGAATCTAATTTCTCCTCATGTGGATTTGCCTTTGGAGAAAAATCAAATGTTTGTAAATAGCCGGCATCTCCTTTCACAGTTAAACCAATCGCTTTCATTCTTTTTGAAATGTACTCAGCAGCTAACCGCTCCCCTTCTGTTCCACTTTCTCTACCCTCCAATGAATCTGAGGCCAAGTACTGGACATCAGACTTTAACATCAATAAGGGATCTACTTTCTTTTCTTGACAAGAAAATAACACTAGTGAAGTAGTGCAAACGGCAAATAATAATTTCAAATTCATAAGGCTAAAAAATAAAATTCAAAGCTAAACAATCCTATTCTTTCGTTTTTACTAAAAACTTAACTTTGCGCTCAAATTATTAGAAAAATGAAAAACGTATTTATTGCCATTTTAAGTTTATTTATTCTCGCTTGCGGAACTGAAAAAAAACCAGAAACTTCTACGGAAGATACTCCAACTGCAGATTCAACTGCGACAGAAACCTCTATATTAAATGAAGGAGAAAACCATTTTTCCAGCCTTAAGCAATTAACAAATGGTGGCGATAATGCTGAAGCTTATTGGAGTTTTGACGATTCAAAATTGGTTTTTCAAGTGAGCAACCCAAAATGGGAATTGGAATGTGACCAAATTTTTGTTTTTGATTGGCAGCATGACAATTTGATGGAAAAAATGCCACAAATGGTAAGCACCGGTTTAGGACGAACAACTTGCTCGTACTTCTTACCTGGAGATACAACTATTGTGTACGCTTCAACCCATTTGGCCGATTCTGCTTGCCCTCCGACTCCCGAAAGAACCAATGGAAGATATGTATGGCCAATTTATGAAAGCTTTGATATATTTACAGCTGACCTAGCCGGCAATATTATCAATCAATTAACAACAGAACCAGGATATGATGCTGAAGCTACCGTTTCTCCAAAAGGTGATAAAATCGTTTTTACATCACTAAGAACAGGCGACTTAGAATTATTTACTTGTGATATTGACGGATCTAATGTAAAGCAAATTACGTTCGATTTAGGGTATGATGGTGGTGCATTTTTCTCACCTGATGGAACTAAATTGATTTTTAGATCAAGTCGTCCAAAAACGGAAGAAGAAATTAAAAAATACAAAGGCTTATTAGCAGAAGGCTTAGTTGAACCAACCAATATGGAACTTTACATCTGTAACGCGGATGGGTCAGAGCTAAGACAACTGACGAACCTAGGGAAAGCAAACTGGTGCCCATTCTTTCACCCGTCTGGTGAGAAGGTAATTTTCGCGTCTAATCATCATACAGAAAGAGGTTTCCCTTTCAACTTATACATGATCAATATCGATGGAACAGGTCTAGAGCAAGTAACAAATGATGACACCTTCGATGCGTTCCCGGTCTTTTCTAACGATGGAAAACACTTGGTATTTTCTTCGAATAGAAACAACGGAGGGACTAGAGAAACGAATTTATTTGTTGCAGAATGGCAAGATTAAACTTTTCTAATTTCCGTGCTTTAAATGGATAATTCAAGTAGTCTTTGAACTCATAGCTGGCGCCATACATTAATTTTCATAGAATACTAGTACAGTTTAGCGGGGCTGTAAGCACGATTTCTTAATCTAATTAAGAAACGACAAGCCAATTTAAACTGAAAATTATAGATGATTAATCTTCAGTTTTAGTAATGTACCAATCATTATAGCGCATTATCAGTTCATTTAATGCCCCAAATACTTTAAATTTTTTCATCCCTTCTATTTCTTGAGCTAAATCTTGATCTTCTTCCACCATTTTAATCAGCCTTTCTTTCGATGCATCATTCACAGTTGTATACTCAAAGAAACCTCCTTCTTTTTCTCCTACACCATTCCCTAATATGAATGAAAACCGTACTCCTTTCATCCCTAATTTCACCGCTTGCGACTTTGACTCAAATATCTCTTTTTCATAAGCTATACCTCTAACCAAATAATCATCTGTTTGTGTGTAGTACAAATAATATAAACTTATCTCCCCTTTTACTCCTGTTTTTGCAAATTCGTTGATCGTGTTCGACATTCCAAATATTTCACTTTCAAAACTTAAAGACGCAAAGCTATCTCCTTCTAATACAAACCCCTGAATATCTTCTGCTGTATACTTATTACTCTTTTTCCCATCTTTATATTCAATTAATTTCCCTTTTCCCTTCATATATTGAGGTAAACTATAAACAAAATCACCTTCTATTTTCATACCAGAGAGGTTATAATAATAGCCCGGTTTTGCTTTTTTCGATTGACCTAATAAACTAAAGCTTGCTAGTAAGAGGACAAGTACTAAACAAAGTATTTTCATATTTTCAGCCTGAGTAAATCAATCAGAACTTAAAGCATTTAAAAACAATGCTTTATTTAATTTTCTTCTGAATTTTGAAACGAACTTATTTGTTGCCGAATGGCAAGATTAAAATCCTGTCTTTTGAGACTTCACGTGTTCAATTAACACCCCAACACAACCGGTTTCTCTAACTTTTAATTTCATTTTTGATTCTTCGCCAGGAACACTCACCTCAACGATTAAACTCATTGAACCTTCAGCCGTAAATTCGATAAACGGACTGTAGCTATCTTGAGAATTATCATACAATAAATCTTTGACCAATTTAAATTGAGGTCTGTTACTCCCTGTTTCGGTGACAGTTTCCTCGCTATATAAGTCCTCAGAGTAGCTATCCTCTGAATAATCATCGTAATCATCGCTAGAGTAGTCATCGGAACTATCATCGGAACTATCATTAGCTGCAGGTCCTTCAACATACTCATCTACTTTAGGCTTAATTAAAACCTTTCGTTTTTCATAAATTTTGTACTTAATCTCTCCTCCTAGATTCTCTTCATTACATACCGTAACTCTATAATCTTGACCATTGTATGCTACCACGTGAAACTCTGAAGTCTGCCCTTTAGCCATAATGGCACTTTTAGACTGACTGTCGTATTTCATAAACATCCCTTCGCTATCACTGCAGCTCTTTTTGTGGTACTGTGAACATTCGGTTTGTGCTTCAGAAGTAAAACCGGTTAAAACGATACCAAAAAGTAATATAAATTGCCTCATAATTTTATATATTTTGACTTACCATTTGAGATCTATACGTCCCAATTTCAGCTTTTAATTTTAAAAATTGCTCCATTGTCATTTGTATTTTCTTGCCTTTTCCAAAAACCAACTTACTCCCTTGTTTCTTAGTTTTCTCTCTCGAAATCCCTCCTTGTAAGGAGTCGAAAATGCCTTTAATTCCTTGAATCTTCTTCAACTCAGCATTTATTCCTAATTCATCCTTATTGCCTGACAAATAAGCATATAAATTCTCGAAAGTTATCTTTTGAGCTGTAATTCTTTCCACTGCTGACGAAGCGAGGTCTACGTCGACAATAGCATTTAAGCTAATGTAAATGCTCTCTGTCCATCCACCCAATGACATGAGTGCTAATTTTCCTTCCTGTCCATTACTTTCCAAATGCTCAATAGCATTGTAATACGCTTCGCTTGCAATTAATGCCAACGAATCAGGGTTTTCCATATTTGCCTGTATCTTCTGCATCATATCGTCTGTCATTAAATCTTCAATTTGAAGGTCTAAGCTCAATTTACGCACAGTTTCGTACAGCTTAATCGTTGACTCCACATCTTGATAAGCTGCGGCATATGCTAAATCTGCAGAATAAACTCCAAACACTAGTGCTTTCTTATTAGGATCAGTATAGTTAGCTGCTACTTGATAATCGTGAACTAACGATTTATTATAATCAATGCCATTGTCATTGATGAATGCGAACATTTGCTCAGGGGAAGGTATGGCGTAATAAGATGTTTTTTCAGACTCTTCTATAGGAGCTGCTTCCATATTTACCTCTTCCTTTTCTGTTGTCTCATTTCGCTTGCTTTCTGCTGTACAAGCAGAAAGAAGGAGTAGTAAACTAAAGGGTAGAATTAACTCTTTCATCTTTTTGAATTTAAGTTTCGAAGATATTAAAAGTGAGTCAACAATTCTAACTTAATAGAAATTTATTTTAACGTAACGCTTTTAATTGCTTTCTGCGTAATAGGTGCAAGCCAATATAAGTAAGCAAACCGTTTAACATCAACAATTCAAAACCAAACTTATATCCATTTAACCAGGCTTCAGAATTTACTTGAATGACATAGCAAATCACCGGGCAAATTAAACAAATCAGTGGCACCCATTTATCCTTCAATTCACTTTTATGCAGCAAACCAAATGCGTATAAGCCTAAAAGTGGGCCGTAAGTATATCCGGCAACTTTAAACAAGCTACTAATCACACTTTCATCACTTATTAAACTAAAAATTAAGATAACAAGGTACAATACAAACGACATTGCAATGTGCGTTGTTTTTCGAATTTTCTGAGCCTGGAGTTCCGGTTTCTTTTCAACTGCTAAAAAATCAACACAAACGGAGGTTGTCAAGGCAGTTAATGCTGAATCAGCACTAGAATATGCTGCAGCGATTAATCCTAGAATAAAGAATACCGACACTGCAATACCAAAAGTATTGTTCAATGCTAAGGAGGGGAATAGCTCATCTGTCTTCGAAGGTATTTCGATTCCATTTTGGTTGGAATAGATAAATAACAATGCTCCCAATCCTAAAAACAATAAGTTAACAAACACCAAAACAATGCTCATGGAAAACATATTCCACTTTGCTTCTTTTATGTTCTTGCAGCTCAAGTTTTTCTGCATCATATCTTGATCTAAACCAGTCATTACAATTGTAATAAATGCTCCGCTCAGAAACTGTTTCCAAAAGAAATTAGAGGCTCTCCAATCATCAAAGAAAAATACTTGGGAGTAATCACTTGCCTTAATAGTAGACACTAAGTCCGAAAAACCTAAACCTAACTGATCCCCTATTTGGTAGATTGCAACGCCTACTGCAAATAACATAAACAAAGTTTGCAAGGCATCTGTCCATACAATCGTCTTTATTCCGCCCTTTGCAGTGTACACCCAAATCAGCAGTATGGTAATTGCAACCGTGAGGTAATATGGAATATTCCAATCGTCAAAAATTGCAATTTGCAGTACATTCGCTACCAAATACAAGCGAAACGCTGCTCCTATGGTGCGAGAAAGCAAGAAGTAAAATGCCCCCGTTTTATAACTCCAGAACCCAAAGCGTTGCTCGAGATACGTATAAATAGAAGTTAAGTTTAAACGATAATACAGAGGCATTAAGACATTCGCGACTACAATATAACCGAGCAAGTAACCCAATACCATTTGCAGGTATGAAAACTGACTTGTTCCTACCCAGCCGGGCACAGATATAAATGTTACACCGGATAGCGACGTCCCAATCATTCCGAAAGCAACCAAGTACCAAGGCGAATTTTTGTTGCCTACAAAAAATGAATTGTTGTCAGCTCCTTTTGAAGTAACGCGAGCAATAAGCAACAGAAAAAGAAAATATAAAGCAACAATTCCTGCTATTACTGCTGAACTCATAAGTTAGTGTAAGTTAAAGCGCTGTTGCGCCATTGCGGTAATGTCTTCACCAATTGCTAAACATGCAGTAGCAGCAGGTGAAGGAGCATTTAATACGTGAATACTATTGTTCTTGTATTCAATTTTAAAGTCTTCAATCATTTCACCATCTGGACCAAGAGCCATGGCCCTAACACCTGCTCTACCTGGCCGAATATCATCCATCGTTAGAGAAGGTATTAACTCTTGTAATCTTTCTAAAAACAATCGTTTACTGAATGCTCTTTTGTATTCGTCTAAACCAAACCTCCAATGTTTTGCAAATAATTTCCAGGTGCCTGAGTAACCTAGAGCATCCATAGTATCTTTTAAATCGAAATCAGTTTTACCGTAGCCTTCGCGCTTGAATGTGAACACAGCATTTGGTCCGCATTCAATTTCCCCGTCGGTCATTCTTGTAAAATGGACTCCTAAAAATGGGAATGCCGGATTTGGAACTGGGTAAATGAGATGCTTTACCTTGTGTTTTCCTTGGTCGTTCAATTCATAATAGTCACCTCGAAAACCGACTATTTGCATATCAAGTTCTACTCCGTCATCTTTTGCTAAACGGTCAGATTGCAAGCCCCCACAATAAATCATGTGCTTGGCTTTGTAATTCGTTTTTTCTGTTTTGATTAAAGAAACACCCCCCTCTTGAGTTGCATGAATAAAAGCATCGCCCAAAGAGACTTTACTCTCAGGCTGCATACCCAAGGCTAACTCCGCCATTCGATCTGTAGCTTGAACGTAATTGATGATACCTGTGCAACCTACTCGAATTCCGGCTATACTGTTGCAATAAGGCTCAATTTCCCTGACTTGGTCTCCAGTAATTTTCTCAATATCTTCTGTATCATTTGCCAACCCATTTGCAAAAATCTTATCCATAAATGGAAGTTGAGCTTCTTCTGTAGCTACCACTACTTTTCCACACACTTCGTGGTCGACTTTATATTCTTTAGAGAATTTTACCAATGCTCTTCTACCTCTGACGCAGGTAATCGCTTTTTGAGAACCAGGTTTATAATATAATCCGGAATGGATAACACCAGAATTATTACCTGTTTGATGAGCCGCTAAATGATCCTCTTTTTCTATCAATAAAATTTTTAAATGAGGAAATTTTAATTGCAGCTGATAAAGCGTTGCAACCCCAACAATTCCTCCTCCAACTATGGCTATGTCGTATATCTTTTCTTGATTCAAAGCTTGAATATTTTAGGTTGTAAAAGTAATCACAAGTCAACTCTTATTGGCAGCAATTCGTTCGTTCTTTGGCACTCTTAGTAACAGCACAAAACCAACAATAAAAAAGGCACCCAATGCAAAAATGGAATTTCGCATGCTACCGGTCCACCCTTCAATAAAACCATAAGCGAAAGTTCCAATTACAATCCCTAATTTCTCTAGTACATCGTAAAAACTAAAATACGAAGCATGATCTTTCGTCGCTGGCAATAATTTAGAGTAGGTAGATCGAGACAACGATTGTATGCCTCCCATAACTAATCCTACAGAGCCTGCAATAACATAAAATTCAACAGGTTCATGAATAAAATAAGCGCCAACACAAATGAAAACCCAAATAAACAAAGTGATGGAGAGCGATGCAATATTTCCTATTTTACTTGAAATCCAAGAGAACAAATACGCTCCACCAATGGCAATAAATTGAATAATTAATACCGAAACGATTAGTCCAGTCTTGGCTCCATCACCTTCCCAGTTAATCTCTTTGGCTGCAAATAATGTAGCCATAATCATTACTGTTTGCACGCCCATACTATAAACGAAAAAAGCACCTAAATAACGTTTCAGTGTAGTTAGTTCTTTTAACTCCGCCCAGACCTTCTTTAGCTCCTTAAACCCTTTAGTGAATTTGTTTTCTTTCGGCTTTTCTAGGTAAGATGCATTCGGCAAGTAGGCATAGGTATATTGACTAAAGCCTATCCACCAGACGGCAACAGAAAGAAAAGCATACTTTGCTGGCATATCGAAACCCATTATTGCTACTAAATTTAATATCAGCAATATAGAACTACCAATATACCCCAAGGAATATCCTTTCGCTGAAATCTTATCATGACTCTCAGCATGCGCTATTTCTGGTAAGTAGGCGTTGTAAAATACTAAACTACCCCAAAACCCCACGCTTGCTAATAATACTGGTATCATGCTAATTTCTAAACTATTAACATCGAAAAAAAACAAAGATGCACAGGATAAAGAACCCAAGTAACAGAAAAACTTTAGGAAACTTTTTTTATTATCTGAATAATCCGCAACACCTGATAATAGCGGTGAAATGATGGCGACTATTATAAAAGAAACTGAAATGACATAAGAATACAATTCTGTATTTCTAAAGCTCCCACCGAAAAACTCCACCAAATCGTTGGTCAAATTGCCGTTCGCATCATGACTCGTCTGGTATTCATAAAACATAGGAAATATGGCTGTTGTAATTACCAAAGGGTAAACCGAATTGGCCCAATCGTAAAAGGTCCAAGCCCGTATAATTTTCGTATCGCCTTTCTGTATCATGCGTTAAAGATAACAAACTCGATAATGGCATGATTTTCTATTAGCAACATTATTCAAGTACTTTTACGCTTTAAAATTTTATGCCATGAAAAATCATCTTTTCTTATTCGTGATTATAGCAATTGTTTTCGGGTCTTCTTGCAAGAATGACGATGATGGAGATGATGTGGTACTCTCTGGTTATGACAGGATTGTGGATAAGAACTTCAGAATTACTGATGTCGAAGTTAGAGCCAATGGGATAATTCTAGCCGATCGAAGTTTTGTGTTCGACTGCGAAAGAGATAATGTAACCCGATATGAAAGTTCTGGTACAGCAACTACAAGATATGGAGCCCTAAAATGCGATCTAAATGAACCAAACGAGGAGTTTTATTTTTGGACTTTAATTTCAAATGATGCGAAGCTAATCTTGGATTACGGTGGTCCAAACTTGAGGGTATACAATATGATATTAAACGATGGCAGAAATTTAATTCTTGAGCGTTTTACTATTGAGGATGTTGACAATGATGGCACTCAAGAATCTGTGCAAACAAGATTAACTTACAGTCGATCTTAATTACACGAGGAACAATATAGCTGCTTCATTTGCGGGGTTTCGAAACTTTGTTTTCCAATCAATGAGGTTGTAAAAAACTTGCAAAACGATTCAGGGAAAAGCTTGCTCGCCTTTTCCATTAAGCCCGCATACATTGAGTCGCTAATTTGAGATTTATCATAGATTGCGATTTGTAGAAAATAAAATAGCATGGCCTCATCTACTTTTTCGCTTTGAACATCGGGCTTCAATAATTCTATCGCAGAACTAAACTGATCTTGGTAACAAAGAGTCTTTGCTAAATTTAATTTCTCATTGCTGTCCAAGTTTCCTTTTCCCTGCCACTTCATTAGTTCCGTAAAACTCTTTCTCCGCTTATCAAAATCACCTTGATCATAATAATAATCGACGGCCAGTAAATTGTAATTTATCATTGCTCTTGCGTACTTCTCCGCAGCAATTTGACCTGCCGGGATTTTCTTAAAATCCGACAACCAGCCTTCCATGTCTTCTATTTCCCTTTGGTGTTTTGACCAATACTCCAATTTTGCAACATGATAATTGAATGAAACTTCGGGCTCCCGCTGGTTAATTAAATAGAGTTCAAACAATGCCAAATAAATAGGGTTTCCTCCGTAACTCTCAGCACCCATGATTGATTCTAATACTATTTGGTTATTTATAACAGCCAAAGTATTGCTCTTTTGACCTGGATCTGCTAGTGGCAACTCTTTTGCATTTAATGCTCCACTTCTAACTTTATTCAACAATTTTGACTGTACAAAAAGAGCTGGTCCAATCTGATTATTATCTAAAAAGAAGCGATACAAGTTAAGCTGTTCCGCCGTCTCTTCTTTTAACTTTACACTTGCTTCACCCTTTACAGCATATTGCAATGTATTTAACCCTTGTAAAAATGCGTTCAGTTTTTCATCTTCTTCTTGTGCTTCTTTTAAGAACGCAATTTTCTCTTCTTCATTTAATTCTGCCAACTCCAGTTGATAGTAGGTATTCTCAATAAACGACTGAAGAGAGTCCCAAGCAATATGCGTTTTATCCAAGGTTTCACTCTGCACACTTTCCAACACATCTTGGTTAATTGGAGAAACTTGAAGAACCAGATTGGAAGAAGAAATTTTAAAATTCAACTTTTCCAAAGCGGCTTCAGCACGTTTTAAGGAATCGAATCCATTTGGGAACAACGGAATAATAAATAGCATTGAATCTTTCCACTGAAATTCATCGGCAGTGCTTTCTCCCGCTACTGCAAATTCAATCGGAACTTGCTCGGTCTTTTTCGATTCTATTTTATTAAATGGAACCGTTGCACAATGCACCCCATCTTTAATTAGTATAAGATTAGGCTCTGTTAAATCTTTCGAGTAAAAGCTAGGTACATTCCCCAACTTCACGTTTAACTCTCCAATGCTGTCTGCTAGATTTTGGCCGAACAAATATGATTTTTTAAGCGGCTTTTGGAGGTAGCCTTTCGCAACCGTTCCCGGAAACAATTGAACCCCTCCTCCGCACTTGTATTGACGTTGGTCTACCCAATCAATGGCAATAGCATCTGACGCGTCACTTAACAATTCTTCTACAAAAGTCAAACTGTGGTATTCAAGATAAACCTGATTGTTCTTGATTTTTAACACGTCAGAAAAAAGTTGAGGAATACTCGGATAACGTTCTAAAAACTTACTGCACTTTTGCTTGTCGTACGTTTCTATTCCATGATTTTTTAAGCTCAATTTTTCACTCCCTAAAAGCTCATAAGGCTCATTGCCAAATACCGCACAGAACAAATAATCAACTTCGTTGCTCACAATAACCGAAAGGCCTAAGGTTGTAAAGTTGGGGTCTAGTACGTTTAATTTACTGCTCTTTTCATCTTCCAACCAAGCAGCAACTATGGCCTTCACCAGCTTTTCATCTGTATCAATTTCTTCTCTTAGTCCATTTGGTTTTAATGCTTCTTTCGCTCCAAAAGCAATTTGTGATAGGTTTTCTTCCACCTGCCCATGCAGCCCTTCGTAATAAAGAACTCGCTGATTGACATTTTCCTTTTTACTGTTTTCTTGTGTGTGAACTAGTCTTCCCAATTCAGAACAATATTCTGCTTGATCAAAAGCGGCTGCCGATAAAATTTCATCCAACTCAAACACTGGAAGTTGTTTTGCTGTCCGAATGGTATTTACTTCATTGAGTAACAACTCGGCCCAATAGGCATCTCTCTCTTGCGCTACAATAAAAGACCATGAAGTCATTAATAGAACACATGTAAAAAATATTTTTTTCATCTATTGTTCAATCGTTATAGTGACCCTTCTATTTTTTGATTTACCTTCTTCTTCGGCTCCAAGGTAAATAATTTCTCGTTCACCAGACCATGAAGTGTAAACGTTTTGTAGGTTAAAAATACTCATCCTAGCTTTTACCTGGTCTGCTCTTTTTTGGGAAAGCTGCATATTGTACTCAATACTTGCATCTTGATCTGCATGCCCTTCTACTTTTATTGGGTAAAAGATGGGAAGTGGCAATTGTTGAATGAATTGATCTAAACGCAACAATTCATTTTCTGAAATAGAATATTCATCTTTTTCAAAATATACGATATGACTCCAGCTTACTTTAGTTGAAGAAGGGGGTAAATCAGGAACCGTAAATTGTTTCTTTCCCAAATAAAAGTCATCCACATAATAGTAGGTGGTTCGATCTTTTGCAGCACTATTAACAATCTTTTCCGTTACAAAGTGCTTGGCAAAATAATTCCCAATGGTAATGTATTTTTCTCCTCCCTTCGCGGTGTAGGTTGCTTGTAACTTTTGCCATTTATGTGATTGATCAGCAGCCTGTTCGAACACCAATTGCGGACGATTTTGGAAACGGACCCATAGGTTAGAATACAATCCATTTCGGCTAAAAAAAACTCCTATTTTATTTATTGCAATCAAGGAGTTTACCGATAATCGAATGTAGAAACTAAACTCATATTCTTCTCCAGCAACTAGAGAATCTGTTAATTCAATTTGCAAATATTCAAGGGAAGAACTGATTTCGCTTAAAAAAATGACACCAGCCATTCCGTTTCCACTTTTAGGAGAAATGGGAGCCTTAAAACCACAATTGTGAAATAGCTCAGGTGTTCCGGCATTTGCTCCAAACCAATGTTTGGCTAGCTCTAGTTGACGCACCCCAGTTGGGCAAGCATGCACCTCTTCAAAACCAGGATTTGGAATTAAATTTTGTGCGGTACAAAAACTTATGAGCAGAAAAAAAGCCACCGAAGTGGCTATATTTTTTACTAGAAAACTCAATTTAGAGGACTTTGAACGTCACTCTTTGATTTTTAGAAGCATCGCCTTTATCTACCAACTTTGTTATTCCTAAAGAAACCATTTTTAGCTGCGTAGCTGGCACACCTGCCTTTGTTAACGCTACTCTTAACAGTGCGCTTCTCCGCTTTCCAATGGAAGAAACAGAAGATTCAGAAGGGTCGGCGTGTCCTTGAATTTGAAGAACAACCGATTTATTTTCTTTAAGGTACTTGACCAACTCATCAATCGTTTCTTTTTCCCCATCAGGAACTTGAAATTCTTTTGAATCATAATAAATAACGACGTTGTTTGGAGAATATACTTTAGCTTCTACTTCTTCCTCCACTTCTTCTTCAGCATTTGCTTTTTTGTATACAACCCCACCTTGCTCCACTGTTTTAGCATCGTCCTCTTTTTCTACTACCTTCGGTTTATCTCCAAGTTTAGATCCATCAGAATTAACAATCGTAATCTTTTGAGCTTTAGTAGCGTCTTCTTCGCCCAAGTTCGTTTCAAAAGTCTTGTATTCCGTTTTCATTTGTCCCCCTGCAACTCGCTCACATGCACAGTCTTTATCCCCAATTTTATCTGTTGGAATAACAGAAACATCATCAACGTAATAATAGCCATCGTAGGTTTGACGACCGGTGAATTCTCTTGACAAGCGAACCGTTTCAAATTTCGTATCCGCATCTTGGGCAAAATTCCCTATCACTATAAATTTCTCTCCACCCTCTGCAAGGTACGTTCCACAAACTGGTGTCCAAGAAAATTGTTTTTCATAAATCATCTTGGTTATACTAACTACATGCGGGTCTTCGTACATGTTGCCATCTGTTGATACACTCATTGGCTCAAAGTCAATAAACACTCCAATGTTATTTACTGCGTACTTCGACATATCTGACATGGATATGTGGAACTTAACACAGTACTCCTTGCCTTCTTCCATAGGCTTTAAAAGTTCTACCCCAAGGTAATTTCTTGGCTCTTTTCCTTTGTAACCGTAAAAGTTCACACCAGCATAATTTGTTCCCGTTCTAGCCTTTTCTTCTCCTCTTTCATTTCTTGGCGTTGCAAACTCGTCTGTTTTTGTATTTTCCGAATACAAATCAACTGGGTTCATGGTAACTGAAGTCCACGGAGCGGCTAAATAAACTTGCCCCTTCTCCTCTACTTTGCCTCTCTTCCCAATATCTTCAAAACTAGGGTTTGGAACCAAGTTATCCTCATTTTGAGCGCCTAAAAAAAGGCCGAACACCAACCCTGTAACTAGTAAACTTAACTTTTTCATGTTGTATTTTTTCAATGTAATTCAAAGATGATACCAAGATACCAAAAATAATAAACCTTGGTGTAAATGTAGAATGTAGAGTTTGGAATAAAGAATATCAGGCGAACCTAAGTAAAGGCTATTTGCTGAAAGATTGCCGCAGTCGTGCCTCCTTCTCGCAATGATAATCGTGCTCGTCATTGCGAGGCACAAAGCAATTCATTCAATTCTAACGTCATTGCGAGCGAAGAGAAACGGAGCAAAGCAATCTGCTTTCAAATCAAAAAATTGTCGCAGTCGTACCTCCATCGCAACGACAATCGTACTCGTCATTGCGAGTGAAACGAAGCAATCTGCTTACTCTATCACCAATTTCCCGCTCAAAAATTCCCCTTTGGCATTTCTAATTTGATACAAGTACAGTCTATTGCGAGGAACGAAGCAATCTTTCTCTAACGCAATACGATGCTCATTGCCAACTTTTAACAACTGCATTTGAACCAACCTTCCTTGCAAATCATACAGTAAAAAACTAAACTGCTCATTTGGTTTTACCTCAAAAGCTAAATTAACTTGATTCGTTGCAGGGTTTGGAAACAAATTATGATTCCGTTGAATCAAACTCTGTTCTTGCAAACCTACATTGGTATCAAAAGGAATACTATCGCAACTGCCCAAATATACATCATCAATGTAATAGTAAGTTCCAATATTATTAGGCTCTGAGCGATTACCCCCAACAAATAAAGTATCAACTTCTGTAGAATCTGTAAAATTTCCAATAGTTATATACTTTTCACCACCAGATGCTTTATATTCAAAATTAAACTCTAGCCATTCTTGTTTTTCTTGTAGAAAAGAATCTGGCGAAACCATTATTTGAGGGGTAAATGGTAGATAAAAAAAGTCATTGGATTGAATTTTACTTGTCGAAAAATAAACACCCAGCTTATTTTTTGAAGCAAAAATAAAAGAGTCTGCTAATGAAACAAATAGTTGCAAACAATACGTACTATCTTGAACTAATGACTCTGTCATTTCATTTTGAATGTATTCGCGAAAACGCTTTGAGTCATTGCTTTGAAACAAAGAATACATCAATAAACCTAGGTAGTTATTTCCAGAATGTGCAAATTGATATCCTGCGAAATTTTGAGGAACTCCATCACTATGTAATGGTGTCATCAAATCAGGACTACCTTGAGTGGGAATAACCCAGCTAGCTGGCAAGTACAGAGGAGTCACTTTTGGTACAGCGGTAATTTCAAAACTAGGATTGGGCAATAAATTCTGTGCAGGCATTATACCCGCACAGAAAATAATTAGTATTAGTAAAGAGCCTCTCATTTATTCTACAATTAACTTACCTGTCTTTAATACTTCAGCTGAATTAGTCATTTTATAAAGGTACACACCTTTTATTATGCCTTCTAACCTAATTTGACATAGCGTTCCTTTCATGAGGAACTTTCTCAATTGTAATTTACAGAAAAAGCTACATTCTCTCTTTTGTCAGTTCTAAAACAAAAAAGCTCCGAATATTACATTCGGAGCTTTTTATCAAGTATTATATCAGATTACTTAATCCACATTGTCATGCAGAAAAGAGTTGTTCTGTCTTAGGTTGGTTTTATTATCGTCATCTTCACTCAAGGTATAACGCGATACGTTTGACTCTGAAGAGTGAGGCGTTTCATCCAAAGAAATATTTCTTCTTTTATACGCTGGCTCTTTCTCTAAGTCATTAATCCCTCCCGGGCTTTTAATTTTCAAACTCAACTCTTTCAACCTTCTTATTCTCTCGTGCGTTTTCTTAATCTGCGCTTCTTCATTTTCTGCAGATTTCTCTGGAGTCGACTGATAAGAAGTCATTTCAGGCTGATCTTGCGCTGTTGAATTTGAGGGAACACCTACGCTGTGAGGCGTCCAATCGTCAGCTTGTGCGTCTTCATTAGATTTGAATTCATCTTCTAACGTATACTTTTTTACTTCAGGCTCTTCGTTTTTCTGAGATTGCTTTGGAGCTTGCGATGGTCTAATTTGAAACTCAAAACTCTTTTGCTCCTCACTTTGACTTTTCATGGTCGGCTCGTCAGAATTTCTATTTTCCGGAGTCTGAGAAGCTCCTTTATCTGAAGGCGCTGTAATTACAGTATTAACATCATCTGTTAACTTTCTAACCACTTTTTTTGGTTCAAAAGCGGTAGTAAAACCACCTGGCTCAGCTTTTCCAAATCCGGTAGCTATAATAGTAACAGACAACTTATTTCCAAGAGATTCATCTACTCCGTTACCCCAAATAATGTCAGCTGTGTTGCCTGCCTCATTTTGGATGTATTCAGTAATCTCGTCAATTTCATCCATCGTAACCTCTTCATCACCTGAAGTTATGTTCAATAAGATGTAATTGGCTCCTGTAATGTCGTTATCATTCAATAACGGTGAAGCCAATGCTTGGCTAACCGCTTTCACTGCTCTTCCTTCACCTTCTGCAGCTGCAGAACCCATAATGGCCGTTCCTCCATCTTTCATTACTGTTCTAACGTCTTCAAAATCTACGTTGATGTAACCGGCAACTGTAATAATTTCAGCAATTCCCTTTGCCGCAATTGTCAAGATATCATCTGCTTTTGAGAATGCTTCACCAATTTTCAAATTGCCGTGCATCTCGCGCAGTTTATCGTTGCAAATAATTAGCAACGTATCTACATTATCTCTTAACTCAGCTAATCCTGAGTCTGCTTGTATCTTTCTTCTTCGACCTTCAAAACTAAATGGAATTGTTACAATACCTACCGTGAGAATACCCATTTCTCTAGCAGTTTGTGCAATAATTGGAGCTGCTCCAGTTCCAGTTCCACCACCCATTCCTGCAGTAATAAAAACCATCTGAGTATTTTTCTCCAATAATTCTTTTAGGTCGTCTACATTTTCAATGGCTGCATTCTTACCCACTTCAGGATTTGAGCCCGCTCCCCTTCCTTCTGTTAAGGTAGACCCCAACTGAATTTTATTGGGAATTGGACTTAGGTCCAACGCTTGCTGATCCGTGTTACAAATAATGAAATCTACACCAGTAATTCCTTGACGGTACATGTGGTTGACTGCATTGCTTCCGCCGCCACCGACTCCAATTACTTTAATGATTGATGATTGTTCTTTGGGTAAGTCAAATCTCATAATTCCTATTTTTTAATTCTATAATTTTTAATTCAGAGTTTTTAATCGTTTCAGTTTTTAACTATTAAAAACTGAAACTTCAAGCATTAAAAACTAATTCTCGTCTTCTTCAAAAAATTGTTTTCCTTTTGCCAACATACTTTGCAAAAAGCCACCTTTGGTTTTTTCCCCTTGGCGTACTTTTATTGAATCTTCTTGCTCAGTGCTCTTCTTTTGTCCCTTTTGACGCTCCAACTTTTCAAAACCTTTCAAAATCAGTCCAACACCAGTTGCATACATAGGGCTGGTAATTTCATCTGCATTGCCATTTGCCAAATACTCATTCGGGTAACCAATTCTTGTATCCATTCCAGTTACGTATTCAAACAATTGCCCAATGTGTTTCATTTGAGAACCTCCACCAGTAATTACCATTCCGGCAATCAACTTGTTTTCGTAACCACTATTCTTAATCTCGTAATAGATGTGCTCTATAATTTCTTCTAATCTCGCCTGTATAATGTGAGAAAGGTTCTTAATCGATATTTCTTTTGGTTCTCTTCCTCTTAAACCTGGAATTGAAACAATTTCATTTTCTTGACTTTCATTCGCCAATGCAGAACCAAACTTCACTTTTAAAAGCTCTGCTTGATTTTTAATGATACTACATCCCTCTTTAATGTCTTCAGTAATAATGTTTCCACCAAAAGGAATAACTGCAGTGTGTCGAATGATTCCATCTTGAAAAATGGCAACATCTGTTGTACCACCTCCAATGTCCACTAATACTACTCCTGCTTCTTTTTCTTCTTCACTTAACACAGCTGCAGAAGAAGCAATAGGCTCCAAAATAACATCTTGAACTTCCAAGTTAGCTTTGTGTACACACTTGTGAATGTTCTTCGCAGCTGCTACTTGACCTGTAATAATATGAAAGTTGGCTTCTAAACGAATGCCCGACATCCCAATAGGATCTTTAATCCCTTGTTCATTATCAACAATAAACTCTTGTGGTAAAACATCAATAATTTCTTCACCTGGAAGTGTAACCAACTTAAACATATCGTTAATCAGCATGTCTATGTCTTCCTGAGAAATCTCATCGTCCAAAGTATTTCTCATTTTAATACCTCGGTGCTGTAAACTTTTTATATGCTGTCCTGCAATACCGACATTCACAACACGAACATCAACGCCAGATTTATTTTCTGCTTCAGCAACAGCTGTTCGAATAGATTGAACCGTTTTCTCAATGTTAGCGACTACTCCACGTGTTACACCCAAAGATTCGGATCGACCCATACCTAGGATTTCAAGCTTTCCAACTTCGTTCTTACGGCCCACCATTACCACAATTTTTGTGGTTCCGATATCAAGTCCTACAACTATATCTGATGATGATTCCATGTTAATTTCGTTTTTTGCAAACCACTTGATTTGCGAATTTTAGGTTAATGACGCTATACTCATTCCAACCGGTTTTACTTAAACCTTTCTCATAGAACACCTTAAGCTTATCTAGCTTAATTTTGATGTCAGTAGCATCTCCCACTACAATTCTATGATTTCCAACCCGTGGTATCAATTCAATCTCCAATTCTTTATTAACATACAACTGTTCAATCTGCGCGTTCCAGAGCGGATCGGTTCGAATAAACTGAGCCATTTTAAAAATATCGTCAATCATTACGCTCTTTTGAATCGAATCAGCTAGCGTTCTTGCATTTAAGTGACTTACCTTTTTAAACGGATCATTTATAAATCCATTTGCTACAAAAACTCTAGACGTATACTTATCTGAAGGAGGCATAACTTTTCCTGTGCTATCTAAGTAGTAGCTATCTCCATTTGTACTGAATATTCGCACGATAGGAGTTCTCTGAAACACTTCAACTTGCAACTTTCCGTCAATTGTTTTATACACTTCAGAATTTGAAACTGAAGGATGATTGTTGATTTTATGTTCCAACCTCTCCGCTTCAATAGCTGAAATGGGCCGTCCTAAAATCGTGTCCATTTCGTGATAAACCATACTAAAGATATCTTCTTCTTCAACGAAGAAGTTACCGTTACTATTGTCAATTCTTATATCAATATCAGAGCAAACCATTTGCTTTTGAGCATGGTTTACAAAGCCAAGAATTCCAACCAACCCCAATGTTAGCAAGATCCAAACACTAATGTTCAATATTCTATTCATGCGTCGATTTGGTAATGGTTAATAATGGGGTCTATCATGGAATCAATATCTCCCGCACCTACGGTCAATAACACTTCGATATCTTTAGTTTTTAAAACATTAAGTAACTGGTGTTTTTCACAAACACTAACCCCTTCTTTACCAATTAGTTTTGACAACCACATGGACGTTATTCCTTCCAGTGGTTCTTCCCGAGCAGGGTAAATCTCCAACAAAATCAAATCATCAGAAAGGGATAACTCTCGCGCAAAATCTTCTCCAAAATCTCTCGTTCTACTAAAAAGGTGAGGTTGAAAAATGGTCGTAATTTTTTTCCCTGGATATAGCTCTTTAACTGACTTTAAAAGCATCCTCACCTCTTCTGGGTGGTGCGCATAATCATCAATATAGATAAACTCTGGAGTTTTTATATGCACATCAAAGCGACGTTTCACTCCTTGAAATTCTGCAATAGCAGATTTAATTTTTGCACCTTCCACACCTTGTGTAAAAGCAACTGCCATCGCTACCATAGCATTTTCAACATTATGCAATCCCGGCAATCCACACTTAACATTTTCAAGTGAAAAACGTTCTGATTCAAAGTCAAAAACAAAAAAGCCATTTTCCACTCTAATGTTCCGTGCCTGAATGATTGATTTTTGATCTAGCGAATAGGTTCTTGTATGTATTTTATCAGGAATATCTAATACTGCCAATACTTCCGGCTTTGCGTACAATGTACCTCCATCATTGACTTGCGCTATAAGTTGATTGTACGTGTTCTTTAAATCTTCTTCATCTTCATAAATATCGAGATGATCCGGGTCAATAGATGTTATCACCAATTGGTTCGGGAATAGCTGTAAAAAAGAACGATCGTATTCATCCGCTTCTGTCACTAAAATTTCTGCTTCCGGATCGAGTAATAAATTCGTTCCAAAATCTCTAGAAATTCCTCCTAGCAGCCCATTTACCTTTATTCCCCCTGATTTTAGCAAATACGTAATCATAGAGGAAACAGTTGTTTTACCATGAGTCCCGGCTACTGCTATGGTCTTTATTCCTTGGCTAATTAATCCTAAAACTTGAGCTCGTTTTAGACACTCGAAGCCCTCTTCTTTAAAATAAAGGAGCATCGGGTGATTAGCTGATACTGCAGGAGTGTAGACAACAAGAGTCTTAGATGCATCGCGATAGGGATGTGGAATTGCATCTGCTTCCGAAAAATCGGTAATGGTAATTCCTTCCGTTTGGAGCTGCTTCGTCAAGGCAGTAGTAGAACGATCATAACCGGCTACCTTCTTCCCAATTTGGTTAAAATAACGAGCCAAAGCGCTCATACCGATGCCGCCAATTCCTATAAAGTATATGTTCTCTTTTTCTAAGCCCACTTTTATTTTATAATTCTATTTTATTCTCTCTAAGTTAATCGTAGATTGGTTTTAATTGATCCAATAATTTTGTTTCTTCTACAATACCAGTTTTATTGCTTCATTGGCAATAATGTCTGCGGCATCGTGATAACCTAATGGACTTATATTTTTACTCAATCTATTCAACTCCGAATCGTCATGTATCAAGTTCAAAACGGTTTTCTCCAACTTTTCTCTAACCTCAGCATCGGTTATTAATTCAGCAGCATTTAAGGTAGTTAGCACTTTTGCATTCTTAGTTTGATGGTCTTCTGCAGCCGAAGGCAATGGCACGAAAATGCTAGGTTTCTTCACCAAACACAGTTCCGATACGGCAAGAGCTCCAGCTCTCGACACTACTAAATCTGCAATAGCATATCCTAAATCCATACGCTTGATAAACTCCGTTACTTTTAACCATGATTCTTTACCGACCGCAGCCTTTTGAGCTCGCTCGTGAAACAATTTACCTGTTTGCCAAACCACTTGTATTCCAGCTTTTTCCCAAGCATCGATAGAATTCTCCACGGCTTCATTTACAGACCAAGCACCTAAACTTCCACCAACAACCAATAGTGTTTTTTTCGCAGAATCAAGATTAAAAAACTCAATGGCCCTTTCCTTCTTTCCTTCTAACTTAATTACTTCAGATCGAACTGGATTTCCAGTTAAAATGATTTTTTCTTTTGGAAAAAAAGCTTCCATCCCGTCGTATGCAACACATATTTTACTGGCTTCTTTTCCTAATATTTTATTGGTCAGTCCTGCATAAGAGTTTTGCTCTTGCAGCAAGGTTGGCACTTTAGCTTTATTCGCCGCTCTTAGTAAAGGTCCACTTGCATAGCCTCCTACACCAATAGCAACGTCTGGTTTAAAATCTTTCACCAGTTTTTTTGCCATTGCTGCGCTTTTAAGCAGCATGAATGGAAACTTTAAATTCTTTAAGGTGAACTTTCGTTGCAAACCCATTATTGGTAAACCTACAATCTCAAACCCCGCTTCCGGTACTTTTGTCATTTCCATGCGACCCAAAGCCCCAACAAATAAAAATTGAGTGTCAGGTCGTAATTTCTTAATGGCTATTGCAATTGCAATAGCTGGGAAAATATGCCCTCCAGTTCCTCCTCCAGAAATTATCACTTTTAGTTTAGCCATGACTTTCCTCCATTTTTTCGTTTTCGGTATTTCTACTTACACTTAAAATAATTCCAACTGCCAAGCAGGTGAACCAAATAGAAGTTCCTCCCATACTTACCATTGGCAGTGGCTGACCTGTAACAGGGAACAAATTCACTGCTACCGCCATGTTGATCATCGCCTGAAATACCAGACTAAAACTTAAACCTATCGCCAACAGGGAGCCAAAAGTTCTCGGAGCATTTTTAGCAATTAAAACTCCTCGATACAGTAAAATTAGATACAATAACAATGTAAATGTGCCGCCAACTATACCATATTCTTCAATAACGGTAGCGAAAATAAAATCTGAATAAGATTGAGGTAAAAAGTTCCTCTGGGTGCTTCTTCCCGGCCCTTTGCCCATAACACCGCCGGTTGCAATTGCAATTTTTGACTGCTCCGCTTGATAATTCGCCTGAGCGCCGCCATCAGAAAAGTTCGTAATCCTATTCTTCCATGTGATTACACGATTGGTTAACGGGGAGTTTTCCTCTGACGTTTTGGTTTCTTGGATACTAAGACCAATAGCTATAAAAACACTTAAAAGCGTTATTCCAACGGCAATGAGTGAAAATATATACTTCAAATTTATTCGCCCAATAAACATTAACACCAAACAAGTAACAAACAGCATTGCCGCTGTAGAAAGGTTAGCAGGAAGTATTAGACCGCAGACAATTAATACCGGAATCATAATCGGCAAAAATGCCTGATTAAAATCTTTGATATTGTCTTGGCGTTTAGAGAGCATTCTTGCCAAAAACATAATCAGCGCTAATTTTGCTAAATCTGATGTTTGAAAGGTTTGATTAATAATAGGTATTACTAACCAACGACTTGCATCGTTGATACTAGCCCCAGTCAGGAGTGTAAATAGGAGTAGCGGAATGGCTAACAACAATCCAATTTGCGACATCCTAGAGTAATACCGATAATTAACCTTGTGCGCGAAATACATCAATAAAAACCCGATAAATAAAATAATGGAATGCTTAAAGAGATAATACTCTGTGTTTCCACCTTGATATTTATACGCAAGAGTAACAATCGAACTGTAAACAACCAGTACAGAAAATATAGCCAACAGTAAAACTACTGCCCATATTACCCGATCACCCTTTATGTATTTATTAATAAAATGCATTTTACAATGACTTTACAGCTTGCTTAAATTGATGTCCTCTATCTTCGTAGTTTTCAAACAGATCGAAACTAGCACAAGCAGGAGATAGTAAAACAGCGTCACCACTTTGTCCAATCTCATATGCCTTTCTCACAGCTTCTTCTGCTGAATGAGCTTCTTCAATAATTTGAATATGATCTCTAAATGCCTCAATAATTTTAGAGTTATCTACCCCTAAACAAATTATTGCCTTTACCTTCTCTTTTACAAGTTCAAGTAACTGATCGTAATCATTTCCTTTATCAACTCCTCCAACAATCCAAACAACGTCTTTAGTTGCACTTTCTAGTGCATACCAAGTTGAATTCACATTGGTTGCTTTCGAGTCATTAATAAACTCAATACCATGAATGGTTCCTACCGTTTCTAAACGATGCTCTACATTCTGAAAATCTGACAAAGAATCTCTTATTAATTCTTTTCTTAAGTCCAATACTCTACCGGCAATTCCTGACGCCATTGTGTTGTAAAGGTTGTGCTTGCCTTGTAAGGCTAAATCATGTATTGACATAATAAAATGGTTGTTTGTTGTTAGTTTAATTATTAGTTGTTCGTTATCTATATAGGCTCCTTTGGGGAGTTCTTTTTTTATTGAAAATGGAATGAGTTCCGCTTCTGTTTTTGTCCGCTGCATGGCTGATTTAACACTTTCATCATCGTCACAGAAGATGAACTTATCAGTCGGTTTAGCATTCATGGCAATTCTCATTTTAGCATCAGCATACAACTCAAAAGAGTTCTTGTAGCGGTCTAAATGATCAGGCGTGATGTTGAGTAGAATTGCGATATCTGCCCTAAACTCTTTAATCCCGTCTAGTTGAAAACTGCTCAATTCTAGCACATACCACTCAAAATTCTCCGTTGCTACCTGCTCTGCAAAGCTTTTTCCAACATTTCCTGCAACACCTGCATTAACTCCACAATTCACTAAAACATGGTGAATTAAAAGTGTCGTTGTTGTCTTACCATTACTTCCTGTAATTCCAATGATTTTTGCATTACAATAGCGAAAAGCAAACTCAATCTCAGAAATCACTGAAATCCCGTTTAAGAGCAATTGCTGAACTAAAGGCACTTCATCTGAAATACCCGGGCTTTTAATTACCTCTTGTGCAGCTAGAATTCTTTCTTCCGAATGCTTTCCCTCTTCCCATTCAATTTCATTTTGTTCAAGAACTTTCTTGTATTTGTCTTTGATCTTTCCAAAATCAGAGACAAAGGGCACAAGCCCCTCTTTCTTTGCTAGCAATGCTGCTCCTACTCCACTTTCTCCGCCGCCAAGTATTGCTATCATTTCCTTTTATCTAAGTTTCAGCGTTACAATAGAAAGTATGGCCAGCATAATTCCTACAATCCAAAAGCGAGATACAATCTTTGATTCGTGCATTCCCTTTTTCTGATAGTGATGATGTAACGGCGCCATCAAAAACACCCTTCGCCCTTCACCGAATTTCTTTTTCGAGTATTTGAAATAAGCTACTTGAATCATTACCGATAAGTTTTCGACCAAGAAAACACCACAGAAAACTGGAATTAAAAGTTCTTTCCGAATCGCAAGAGCGAAAACTGCGATGATTCCACCCAATGCTAAACTCCCAGTATCTCCCATAAACACTTGAGCAGGGTAGGAATTGTACCATAAGAATCCAATACAAGCCCCCACAAAAGCACCAATAAATATTACCAGTTCACCCGAATTAGGGATGTACATAATGTTTAGATAATCGGAGAAAATAACGTTACCAGATACGTAGGCAAATACTGCCAAAGTAATTCCAATAATAGCGGATGTTCCAGTCGCCAAACCATCGAGACCATCGGTCATGTTTGCGCCATTTGAGACTGCCGTAACAATTACAATTACTACAGGAATAAAGATCAGCCATGCCCAATCCATGGCATTGTCACAACACCAATCGATTAATGAACCATAATCAAATTCGTTATCCTTAACAAAAGGAATGGTCGTTTTCATCGACTTAGTAGCTTCCCAATCAATGGTTCTAACACCAGTTTCCTGTACCGTTTCTACCTGAACTTCTTGTGCTACATATACATCTTCATGGAAATAAAGAATAGACCCAACAAAAAGCCCCACAATCACTTGACCTATAATTTTAAATTTTCCTGCTAAGCCTTCTTTGTTCTTTTTAAATACTTTAATGTAATCGTCGATAAATCCAATTGCTCCTAACATTACCGTTGAAATAAGCATTAAGATGATATAAATATTATCCAGCTTGGCGAATAACAATGTAGGAATCAGTATAGAAGCAAGAATAATTAACCCACCCATAGTTGGTGTTCCTTGCTTTGCATTTTGACCGTCTAAACCTAAATCACGAACTGTTTCACCTACTTGCTTTGAATGCAAATAGTTAATGATGCGCTTTCCAAAAACCATGGAAATCAAGAGAGAAACAATTACAGAAGCTGCCGTTCGGAAGGTAATGTATTGAAACACTCCAGCTCCGGGAAAGTCTAATTCGTTTAAATATTCAAATAAGTAATATAACATGCCTATTTAGTTTGGTTTTCAGTCAATGCTTCAGTTAATATTTCTAAATCGTCGAAATGAAATCGCTCTCCGTTTATTTCTTGATAATTCTCGTGACCCTTTCCTGCAACTAGTAAAATATCATTCGCTTGTGCTAAAGAGCTGGCAGTTCTTATTGCTTCCTTTCGATTGGTAATTGCTAATACTTTTCGCTTTGAAGCAGAATCCACTCCGGCTTTCATCTCTTCAATAATGGATTCAGGATTTTCAGTTCTTGGATTATCTGAAGTAAGAATTACTCGATCACTCAGCTTACAAGCAATCGCAGCCATTAAGGGACGTTTTGTACGATCTCTATCGCCTCCGCAACCCACTACAGTAATTACCTCTTCGTTTCCAGTTCTGATGTCTTTGATTGTCTTTAACACATTCTCCAAAGCGTCTGGACTGTGCGCATAATCAACAATACCTGTCACTTGCCCTATTTTTAAATGCTGGAACCTTCCTGCAACGGAATTCAGTGTGCTCAAAACCGTTAACACCTGCATCTTGTCCTGTCCTAAAAGCAACGCTATTCCGTATACTGCTGTCAAATTATATGCATTGAAATACCCAATAAACGGACTCCAGAACTCCCGACCATCAATATTCAAACTCAAACCATCAAAGGAGCTTTCAATCACCTTCGTCTTAAAGTGAGCTTGGGTTTTTAAAGCATAATAGCGTTTAGTAGCAGCTGTTTCTTGTAGCATCACTTCTCCATTCTTATCGTCTTTGTTCGACAAAGCGAAAGAACCTTTTGGAAGCAGGTTAAAAAAACTTTGCTTGGCTTTTATGTATTCTTTGAATGTCTTGTGAAAATCTAAATGCTCATGAGTTATATTCGTAAAAGCTCCACCTGCAAATGTTACTCCTGCTACTCTATGTTGTACAACAGCATGTGAACTCACCTCCATAAAACAGAATTCACAACCACTCAGGATCATCTTTACTAAAAGTTCGTTCAGTTGAATTGCATCTGGAGTTGTGTGAGTTGATTTGATTTCCTCTTCTCCAATCTTATTCACTACAGTTGAAATCAGACCAACATGATGACCTAGCTTACTAAACAACTGATGCAAAAGGGTAACGGTCGTCGTTTTTCCATTTGTCCCCGTCACTCCTACCAGTTTCAGCTTTGCTGAAGGATTGTCATAAAAATTAGAAGCCATTATTCCTAACGCCTGCCCACTATCTTGCACCCTCACATAAGTCACACCTTCCAAAAAGCTTTTTGGCATTTTTTCACAAATGATGGAGGTCGCTCCGCTTGCAATAGACTTTTCAATAAAATCATGCCCATCCACTTGCGTTCCAACTTGCGCAACGTAGCAATAACCAGTAGTTACTTTTCTTGAATCAAAGGCAATTCCATACAATTCAACAGAAGTATCACCAATCACCTCCAAAATGGAAACGCCGTACAATATGTCTTTTAAATTCTTCACGATAATTCGATTTGTATTTGTTGACCTTTTTGAATTCGCTCACCCGCAGTTAATGACTGAAATTTCACTACCCCTGCTCCACTAATTTTTACTCTCAAGCCTTGATTTTCTAACAAGTAAATTGCGTCACGTAACCCCATCCCTACTACGTTTGGTACCAAGTTCTCTCTCACCATTCTCGGAGCTAACTGAACACCCTTAGATTGAGTGGAGGTTACAATCCAGTCCTCATCTCCCGCTGAAGATTTTACAGGAATCTCCAATGTGGCAAACACCTTTTCTATATTATCCTTGTAACCGTGCTTAGAATATGGAACAGCCGAATTAGCGAAGAACTTCTGCTGTTTTAGCTCTTTGTGCATCTCCAAACTGTTTGCATAAACCTTATCTGCTACTTCTTTAAAAATTGGCCCTGCAACTAAGTTTCCGTAATACACGTTTCTGCTTGGCGCATTAATAACCACAATACACGAATACTGCGGATTGTCAGCTGGGAAATACCCTACAAACGAAGCTTGATGACTTACCTTAGATTTGTCCTTGTAAGCATTTACTCCTCCTCGGTTATTTGCAATTTGTGCCGTACCAGTTTTTCCAGCAATCTTGTAATCTGCATTCTTAAGGTTTGTTGCAGTTCCATTCGACACTACACCCTCTAAAGCTGATTGAACTTTTGCAATCGTTTCTTTTGAGCAAATTCTTGGATTTAAAACTTCTGTTTTAATTTCTTCAACCACCTTTCTTCCTTTCGTGATCTTCTCGACGAATTTTGGCTTCACCATTCTTCCACCATTAGCAACAGCATTGTAAAAGGTTAAAATTTGAAGTGGAGTCATTTGTAACTCATAACCATGAGCCATCCAAGCCAATGTAATTCCCGACCAAGTGTCTTCAGACGTATTCTTTATGTATGGCTTCCCTTCCCCTTCAATCTCGATACCTAATTTGTCACGCAGATTCATTTTTGCTAAATGATCTATAAATTGCTGAGGGTTTTCGCTGTAGCTTTTTGTAATAATTTCAGCCATCCCGATATTGGAAGACACTTCTAGTATTCTTTGAACAGTAATCTTTCCCCAGCCTCCGTCATCGTAGTTGGAATCAAACATCGTCCGATCGTAATACTGCTTAGACCCATTGCCACAGTCAATAATGTCACCCATATCTACATAGCCATCTTCCAAAGCCGCAATTAATGCCGGCAACTTAAATGTTGATCCGGGCTCGGTAATTTCTCCTATGGCATAGTTATAGCCCTCATAATAAGACCCACTTGAATTTCTTTTTAAGTTAGCAATGGCTTTTACTGACCCTGTTGCTACCTCCATTAAAACTACCGTTCCGTGGTCTGCTTCATGTTTTTCCAATTGCTTCATCAAGGCATTTTCTGCAACATCTTGAAGGTTCACATCAATGGTGGTGTAAATATCCATTCCATCTTCTGGCTCCACCTCATCCGCATCACCCACTGGCATCCAAACACCACCTGATATTTTTTGCATCAATCGTTTTCCATCAATTCCGCTCAACGTCTTACTGTACGCTCCCTCTAACCCCACTGGCGAAACATCTTCTCGCTCATAACCAATGGTTCTTGCGGCAAGCATTTGAAATGGAATCGCTCTTTTATTTTGCTGAATTGTAATGAAACCACCTTTGTACTTCCCTCTTCTAAAAAGCGGAAAGTTTTTCATCTGCTTCAATTGGGTGTACTTGATATTTCTTCGAATTAAATGGTAACGAGACCCTTTTTCTCGCTCTGAAATCAATTCTTTACGGTACGAAGCAGGTGATCGATCTTTGAACAATTCACTCAGACTCCAAGCTAACGTATCTACCTTCTCTGCAAATAGTGCATCAGAAATGGCATCAGCATTTGGATCAAATCTCACCTCATAAATAGGAATAGAAGTAGCCAACAAACTTCCGTCGGAAGAATAGATATTTCCTCGAACGGCATCTATACTCTTGTCTTTTAAAGTTCTACTTTTAACTTTTTTCTTCAACTCTCCCCCTTCAATCAACTGAATATGTAACGCCTTACCAACGATAGCTAGCCCAAAAAGACATACCGCGAAATACACGATATAGATTCGCCAAGCGATGTCTTTTTTTATTTCAGTCATTTAAAATTGATTTTTTCTCTTCTTGTGTGAGCATTATTTTTTTGGGTGGAGAAGTCAACTCCTTCAATCCCATTAAAGCCGTAGCCTCGGCAACTTCAGACTGCTTGCTAATAATCATCAAGTCTGATTTAGTTGTAATGTATTCCGACCTTAATTCCTTCAGCGAGTTATTTGTGCGGTGAAGATCAATTACTACCTTCTGCGTACGGTATCCATTCGCGATGTAACAGATTCCCAAAAAGGTGAGAAAGAAGATATAAGGCAATGCTCCTACTACAATCTCTTTCGACAAAAAACTACCGGTCAACAAAGACTTAAAGCCAGCAGTAGCGCCTTTTTCCACCTGACTTTTTTCATCTGGCTTCTCTTGCTTTTTATATTTATTAAACCTCACTTTAATTCAACTTTATTTTTTCAGCTATTCGCAATTTTGCACTTCTCGATCTATTGTTAGCTTTTACTTCATCTGCACCAGGCACAATGGGTTTTCTATTTATGGGCTCCATTGGTCGAATTAGATTTCCAAAAAAATCCTTCTCCACCTTTCCTTGCACGTTGCCCGTTTTAAAGAAATTCTTGACCAGTCGATCTTCTAAAGAATGATAAGTAATGACAGACATTCGACCTCCGTCCTTTAATACCTCTACCGTTTGCTCTAACAAATCCTGAATCACCTTCAACTCTTCATTTACTTCTATCCGAAGTGCTTGAAAAACTTGGGCTAAAAACTTATGTTCTATCTTCTCTGGTGTAATGTTTTTTAGAATCGCTTTCAACCCTTCGACAGTCGTAATTTTCTTTTCAGCCCTTGCATTCTCAATATTTTGAACGATCTGCTTTGCGTTTCGCAACTCTCCGTATTCCTTAAAAATGATTTCCAATTGCTCTGCCGAATAAGTATTTACCACTTTTGCCGCTGTCAACTTTCGTTTTTGATCCATGCGCATATCAAGAGGACCTTCAAACCGAAATGAAAAGCCTCTTTTAGGCACATCGAACTGGTGAAAAGAAACTCCCAAATCAGCCAAAACACCATCTACCGGAATAGCATTGTACATGCGAAGAAAATTTTTGAGAAATGAAAAATTCTGAGCAATCAAGGAAAAACGATCATCATCGATACTGTTATCTTCCGCATCAGGGTCTTGATCAAAAGCAAACAGCCTTCCATTTTCGGAAAGCCGTTTGAGTATTTCTTTGGAGTGGCCGCCACCGCCAAAAGTCACGTCTACGTAACGACCATCTGCTAAAATCGAAAGACCACCAACACTCTCATGTAGTAACGCAGGTTTATGATACTCCATCGCTACCTCCGCTTTGATTATTTTGACCTCCCATGACTTCTTCAGCCAGATTTGCAAAATCCTCCGGCTCATCCGTTAGCAACCCATCGTAAGTATCCTTATCCCAGATTTCAATTCGATCAGAATAAGCGAAAAGAACCAACTCCTTTTCAAAAGCTCCATACTCTTGAAGCCTTTTTGGTAATAAAATCCTACCAGTACCGTCTAGTGACAGCTCCGTTGCTCCTCGATAGAAATAACGGATAAAGTCTCGATTCTTTTTAACGTATTGATTCAATTGATTTACCTCAGCGGAAATTCGCTCCCAATCATTCTTAGGATATAAAACCAAACACTTTTCGAAACCGCGATTTACAACAAACGACTCATTCGCCTCAGGACTCAATTGCTTACGCAGACCCGAAGGCACCATAAGGCGGCCTTTGGCATCTAGTTTACAATCGAATTCACCTATAAAGTTTGTCATAACCGCTTAAATAGTGGGCTTTTTAGTAATGATTAAGTAAAATTATAAATAAATTCCCCACTTCTTACCACTTCTTACCACTTTGTTGATAACTTCTAACTCTTAGACAAGAATTTTATTGTTTTTAAGGTTCTTTAAAATTGATTTAACGACTGTTACAAAAAGTGGGAGAAAATTCTCCTTCAAGAACTCTTTGAAGCTAAAGAGGTATTCTTAAGGGGCTATTTACATGTTCACAGTTTAAAAGTTAAAGCACTAAACTGCTCCAAGTTTTGAAAATGACTTATCTTTGGTTTATGAACTATGAGAACTACATAAAAAAAGAAGGCAAGTTTGAGTACCTTGAAAAAGGAGAAGGTCATGTTTTGCTTGTACTGCATGGACTCTTTGGAGCTTTGAGTAACTTCGCAGATGTAATTGACGGATTTTCAAAAAACTATAGAGTTCTTGTTCCCATCATGCCACTCTACACGAACCCCTTACTTAAAACATCTGTCGGAGGAATGGCAACGTACATTAAAGACTTTATGAGCTATAAAAAGCTTGATAATGTAACGTTGCTTGGTAACTCGTTAGGTGGACATGTTGCACTCGTTTGCGCACTCGATGTTCCAGCGAAGGTCCATTCCTTGGTTTTAACGGGAAGTTCCGGATTATATGAAAATGCTTTTGGAGGTTCGTTTCCAAGAAGAGAAGACAAAGAGTATTTAAGACAAAAAATAGCAGTTACTTTTTACGACCCAACAGTTGCAACTAACGAATTGGTTGACGAAGTTTTTAAAATAGTTAATGACAGATCTAAATTGGTACGGATTTTAGCTATGGCAAAGTCAGCCATTCGACACAACATGGCAGACGATTTGGACAAATTTAAAATGCCAACCTGCTTAATTTGGGGGAAAAATGACAGCATTACACCTCCCGAAGTTGCTGAAGAATTTCACAAACACTTGGAAGACTCAGAATTACATTGGATCGACAAATGTGGCCATGCAGCAATGATGGAGCACCCTCAAGAGTTCAATGAAATTTTGAATGAGTGGCTAAGCAGAAAAGTTTCTTAAAAACTTTATGAATCTGAGAATTACGAATTCAAAATCAACACTTGAATACACAATTAACTCATAGGTTTTCAAAATTATAAGTATAAAATAACAATTAAAAACTATCCATTAATAGAATTACAAATTCGTAATTCGTAATTCAAGATTAATTAATATGGTTATTCATTCCGCAGAATTTTTAATTAGCAATACTGACATTGCTAAGTGCCCCGCTCCTGACAAGCCGGAGTATGCTTTTATTGGTCGTTCAAATGTTGGAAAGTCCTCCTTGATTAACATGGTTTGCGAACGCACCAAGTTGGCAAAGACCTCACAAACACCCGGAAAAACTCAATTAATCAATCACTTTGCAATAAATGATGCAATCTACTTTGTTGATTTACCTGGATTTGGATTTGCAAAAAGCTCTAAGCAAAGCAGGAATGTTTGGAAAAAATTTACTCATCAGTTTTTAAAAACAAGAGAAAATTTACTTTGCTCTTTTGTTTTAATTGATAGCCGTTTAAAGCCTCAAAAAATAGACTTGGAATTCATGGAGTGGATGGGTCTCAACCGTCTTCCATTCATTATCATTTTTACTAAAATCGATAAGCTTTCAAGTTCAGTTTTAAATAAAAACATTACACATTATAAAAAAGAACTCTTAAAAACATGGGAAGAACTCCCTCCTTCTATTCTAACTTCTTCAACCACTAAATTTGGCAAAGAGGAATTCTGGAAGCTAATTGAAGAAACGAATAAGAGTTTTGTTTAATTCTGCTTCTCATTCTCTTTAGTTCGATTTGAGTCTCTTTTCATGATCTTGTTCAAATTGTTTTAAAAGCTGTTTGTACACTTCGACTATCGCTCAGCATGACAAATTGCTTTTAATTTTAACTAAAAAGTAAGCCTAAATGTTACATTTTAACTAAATATGAAAAATCTAATTTTAATTATCCTTATTGGGCTTTCCATTAATTCTTTCGCCCAATTCAATTCCTATTCCGAAAATAAAGAATTCATCTCCGGAGTGTTCGACATAACCTTCTTAGAGCAGGAAACTAAGGTTTCTGATAAATTTCTTTTAAGCGCTACGGAAGACTATGGAGTCACTATTAATGCAGGACCATTTAAATCAATAGCGAAAGTTTTAGATAAGGCATTCGAAGCCGCAGATTGTGAAGCTTGCGAGCAGGTTTCGGAAAAGCTGACAAAAAACCCGGTAAAATACATTTTTGATGTAATTGAATACCAAGATGTATTCTTAGTTACGGAGTTTGAAAATCAGTACAAAGTGATACGGTATCAGCCTAAAACAGAAGATTAAATAAGTGTAGCCCCAAAGAAATTCGGGGCTTTTTTTGCTTCAAAAAAAGAAGAACCTGCTTATTCAGCCGAACAGACAGTCACATCCACTTCTCATTAGAACTTTCTATTTTATACAGCAGGTAATTGTACAACTCATCAGCAACATCAGCATCTAGTTGCCACATTCGTAAACTACCTGCAGCCGTATAAAAATCTAAATGAGCAGTATTTCTCCTTTTTTGAAACACATTCTGCTTTATTGCTACGCTTTGCAATTTATAGTGCTTCAATATTTCTGTTTTAGGGAAAATCCAACCTTTGTGCAACTGCATTACTTCCGAGGTTAATGCCAACCGCATGTTGGCTGCATATTTCAAACTCAGCGGAAGGCTAACCATCAACACCAAAATAGCGAGAAATAAAAAATTAATATTTAACAAACTTAGGAAGCCAATGAAGATTGAGGGAAGCAAAGAGAAGAAAAGCACCATTTGAATTTTTAAGTAAGGATTCGCTTTAAATGTTAAAGAGGTTTGTCTTAACTCTGGGAAAAAATTTCGAATAACAGCGTCTAATTGAGCTTGCTTGCAGCCAGGAATCATTAACGATTGCTTATCACTCGAAGCAATGCTGCTTGCTTGCTTCACCACCAATGTTTTAATACCAAAGAGCTTTCTGAGCGGATTGCTTGAATACTTCAGGTATTGAATTTTTGAGATTGGTATCTGATACTCCACTCGTTTTAATAAGCCTGAAACATTTACCACTTCTTTTAAGCCTAGAAAAAATTGAAGATGATGGTACTTTAAAAAAGCCATTACCACTGATATCACTATCGAAATAACCAATAAACTAAGCAACAACAAAGGCAATACCATTAACCATTTAGATAAAATAAACTCTTCTCCGTCTGTTATATAATCCTGAAAAAGCGTAAAAAAGAAATCTTGACTTTGCCAATAATACCCATTGATTAATGCAAATAACGCCAGACTGGTTTTCAAGTGATTTTCCGTTAACCCAACTTTTAAAACATCAATAGCTTTGAGCGAAATAATAGGCTCCTTTAATGGTTCTGAACGGCCTTCAACGTCACGTTCTGCTTCCTGAAATTGACTTTCATCCGTTTGTAGGTTTTTCTTCTCAATTAAGTATTCTTGAATCGACCGTGCAAATGTATCGGGCAAGGCCACTATTTCTAATTCCTTAGTGCCAGACCCTGCAGTGTCGATTTTCAAACCAACTACTTTTAACGCTCTCTGAACAACATTTTGATCAATGTGCACGGATTGAATTCGTTCGAATGGTACTGCAATTTTCTCTCTATTGAACAATCCTTTTTCAATAATAAACTCACCTTCATCAATGTAAAAAACAAACCTTTTGTACACCAATATGGAATAAACCAGAGTTAATAGAACAATAACAACGATTGCAACCCACAGGAAAAGCATCCCTGTGTTCATGCTGAATTGAACCACAAAAAAGTAAAATATAAAATTAACTGCCTTTCGCAGGTTTTTAAAGAAGATAACAATTACACCTACAGACGATTGCCTTTGTGGTTTTTCTAAATCAAGCATAGGTAATGCTCAATTTTGAAATGTGGTCCTTTAAACGATGTGCATCTTCAACTTTTAAACCAGGTATTGAAATATCACTACTTGATCCACCCGCTGTATACACTTTCACTTCGCCTAAATCAAACAATCGAGCCAACGGGCTTTGATATACTTCTATGTGCTGAACTCTGTTAAAAGGTACACTCGTCATTGCGAAAAAAAACAAGCCAGACTTGAACGAAATATCATTTTGTCGCAAAACATACCCCTTTACAGCAAATCCTTTATTCTCGAGCAAATAAACTAGCAAAAAGATAAAAACAACAACACTAATGGGTTGCCACCATTCGAGGTTGGAGATGATGCCGAAAATAATGGATATTGAGCCAAATATTAAAAATAGAATGCTCACAAATAATATTCGAAGCCATAAATAATCTTTCTCTAATTTATGAAAATCAGAATGTTCTAATTGAGGAAGCGAAGCCATTTCAATGACTGAATTCTCAAATTTAATGTGTGAATTGCTTTCCATTTATGTCAATTTGTTGTTTTCCTTGTGCCTCGTTGAGTCCCGCTTCGTCTTCTTATCTAAATTCTTCTGCAAGGCTGATTGTAGATCCACCCCAGTTTGGTTGGCCAAGCAAATAATTACAAAAAGCACATCCGCTAATTCATCGCCCAAGTCTTTGCCTTTATCACTCTCCTTTTCTGATTGTTCGCCATATCGGCGAGCGATAATCCGTGCAACCTCACCTACTTCTTCAGTAAGCTGCGCCATATTCGTTAGTTCATTAAAATAACGAACGCCGTATTCTTTAATCCAATCGTCTACTGCTCTTTGAGCTTGCTCTAAGGTCATCTTATTCTTTATTTTTTGAGTCTAAACTTATGGTAACAGGACCATCATTTACCAAGCTAACCTTCATATCCGCTCCAAACCTACCACATGCAATCGGCTTACCGAATTCTGAAGCGATAGTATCTTTAAAGTCTTCGTACATTTTTTCGGCAAAATCAGGCTTTGCAGCTTTAATAAATGAAGGTCGATTCCCTTTCTTTGTCGAAGCATGCAATGTAAGTTGAGAAACTACTAATACTCCTCCATGAACATCTTTCAGAGATAAATTCATATTTCCATTCTCATCACCAAAAATTCGCATGTTGCATACTTTTCTGCACAGCCAATCAATGTCTTCTTTCGTATCTGCTTCTTCAATTCCCAACAGTAAAAGTAATCCTTGACTTATCTCTCCAACAATTTCACGATCAACTGTGACCTTCGCTTGTGATACTCTTTGAATGATGACTCTCATATATTTAAATCATGAATGTAAAGTGATGAATGTACAATCCAATTACTCGCTACCTTAGAACGAAAAACATTCCCATCTAAAATCAATCGTTCAACTCATTTTTTAAAAACTCATTCCATCGATCCGCTTTAGAATTACATTGATTCGTAATTCAACATTCTAAAATTCGTAATTCCATATTATCCTCTCACTCCTTTTGCTCTGTGGTGCTCTCTTTCATCATCATAATAAATGGAAAGATAGTTTTCATATCGTTCAGCTGCAATTTCGCCAGCTTCTACCGCCTCTTTTACAGCGCATTTGGGCTCATTTATATGAACACAGTTATTGAACTTACAGCCCTCCATTCTACTCCTCATTTCAGGAAAATAATGAGACAAAAACTCATTCTCCAACTCCACTGTTCCAAATCCTTTAATTCCTGGAGTATCTATTATTTTACCACCGAACGGCAATTCGAATAATTCAGCAAAAGTAGTCGTATGCTTTCCTGTTTTATGGTAATCAGAAATTTCTGAAGTTTTTAGTTTGAAATTTTCGTCCAAAGCATTAACAAGAGTGCTCTTCCCTACACCAGAGTGACCAGAAAAAATAGAGGTCTTTCCTGTCATTTTAGCTTTGAGTTCCTCAATCCCTGTTTTCTCCTCTGCAGAAACTTCTAACTGCTGATAACCTGCTGAATCGTAAATCGACTTCCATCGCTCCAGCTCTTCTTTTTGCTGCTCAGTTTTGTATAAATCAATTTTATTATATACCAAAACAGTGGGTATTCGATACGCCTCAGCTGCGGCCAAAAACCGGTCTACAAAACCTAAGGTAGTTGGTGGGTGATGAATTGTGATGACTAAAAACAGTTGATCAATGTTGGCAGCTATGATTTGAATTTGCTTTGAAAGATTAATCGAGCGCCGAACAATATAATTCTTGCGATCTTCAATGGTATGAATAACCCCATCTTCGCCTTCCATGTGAAAACGCACAAAATCACCAACGGCTACTGGGTTGGTACTTTTCAAGCCCTTCAAGCGAAATTTACCTTTCAAACGGGCATTAATTCGCTGTCTATCATCCTTTTCTACTTCATACCAACTTCCTGTAGACTTTACTACTAAACCTCTAAATTCTTCCATATTTCAGCCCTTAAATTTAGTAAATTCGTGCTGCATTATAGAAGAGAAAAAAGATGTCGATTGTTGTAAAAAATGTAACAAAGTTATACGGAGAGCAAAAAGCTTTGGACAATGTAAGTTTCAGCGTTAACCCAGGAGAAATTGTGGGATTTTTAGGACCTAATGGCGCAGGAAAATCTACTATGATGAAGATTATTACTGGCTTCATCCCTTCCAATAAAGGAGAGACTTATGTTTGCGATTTAGATGTGAGTAAAGCTCCCTTACAAACAAAGAAGAAAATTGGATATTTAGCTGAACAAAACCCACTTTATTACGACATGTATGTTCGGGAGTACTTGAGCTTTATTGCAGGAGTATTTAAAATAAAAAACACCGGCGAAAGAATCGATGAATTAATCCAAATGGTGGGGCTAACTGTTGAGCAAAATAAAAAAATTGGACAACTTTCAAAAGGATACAAGCAAAGAGTTGGTCTTGCACAAGCTTTAATTCACGACCCAGAAGTTCTGATCTTAGACGAACCGACTACAGGATTGGACCCAAACCAACTGGAGGAAATTCGAGGTTTAATTAAGAAGATTGGAGCATCAAAGACCGTAATGCTTTCAACTCATATCATGCAGGAAGTGGAAGCCATTTGCGATCGAGTAATTATTATCAACAAAGGAAAGATTGTAGCCAACGAGAAAGCTGAAAACTTAAGCTCGTTGCTAAACAGCAAGAACGCAATACAAATTGAGTTTGAAAAAGCGATTGATGAGACGGCGTTGCAAAATATGAACGGAGTTCAATCAATAGAAAAACAAAGGGGTAATAATTATTTAATTCAAAGTAATTCTACACTGGACATTAGAAACGAGTTGTTTCAATTTGCAATTACCCAAGGAACCACCGTTTTAACCTTAAAAAAAGAAGAGTTAAAACTGGAAGACATTTTCAAACAATTGACTACGTAAGAATCTAGAATTATTTAAATAAAAAACTTTTTCAATTCGTACTTTAGCGAACCTAAAATTTAATAGAAGAATATGTCATACTTATTTACTTCAGAATCTGTTTCAGAAGGGCATCCTGATAAAGTTGCCGATCAGATTTCTGACGCATTAATCGATAACTTTTTAGCTTTTGATAAAGATTCAAAAGTTGCTTGCGAAACTTTAGTTACTACGGGACAAGTTGTTTTGGCAGGTGAAGTAAAATCGAAAGCATACCTTGACGTACAAGTTATAGCACGAGATGTAATTAACAAAATTGGTTACAACAAAGGAGAATACATGTTCGACGGTAATAGTTGTGGAGTATTTTCTGCAATACACGAGCAATCTCCAGACATCAACCAAGGAGTAGAGCGAGCCAATCCAGAAGACCAAGGTGCAGGTGACCAAGGAATGATGTTCGGTTATGCAACGAATGAAACTCCTTCTTACATGCCACTCCCTTTAGAAATTTCACACATGTTGTTGAAAGAGTTGGCTGAATTAAGAAGAGAAAATAAAGAAATCACATACTTACGCCCAGATTCAAAGTCTCAAGTAACCATTGAGTACGACGAAAACAACAAGCCTGTTGGAATTGATGCGATCGTTATTTCAACGCAACACGACGATTTTGATACAGAGGTTAACATGTTAGCTAAGATCAAGAAAGACATGCTTGAAATTTTGGTACCTAGAGTGAAAGCTCTTTTGCCTATAGAAACTCAAGCATTATTTGACGATCAAATCACATATCACATTAATCCTACTGGAATTTTCGTAATTGGCGGACCTCATGGAGACACAGGGTTAACCGGAAGAAAAATTATTGTCGACACGTACGGAGGAAAGGGCGCTCACGGTGGTGGTGCATTTTCTGGAAAAGATCCAAGTAAGGTTGACCGGTCTGCTGCTTATGCAACAAGACACATTGCAAAAAACATTGTTGCAGCAGGCCTAGCCGACGAAGCATTAGTGCAAGTTGCATATGCTATTGGTGTTGCAAAACCGATGGGGTTATATGTAAACACTTACGGTACTTCGAAAGTTAAGATGACTGATGGAGATGTAGCTA
Organism: Vicingaceae bacterium; assembly: GCA_047627915.1. Lineage (GTDB taxonomy): Bacteria > Bacteroidota > Bacteroidia > Flavobacteriales_E > Vicingaceae > NORP294. The sequence goes on from JBLHTZ010000003.1 coordinate 50,140, forward strand.
AAAAATTAGCTGAAATTTTCGACATGAGACCTTATGCAATCGAACAACGCTTTGCTTTAAGAACTCCTATTTATTCTGAAACTGCTGCTTATGGTCACATGGGAAGAACTTGTGAAGAAGTTGAAAAGACCTTTACTTCTCCAAATGGCGAAACCATTAGCATGACTGTAAAATTATTCCCTTGGGAAGAATTGAACTACGTAGACAAAGTAAAAGCTGCTTTTGGACTATAATACAAAGTGAATAAACATAAAAAAGCCCTTGCGGAACGAAAGTTCTGCAAGGGCTTTTTACTTTTAGCAAATGTTTTATTTCTCTCTAAAAAACAATTGCATTGGAACACCGGTAAAATCGAAGTGCTCTCGCAACCTATTCTCTATATACCTTTTATACGGCTCCTTAATATACTTTGGGTGGTTACAGTAAAATGCAAACGTTGGTTTATGAGTTGGTAGCATGGTTACATACTTCACTTTTACAAACTTGCCTTTTACTGAAGGCGGAGGATTATTTTCGAAAATAGGTAACATCACATCATTCAATTTTGAAGTGGATATTTTCTTGATTCTATTTTGATACACCTTCACTGCTGTTTCAAGCACTTCGTGAATCCGCTGCTTATCCTTTACGGAGGTAAAAATAATTGGGACATCAGTGAAAGGTTGAATTTTTTCTATTATTCTTCCTTTAAAATCCTTCATGGTATTTGAGCCTTTGTCTTCAATCAAGTCCCACTTATTTACCATAATAACGATGCCTTTCTTATTTTTTATCGCTAAGCTATATATATTCATGTCCTGAGCCATCATACCTTCATGCGCCTCAATTAGCAGCACACACACATCTGCATTTTCTATTGCTCGAATAGAACGCATAACGGAGTAAAACTCTATGTCTTCCTCTACTTTACTCTTTTTCCGTAAACCTGCTGTATCCGTTAAAATAAAATCGAATCCATAAGAATTGTACCTTGTTCCCACTGCATCTCGGGTAGTTCCAGCTATTGGTGTCACAATATTTCGCTCTTGGCCTATTAAGGTATTAATGAATGAAGATTTTCCAACATTTGGTCTCCCAACAATTGCGATTCTGGGTATATCAATCTCTTCAACCTCCTCTGGTTCATCAAACTGCGCTATCACCTCATCTAACAAATCACCAGTTCCACTTCCGTTAATACTGGAGACATTGTGTACTTCGCCTAATCCGAAATTATAAAATTCTGCTGCATCTGCAATCCGTGCATGGTTGTCTACTTTGTTTGCAACAACTAAAATCTTTTTATTTGTTTTCCGCAACAACTTGGCCACTGCATTATCTAAATCAGTAATTCCAACAGCTGCATCTACAACGAAAAGGACAACGTTCGCTTCTTCTAAGGCTATAATTACCTGCTTCCGTATTTCTCCCTCGAATTGATCTTCAGAACCTCTTACATACCCTCCAGTATCAATTACCGAAAACTCATGTTTTCCCCATGTCGTCGTTCCATACTGACGATCTCTAGTGACTCCACTTGATTCGTCAACAATGGCCTTTCTACTCTCCGTTAATCGATTGAAAAGTGTTGATTTACCGACATTCGGTCTTCCAACTATTGCTACAATATTTCTCATAATTCTCTATAAATAACCGAATCGCTTCAGCTGCTTTTCATCGTTTCGCCAATCTTTGTTCACTTTGACAAAAAGTTCCAAAAAAATCTTCTTTCCAAAAAACTCTTCCAAATCCTTTCTCGCATCTGACCCAACTCTTTTAATCTTCTCTCCCTTCTTGCCGATAATAATTACTTTCTGACTCTCTCTGCTCACGTGAATAACAGCTCGGATTCGAATGATATTCTCTTCTTCTTTAAATTCTTCTACTTCTATCTCTACCGAATAAGGCACTTCCTGCTTGTAAATAAGCAATATTTTCTCACGTATCTTTTCTTCTACAATGAATCGTTCTGATTTATCAGTATAGTTTTCTTTAGAATAAAAGGGTGGGCTTTCAGGAAGTAATTCCAATACTCTTTTCACGAGAAAATCAATATTAAAACCTAATAACGCTGAGATAGGAAACACTTCAGCATTTGGGAACTTTTCTGACCACAATTGAACTGCTGCTTCCATTGCAACTTGATCTGTTAAATCTATCTTATTTACTAAAATCAGCAATGGCATTTCAATTTGGCCTAAACGTAACTCCAGTTTTTCATTTTTCAATTCCTTTTGACCCAACTCTACCATTAAAACCAAAACATCAGCATCTTCTAAGCTTGCATAAACAAACTTCATCATCCCCTCTTGTAACTTGTATGCGGGGTCAACTATTCCAGGTGTGTCCGAATAAACGATTTGATAGTCTTCTTCGTTTACAATTCCTAAAATCCGGTGCCGTGTTGTTTGAGCTTTTGGCGTAATAATTGACAACTTCTCCCCTACTAATTGATTCATCAATGTAGACTTACCAACATTTGGATGACCGATTATATTTACGAAACCTGCTTTATGTGACATAGGTTGAGATTCAAAGTACAAAGAAACGAATTCTTAAAAAGGTGGTTCAAAAAAAAAGCCTCAGAAGTTTCTGAGGCTTAGTAGCGGGAGCCAGACTCGAACTGACGATCTTCGGGTTATGAGCCCGACGAGATACCACTTCTCCATCCCGCAATATATCTTAAGGTATTTGTTATCTATATTGGGTGGACAAAAGTAAGCCTTTTTATTGATTCAACAAAATTCACATTTAGTTTTTTAAAACTTATTTATATTCCGCTATTTTCTACGTACAATTGAATTGAATTCAATTAATTTAGTCCACTGAATGAAAATTTTGCAAAACATAGGAGAATATTTTATTTTGATGGGAAGAACTTTTTCTCAGCCCACCAAAGCCTCTTTAATCAGAAAGCAAATTTTCTTTGAAATGAACTCCCTTGGGTTAGGCTCTATGGGAATTATTACCATCATTTCAGCCTTCATGGGCGCAGTGATAACCCTTCAAACGGCTTCAAATATCGACAGTGCATTAATTCCTGACTATACCGTTGGATTTACCGCGAGACAATCTATGATCTTAGAATTCTCAACAACCATTATTGCTCTTATACTAGCCGGTAAAGTAGGATCCAACATTGCATCCGAAATAGGAATGATGCGTGTAACTGAACAAATTGATGCGCTTGAAATAATGGGGGTGAATTCAGCATCTTATTTAATTGTACCAAAAATCATTGCAACAGTAATTATAAATCCATTTTTAGCTATTTGGAGTATGTTTATCGGCATATCTGGAGGTTATCTAGTTGCAGAGTTCTCAGGAGTTGTCACAACAGATGCATTCATCGAAGGAGTGCAATTGGATTTCAAGATGTTTTCGATTTACTATGCGCTTATAAAAACAGTCGTGTTTGCTTTTATTATCACTTCTATCCCTGCTTATTATGGGTACAGCGTAAAAGGTGGAGCATTGGAAGTAGGCGTGGCAAGCACGAAAGGTGTCGTCACATCAAGTATCGTCATTTTAATTGCCAATTATGTAATCACTCAATTGTTACTGATTTGATTGAACTTAAAAACATATCCAAGTCATTTAACGGCAAAGAAATTTTGCACGGTATTGATGTGATATACGAAAAAGGTAAAACCAATTTAATAATTGGCGCGTCAGGTTCGGGCAAATCGGTATTAACTAAATGTACCGTAGGATTAATTGAACCAGACCAGGGACAGGTTCTTTATAACGGTAAAGATTTTACCGCAATGAAACTGGACGACAGAAAAGAAATTCGAAAGAAGATTGGGATGCTGTTCCAAGGAGGTGCATTGTTTGATTCGTTAACTGTAGAAGAAAATATAAAATTCCCCCTTAGAATGCATGCTAGCATGACCGAGAAGGAAATGCAAGACCGAGTTAACTTCTGCTTAGGCAGAGTAGATATGAGTGGCATTAACGATCGTTTCCCTGCCGAAATAAGCGGAGGAATGCAAAAAAGAGTTGGCATTGCAAGAGCAATTTCTTTAAGTCCAAGTTACTTGTTTTGCGATGAACCTAACTCAGGACTCGATCCGGGCACATCCATCTTAATTGACAACTTGATCAAAGAGTTAACCGAAGAATTCCAAATTACTACCGTAGTAGTTACTCACGATATGAATTCAGTGATGGAAATTGGCGATCATGTAATCTTTATTCACAAGGGCAACAAGCATTGGGAAGGGACGAAAGACACGATTTTAAAAACCACTAACAAAGAACTATCTGACTTAGTTTTTGCATCTGATTTAATGAAAAAGGTCCGAAGTCTAGGCTAAACGTTCACTCTCACACAGCTTATTTTATTTTCAAATATCATTTTCGTAAAGCCTTGTAACAGATAGCAGGTCCTTAACTCAAGACCCGCAACTGTTCGATTTAACCCATAAAAAAAGGCATTTCTGAAAAAGAAATGCCTTTTAAATAATTTTTGTTTTGTGATTTAGTTCACAGCAGCTTGAAATTCTGAATCATCTTTGTACTTAGTGAATTCAGCATCTTTCTTCGCTTTTACTTTCATTTCGCCATTTGCAGCAACGGATGCCTTTAAGCTCGAAACCATCATGTTCTTGTCTCCCATTCTTGCTCCAATGATTGCTTTTAAATATAAGCTCTCAGCAGAACTAGCAGTTGAAGAGCCGTCTATCGTTTGAAGCGCTGTTTGGTAATCTCCATTCAACGTTTGTGCTAAAGCAGCATTGTATGATTTGGTAGAAGCATAACTAGCAACAGCTGAAGAATAATCTCCCATCCACATTTGCAAGTAACCCATGTTAGCTCCAACTTCAGGACCTGCTCCATTTGCAGCAGCATAATATTCCATTGCCTTATCATTGTTACCCATAGCTCTTTCGTATACTCCTAAGTTATTATTGATAACAGGACTATTTGGAGAAAGTGAGTTTGCTTTGTCAAAATTACCTTTTGCTTCAGACATCAAATTTTGCATACTTTGAATGTATCCTACATTATTTGGTCCTCTCCAATCGTTTGGAAATAACTTAGTAAAAGTTACATATATATCCATCTTCTTTTGCATGTCAGTATACATTGTAGCTGCGTACAATAATTCCTCAGCACTTAAAGTATCAGGGTTCGAAGAAGAAAAATTCTTAATTTTTTCATCAGAGAAACTTGTCATCTCTCCTTTTAAGTTCACTTCAGATCTTCTCAAGTTTGGCAAAATACTTTCTTGAATTACTTCAAAAGTTGCCGCTAAGTTTCTAATTTCTTGCTCTCTTTTAGAATTGTCTTCATACATTGAAAGAACTCTTAAGATTAAATCCTTGTCTTTTATGTCTGACGCCTGCATTGCTGTCTTAAAGCCATCCCAATCTTCTCCTTTACCATTCTTCATAAAGAAATCCTTATCCGAAGCAGCTTTTACTTTTGCTGTTCTCAAAATAGAATTTACAGAAGAAGCTCCTGTATTTGCTCTTTGGTTAGCTAAGTTAGCATTCAAAGAAATCTCCCCTTCAGGTGATGCATAGGCTGTAACGTCTGCCCCTTTAAAAATAAACATTGGGTTTTTTGCCATTTTAGCTGCCCAAGTTTTCATTGTTTTCACATCTTCATCAGATAATTCGGAAGAACGAACGTTAGATTTGTTTTTTTCATAATTGATAACAGCAGCAGAATTCATTGGAGTAGTTTTTGTAAACTTATCCGCCCCAACTATTGCCTTGTCATCATCCATTGCAGACATCGGAGTAATTACAGTTCCAGTTGCAACTTGTACTGGTTCAAATGCCTTTTCTTTTCCTTTATACTTACCTACTGCAGCAGCATTTAAAGTTGCTACATCCATTCCTGTAACATAAGCAACCTTATCCGTGAAGGTAAAGCTTCCGCCTTTTTCATAGTTAATTTTCTGACCATCTACTTCAGAAGTCTCACCTGCTAATAGAATCTTATCAAGACTCTTATCGCCACCTTCATAATTTATAGTTGGAGTAATTTCCACTGAAACTTTTTTGTTGAAAAATTTTGGCGGAATAGTACCGGCAATATTAATTTCAACACTATCTCCATGCATTTCTAATGGACTTGGAGTGACTGTATAGCTTACCTCGGAAGCTCTTTTAGTCATATTTTTCAAAGGATTACAAGCTACAGTAGTAACAGCAGCTAATCCAACAAACGCGAATGATTTAATGGTATTCTTCTTCATGTCAAATTATATTCTAAACATTTTAGTTCTAATGTGCAATATTAGTAAATTCTGCTATTACATACAAATAACACACTACTTCCTTTCAATTCAAGTTTATTTCAACTCAAATACATTACACTCTAGATCATCCTCACACGACAAAAGATGCTTTTCAATTGACTGTGAATCATATGGAAGTAAAAAACGAGGCGCTAAATCTAAAAATGGCAACAAAACGAATCGTCGTTTAGTTAAAAGTGGATGTGGAATAGTTAAGATCAAGGAATCTATTGTTACATAATTATAGGTTAAAATGTCAATATCTATCACTCGATTCTGATATTCATTCCCTTTGGTTTTTTCAAGCCTACCCATCACCTTTTCAATTTCTTGTGTTTTTTGGAGAAGAGACAGCGGATCAAGACTAGTTTTCAAGTGCACAACGCAATTTAGAAAAGCATTTAACAGGTCATTACCCCAAGGTTTTGATTCATAAATTTCTGAAAGTCCAATTTTTTCTGTTGCGAAGCTTTGAAGTAACGCAGCAGCCTCTTTTAAATATACAGAGCGATCACCAAGATTTGTCCCTAACGATAGATAGATACTATTTTCCCTTTTATCCCTTCGCATTACCATTAATGTAAATCTATTGAATTACGTCCATAAAAGCGATTAGGTTTGTACAAAATATTTAACATATGAAACAGTTTTTTAAATTTATGTTCGCCTCTATGTTGGGGTTTGGCTTAACCATCTTTTTAGTAGTAGTTTTTATCATTGTTAGCATTTCAGCGTTAGTTGCTGGGGCTGAAAATAAAGAAGCTCCCAGAATTGCAAAAAATAGTGTTCTTCACATTAAATTCGAGAATGCAATTCAAGATAGACCATCAAATAATCCTTTTGAGAACATTGACTTCAATACGCTAGAAAATAAAACTCCACTAAGCTTAAAAAATATTTTAGACAATATCAAAAAAGCTAAATCAAATGAAGATATAAAAGGTATTTATTTAGATATTGCTTCTCTGCAGGCCAACATGGCGAGTATAGAAGAAATTAGAAATGAGCTTATCGACTTTAAAGAGTCCGGCAAATTTATCATTAGCTATAGTGAAAACTTTGGCCAAAGTGACTACTATTTAAGTAGTGTTGCTGATGAGATTTATTTAAACCCTGCAGGAGAAATGACCTTTAAGGGTTTGAGTGCACAAGTAATGTTTTTTAAAGACATGCTTGGTAGATTAGATATTGACATGCAAGTTATTCGACATGGCAAATTCAAAAGTGCAATAGAGCCTTTCATTAGAGAAGATATGAGTGAAGCCAATCGTGAGCAGGTTTCTACGCTTGTAAATACTTTATGGAATCACATGACGAAACAAATTTCTAAAGCGAGGAATATTTCTATTGAGGAATTAAACACCATTGCAGACGACCTATTAATTAGAAACGCAAAAGATGCGAAGCAGTACAAATTAATTGATGAATTAATGTACGAAGATGAAGTCTTAGCTGCCTTAAAAGCGAAAGTAGGAATTGAAGAAGATGAGAAGCTAGAAACAATTGCGTTGAACAAATTGACGAAATTAAAAGCAACTCAAATAGAAGGCAGTAAAATAAAACTGAATTCAAAAAACAAGATTGCGGTAATCTTTGCAGAAGGCGAAATTGTAAGCGGCGAAAGTCGTGACGGAGTTATGGGGTCCGAGACCATTGCAAGTGCACTTAAAAAAGCCAGAATGGACAAAAAGGTTAAAGCCATTGTTCTTAGAGTAAACTCTCCTGGAGGAAGCGCTCTTGCTTCAGACGTTATGTGGAGAGAGGTAATTCTTGCAAAAGCAGAAAAGCCTGTTATTGTTTCAATGGGTGGCGTTGCAGCCTCAGGAGGTTACTATATTTCTTGTGCAGCCGACAAAATTTTTGCAGAAGCAAGCACAATTACTGGTTCTATTGGAGTATTCGGATTAATTCCTAACATGAAAGGAATGTTTAACAACAAATTAGGGATTAACATTGACCGAGTAAATACCAATACATTTTCTGACGGGCTAACACCATTTAGACCTTTAGAAGAAAAAGAAAGAGAGGCATTGAAATATATGATTGAAGATATCTATTCTGACTTCACACAAAAAGTAGCAGACGGTAGAGGAATGACTCAAGCCAACGTTGATAGTATTGGTCAAGGAAGAGTTTGGACAGGAATTAATGCCAAAGAGATTGGTTTAGTTGACGAAATTGGAGGTCTCAATGATGCCATTTCATTTGCTGTCGAAACAACTGAATTAGAGGATTATAGACTTGAAGAGATGCCAGCACAAGAAGATCCGTTCGAGAAAATAGTAAAAGAATTTTCAAATGAAGTAAAACTCCAAATACTTGGTGAAGACATTGGAAAAGCGGAACATTACTACAGAAATATCAAAAGTGTCATCAGTACAAGAGGAGTGTATACTCGCTTGCCAGTTGACATTATTATCGACTAAAGTAAACCCATACTATTTTAAACCGCTTCCCTTAATAAGAGAAGCGGTTTTTTTATGAGTCATTTGCTCAGAATATGATTATTTTTATGAAAACCAAACTTCACCTTAATTATGCCCATTTTCAATTCAATTTTTTCTTGGTGGATGAAAAAGAGAGCTCACCAAATTGAGTTGTTTTTAAAGTACCCTATTGAAGTTCAAAATGATTGGTTTGAAGAACTTATTACGACAGCAAAGAACACTGAATTCGGTAGAAAGTACAATTTCAACTCATTCGACACTATTCAACAGTTTAAAGAAACCGTTCCTGTTCAGGACTATGAAGATTTAAAACCCTACGTTGACCGATTAAAAAGAGGAGAACAGAATCTGATTTGGCCCACAGAAACAAAGTGGTTTGCAAAATCTTCGGGAACAACTTCTGATAAAAGTAAATTTATTCCAGTATCCAGAGAGGCTTTAGAAGAATGCCATTATAAAGGCGGAAAGGACATGCTTTCCATCTATTGCAAGCGCCATCCAGAAACGTTTATTTTCACCGGAAAAACCTTAATGATGGGAGGCAGCAGTCAAACCATTGATCCTAATACCGAATCTTATGAAGGGGATTTGTCATCTATAATTATTCAAAATTTGCCTTTTTGGGCAGATATTATGCGCACTCCAAATCGAGAGACTGCCCTTCTTAAAGATTTCGAAGAAAAACTGGCGAGAATGACCAACATCACAGTAAATGAGAATGTCACTAGCATTTCGGGCGTTCCGTCTTGGATGCTTATTCTTCTCAATAAAATTCTGGAAGATACGGGTGCGCCAAACATATCTACCATTTGGCCAAATTTAGAGGTCTTCTTTCATGGCGGCGTTGCTTTCACACCTTATCGGCAACAGTTTAAAGAACTCATCCCAAGTTCAAAAATGAACTATATGGAAACATATAATGCTTCCGAAGGATTTTTCGGTATTGAGGATTTACATCACGAAGGTGAGCTTTTACTAATGTTAGATTATGGTATTTACTATGAATTTGCTCCCATGCAAGAATGGAACAAGAAGTTTCCAAGAACACTGAGTTTAGATGAGGTAGAACTAAACACCAATTATGCGTTAATCATTTCTACCAATGCTGGTCTTTGGCGCTATAAAATTGGCGACACCGTTCAATTCGTATCAAAATACCCTTTTAGAATTAAGGTATCTGGAAGAACGAAGCATTATATGAATGCTTTTGGGGAAGAAGTGATTATCGATAACGCTGAACTAGCATTGGAGTATGCATGCAATTTAACAAGCTCCAGCATCGAAGACTATACAGCAGCTCCAATTTATTTAACAAACAAAGAAGCGGGAAAACATCAATGGCTTATTGAGTTTCGCAAACAACCAAATGACTTAGGCCAATTCACGAATTACCTTGACCAGAAGCTAAAAGAGCTTAATTCTGACTACGAATCAAAGCGAAAAGGAAACATGGCACTAGAGTTGCCGTTAGTGCAGCCAATGCCGGAAAAAACATTTTACAATTGGATGAAGAAAAAAAATAAATTGGGAAGTCAAAACAAAGTTCCAAGGCTAAGCAACACCAGGGAGTACGTCGAAGACATTCTTGCCATGAATCAAAATAAATAAATGAGAATACTCCTATTTACAATTCTATCACTCTCACTTAGCTTTTCTAGCGTGTCTCAGGAAATAGCTTTGGGTAATAAACTTTTTGAAATTTCTCATAAAGCAGATCATTTCACAACAGATCAACTTGGCAATATTTTTCTTTGGAATGAAAATTTTGTTTGGATGCACTCCAACAAGGGAGATTCACTTGCTGCCTTTAATAGCAGAAAACACGGTTCTATTAGTCACGTAGACGCTACTAACCCCTATGAAATATTAGTCTTTTTTGCTGACTATAAACTTGTGCTGTTTCTAGACAATTATTTGAGCGACAACGGAAATGACATTGATTTACAAGAACTTGGATATGATCAAATCTCAAATGTTTGTAAATCTCGCTCCAATGGGATTTGGATTTATGATTTAATTCAACAACAGGCAATCCATTTGAACGACAATTACATCAAAGACAAACAGACCTTAAATCTTTCTCAGTGGTTTAATGAGAGAATTACACCCAATCTATTATTAGAATTTAATAACCAACTATTCATCAGTTCGGATGAAGCGCTATTTGTATTTGATCATTTTGGGACCTTCAAACGCAAAATTCCAATTCAGAATATTACAGAATTTCAAATTGTTAATGAAGAGATTCGTTACTTGAAAGGTCAAAACTACTGCAGTTACATGCAGAAAAGCTTTAATGAGTCATGCAGAGAAATTCCAATTAAACAGCTAAAAAACATTCGGATTGAAAAAACTGGGCTTTATGTTTTTACTTCAAAAAAGCTAACTGTTTTTTCGACGAATAAATAATGAAAAGCCCTTGCTGCCCGTCTGCTTTTTATTATTTTAGTGTCTTATAAAATAGCAAATATGCACATAGCAATAGCAGGGAATATTGGGTCGGGAAAAACTACCTTAACATCTCTTTTAGCAAAACATTACAAATGGGAGCCCCATTTTGAAGATGCGGACGAAAATCCCTATTTGAATGATTTTTACAATGACATGCAGCGCTGGTCATTTAATTTACAAGTTTACTTCCTAAACAACCGGTTTAGTCAAGTTCAAGAATTTCGGAACAATAAAAAGAATGTAATTCAAGATAGAACTATTTATGAAGATGCGTACATCTTTGCTCCAAACCTTCATGCGATGGGCTTAATGACCTCAAGAGATTTTGAAAGCTATTTCTCATTGTTCAAATTAATGGAATCATTTATCGCTCCTCCTGACCTGTTAATCTACTTGAGAGCTTCAATTCCTGTGCTTGTAGAGCAAATTAGTAATAGAGGAAGAGAATACGAGGAAAGCATTAGACTTGATTATTTAAAACGATTAAACGAGCGATACGAAGCTTGGATTAGTACCTATGACCAGGGAAAAGTATTGGTAATTGATGTAGATAACATTAACTTCTTAGAGAACAAAGAAGACCTAGGAAATGTGATCAGTAAGATTGATGCCGAAGTTCACGGCTTATTCTAATGTATCAAACAAAAAGACATAAAAAAAACCTTGAAGTTTCCTTCAAGGTTTTTTTATGTCTTACACCTAGATTGGTTTTACATCCTAAATGCAGATAGATTAAACTTCAGGTCAAAGTCATCGTAAATAAATTTATCTAAAACCGCTTCAAAGGTTTTAGACTTATACTTAATTCCAAATTTTGTTCTGTCAATAGCAAAAGCAGAAGTGATGTCAAATCCGTCTGCAGTTGGTCGAACCTCAACATCGAACTTGATTGCTTCAGTAACATCTTTAATCGTAAACTCTCCTACTAATACTTGTTTCCCATTATCATCCATCATGCCTCTTGCAATGTGAATTCTAGCTTGAGGAAACTGAGCAACGTCGAAAAAATCTGGAGCTTTTAAATGACCCTCTAAATCTTGATTTTCTTCAGCATCTTCAATGTCAACAACCGAAATTGAATTCATGTTTATGAATAATTCTCCTTCTTGAATAATTCCATCTTTAACAACTACAGAACCATTCTCAATTTGAATATCACCGTAGTGCTCTCCTCCTACTTTCTTACCGACCCATCTTAACGATCCACTTTCAGCATTAAAAGCATAACTTCCATCAACGATTGTATTTCCATCCATTGCTGTTTCTATAGGCATTATTACTGCCGATTCTACGCCATGAGTTGCTGCAGCTCCGTGAGCTCCACCTTCAGCAATATGAGGGGCAATTACTAAAGAAACGATTGACATTAACTTAATTAAGATGTTCATTGAAGGACCTGAAGTATCTTTAAATGGATCACCAACAGTATCGCCAGTTACTGAAGCAGAATGTGCATCAGAACCCTTGTATTCCATTTTACCGTTAATCATTACTCCTTTTTCAAATGATTTTTTAGCATTATCCCAAGCACCACCTGCGTTGTTTTGGAAAATACCCATCAATACACCTGATACTGTCACTCCTGCTAATAATCCTCCTAAAACTTCAGGGCCAAAAGTAAATCCAACCAAAATTGGAACAATCAAAGCAATTAAGCCAGGTAAAATCATTTCGCGAATAGACGCTTTTGTAGAAATCTCTACACACTTGTCATACTCAGGCGTAGCCTTATATTCCATAATGCCTGGAATCTCCTTAAACTGACGTCTCACCTCTTGCACCATGTCCATTGCTGCTCTACCAACAGCAGCAATACATAATGCAGAGAAAATAAAAGGAATCATGGCTCCAACAAATAAACCTGCTAAAACATCTGCCTTGTATATATCAATTGAATCAATCCCTGAAATCCCCACGAAGGCAGCAAATAGAGCCAAAGCAGTTAATGCAGCAGAAGCAATTGCGAAACCTTTACCTGCAGCTGCCGTAGTGTTTCCAACAGCATCTAAATTATCTGTTCTACCTCTTACTTCTTCAGGTAAACCACTCATCTCTGCAATACCACCTGCGTTATCCGCAATAGGTCCAAAAGCATCAATTGCCAATTGCATTGCTGTAGTTGCCATCATACCTGCTGCTGCGATTGCAACTCCGTATAAACCTGCAAATTCATGAGAGATATAGATACCCGCTGCTAAAACTAAAACAGGAATAACGGTAGACTCCATACCTACTGCCAAACCTCCAATGATATTTGTTGCGTGACCTGTTGAAGATTGTTGAACAATTGAATTTACCGGTTTTTTACCCATCGCTGTATAATATTCAGTTACGACGCTCATTATAGCACCTACAACTAAACCTGTAATAATCGCCCAGAAAATATCCATTGAAGTTAATTCATATCCTCTAATGGTCATATTTTCTACCATCATGTAATCAACTATAAAGTAAGAAGCAACTGCCGTAAGAATAACTGACAACCAGTTTCCTAAGTTTAACGCTCCTTGAACCGAACCATCTTCTCCTTTTACTTTCACGAATAATGTTCCGATGATTGAGAAAATAATTCCTAGTCCCGCGATTACCATTGGCAACAATATAGGAGAAAGACCATTGAACTGATCAGGTGTTCCAAATTTAACTTCAGCACCTAAAACCATAGTTGCTAAAATTGTGGCTACGTAAGAACCAAATAAGTCAGCTCCCATACCAGCAACATCACCTACGTTATCACCAACATTATCGGCAATAGTTGCAGGGTTACGAATATCATCTTCAGGAATTCCTGCTTCAACTTTTCCTACTAAATCAGCTCCTACATCTGCAGCTTTGGTATAAATACCACCGCCAACTCTTGCAAATAATGCAATAGATTCCGCTCCTAGTGAGAATCCTGCTAAAATTTCGATAGCTAGAATGTAACTTCCTTTTCCAACCATTGATCCTTCTGGACCAAATAAACCTAACAATACAATGAATACACTACCTAAACCTAAAACTGCTAAACCAGCAACACCTAATCCCATTACCGTTCCACCTGAAAAAGAAACATTTAAGGCCTTAGCTAGAGAAGTTCTTGCAGCTTGTGTAGTTCTTACGTTCGCCTTTGTAGCAATATTCATCCCCAAATATCCTGCTAAAGCAGAAAGAAAAGCACCTATTATAAAGGTGATTGCAATTATAGGATGAGAACTCTCAGTCATTGTTCCCGACCAAGCTAATAAGATGGAAGCAATCACAACAAAATATGCCATTACTTTCCATTCTGCTTTTAAAAACGCCATTGCTCCTGTAGCAATATGATTTGCGAGTTCTTTCATATTATCATCTCCGGCATCTTGTTTCTTTACCCAAGCTGATTTCACTGCCATTACAAGCAATCCAATAATTCCTAGAAAAGGAACAACGTACAATAAAAAATTTTCCATAGTGTATTATTAATGTATAATCTTCTTTCTTTTTTGAAGTCCGCAAAAGTAGAAGTAATATTTTTTATATGCAATAAGCTCAATAAATGCAATAAACAAACCTCACTTTAACAACCCATCTCCCATCGAATCATTTAAGTTCTTTGAATAAGAGCAAAATACGGATTCTTGACCAAGCTAGGTTAAACTACAAAAGCTTGATGAAGCAGACTACCCTGCTTCATCAAGCTTTTTCATTTAATGTGATATACTGCAGCAAAGTGAATCCACTCAACCATAGCAAATATGCACTTTACTTTACGTAAGCAACATCTTTAACCGCGTCCATAAGATCTTTAATATTCGGCAACCAAGCCTCAACCAAAGTTGGAGCATATGGAAGAGGAGTATCTTTCGTGTTTACTCTTCTAATTGGTGCATCTAAATAATCAAATGCATTTCGTTGAACCATATAGCTTAACTCAGTAGAAATATTACCCAAAGGCCAAGCTTCTTCCAAAATTACCATTCGATTCGTCTTTTTTACCGATTCAATCACAGTTGCGTAATCGATAGGACGAATCGTTCTCAAGTCAATTATTTCAGCGTTGATTCCTTCTTTTGCTAATTCTTCAGCTGCAGCTAAAGCTACTTTCATAATCTTACCAAAAGAAACAATTGTTACATCAGCGCCCTCTCTAACCACTTTCGCTTGTCCAATCGGGATTAAATATTCTCCTTCTGGAACTTCACCCTTATCGCCATACATTTGTTCAGACTCCATAAAAATAACAGGATCATTATCTCTAATGGCAGATTTTAGCAATCCTTTAGCGTCAGCTGGGTTGGAAGGAACTATAACTTTTAAACCCGGAGTGTTGGCAAACCAATTATCAAAAGATTGTGAGTGCTGCGCACCCAATTGACCAGCTGAACCTGTTGGCCCTCTAAACACCATTGGTGAGCCAAAATGCCCTCCTGACATACTCAACATTTTTGCCGATGCATTGATTACCTGATCAATTGCTACTAACGAGAAGTTGAAGGTCATAAATTCAATAATTGGTCGAAGACCGTGCATCGCTGCTCCTACTCCAATTCCTGCAAAACCTAATTCTGCGATTGGCGTATCGATTATTCTATCGGGACCAAATTCATCAAGCATTCCCTGACTTACTTTATATGCCCCATTGTAAAGCGCAACTTCCTCTCCCATCAAAAAGACATTTTCGTCTCTTCGCATCTCTTCATTAATTGCTTCCCGAAGGGCTTCTCTAAACTGTAATGTTTTCATAATCGATTGTTCTGTATAAAAAGGACGTCAAAAGTAATAAATTGCCAACAAACTAAAACATATGGTGTTTTAATTTCAGATTTGAAATTGAGAAAAAATAATTTGCCTAACTGCACTGATTTTGATTAATTTCGTAGACCTTCGATGCTAACCTATCGTCTACACTTAATGTGTTTATTGTGAATAAGTTAATTTAAAAAATTCAATATGAAAATTTTAGTTTGTATCAGTAAAGCACCTGACACTACATCAAAAATTGCTTTTACCGACAACAATACTTCATTTGATAAGAATGGAGTACAATTTATTATCAACCCATACGATGAGTGGTATGCATTGGTTAGAGGCTTGGAATTGAAAGAGGCGAACGGCGGCAGTGTAACCATTTTAAACGTTGGTGGTGCTGACAATGACCCAACCATTAGAAAAGCCCTTGCAATTGGCGCTGATGATGCAGTTAGGGTAAATATGGAACCGACAGATGCATTAGGGGTTGCAAAACAAATTGCAGATTACGCGAAAGAGAATGAATTCGATATGGTGCTTTGTGGAAAAGAAACCATCGACTACAATGGCTCACAAGTGGGCGGAATGGTAGCAGCTTTCTTAGACCAACCCTTTATTTCAAACGCTTCAAAGCTGGATATGGCAGGGAATACCGCAACAGTGGAGCGAGACATCCAAGGAGGAAAAGAAATTATTAAAGTTGATACACCATTTGTTTTAAGTGCGGCGAAAGGTATGGCAGAAGCTAGAATTCCAAACATGAGAGGAATTATGGCGGCTAGAACAAAACCTCTAAAAGTTGTTGAGCCAAGTGCTTTTGAAAATGCAACAGAGGTAGCCTCTTACGAATTACCTCCTGCTAAAGGAGCTTGCAAAATGGTATCAGCAGACAATCCTGCCGAATTACTGAATTTATTAAGAAACGAAGCTAAAATCATTTAAGACATGTCAATATTAGTATATGCCAATACGGCACAAAATAAAATTCACAAATCAGCTTTTGAAGCAGTGTCTTATGCTGCTCAAATTGCTGAAAAATCAGGAGACACAGTTACAGCTCTAGTTGTTGGAAACGCTGATGATCTAGATACACTTGGAAAATATGGTGCCGACAAGGTAATTCACATTACCAACGATAAATTAGCTGACTTCCAACCTAGCTTAATTGCTGAAGCAATTCAAAAAGCGGCTGAAGACAACAGTTCTTCAATCATCATTTTTTCTCACGATTTATCTGGAAAATCAATTGCACCGATGTTGGCCGCAAAAATGAATTCAGGTATTGTAACAGGTGCAGTAGATTTGCCGGAAACTGATGGCGACTTTATTGTGAAAAGAGCAGTTTTCTCTGGTAAAGCCTTTGCTCATGTGAAAATTAATACTCCAACAAAAATAATTTCTGTAACTCCAAATGCATTAGAGAAGAAGGAATACAATAAAACTGCTAGCATTGAAGATAAAGCATACGACTTAGGAGATTCAAGACTTAAAGTAATTGAGCAAAAAATTGAATCAACTGATGTGCCCCTTACTGAAGCAACACTTGTTGTTAGCGCAGGAAGAGGTTTAAAAGGACCCGAAAATTGGGGAATGATTGAAGATTTAGCTAAAGCATTAGGAGCGGCTACCGCTTGTTCTAGACCAGTTTCTGACATGGACTGGAGACCTCACCACGAACATGTAGGGCAAACTGGAGTAGCAATTCGTCCTAACCTTTACATCGCTATTGGTATTTCCGGAGCCATTCAGCATTTAGCAGGAGTTAACCAATCGAAGGTAATTGTTGTGATCAATACTGATCCAGAAGCACCATTCTTTAAAGCTGCAGATTATGGTATTGTAGGCGATGCTTTTGAAGTTGTACCGAAATTAGTAGAGGCTGCAAAAGCCATGAATTAATTTCAAAACAAAAATTAAATAACTTTTGTCTAACCCATTAGTGGTGGACAAAAGTTATTTCAAATCAAATCATGGAGAAAATAGCCTTAGACATAGTAGGATTATCTTATAGCCAAACACAGTCGGGAGCGTATGCTTTGGTGTTAGGCGAACAAGATGGAAATAGAAGATTGCCAATAATAATTGGCGGTTTTGAAGCGCAAGCTATCGCCATCGAATTAGAGGATATGACTCCTAGCAGACCATTGACCCATGATTTATTTAAAAGTTTCGCAGATGCATTTAAAATCAACATTGAAGAGGTGTTGATTTACAATTTGATGGAGGGTATTTTTCATGCGAAATTGATTTGCCGACAGGGAGATTCTCTAGTTGAAATTGACACGCGAACATCTGATGCTGTGGCGCTAGCCGTTCGTTTTAAGTGTCCCATTTTTACGCATGAATTTATATTAAAAGAAGCTGGAATAATTTTAGAAGAAGGAGCTGACTCCACCTCTAAAGCTGCAGCAAAAATGCCTAAATCGGATAAAAAAGAAAAAAAAGGTATAGCTTCGTTATCCCTTACAGAGTTGAACAACAAGCTTACGATTGCTTTGGACACAGAAAATTACGAAGAAGCATCAAGGCTTAGAGACGAGATCAACAAAAGAGGCGAAAGCAACAACTAACCATCCACACCCTTGAAAAATATTTCAGCCCTCCTCTTTTTGTTACTGTTAGGCTGTTTACCAGCTGAATTATTAGCTCAACAAGAATCTGGTGAAGCGGCTGCATCTGCAGTAGCAACTATTCCTATGGAAGGGTTTTCTTTCAACTCTTTCATTCGAGGAGTTATTGGGTTGGTCTCCTTATTTGTGATAGCTTTCATATTCAGCAGCAACCGAAAGGCAATAAATTGGCGAACAGTTGTCATAGGCCTAGCATTTCAAATCGTAATTGCCATTTGTGTATTAAAGGTTCCTTTCATTCAAAGCATATTTGAATTTATAGGTAAAATCTTCGTTAAAATTCTGGAATACACTCAAGCGGGAAGTAAATTCCTATTCGAAGGGTTGGTGGTTGACATGGACACCTTTGGATTCATTTTTGCGTTTCAAGTATTACCGACAATCATATTCTTTTCGGCTTTAACTTCGGTATTGTTTTACCTTGGTATTATTCAAAAAGTAGTCAAAGCATTTGGATGGCTACTTTCTAAATTACTTCGCATCTCAGGAGCGGAGAGTTTAAGTGTTGCGGGTAATATATTCTTGGGACAAACAGAGGCGCCACTGCTAATTAAGGCCTACTTAGAAAAAATGAACAAGAGTGAAATTCTCTTAGTCATGATTGGAGGAATGGCAACCGTAGCTGGAGCAGTTTTAGCCGCCTACATTGGTTTCTTGGGTGGGGATGATCCTGCCTTACGATTGGTTTTTGCGAAACACTTATTAGCTGCATCTGTCATGGCTGCACCGGGGGCCATTGTAATTTCAAAAATTCTTTACCCTCAAACTGAATCAATCGATACTGATGTTGAAGTTTCTGCAGATAAAATTGGGTCTAATTTTTTAGATGCTATTGCAAATGGGACTACTGAAGGACTCAAATTAGCTGTTAATGTTGGTGCAATGTTGTTGGTTTTTGTAGCCTTTATTGCACTTATTAATGGTGGACTTGGAGCATTAGCTTCTTTTGATGGTTTAGCTATTGAGTGGTTAGGAATAGACTGGCACTTCACCTCTCTTAATGCCACCATAGCAGCCAATACTTCGTATGACGGCTTATCCTTAGAGTTTATATTGGGAACTATATTTGCCCCGCTGATGTGGTTAATTGGTGTAGCAAAAGAGGACATGATGCTTATGGGGCAGCTATTGGGAATTAAACTAGCAGCAAGTGAATTTGTGGGTTATATTCAATTGGCAGGTTTAAAAGACGTAACCAATGTTGCGCATTTAAAATATGATAAATCCATTATTATGGCCACTTACATGCTTTGTGGTTTTGCCAACTTTGCCTCTATTGGTATTCAAATTGGCGGCATAGGTTCACTTGCTCCAGGGCAACGTAAAACCCTTTCTAAATTTGGAATGAAAGCTCTACTAGGTGGTTCTATTGCATCCTTAATTTCAGCAACCGTTGCTGGAATGATTTTGGGTTAATCTCTAAATGCCTCTCCCTTCATTCTTTGTAACGATTTGAAGCTATCAAATATCTTATTCTTATTTTCTTTAGCAGCTTGTAAGTGGTTACATATGGTAGAAGGGGAAATTCCGTCTATTCCATTATTGTAAAACATGAACGGAAAAAGAATAAATTACGAAGGACCATGTAAAAATTATAATATGTAAAGCAATTGCAATAGAATGAAATGACTGACTTTTTGCCCCAAAGCTTGATCTTGACAAAAGCAAAAAATATTGGTTTAGTTGTGCTGGAAAATGTACATTCTTATAATCTCATCAAGCTTACATTAGATTAAAACACTTTTAACCAAAATAGTACAAGCAATAAATTGCCCTTAAAGTTTTTAACAGCGTACCTTTAGTGCTTCTAATTTTAAAATAACTTTAATAACAATGAATTTTCCTAGTCATTTTTTCTTTACTCATGAGGACTCGAGATTTCGCGTTCGACCGATACGTCCTTCTGATAAAGATTTATTGCAAAGAGGATTTAGCGAACTTTCAGAAAGGTCTAAATATTTGAGACTCTTCCAGATTAACAATAGACTAACTAATACACAGTTGAAATATTTCACTGAGGTTGATGGTATTCAGCATGTTGCATGGGGAATACTCGATGAATCCGGAGAAGAATCTATGCCTGTTGGTATAGGACGATTTGTGAAATACAAAGATGAGCAAGATGTCGCAGAAGTCGCCATTACAGTAATTGACTCACATCAAGGAAGAGGATTAGGGATACTTTTATTTGTTACATTAAACTTCATTGCTGCCCAAAGAGGTTTGAAGAAATTGAGATATTATGTACTAAGAGAAAATCGCTTTGCAATGAACAGTCTGAAAAAGTTTACAATTTTAAACCAAAAGAATGAAGGAACGGTAACCATACTAGACATATCGGTTATCCCAAACCACAAAGCAATTAAAGATGATGTTAAAATGCAACGGTTTATTGCAGCCATGAAAATAGTTGAAGAAGAAATGGGGATGTAAATTCACCCTTACAAGTGTAATCCGCGAATAAATTTAAAAATTACTTTATTAATAATGACATTCAATATCTTCCAACAAATCGCCCAAATTCTTGATACCACCTACAGTGAAAAATGTAAAGCAAAAGCAGCTTCATTACAACATAAATTATCTCAAACAACTAGTCTAAATTTAAGAGATTTAGACTTATCCACCACTGATGCTATTTCCATTGCAGAGCTGATAGCAACCAAGTCCGATCTTTTATCAATTAGTTTTAGCTACAATAAGATTGAAGATAAAGGTGTAATCGCTCTTATAACGAATCTTCCAAAATCCGTTCGAGAAATTGGATTGGTTGACTGCAGCATTGGCGACCGAGCAGGAGAGGTAATTTTAGAATGGTTAAAGTGTAATCCTCAGCTAAAAATGATTTGCATGGAGAAGAATAATTTTTCCGCGAAATTATTGAGTCAATTCAAACAAATTAAGAGAACACAACCGAACTTGTTGCTTGTCGTTTAAATTAGTAGCAGCTCATTTTAAAATAGCCAAGAACCTTGTTTATATCTTGTTCCTAAATTCCTTTTAAAATCGACCTGTACTTTGGTTGGCTGCATTAAATTTGAATAGAATTAAGAATTCAGTCAAATGCAGCAATATCACGATTTATTACAACACATTTTAGACAACGGAGCCGTTAAAACGGATAGAACAGGCACAGGTACCAAAAGTGTATTTGGACACCAAATGCGCTTTAACCTACAAGAAGGATTTCCTCTGGTTACCACTAAAAAGCTTCACCTTAGATCTATTATACACGAATTACTTTGGTTCCTTACGGGAGATACGAACATAAAATATCTAAAAGACAATGGTGTTCGCATTTGGGACGAGTGGGCAGATGAAAACGGCAACCTAGGTCCTGTATACGGTTCGCAATGGAGGTCGTGGCCAACACCAAATGGAGGATCAATTGACCAAATTCAAAAAATTATTGATCAAATAAAAAATACTCCAGATTCTAGAAGAATAATTGTGAGTGCATGGAATGTAGCAGAAGTAGAAAACATGGCACTACCGCCTTGTCACGCATTTTTTCAATTCTATGTGGCAGATGGTAAGCTTTCTTGCCAATTGTACCAGCGCAGCGCTGATACATTTCTAGGTGTTCCGTTTAACATTGCCTCCTACGCATTGTTAACCATGATGGTAGCTCAGGTTTGTGATTTACAAGCCGGGGACTTTGTTCACACCTTAGGAGATGCTCACCTCTACTCTAACCACTTGGAGCAAGCTGAACTTCAATTATCCAGAGAACTAAGAGATTTACCTACAATGAAGATAAATCCGGAAGTTAAAGACATTTTCAGTTTTAAATATGAGGATTTTGAATTGGTAAATTACGATCCACATCCGCATATTAAAGCTGCCGTGGCGGTGTAGTTGAGGGAATGAATTGACACTTCGACTATCGCTCAGTGTAACAAAACGGATGCATAATTTAAAAAAAATCCAATGAAAATTTCTTTAATCGCAGCAGCTTCAGAAAACAATGTAATCGGCCGAGACAATGATTTGCCTTGGAAACTACCTATTGACATGAAGTTCTTTGTGCAAACCACAAAAGGTCACTGTATCTTGATGGGCCGAAAGAATCTTGAATCTTTTGGACGTTTACTTCCAAACAGAACCAATATTTTACTGACCAGAGATCGAGATTATAAATTTGAAGGTGCAGAAATTTTTTATGATTTACAAAAGGCAATTGCGTTTGCGAAAGAGATTGGAGAAGAAGAATTAATGGTGATTGGTGGAGGTGAAATTTATCGCCAATGTATGCCTTTTGCTGATCGGATTTATCTGACCAGAGTTCATGCAGAAATTGAGGGCGATGTGTACTTTCCACAACTAGACTCTTCCATTTGGGAGTTAAAATCGGAGGAGTTTCACGAAAAAGACGAGAAGCACAATTACAGTTTTACCTTTCAAACGTTTGAAAGAGTTCAGATTGCGTAAATTTATTCTATGAAAAATGTATTAGTCCTTATTTTTTGCACCACCCTTTTCGCTTGTAAAGACGATGATAATTCAGTGATTATTCATGATAATCAAGGCGCTATGAATAATGCGAACAATATTTGTGATACAATAGAACTGAATAATAGAAAGTGTTATCTTAAAGAAACAGATATATTAAATTATAGATTCCCTATTGACACACTTTTTGAGTCTTTTTTTTACGCTCAAAATAGATTAGAGAGAGTAAATATTGGTTTTCAACGTATCATTTTAGGAACGAAAAATATTTATTACGATTCAGGGAACCAATCATACCTATTGACTTATACCGACTCTCTTTATCGTGAATCTAGAGCAATAGGTGAATACTTTTACAATGAATTCAATAGGTTATATAAAGTCAATATCTATAATAGAAATAATTCTATAATTAAAATCGCAAAATTTGAATACAAGAACTGTAAATTATCTCAAGCACGTATAGAAAATGTTAGGTCTACTTCTGAAGTATATGCAATCACAGAAAGTGAGCAAGGAAATATTGTACAATATGAATTAGTAGAATTAAACAACCAGGCACCAAACGTTAGCACTAGAGAAGTTTTAGAATATGATAGTAAGAAAAATCCATACCAATACATTCCTAAAGACGAATTTGACCTATTTACCTATTTTTCAAATAACAACATTACAAAGTATAAATCGTTTAAAAACGGTGTTCTAGAATCAGAAAAAACAGTACAATTAACTTATAGTGCGGAAAACTACCCTACCAAAACAATTGAAAATGAAAGTGGTAATTTAATAACAACAATGTATAAATACGATTGTTATTAACACTTTAATTGTTCCGTGTAAAATTAAGTGCCCTTCTTTTGAAGTAATTCAATTTATCCAAACTCTTATAATCGGTACCTAAGCTACTTTCAACTGCTTAAAAGCAGATTTATCAAACTTGTGTTTTGCGTATTTCAAATCAATTCTAATTACTTTATCAGTTGTAGTGGTATCGGTTGGCATATTAAACATATGGTCAATTAATATGGCCTCACAAATGGAACGTAACCCTCTAGCGCCTAATTTGTAATCAATCGCTTTCTTCACAATGTAATCCAATACCTCTTTATCGAATTTCAATTCGAATCCGTCCATTTCAAACAACTTCATGTACTGCTTCAAAATGGCATTTTTAGGCTCTGTTAAAATCCTCTTCAATGCATCTTCATTCAACGGCTCTAAATACGTTACAACAGGAATTCTACCAATCAATTCAGGAATCAATCCAAACGAACGAATATCAGATGGGATAACGTAACGCAAGAAGTCTTCTTTTTCAATAACCTCTGTCTCCGTCTTAGCTTTAAAACCTAAGGCATTTGAGTTTAATCGCTTTCCGATTACCTTTTCAATTCCTGAAAAAGCTCCACCACAGATGAAAAGTATGTTTTGAGTGTTGATTGAAACTAATTTCTGCTCTGGATGCTTCCTTCCTCCTTGCGGTGGAACGCTAACTGCAGAACCTTCTAGTAGTTTCAACAAAGCTTGTTGAACACCTTCACCTGATACATCTCTAGTAATTGACGGGTTATCCCCTTTTCGGGCAATTTTATCTACCTCATCAATAAAAACAATTCCTTTTTCTGCTTTTGCTACATCGAAGTCGGCTGCTTGCAGTAAACGTGACAAGATGCTTTCTACATCTTCCCCAACGTAACCCGCTTCTGTTAGAACAGTAGCATCTGCAATACAAAAAGGAACATCTAATAACCGCGCTATGGTTTTTGCCAACAATGTTTTACCACTTCCAGTTTCACCAACCAACATAATGTTAGACTTCTCTAATTCAATATCTTTAATAGAGGCTCCTTTTACCACCCTTTTGTAATGATTGTAAACCGCTACAGAGAGCACCTTCTTGGCATCTTCTTGTCCGATGACATATTCATCTAGGTGCTTTTTAATTTCTGCCGGCTTGTGGATGGTAATGTTAAAATCCTTCGCCGTTGGCTTAATTTCTTCTTTAACGATTTCGCCAGCTTGCACAATGCAGTTATCACAAATGTGACCTGTGATGCCAGCAATCAAAACGTTTGTATCTTTTTTATCTCGACCACAGAATGAACAGTGGATTTTATTCTTTTCACTCATAAGCTATTTCTATAGAAAAATTTAGCCCCGTCTCGAAAAACGGGACGGGGCTAAATTACGTGATTTTGCGCGATTTATTTCCGTGCCAATACTTCATCAATCATTCCATACTCCTTTGCTTCGGAAGAAGACATCCAATAATCTCGATCAGAATCTTCTTGCACTTTATCAAAGTCTTGCTTAGAATGATTTGCAATGATTTGGTACAATTCTTTTTTCATTTTTAATACTTCTTTCAAAGCAATTTCCATATCCGACGCCTGACCTTGAGTTCCTGCAGAAGGCTGGTGAATCATTACTCTTGAATGAGGCAATGCTGTTCTTTTACCTTCAGCACCTGCGCACAACAAAACAGCTCCCATTGAAGCAGCCATTCCTGTGCAAATAGTTGCAACATCTGGCGCAATGTATTGCATAGTATCATAAATACCCAATCCAGCATAAACAGAACCTCCAGGAGAATTCAAATAAATTTGGATGTCTTTTTTAGCATCAGCAGATTCTAAAAACAACAATTGTGCTTGAATGATATTTGCCACCTGGTCATTAATTCCAGTCCCTAAAAAGATAATTCGATCCATCATCAATCTAGAAAAAACATCCATTTGTGCCACATTCAATGATCTTTCCTCAATAATATAAGGAGTCATTGACGCGTTCAAATAATTGTCAACATGCATACTATTAATACCAGCATGCTTGGTAGCGTAACTTTTAAATTCTTTTCCGAAGTCCATACAATTTCTTATTTAGTTCTCTTTTTCTCAGCTAATTTAACGAAATCGTCGTAAGATATTTCTTTCTCTTTGATTTTCGCTGTGTCGTTATAAAACGCTCTCAACTTAACTGCATATAGTTGCTCATATAACCGTTTAGCTTCTTCTTGGTTCTCTAAAACTCGATTTGCAGTTTCTTCCATCTCTGCATCTTCCATCATATTGCCACCCATTCCAGACAACTGCTGAGCAATTAGTCCTTTTGTATGAGCGATAACCTCATCTTTCGTTACCTCAATTTTATTGTCCTTGATTAATTTGTTCTCAATCAACTGCCATTTTAAACCCATAGCATATTGCTCATATTCCGAATCAATCTGCTCTTTTGTAATTGGCTTTTCGTTAGCAGTCACCAACCATTTCTTCATGAATTCATCTGGCAAATCCAATTTTGCTTTTTTGATTAAATAGTCTTGAACGTCTCTTTCAAACAATTGCTCAGCATTTTGAGCGAAAGACTTTTCCATCTCAGCTCGTAGCTTTTCTTCCATTTCCGCTTTCGATTTCACGGTATCTTTGCCGTAAATTTTATCAAAAAACTCTTGGTTCAATTCAGCAGCTTCCATTCTATTGATTTTAGAAATGGTATATTGAAATTCAGAAGTTTGATCTTTAATATATTGCTCATCAATACCTAACCAAGCGGCTACATATTTAGCGTCGGCAATATCTTGTGGCTTCACTTTAACAACTTCACCAACAACTTTACCAATAAATTTCTTTTGATCTTTTTTATCGTTTACAGTTCTAATGTTTACAACAGTTTCGTTAGAAATACCACCTTCTTTAACAGATTTACCATCTAACTCTTCCCACTTTCCGAAAAGCATATCTTCCTCCTCAGACTTATCAGCTTCTCCCATCTTACCGTACCGCTTAGCAATTTCAGTAATTTGCTCATCAATCATTTTCTGATCTGTCTTGATCTTCAATTTTTCGAACTTGTCTTTCTCGGTAATTTCAACTTTTACTTCCGGTGCTAAACCAATCTCATAGGTAAAAGAGAAGTCTTTTTGATTTTCCCAATCAATTGCTTCTGCGTCTTCCTTTTTAGGAAGAGGATTTCCAAGAACGTCTAATTTGTTCTCGCTAATAAACTTGTATAAATTGTCAGAAAGTGTTTTGTTAATTTCATCTACCAACAAATTTGTTCCAACCATTTTTTTAACCATGCCCATTGGCACCATACCTTTTCTAAAACCAGGTAAGTTCGTTTGCTTGCGGTGTCTTCTCAAAGCAGATTCTACTTTTTCTTTGTAATCTGCTTCTTTAATGTTGATAGTAATTTCAGCGTTAAGCTTATCAATGTCTTTTTTAACTACTTCCATTGTAAAATTTTGTTTAAAAAAAATGGCGTAAAACAAAAGCCTTACGCCATTAAATGGTGCGGATGGAGGGACTCGAACCCACACGCCGTGAAGCACTAGATCCTAAGTCTAGCATGTCTACCAATTTCATCACATCCGCTTTTCAATATATTAAGAACTCAACCCAAAGAATTGGGGGAGCAAAAGTAAGGAAAATTCTAAATAAACAGGCAAAAGTGAATGCTTAAATATTTCTACATCCTCTGAAGAAAAAAAGAGAAGAGACCTCCGCCCGCCTAACTCGGGCGAGATACACTTGGCGCTGATAAAAAAGAGAAGTTAGACTGATTTTGCAATAACTAATTACGAGCACGCAGAAATTAGTTAGACCTTAGTAAATTGCAAGTTCAAATTTGTCAACATGAAAATTAATCCGAAAGAAGTCTCCTTAGGTAAATTACACAACACTTTACTAGGCTCTGTTGGTCCTCGCCCAATTGCCTTCGCTAGTACAATTGATAAAAACGGCAACCGAAATTTAAGTCCGTTCAGCTTCTTTAATGTGTTCAGTGCAAATCCTCCAATTGCAATTTTTTCTCCGGCCAAAAGTGGAAGAACAAATACGCAGAAAGACACCTATCATAACGTAAAAGAGGTTCCTGAATGTGTCATTAACATTGTCAACTACCCTATTGTGCAGCAAATGAGCCTTTCTAGTACCGCTTACGGTCCAGAGGTGGATGAATTTGTTAAAGCAGGATTAACTCCGATTGAATCTGAGATGGTTCGCCCTTTTCGAGTAAAAGAATCTCCGGTGCAAATGGAGTGCATAGTAAAAGAAGTTGTGGAATTAGGCAATGAAGGGGGTGCGGGAAACTTGGTAATTTGTGAGGTAAAATTAATTCACATTGATGATGCCATTCTAAATGAAGAAGGCATGATTGACCAGCACAAAATTGACTTGGTAGGCAGAATGGGCGGCGATTACTACGTAAGAGCAAGCGGCGAAGCTTTATTTGAAGTTCCAAAACCAATACGACAAAAAGGAATTGGAGTTGACGCTTTACCAGAGGCAATTAAAAACAGTGCTATTTTAACAGGCAACGACCTAGGCATGTTGGGTAATGTAGAAGAATTACCCGTAATTGGAGCTTCTTGTTTCTCGGAGAATTGGGAAGTGAAACAAAAAGCCGCTCAAAAAATGTTACGAGATTCGAAGATTGATGAAGCTTGGAAGGTGTTAGTAGGGTAATCAATAATAATATAATTTTACAACTTGACAACTACCTATTTTACATTCCAAACCACCCTCACAACAACTTGGGAAGATAGAAACAAAGAGGAAGTGCAGTTGGTCCACTCGGTGTATCTGTCAAGAAATATTGCCATTCGGTTTATTGAAGATGCATCTACACCAGATGATTTTATTGCTTTAAAACAAGCAGTTGAAGCAGCGAAACGAAACGTTTTTACCCAGCGCTATTTACACTTTAAAAATGCTGAATTGTCGGATCAAATTGAACGAATAAAAGTAGCCAGTGAGTTAATTGAAGACCTTCATCTCGACTTGAATCGATTTAAATCGCAAAACCAAACCTCAGAAAAATCTCACTTTGTGCCTGAAGGTGAGAAATTTTTATGCGAACTGTTAGCTCAAGAATAGCCACAGTCAAAGCTACCGAACTATTCCTCATTCCAAAATTCTACATTCAATATTGCAATCCGTAATTTCGCAACCCAATTGAAGAAAAAATGGATTACAATTTCTCAGAGATAGAAAAAAGGTGGCAAGCCTATTGGAAAGAAAACCAAACTTTTGCAGCGGCTGAAAGCAGCGAAAAACCAAAATATTATGTGTTGGATATGTTTCCTTATCCTTCGGGAGCAGGATTGCACGTAGGTCATCCGCTAGGTTACATTGCTTCAGATATTTACTCTAGATACAAGCGCCATTTAGGATTCAACGTGTTACACCCAATGGGATACGATTCTTTTGGACTACCGGCCGAACAGTATGCCATTCAAACCGGACAACACCCAAAAATTACAACAGAAGAGAACATTGCTACGTATAGAAGACAATTGGATCAAATTGGGTTTTCATTTGATTGGAGTCGGGAAGTTCGAACTTCTGCACCGGAGTATTATAAATGGACTCAGTGGATTTTCATTCAGATTTTCAACTCTTGGTATAATAAGGCGAGCAATAAAGCAGAAGATATTAACACATTAATTGGTCATTTCGAACAGCTTGGAACCGCTAATTTAAACGCTCATACCGATTCAGAAATCCAATTCACCTACGAAGATTGGTCGTTTTACAATGAAAAAGAAAAAGCCAATATTTTAATGGATTATCGCTTGGCGTTTTTAGCCGATTCGTTTGTGAATTGGTGCCCAGCTTTGGGAACGGTTTTAGCCAACGATGAAATTAAAGATGGCCTTTCTGAAAGAGGCGGCCATCCGGTGGAGCGCAAAAAAATGCAGCAATGGAGCATGCGAATTACCGCTTATACTCAGCGATTACTAGATGGATTAGACACCATCGATTGGTCTGATGCCATTAAAGAAATACAACGCAACTGGATTGGAAAATCAAAAGGAGCATCAATAGAGTTTGATGTAGAAAACTCTGATAAGAAAATTGAAGTTTTCACTACCAGGCCAGATACCATTTTTGGCGTTTCCTTTATGGTAATTGCTCCAGAACATGAATATGTTACTGAGTTAACCACAGATGCTCAAAAAGAAGCAATTGAAGCCTATATAAAATACGCAGCTTCTCGCTCTGAAAGAGAAAGACAGACTGAAGTAAAAAAGATTACCGGAGCATTTACCGGCTCTTACGCGATTCATCCCTTCACGGGAAAACAAATCCCAATTTGGATTGGAGATTATGTTTTAGCCGGTTATGGAACAGGTGCAGTGATGGCGGTGCCTTCTGGAGATCAAAGAGACTGGGATTTTGCAAAACACTTCGACTTAGAAATTCCTGCTGTAATTGAGGGTCAAAATATAGAAGAAGGAGCAGACGACAATAAGAATGGCATTATTTGCAATTCAGAATTTCTAAACGGATTACCAGTTAAAAAAGCAATTGGTGCCGCCATAAAAGCCATTCAAGAAAAAGGAATTGGTAAAGGGCAAACCAATTACCGTTTAAGAGATGCGGTTTTTAGTAGACAGCGTTATTGGGGAGAGCCTATTCCCGTTTATTTTGAAAATGGAATTGCAAAAACGGTTCCTATGAATGAGTTGCCATTGACTTTACCAGAAGTAGATAAATATTTACCAACCGAAGACGGCGAGCCACCTCTAGCAAGAGCGGAAGATTGGAGTTATAAAGGAAATCCTTTGGAGACCTCAACCATGCCAGGCTGGGCTGGTAGCTCTTGGTATTTATACCGCTACATGGATAGAGAACGAAACCACGGCATCGCAAAGGTTTCTAATTTAGATTATTGGAAAAATGTTGACCTTTATTTTGGCGGAGCAGAACATGCAACTGGTCATTTGTTGTATTCTCGTTTTTGGACAAAGTTCTTGAACGATAAAGGTTTTATAGAAATAGATGAGCCTTTTCAGAAGTTGATTAATCAGGGGATGATATTGGGGGATAGTAGGTTTGTTTATTCGTTAACTATTAGCGTAGACTTTTCTGCCGAATATGATAACAGTTTAATAACTAATTTTTTTGATAATAATGAAATATTTGCAACTTTGGGTTATTATCAACAATTCAATAATGTTGATAAAGGTGTGTTAGACTTTATAAGAACACCACAAATAGATAATAAACTTAAAAAATTAAAAGAAAAGTTCAAACAAGCATTTCCTAAATCAAATAATGTTACTATAAATGCTAATGGATTTTCAAAACGACATGTGGATGTCAATATAGTTGAAGGTCTAGAACTAAACATCGATGCATTTAAAGCAAGCCGAAAGGAATACGCAAACGCAGAATTCATTTTAGAAGAAAACGGAAAATTCATCTGCGGCTCTGAAGTCGAAAAAATGTCAAAATCCAAATTCAACGTTGTAAACCCAGACCACATCGTAGAAAAATATGGCGCTGACACACTACGTCTGTATGAAATGTTTTTAGGCCCATTGGAACAAGCGAAACCTTGGGACATGGATGGCATTGAAGGTGTTCATCGTTTCTTAAGAAAGTTTTGGCGACTCTTTCACGATAAGGAAAACAACTACATTGTTTCTGATGAAAAGGCAACCAAAGAAGAGCTAAAAGCACTGCATAAAACCATTAAGAAAATTACGGAAGACATTGAGCGCTTCTCCTTCAATACCGGAGTTTCTGCTTTTATGATTTGCACCAATGAATTGACTGATTTAAAGTGCCACAAGAAGGAAATCTTGGAGCAATTAGTAGTTTTAATTGAGCCTTACGCTCCTCATATTGCTGAAGAATTATGGAATAAAATGGGAAATTCAAGTACTATTTCAACTACGCCATTCCCAAAATTTGAAGAAAAACACCTCATTGAATCTTCTCATAAATACCCAGTTTCATTCAATGGAAAAATGCGATTTACTATGGAATTGCCTTTAGGCCTTAGCAAAGATGAGATTGAAAAAGCGGTGTTAGACAGTGAAGATGCAGTAAAATGGCTAGAGGGTAAAACACCAAAAAAAGCAATTGTTGTACCTGGTAGAATTGTAAACTTTGTAGTTTAATGCGCCTCTTACTTCCAATTCTCATTTTATTCTCCATCTCGGTAACTGCTCAAGAAACAGAAATTGCATTTCGAAAATTTGATATAGGAGCAAGCTTTGGTCTCAACGTTTCAAATGTATTAGCAAAAAGTAAGGATACTGTTTTTAGCAAAGATTTTTCCCCTCGAGTTACCGGACACTTTGGTATGAGGTTAATTTATAACCCATTTGCTTTCTTATCGATAAGAAGTGGATTTACATTCAACATTAGAGGTTATAAATTAAAAGAAGATATCTATTTCGGATCCTCAACACCTGTTGAGAGTGAATTTATTTTCAGCTCTGTATACATAGACTTTCCCCTTGTAGCTCAATTCAACATTATGCCTGATGTAGAAAATGGTGGCATGTTTTTTCGCGGAGGAGGCTATTACGGAATAGCAATTGGTGGTGGAACCGCTGTAAAGACAGACGATCAATCTTCCTTCAAGCAAACATCCCCTCAAAACTTTAGCATTGGCAATTCCAAAACAGACGACCTGAGAAAAGAAGATTATGGCGTCACACTAGGCTGGGGATTTGAATTCAGGACATTCGAAGTAGCTTTAGCATGGGATATTGGCTTAGCTAACATTTCCAACGACACCTCCAACGGGTTATACGCTAACAATAGACTATTCAGAATAGACGTGGTAGTTTTTGTGCTGTGATAAACAAATCATTTCGAACATGGTAAATTTAAACCTTCCTTGAACCTTTGAGTAGTCAATTGTAAATAACTATTCAGATAGCGTTCTTTGGTTCCATTTGAGCAGTGTAGTTTTACAATAGCTGATCTCACTAAAGTTGCAAATTAATTTGAGGGTTTAGTAAGTATCGACAATCAAATTACAACTAAAAAAGAAATACAAATTGAAGAAAAGATTAAAGTGGATAAGTGCTGGATTGACTGGGCTTCTGGGATTTTTTGTTGTATTATTCATTCTCAAGTCAGAGCATAAAAACACAGAGCCTGCTCCTGTCGTTATTGTTCAAGACACACTTGTGCCTGCCAACTTATTATTTGAGATTAACGTAGATTCCTTCGAAGTAATTCAGTCGACTATAAAAAAGAATGAATTCTTGGCAAACATCCTTTTACCGTATAATATTGACTACGGAACAATCGATGCACTTGCGAAAAAGTCGAAGTCAATTTTTGATGTTCGAAGAATTGCTGTAGGACAGAATTATACACTTTTAATTAGCAAGGATAGCATTAGAAAAGCATCCTATTTTATTTATGAAATCGATGCGGTTGACTATGTCGTTTATGATCTTAGAGACTCCATTGTCATAGAACGCAAAAGGAGACCTATTGAAACGAAAATTCAAATGGCATCTGGAATCATTAACTCTTCGCTTTATCAAACCTTACAAGAATCGAACGCAAACCCATATTTGGCAGTAAAGCTAGCCGATATTTTTGCATGGTCTATTGACTTTTATAGGATTCAAAAAGGGGATTGGTTTAAAGTAATTTATGAGGAAAAGTTTGTTGATGGCAATTCTATTGGGGTTGGAAAAATTGAGGCTGTTGAGTTCAACCACTTTGACAGATCCTACCTTGCCTTTGGCTATGATGTTGAAGGAAGGACAGAGTACTATGACGAAGAAGCCAACAGTTTAAGAAAAGCATTTTTAAAATCTCCTTTAAAGTTTAGCAGACTTAGTTCTCGTTTTACCATGCGAAGATTTCACCCGGTTCAGAAGCGTTGGAAAGCACATTTAGGAACAGACTATGCTGCTCCAAGAGGGACCCCTATTATGGCAACGTCAGATGGAGTTGTTATTAATTCCGCATACGGCAGAGGGAACGGAAATTATGTAAAGCTGCGTCACAACTCTGTTTATGAAACACAGTATTTGCACATGAGTAAACGCAATGTAAAAGTTGGCAAACAAGTGCGACAAGGGGATGTTATTGGATACGTAGGAAGCACAGGTTTAGCTACGGGTCCTCATGTATGTTATCGTTTTTGGAAAAATGGCAAGCAAGTAGATCACTTGAGAGAAGATTTCCCTTCGGCAGAGCCGATTTCCCCTTCCTTAAAAGCCGATTTCATGATAAAGCGCGATTCACTACAAGGAGATTTGGACGTTGCAGTAATTGATGATAAACAATTAGTAAGTGACAAGTAACAATTGAATAAATCGCTAAAGCTTTTCCCCACAGTTCTTACAAAACTTAGCGTCGTAATCGTGGCCCTCTTCCGAGCAGTGAGGACAAGACTGCGTGGAGACTTCACTTTTGTCTTTCGGCATTTTTGATTTTGCTATTTCGCCGCCCACAATTCCCGTTGGAACGGCAATTATTCCATAACCCAACAGCATAATAACAGAGGCCAATGTTTGCCCTATTGTTGTACTCGGAGCTATATCTCCATACCCCACTGTTGTAATAGTAACAATGGTCCAATACATGGAAGTTGGAATACTCGTAAAACCATGTTCCGGCCCCTCAATAATGTACATTAGGGTTCCCATAATCAATACCAAAATCACAACTCCCCCAATAAATACTGTGATTTTTACAGCACTCGCTTTTAAAGCATTTTTTAACACATTCGCTTCGGAAATGTACCTGGTTAACTTTAAAATTCTAAAAACCCGAAGTAAGCGAATAGTTCGAATAACCAACAGATATTGAGGCCCTGCTACAAAAAGCGAGATATATGTTGGAATTGTGGAGAGCAAATCAACAACACCCATAAAACTTGTTGCATACTTCCAAGGCTTATTGATGGAAATCAGACGAAGGAAATATTCTATAGAAAACAGAATGGTAAAAACCCATTCTAGAATAATTAAAAAATCACGGTGAGCCGTTTTTATCGAATCTACCGTTTCTAACATTACAGCGATAACCGAGGC
This sequence comes from Vicingaceae bacterium, assembly GCA_047627915.1. Lineage (GTDB taxonomy): Bacteria > Bacteroidota > Bacteroidia > Flavobacteriales_E > Vicingaceae > NORP294. The sequence goes on from JBLHTZ010000003.1 coordinate 84,865, forward strand.
CAGAATCGCCCATAGTAGCACAACGTCGAACAGCTTTCCTTTAGGAGTATCCGCCTCGAAAATTATTTCGTGCATTTTAACCTTCCAATTAGGAGCCTCTTTTTTATCTATTTTCTCGAATTCTCTTTTTGCCATAATCTGAAAGCTAAAAGTAGTTAATTTGCAAAAGAAGATGAAAAGAGATTTTAGAACAGTTTTTAACTTTGAAGTGAGCACAATAACCTTGAGCCACCAATCAAAAATATACCTCAGCGGCTCCTGTTTTGCCGAAAATGTTGGTAAAAAAATGAAGGAATTAAAATTCCCAGTTTTAATGAACCCGTTTGGCATTAGCTACAATCCAATTTCTATTCACCAAAGTATTTGTTTGCACAATGTCTCTAAAATTAAAAGTACAGTAAGTGAAGGCATCCATTTCTCTTATGACCTTCATTCGGAGTTGAATTCAAATTCAGAAGAAAATTTTCGAATAAACATAGAAGAAGCAATAACAGCCCAGAATAACTTGTTGAGCAGAGAAAGCACTATTATTCTTTCTTATGGCACGGCTTGGGTGTATGAAGAAAAAGCTACAGGAAAAATTGTAAATAATTGCCACAAACAACCTTCTAAATTATTTACCAAAAGGTTATTGTCTGTTGCTGAAATCGTTGATTCTTGGAAATTGACAAAAAAGCACCTGGATGTACGTTTTCCTGGCAAAAATTACATATTTACCGTTAGTCCTGTTCGCCATTTAAAAGATGGGTTTCGGGAAAATCAACTGAGTAAATCTACGTTACACCTAGCGATTGACGAGATTTGCAACCTTGAAAACAATTGTCATTATTTTCCGGCTTACGAACTTTTACAAGATGACTTGCGGGATTATCGTTTTTACAAAGAAGACTTATTGCACCCAAACGATACAGCTGTGCAGTACATTTGGGAAAATTTCTCTGAGACCTATTTCTCAAAAGGAACTCAATTGATTAATCAACAAATTGAAAAGTTCAACACCTCTCTAGAGCATAGAGCATTTCAGCCTGACAGCTCCAAGCATCAGCAATTTTTATTGAGTCTAAAATCAAAAATAAAGGCATTTCAATTGGCAAATAATTTAGACTTTCAGATAGAAATTGATTTCTTAAAAACGCAGATTTTGTAGGAATGAATTTATCTGGACTTCGACTATCGCTCAGTCTGACAAATTCTTATATAATGCATACTGTTCTTCATTCAACATTCGTCACCATTTATTTTTCAACTGAAATTCTTGATCTATATTCCCAACTCTACATTGATTCATTCTACATTTAAACATTCGTAATTTTGAATTTCATGGAAGAATACCCTTCGAAACTATTAGCCGATGCCATTGAGCAATTTTCTTCACTTCCAGGAGTTGGAAAAAGAACTGCTATGCGCCTTGCGCTTTTTCTACTAAAGCAAGAAAAAGAAGAAGTCAATCGGTTTGGAGAGGCTTTTATAAAGCTTAGAAATGACATTAAATATTGTGAAAAGTGTTATAACATTTCAGAAGAGAAGATTTGCTCCATTTGTTGTAATGGCCTTCGCGACGACAGTTTGATTTGCGTGGTAGAGGATGTCCGAGATGTAATGGCGATTGAAAATACCGGACAATATAAAGGTCAATACCATGTTTTAGGTGGAATTATTTCACCCATGGATGGAATTGGACCCTCGGATATTAGAATTGAAGAATTAGTGGAAAGAGTATCTGAAGGCAAGGCAAAAGAGGTGATTATGGCACTTAGCACAACCATGGAAGGAGACACCACCAACTTCTATATATTTAAAAGATTGAAGGATTTTAAAATCAACATTTCTACTATTGCTAGGGGCATTTCAGTAGGTGACGAATTAGAATATGCAGACGAGTTAACCTTAGGCCGTTCGTTGTTAAATAGGGTTCCTTACGAAAACACGTTAGTCCGATAAAATGAAGCTAAGTGTCATCATTGTCAATTACAACGTTCAATACTTTTTAGAGAATTGTCTCAATTCCGTCTACAACTCCTCCAAGGATATTGAATTTGAAGTTATAGTAGTGGACAACAACTCTGTTGACGGGTCACTTGAAATGTTGAAAGAAAAATTCCCTCAAACTATTGTAATAGCAAATAAAGACAATAAGGGCTTTTCAAAGGCGAATAACCAAGCCATAAAAATAGCAAAGGGAGAATACGTTGTGCTGCTTAACCCCGATACATTAGTTGAAGAAAATACCTTTAAGTTGTGTTGCAACTTTATGGATGCTACCCCAAATTCAGGAGGTCTAGGAGTTAAAATGTTAGATGGCAAAGGGAATTTTTTACCAGAGTCAAAAAGGGGACTACCAACACCTGCAGTTGCTTTTTACAAAATATTTGGACTTTCATCGCTCTTTCCCAAATCTGAAAAGTTTGGCCAATATCATCTGGGCCATTTAAGTAAAGATGAAAACCACGAAATTGAAATATTAAGTGGTGCATTCATGATGATGCGAAAGTCAGTTTTAGATGAAATTGGCCTTTTGGACGAGAGCTTCTTTATGTATGGAGAAGACATTGATCTTTCTTATCGTATTACCCAAGCTGGATATTCAAATCACTACTTATCAGAGACTCAAATAATTCATTACAAAGGCGAAAGCACTAAAAAAAGCAGCATTAATTATGTTTTCGTTTTTTACCGAGCAATGGCCATTTTTGCTAAGAAACACTTTTCAAATAAAAATGCTCAGCTGTTTTCAACTTTAATCAATTTTGCCATTTACATTCGAGCAGGATTAGCAGTTTTAACACGAACAATCAAACACTTTCTACTCCCCTTGTTAGATGGTATTATTGTCGGAAGTGGCGTTTATTTATTTAAAGAATATTATGAGTACAATGTAAAATTTACCGAAGGTGGAGCATATCCTGAAGAGGTTGAAACTTATGGTATTCCAATCATTGTGCTAATTTACCTCCTTACACTTTTATTTAACGGTGCGTTTTCCATTCCTACTTCATTTAAAAAAGTGTTGACTGGCATTTTAAGTGGTTCAGCGTTGTTGCTAATGGTGTATTCATTATTGAGTGAAAATTACCGTTTCTCAAGAGCCATAATTCTTTTTACAGTAGTTTTCGCAGTCATCGTTATCCCACTTTTTCGATATTTTTTACATTTAATAAAAATTAGAAAATTTACCAGCAATAGGGCTCAACGAATTGCCATAGTAGGAAAGGCTGCTGAGCTAAATCGGATTAGTTCGTTTTTGAAGAAAACACTCATCGAGCCGGAAAAAATCATCAACGTTAATGCCGATAACGATGGAGAAAACAACGCCGGCTTTTCTGCCAGGTTATATCAATTAAAAGACATCATTGATATCTACGACATTAACGAAGTCATTTTTTGTGCCAAAGACCTAAGTTCCGCTCAAATAATCGAGCAAATGGGTACCATACAAAAAGAAGATGTCGACTTTAAAATTGCCCCGCCAGAGAGTTTATACATCATAGGCAGTAATAGTATTGAAAGTTCAGGAGAGTATTACATATTGGCTTCCGATACACTTTTAAAGCCTGTTAATCAAAAAAACAAACGAATTTTCGATCTTTGTTTATCACTTTCCTTCCTTCTGCTTTCACCTCTATTCATTTGGCTTGTTGCCGAAAAAGGGACTTACTTTGGTAATCTTTTTAAGGTCCTATTTGGAAAAATTTCATTTGTTGGCTTCTACTCATCGGGAGAAATGTCAGACAAAAATTTAAAAGTAAAAAAGAGCATTTTAAATCCAACCGATTTACACGATTATTTTACTCTCAACCAAGAAAATATTGAGCAATTAAACTTTGAATATGGCAGAGATTACAGTGTTGGAAAAGACCTAGAAATTGTATTCAAAAACATTGGCCATTTGGGGAGAAAGCATGGCTAACTAGAAAAGATTAAACAAAAAAATCCCTTGTCACAATGCGCGAACCTAGTAGTTCCTCGAGGCAGCAAGCACAAGGGATTTTTTCATCAGACACCAAGTAAATTCGAGGTGTCAAAACGCTTTAACCAATTATTTCATTCAATGTGGCACTTGGCCTCATGGCTTGCTCAACCTTCGTTTCATTCGGATGATAATATCCTCCAATATCAACTGCGCCCCCTTGAGCTTCGTTCAGTTCTTTTACAATCTGCTCCTCGTTCGATTCTAATTTATGTGCTAAGCCCATAAAGGCAGCCTTCAATTCTTCATTTTCATTTTGAGCAGCCAATGCTTTCGCCCAATATAAAGCAAGGTAGAAATGACTTCCGCGATTATCTAAATCATTCACTTTTCGAGAAGGAGATTTTCCATTTAATAACAATTGCTCCGTCGCTTGATCTAAGCAATCGGCCAGTACCTTTGCATGCTTATTTCCTGTCTTCTCACTTAAATGCTCCAATGAAACTGCTAACGCTAAGAATTCTCCTAACGAATCCCAACGCAAATGATTCTCAGCGGTAAACTGCTCTACATGCTTAGGTGCAGAACCACCTGCCCCTGTTTCAAACAAACCTCCACCATTCATAAGAGGAACAATGGATAACATTTTAGCGGAAGTACCTAATTCTAAGATTGGAAATAAATCCGTTAGGTAGTCGCGCAATACGTTTCCTGTTACTGAAATAGCATTTTCGCCCTTCTTAATTCTTGCCAAGGTAAATTTAGTAGCCTCCTTTGGCGACATAATTCGAATGTCAAGTCCTTCAATATCGTGATTTAGTAAGTATTTTTTTACCTTTTTAATTAATTCTGCATCATGAGCTCTGTTTTCATCTAACCAAAAAATAGTTGGCCATCCTGTCGCTCTTGCTCTATTTACTGCAAGTTCAACCCAATTTTTAACCGGTGCATCTTTAACTTGACACATTCTCCATATATCTCCTTCTTCAACTTTGTGCTCTAACAATGTTGAACCATCGTTACTTATTACCTTAACTACTCCATCTGTATTTATTTCAAATGTTTTGTCGTGTGAACCGTATTCTTCAGCTTTTTGAGCCATAAGTCCAACATTTGGAACTGTTCCCATTGTAGTTGGATCAAATGCACCATGCTCTTTACAAAACTTAAACGTTTCATCGTAAACCGAGGCATAACTGCTATCCGGAATAATTGCCTTTGTTTCTTGCAAGCTTCCTTCAGCATTCCACATCATACCTGACGTTCTAATCATGGCTGGCATAGAAGCATCAATAATGACATCAGAAGGAACATGCAAATTGGTAATTCCTCTTGAGGAGTTTACCATTGCCATGTCAGGACCATCGTTCATGCATTTTTCAATTGCAGCTATGACTGCCGCCTTTTTATTTGAGTCAAGTTTATCTAATTGCTCAATTACACTTCCTAAACCATCATTTGGATTTGCTCCAATTCTATCTAAATCATCTCCGAACTGATCAAAAACTTCATCGAAAAATACTCGAACAGCGTGACCAAAAATAATAGGGTCTGAAACTTTCATCATGGTTGCTTTCATATGTAAAGAAAACAAAACATTTTTTGCTTTAGCGTCTTCTTTTTGCCCTCTTAAAAACTTAACTAAAGCCTTTTTACTTAAAAAGGTTGCATCTATGACTTCACCTGCAAGTATAGGTGTACTTTGTTTCAATACCTCTACATCACCATTGCTTTTGTGTAATTCAATCTTTACGTCGTCTGCCTTTAAAGATGTTACAGAGTTTTCATTAGAACAGAAATCATTTGCATCCATAGTTGCAACATGAGATTTTGTATCACTTTTCCATTCACCCATTGAGTGCGGGTTCCGCCTTGCAAATTCTTTAACTGCTTTTGGTGCTCTTCTATCAGAGTTCCCCTCGCGTAATACAGGGTTTACTGCACTACCTTTAATCTTATCGTATCGTTGTTTGATCGATTTCTCTTCACTTGTATTTGCAGTCTCTGGATAGTTAGGAATCTTAAATCCTTGACTTTGCAATTCTTCAATTACCGCAAATAATTGGGGAACGGAAGCAGAAATATTTGGAAGCTTAATAATGTTAGCTTCTTCCTTTTTTACTAAATCTCCTAATTCTGCTAGGGCATCGTCTACTTTTTGACTTTCTTTCAAGTATTCAGAAAACACAGACAGAACTCTATTAGCTAAAGAAATATCTCTCCACTCCACCTCTACATTAGCTGCATTTGTAAACCGCTTAATTATTGGTAGCAGGGAGTATGTCGCCAATGCGGGAGCTTCGTCAGTCTTGGTGTAAATGATTTTTTGTGCCATTTTTGTTTAGTTAGGATATTTATGTTCTTAACAAATACTCCAAAATCAAGTTGAATTGACCTATTTCGAAGGAGACGCAAAGGTAAGTAGAATTTAGAATTCTAGCTAAGCCATATTCAGGTGAAAATGAAAGACAGTTCAATATATATTGATAAAAATTTAAACTCAAATGCAGCGTTCTATTTTTACGTTTGTCTTTAGTTTGTAGCATGTCAGAAATAGCCACCCCACATATTCATCAAAACTTGGTTGAAAAGGCCAAGCAAAATAATCGACCGGCACAGAGTCAGTTGTATGAATTGTATCACAAAGCCATTTTTAACAGCTGCTACCGAATTGTAATGATTCATTTATTGCCGAAGACATTATGCACGATGCATTTATCCAGGCTTTTAAAAACATTCTTCAATTCGATGAAAATTATACATTTGGTGCTTGGCTTAAAAAAATTGCAATTAATCGATCCATCAATCATTTGAAACGCGATAAATTAATTGCTCAAAAACTCGAAGATTACAAAGACCTGAAGCCCGAAGAGGGTCAGCAAAAGGTTCAGCTCAATTTTACAATAGTTGAAATTAAAAAGACATTTGGTGCAATTGCCCCCTAATTACAAATTAGTTTTTTCTTTGCACTTAATTTAATACTCTGATTATGTAGTAATTGGAGAGATGGTGAACATTCGTAAAAGCACCTCGGGGTCACAACTAAATCGAGCTAAAAAATAAGTTAAAAAAATTCTAGAAAACATAACTATTCTTGAACATGAATAACGAAAAATTCCACCCCTCAGACTTCGACGAAGCAGAATCAAATCTAGGACACCGAGGTCGGTTTGAGCAAGAAGTGAAGAATTTCACAAGAAAAAATTCAATTGGAAATGGCTAGCATTGGCTGCAAGTGCAGCAGCTTTAATAACACTTGGCTATTCTGAAATGAATAGGACTGAGAATTACAATCCTTCAGAAATAAGTACGAGTAATTCACAAGAATTTCCGTTAAAGGAAGCAGAAAACTTTTATGAGAATTCATTTTCGCAACAGCTGAACAACATTACAAAAGCATATACGGGAACCGAAAGTAAGGAGAAGATCAATGAAAGTATGCTTTTAATTTAAGAGCTTCAAAATGAATACTCTGAATTGCAAAACGAACTTAAAAATCGGTGACAGAAGAGTGGCGACGGCCATGATATTAAACTACAAAAGCAGAATTACAATTCTAGAAAATCTCGTAGAGCAATTGGAATATGTTAACCAATTAAAAACTCAAACAAATGAAAAAATTAATGCATAAAGTCGGCTTAGGAATAGCACTCTTATTATTTAGCACTGCACTTACTGCAAGAGGCAAGAGTGTTGAAAAAACGAAAGAAATTATAGAATCCTACACCGTTACTGCGGCTCATTAAATTGAAGTAGACACAAAGTTTGGCGAATTAAAAATCAACACTTGGGATAAAAACGAAGTAGGTGTTCATGTTACAATCAAAGTAAAAGATGGTAATGAAAAAAGAGCTCAAGAGATTTTAGACCGCATTGAAATTGATATTGATCACACAAATAACAAATTGCTCATAACCACTAAAATTTCTGGTAATGATGACGAAATAAAAATTAAAACAAGCAAAGGTGGCTACCTAGAAATCAATTACGAACTTACTGTTCCTATGCACAACCAACTTAGCGTAACAAACTCATTTGTCGCTTTTATTTTGGATAAAATGATGGCCAATGTAAAAGTAGATATGACGTTTGGTGCTGCCACCATCGGAGAATTAAGTGGCGATCAGAATGATTGGAGTTTTGAATTTTGCGACCCAGTTGTAATTAACCGTTTTATAAATGTCAATTCAAGTTAAAGTTCACCAAACTTGAATTACTTAAAAGCGAAGACCTTACACTAACCTCTGAAATGTCAGGTTCTAAAATTGAAAAAGTAACAAAAGTCAACTTCTATTTAAAATTTGGGTCACTAGATTTAAATGAAGTAAAGGAATTGAATTTAGAATCTCAAATGAGTGTAGTTAACATTGAAAGCTTGCATGGTAGCGGATTTATTAAAAACAAGTATGGAACACTTAGTATTGCAAACGTCCTTCCCAGCGCCACTAGTTTAACTGTAAATGGTGAATTTTCTCCAATTAAAATTAATTTAAATAACAAAGTTAGTTATGAGGTAGTTGCCGAAGTAAAAATGTCAGGACTTAAGCTACCTCCGGGAAGTATAATGAAAGAACCAGAAGTTGATGAGATTTCTTCCGCCATTAAAACCACCAACAACTTTAAAGGTAGAATTGGAAAAGAGGAAGAAAAACGAACGAAACTGCGCATTACAAGTTCTTTCGGAGAGGTGAAACTACTGCTGACAGATTAATACTTTACCTAATATTTCAATTTTGGCTAACCAATTATTTCAATTCATCCCAATTTAGGTAAAAACAAAAAGGAGAAGCAATGCTTCTCCTTTTTAAACTAACACCGAATCAATCGGTTCGAGAAAATACTACTTCTAATACTCTCTCTCTGAAACTAACTCTTGTTCCTCGTTCCACATTTTCCAAGTGCCAACTTTCTGACCTTTGTCGTAGAACATCTCATACCTTTTATTTCCTTCAGAATCCCAAATTACCCATTCTCCTTCTTTATCTCCTAAGTAGTAATTTGCTTCGGTTATTTTTTTGCCACTTTCGTCCCATTTAATCCACTTCCCGTGCTTCTCCCCATTTCTGTACTCACCAACTTCTTTCTTCGCTCCATTATTATAATAAAAAACAGCTTGGCCATTTAAAACTCCATTCTCTAATGTATACGTCGCTTCTTTATTACCATTTTCATAGTTAGTAGTGTAATCTCCTTTTACCAACTCTTTATTGGCAGTGTAGTATTGGCCGTTTTCTAACAACAATGTTTCTTGAGCAACAAGAGAAGCTCCAAAAAACAATCCAACTAGACCTAAAACAATAACCTTTTTCATAACCTTAACTTATTTCGTTGATAATACAAATGTAAGAATAAATTAACATAGAGTTAACATTGGAAATGTTATAAAATAAAAAAGCCTCAAAACAAGAGCTTTGAGGCTTTAAAATAATGTTAACATTAAGGCTATTTTGACTGAATCTCTAATTTAAGTTCAGTTTGAGTTGAATTTTTTAATTCGATTTGAGTTACTAAATCCTCATGAGAAACGAAGCTTACTTTAATTTTTTGAGTTGATGTAGGAACATTATCAAAAATGAACAGACCGTCGAAGTCAGTATAAACTTCTTGCTTTGAGTCTACCAATATCACTTTAGCTCCAGTAACAGGATTCCCCTCATCATCAATCACTTTACCTTGAACTGTGGTAGATTTTACATTACCACCTGCCAATACTATCAAAGTAGTTAGAGAAAAAATAAAACTTAAAATCGCTTTTTTCATTGTGTTGTTATTCTGAAACAAATTTATAGTAACTGTTAAGTATGGATTTTAAAATAGACTTATCAATGCGTTAAAGTCTGGTTAATTCAATGTTAAGTAAATTGAATTATTCTTTCTTTCACACTAATAGATATCGTTATCTTCGCGGCTCATTTTTTGACACTGCAACTATGAGAAATTCAATACTAATTCTTGCCTTAGCCGCCATTTCAGCAATAAGTTGCGGAACGGAAAAAGGAAAAAAGGCAACAAAACAAGACCCAACTATGAGCCAAACAAGCAACACTGCGCTAGAATATACCGACCACCACAGTTACTCAAAATCACAGGAGGCCGTTGTGAGGCATTTAAAATGGATTGCGAACATCGATTTTGATAAGAAAACATTAGCTGCCACGGCAGAATATACCATTGATAACATCAAGGGAGTTGATACCATTTATTTAGACATTCGCAACCTAGTTATTAATAAGGTAACAAGAAATGATGCACAAGAAGACTTAGATTTTGCTATTCATAAAAAGGAGCCATATCTAGGAGACCAGTTAGCAATACCAATCACACCTTCAACAAAGACAATAAATATAGATTATCTGGCAACAGCAGAAGGTGCTGATGCTTTACAATTTTTAGATCCAATTCAAACTGCTGGGAAAAAACACCCTTTCTTGTTTACGCAATCACAAGCAATTTTAGCTCGAACTTGGTTACCTTGTCAAGATAGTCCAGGTATTCGATTTACGTATGAAGCAAAAGTTACTGTGCCAAAAGAGCTAATGGCTCTAATGAGTGCAACTAATCCAACTGAAAAAAGCGAAAGTGGGGTTTATAACTTTAAAATGGATCAGCCTGTTCCTTCTTATCTTTTTGCTTTAGCGGTAGGAGACTTAGAATACAAATCACTTGGGAACAATACCGGCGTGTATGCTGAACCATCCGTAATTGAATCGGCAGCTTATGAATTTGCAGACATGCAGAGCATGGTAGATACGGCTTCTGCATTATATGGTCCTTATCAATGGGGTATGTATGATGTAATTGTTTTGCCTCCTTCCTTCCCTTTTGGTGGAATGGAAAACCCACGATTAACCTTTGCTACACCCACCATTATTGCGGGTGATAGGTCCCTTACTGCACTAATTGCGCATGAATTGGCTCACTCTTGGTCGGGTAATTTGGTAACCAATGCCACTTGGGAAGACATCTGGTTGAATGAAGGTTTTACCGTTTATTTCGAAAATAGAATCATGGAGGAAATCTTCGGTAAGGATTTCGCTAATATGCTAGCTTTATTATCTTATCAAGATTTGCAAGATGAGATTGAATGGTTGAACAGCGAAAATCGTGCTGCAGACACAAGGCTAAGAGTCGATTTAAAAGGAAGAAACCCAGATGACGGACTAACCGGTATACCTTACGACAAAGGATTCTTTCTCTTGAAGTTGATGGAAGAAACAGTAGGTCGCGAAGAATGGGATAATTTCTTAAAAACATACTTCGAAACGTTCAAGTTCAAGATAATGACGACCGATTCTTTCCTAGCCTATTTGGATAAAGAATTATTAAGTAAAAATCCTGACTGGGAAAAAACAATTCAGCCAAGGAAATGGATTTTTGAAGAGGGTTTACCCGAGAATTGCCCAAAAATAACTTCTACTAAATTTGAAACGGTTGAACAGGAATTGTCCAAGTGGACCAATGGAGGAAAAGCTAGTGCTATTGAATCTTCAGATTGGGTTACCCCACAATGGTTGCATTTTATCAATTTGATAAATGATACGTTGAGTCAAGAACAGATGCGCGAATTAGATACTGCATTTGGTTTTACAAAATCTGGCAACTCAGAAATTAAAGCTGCTTGGTTTGAAAAAGTGATTCCTAACAATTATAAAGGTCTTGGCAATTCAGTAGAGGAATTTTTAATAGAAGTAGGTCGCCGTAAGTTCTTAACGCCTATCTACAAGGCGTTATTAAAGTCAGATGGTGGCTTACCTGCTGCGAAGGCTATTTATGAAAAAGCGAGACCAAATTATCATGCCGTTTCAAGCGAAAGCATGGACAAACTATTAGGTTACAAATAAATATGGCTGGAAAGAAAAAACTAGAGCACTTCGCAGAAATGAAGACATTTCCGCATGCCTTTGAACCTGAACTGGACGAGGTTTTTAGAACAGATTACAAGATGAAGGGCAATTGGAGAAAAGATTTCTTCAAGAATGACAACCCTTTGGTAGTTGAGTTTGGTTGCGGTAAAGGAGAATACAGCGTTGGTATGGGACGAAAATTCCCAGACAAAAACTACATTGGAGTTGATATTAAAGGTGCTCGAATGTGGAGAGGTGCCAAAACAGTAGAGGGAGAAAACTTAAAAAATATTGCATTTTTAAGAACTAGAATTGAGTTTATTGAAGGCTGTTTTGCAGAAAATGAAGTAGATGAAATATGGATTACCTTCCCTGACCCTCAAATGAAGGACAGACGAGAAAAGAAGCGGTTAACCGGACCTCTGTTTATTGAACGATACAATAAGTTTTTAAAGCCTGACGGAATCATTCACTTAAAAACTGATAGCGACTTTTTCTATGAATTTAGTTTGGAGGAATGCGAAAGCAATGGCTATGATGTGTTGTTTAAAACGGACAACTTATACCAAGAAGGTATTCAAAACTTCGATACCGACTTTCAAGAAATCTTAAACATTAAAACACATTATGAGCAAATTTTTACAGAAAAGGGCCACAAAATACACTATTTAAGGTTTAGACCGAATGCCGGATAATTCGATTAAAATAAGTGAGGAAAACAAAGATTATTTCGATTCAGTTTTTCAAGTTGTTCGTTTAATTCCAAAAGGTAGGGCTACCTCCTATGGCGCAATTTCAAATTATTTAGGCACAAAAAGTGGCGCACGAATGGTGGGTTGGGCCCTGAATGCATCTCACACCGAGAAAGAGTACGTTCCTGCTCACAGAGTCGTGAATAGAAATGGATTACTAACCGGAAAGCATCATTTCCCTTCACCAACCGCCATGCAGGAGGCTTTAGAAGCCGAAGAAATCGAAGTGAAAGACGACAAAATTCAAAATTACAAGGCTATTTATTGGGATCCTGCGGAAGAATTAAGGTTTGATTAAACTAAGTTAAATTGTACTTGTTTTAGATAGGAAATACGACTCCAGTAGGCTTAATTTTACCCCATGCAAATAACTTTAGAAAAAATTATAGAAGCACTTTCTTTTGTCATAGAACCAGACTTAAAGAAAGACATTGTTGCGCTAAATTTAGTTTCAAAAATTGAAGTTAGAAATGGAGTTATTTCTTTTGATCTAAAGATTTCGAATCCTGCTATGCACAATAGAAAACGCATGGAAGAAGCTTGTGAACATCAGCTAAAGCGTTTTCTTGGTCCAGACATTAAGATTGAAGCGACTATCTCTGCAATGGGAAAAGCCCACGAAAGAGCTCCTGAACACAGAAGTATTTTACCTAATGTAAAGCACATTATCGCGGTTGCCTCAGGTAAAGGCGGAGTTGGAAAGTCTACTGTTGCCTCAAACTTGGCAGCTGGTTTAGCCATGCAAGGCTTTAAGGTTGGTATGGTAGATGCAGACATTTACGGTCCATCTGTACCAGCTATGTTTGACGTTGCCATGGAAAAACCAACAACAATTGAAGTTGATGGAAAAGAATACATTAAGCCTGTAGAAAGTTATGGCGTTAAGATGCTATCCATCGGTTTTTTCTCAACGCCCGACCAAGCAGTAGTATGGAGAGGCCCTATGGCAACCAAGGCATTAACACAACTTTTCAAAGATGCCTATTGGGGAGAATTAGATTTTATGATTATTGACTTACCTCCGGGAACTGGAGATGTTCATTTAACGATGGTACAACAAGTTCCTTTAACCGGAGCCATAGTAGTAAGCACACCTCAAGAAATTGCATTGGTAGATGTTAGAAAGGCATTAGGCATGTTCAGTTTACCTGAAATTAATGTCCCGGTTTTAGGTCTAGTTGAAAATATGGCTTACTTTTCTCCTCCTGAATTACCAAACAATAAATATTATATTTTCGGAGAAGGCGGAGCTAAAGATTTGGCCGAACGAATGAATATAGATTATTTAGCTGAAATTCCTATCATCCAAAGTATTCGAGAAGCAGGAGATGCAGGAAGACCATCCGTTTTACAAGAAACAACCCCGCAAGCCATTGCATTTAAAGATCTAGCAACTAAAGTGGCTAAAAAAGTAGGTTTAACTGCTCCAAAGGCAGTTTGAACACAATAATTGACTATCATTGTTATTGAATTATGGCGACAACTGAAGAAATAAGTTTATTCCAAAAAATTGAAGATACAATTACCCAACTGCGTCCATTTTTAGAAGCTGACGGCGGTGACATTAAACTTCTTAGAATAGAAGATAACGTAGCTAAAGTGAAATTACTAGGAGCCTGTCATTCTTGCAACATGTCTGCTATGACCTTGAAAGCAGGTATTGAAGAAGCTGTTAAAAGAGTAGCTCCAGAGATTAGAGGGATTGAAGCAGTTGAGGAGTAGAATTCGCATCTCTTACCAACTTCTAAAAAACCTTCTAACAATAAAACTTCTTAGACCAGAACTTTTCAAAAATAGATCGAAATTTAGTCTCCTGTTTTGCAGTTCTTAAAATAGTGTAACTTCAGCCTTTATTTTTTTATTACAACACTTTAGTCTTCAACACCCTATAAATGCTGTAATTTAAGCTAAACTGAAATTATGAGAATCAAGTTAATTGCTGCTAGTATTGTGTCCATATTCGTTACAGCTTGTGCACAAAAGACACCCACTCCAACAGAATTTGCCAAGACTGTAGTTGAAGAATACAATCAACACAGCAGCATTTCATATGATATTGACTATCAAATAAAATTCTTTAGCCAAGCGGATGACACGAATAAGGTTTCGGCAAAAATTGAATTAATTAAAGTACCTAAAGATTCAGTACTAGGAGGTACAGTTTGGATTGAAGCTGACTCCTCTGCTCGATATTATGATTTAGAACATTCCTATTATATCATACATCCAAAGAAAAAAATAATTCGGTACGCAAAGGATAAACCTTTTATTATTACCGGAAACATAATTGGAGAAGCAATAAGAACTTACTTTCTTGATCCCAATAGGTTAATTAACGGCGTAAACGACTCAACTATTGAGAAACAACTAGTCGAAGACAAATTAGAGCCCCATAAACTTTTAAAATGGACTTACCTTTTCCCAGATGATGGAGAATACAGCAAAACTTCGAAACACATGTGGTTTAACATGGAAGATTTTACGATTCAAAAAATGACATATACATCTAGCTTCCAAAACGAAAATCAATATAATCAATGGGATCTTAGCAATGCAACTTTTGATTCTGTTACAAAGGAGGAATTAAAAAATAGATTCAACAAACTGTTAGACACCTATGAAATAGAAGACCACAAAGAAATGACAGCAGAAGAGAGAGCTCCCTTGGTAAACGGAACAGAATTTCCTCAGTTAAAGGGAGTAACTTATCCTAACATGGATTCAGCCGCATTAAAAGAGCTAAAAGGCAAAGTAACCTTGATTGATTTTTGGTATATGGATTGTGCCCCTTGTATAACGGCAATTCCACATTTAAATGAGTTACACCAAAAATACTCGGACAAAGGATTGGCTGTAGTGGGCGTAAACCCTTTTGACAATACTAAAAAAAGCTTAAAACGTTTTCCTAACTTTTTAGAGAATAACGAATTTTCTTATCCAATTCTTTTCACAGAAAGAGTTAACATGGAAAAATTTAAAGTCTTGGCATATCCAACATTATATCTATTGGATGAAAACGAGACCGTAATTTTTTCTCAAGTAGGTTTTGGAGAAGAATTGCCAACTGCAATTGATAGTTTAATAGAAGTAAACTTGAAGAAACTATAAGTTTAACGGCCTATAATCAATTAGCTTTAGAGCACCTCCAACCGATCTGCGTCCATTTTTATAAACACAAACAGTAAAATAGTGAAAGCCCATAGGGAAGACCCGCCATAGCTAAAGAATGGTAGAGGAATTCCAATAACTGGTGCCAAGCCAATGGTCATTCCAATGTTAATCATGAAATGAAAAAAGAAAATCGAGGCCGCACCGTACCCATAAATTCTGGCAAAAGCAGAACGCTGTCGCGAACAAAGAAACAAGATGCGCAATAGAAGTCCCATAAATAAAGAAATCACAACAAAACTTCCTATAAAACCCCATTCTTCTCCTATGGTGCAAAAAATAAAGTCTGTGCTTTGTTCCGGTACAAAGTCGTATTTCGTCTGAGTACCTTTTAAGTAACCTTTACCAGAAAAGCCCCCTGATCCTATTGCAATTAAAGATTGATTCACATTATAACCTGCACCGAAGGGATCGGATTCTACGCCCAACATTACGTTGATTCGTTTTGATTGATGAGGCTCTAGTATGTTATTAAAAACATAATCTACACTTTTTACCCATCCTGAACAGCTAATGAAAATTATAGTAGTAAAAAGCAGTATTTGTTTCTTTTTACGATTGAAATAATACACCAAACTCATGATTAAAAAGAGAACAACAATGAGCATCCATCCTCCTGTTAATTCAAATTCAAAAGGTAATTGGTATACCTCATTTTGAAAAATAAGGGTAATGACAAACAAGAAAGTCGTTACTAAGCCAATTAGCAAAAAATTACCTGACAGTCCTTCTCGAAAAAGCACCAAAATAAATGCTCCATATACTAAAGCGGAACCGGTATCATTCTGCAATAAAATCAACACGGCGGGTATTCCGATAATGGCTGCCGCAGTTAATTTTGTTTTTAAATCGGTCATTCGAATGTTTAAGGTACTCAGGTATTTTGCCAGAGCCAAGTTGGTCGCAAACTTGGAAAACTCTGAGGGTTGAATTTTAAATCCACCTATAGCAAACCAAGAGGTTGCGCCTTTCGTGGCCGCTCCGATCAACAATACAGCAACCAACAAGAAAAGGATGAAGCCATAAATTAAATAGCCAAAAGTGGAAAAGAATCGTTCATCAATGAGGAGAATAACAGTTGCGATAACCCCTGCAGTTCCTATCCATAGCAACTGTTTACCATAACGCTGGCTGGTATCAAAAATACTTTCAAACTCTTCGTTGTAAACCGCAGCGTAAATGTTTAACCAACCAGCTAAAACTAAAAGCAAGTACAAACCCACAGTCACCCAATCTATATTATCAATCAGACTTTTACTCCCCCTCATTTGTCAAAATTTTAGGTGCCGTTCCGATTAAATTCCCTTCCAACATTCGCTTTTCTATGTGCGGTCGAGTTATGGTATCTCTCAAGTATTCTTCAATTAACAAACCAGCAATGGGAGCAGCCCATCGAGATCCCCAATACCCATTTTCTACATAAACAGAAAGTGCAATTTTTGGATTATCCTTCGGAGCAAAAGCGATAAAAGTCGAATGGTCGTCTCCATGTGGATTCTGAACTGTACCAGTCTTTCCACAAACTTGTATAGAGTCTATTTTCGCTGAAGTTCCTGTTCCTTGCTCCACTACTTTATACATGGCTTCTACGACCTCATTGAAATACTTCGCATCTATGCCAGTTTCATTTCTAATAATTGTAGAATCGAACGCAGTGATGGGTTGTCCATTTATTTCTTTAGCAATATGAGGCGTAATATAATACCCCCTATTTGCAATCGCGGTAACCATATTCGCCATTTGTAGAGGAGTAAATCCCAACTCGCCTTGTCCAATAGCCAATGACAAAATTGTTGTTGAATGCCATTTACCTTTCAAGTAATACCTATCGTAATACTCGGTTTCTGGAACAAAACCACTCAATTCATTTGGTAAGTCAATCCCAGTTTTTTTACCTAATCCAAAATTAGTAACATAGGTCCTCCAAACATTATACCCTTCCTCTGCGGTTGGATAATTATCAATAATACTTCTAAACACATTACAGTAATAAGCATTGCAAGAGGTTTGAATAGAGTATTCTAGGTTTACTGGAGATAAATGAACATGGCAACCCATTTTTCTTCCACCAAAGCTATAACCTCTGTTACATGAGTAAAGCGTCGAAGGTGTTAACACTCCCTCTTGCAATCCAATTAAAGCATTGATACTTTTAAAGGTTGAACCAGGAGGATATTTTGCCATTAACGCCCTATTAAATAGAGGCTTTAATGTATCTTGACTTAACTTTCCATAATTTTCAGACCGCTCCCTACCAACTAATAAATTAGGATCGTAAGTAGGCATACTAATCAGTGCTAATATTTCTCCTGTTGAAGGATCTATGGCAACAATACTTCCCTTTTTATTCTGCATTAATTTTTCACCATACGCCTGTAAATCGGCATCAATGGTGAGTGTCAAGTTACTTCCTGAAACGGCGGTGGTGTCAAATGCTCCGTCTTGAAACTTTCCTTTTGGCCGGTTAAAAACATCCACCATTTGAACCTCCTGTCCTCGTTTACCGCGAAGCACTTTTTCATAGTACTTTTCAATACCACTAATTCCTATATGATCACCTGACTTGTAATAGGAGTCCTTTTTAATAATTTTTGGATTTGCTTCTCCCACATAACCTACCATGTGAGCTGCTGATTGTTTCGGATAAGTTCGAAGTGTTCTTGTTTGCACAAAAAAGCCTGGATAGTTGAAAAGTTGCTCTTGTATTTTTGCGTAAGACCTTGCGGAAATTTCCTTCTCAAAAATTGATGCCTTGTACCTTGAATATATTTTTGCTCTATTAAAGCGTTCGTCAAAGTCATTTTTTGACATTTCTAACAAAGCACAGAAACCTGTTGTATCAAACTCTTCTTTAATGGCTTTAGGTACAACCATTAAATCATAGGCAGCTTCGTTGTAAACTAGCAGCGTTCCGTTTCTGTCATAAATCAACCCACGAGCAGGGTATTTCACAATTGTGCGTAATACATTGTTAGTCGCATCTAATTTATAATGACTGTCGATTACTTGAATGTAAAAAAGCCGGATTAAAAATATGATTCCAACAACTAAAAAAATTGTTCCAATGATAAACTGCCTTGATTCGTATTGCCTCATCTTCTATCCTCGGCATTAGAACTAAAAACTTGGGCCAAGAAAATCAATACAATGCTAAAGATTGAACTTGCTAAAACTCGTCCAAGGGTATCGAAAAACTCAGAAAATCTAAATACTTCGACAAAAAAGAGGAAAGAATGATGTAAAAACACACCAATAGTAGCATAGCGCAGAAACCAAAACCATCCTAATCCTCCAACTGTAGGCGGAACATTCAATTCATACCCATCTCTTGGTGCCAGTATATTCAGTAAATAAGGCCGGGCAAATGCTAAAAATACACAAGCCGATGCATGCATACCCATGGTATCAGTAAATACGTCTATACTTATGCCCAATACAAAAGCAATTCCCATTACCAAGGTCTTGTTCAATTCAATAGGCAACCAGAGAATAAATAAAATGTACAAGTAAGGATTAACAGTACCTCCCAATTGAACATTGTTAAGAATTAGCACTTGAAGCAAAACAAACACAATAAACTGAAGCGGATAGGTTACAAATGACTTAATCATCGTTACTCTCCCTCCCCGATTCTATTTTTTTTACTTCTGTAGAAGTGTTATTCTTCACCACGTAAACATATGTTAATTGCCTAAAGTCATTAAGCAACTGCATTTGGATCTTGTAAAAGTTCTCACCTTCTGGGACTTCAAAAGTTTTGATTACAGCAGTAGCTAATCCCTCAGGAAAAATACTGGAATAGCCACTGGTAACCACCGTATCTCCCTCATTCAATAAAACATGATTCGGTATGTCTTTCAACCCGATCATTCGATAGTCTTCTCCGTCCCATTGCATAGAACCAAAGTAGTCAGACTTTTTCAATTTTACACTAATCTTAGACTCTCTATGTAACACAGAAACCACCGATGCATAATTAGCAGATACATTTTTGACCACTCCAACTACTCCACTTGGCCCAATTACTCCCATACCATTCTCTACTCCATTATTAGAGCCAATACTTAGGGTCAAATAGTTGTTTTGCCTATGAGTAGAGTTATTAATCACCTTTGCCTTTGTATATAAATACTTGCGTTTATAGATTGTGTCTTTAACGATTATATTTTCACCAAACACCCGCTCGAAACTACCCAGTTGATTCTCCCTCAGCAGTCTATTCTCATCACTTAAAGCATCGTTAACTTCTTTTAAATTAACATACTCCGCTAAGTTCGAGTATCTAGTATAAATACCTCCAGCAACTTTATTGGTAGAGTTCAAAAAAGAAGAACCTTGAAAGTGATTGTTCTTTAAAATAAGGTAGAAAGCCAGCGCCTCCACACCCAAAAAGAGGAAAAAGAACGAATACTTCCGAATGAAGGCGATTAAGTTCCGCATGTCCTCGTTTTACTATTAATTTCTAATCAAAAACGGCAATTTAGCTGAATTTTTTAATGCAATTCCTGTTCCTCTAGCTACCGCTCTAAGTGGGTCTTCTGCTACGTGAACCGGCAATTTCGTTTTTAATGAGATTCGTTTATCCAACCCTCTAAGCAGCGAACCACCGCCAGCTAAGTACAACCCAGTTCTATAAATGTCTGCAGAAAGCTCCGGAGGAGTCATTTCCAATGCATTTAAAATTGCTGCCTCAATCTTGGTTATGGATTTGTCTAATGCATGCGCTATCTCCACGTAAGAAACCTTAATTTCCTTGGGTGTCCCTGTCATTAAATCACGACCTTGAATTGGGTAATCATCTGGCGGATTGTCTAATTCTGGCAAAGCAGAACCTACTTCAATTTTAATTCTTTCAGCAGATCGTTCTCCAATTAGTAAATTATGTTGGCGACGCATGTAATCTACGATGTCATTGGTAAAATCATCTCCAGCAACTCTAATCGACTTGTCACAAACAATTCCTCCCAAAGCGATTACAGCAATTTCTGAAGTTCCACCCCCAATGTCAATAATCATATTGCCCATAGGTTCTAAAACATCAATTCCTATTCCAATTGCAGCAGCCATTGGCTCGTGGATTAAGTATACTTCTTTGCCGCCTGCATGCTCTGCTGAATCTTTTACCGCTCTCTTTTCCACTTCCGTAATCCCAGAAGGAATACAAATTACCATTTTCAACGATGGATTGAAAAAACGCTTCTTTTGATTAATCATCTTAATCATTCCACGAATCATGTATTCTGCAGCTTGAAAATCGGCAATTACTCCATCTTTCAATGGCCGAATAGTCTTAATATCTTCGTGAGTTTTACCGTGCATTTGCATGGCTTTTTTCCCTACGGCAATTACTTTCCCTGTACTTCTTTCAATTGCAACAATTGAAGGCTCATCCACTACTACCTTGTCGTTGTGAATGATCAACGTATTTGCTGTACCAAGGTCAATTGCAATTTCTTGCGTAAAAAAATCAAAAAATCCCATACTTTTTAATGTTTAAAGTGGCGAACACCGGTGAATACCATTTTTAAATCGTTGTTGTTGCAGTAATCGATAGACAATTGATCCTTAATAGATCCACCTGGTTGAACTACTGCGGTAATTCCTGCATTTTTTGCCAACTCCACACAATCGGGGAAAGGAAAAAATGCATCAGATGCCATCACAGCTCCTGTTAAGTCAAACCCAAAATGCTTGGCTTTAACTACTGCTTGTTGCAGCGCATCGACCCTGGATGTTTGACCTGTTCCGCTTGCTAACAGTTGACCGTGTTTTACAAAAACAATAGCATTCGACTTTGTATTCTTTACCAATTTAGCTGCAAAAACCAAATCGTCTTTTTCATCTTCTGTTGGCTCCAATTTTGTTGCCGTAGTAAAATCCGCTTTCGTTTCCGTTTGCGAATCTTTATCTTGAACCAAGTACCCGTTCAGCGCAGTTCTGACGGTTTTTTTAGCCATTTCTGCATCATTCTGCCGTAAAATAATTCTATTCTTCTTACCCTTTAAGACTTCCAACGCCTCTGCTTCGTATGAGGGAGCAATAACCACCTCGCAAAACAACAAATGAATCTGCTCAGCTGTTGCCACATCAATTGTATCGTTTGCAATTAAAACTCCTCCAAAAGCTGAAACAGGATCTCCGGCTAAAGCAGCAGCATATGCGCTAGCCATACTTTTCCTTGTCGCTATCCCACAAGCGTTGTTATGTTTTAAAACGGCGAAAGTTGGACCATCAACTTTAAATTCTGCAATCAAATTTACCGCCGCATCAACATCTAACAAATTATTGTAAGATAACTCTTTCCCGTGCAATTTTTCAAACATCGCGTTCAAATCACCGTAAAAAGTTCCCTTTTGATGAGGGTTTTCTCCGTAGCGCAAAGTTGAGGCTTCACGTTCACTTAATTTTAACGATTCAGTCTCCCCTTCAGCGTTGAAGTAATCAAATATCCTCGAATCGTAGTGGGACGAAATATCAAAAGCTTTTCTTGCCATTGCTTTTCGGTCAGCTTTATTCGTTTCTCCGCCTTTCTCTTCCAACAAATTCAACACTTCTGAATATTGTTCCCTAGAGGATACGGTTAAAACGTCGTTAAAGTTTTTAGCAGCTGCTCGAATCAACGAAATTCCTCCAATATCAATTTTTTCGATAATCTCAGCCTCCGACCCTCCAGCTGCAAGCGTTTCTTCAAATGGGTACAAATCAACAATTACCAAGTCAAACTCAGGAATTTCATACTCCGCCAAATGCTTTTCATCTTCCGCCAGGCCTCGTCTGCTCA
>JBLHTZ010000004.1:0-98796 GCA_047627915.1 Vicingaceae bacterium
AGGAATTAGAACTGTTGAAATGTGGTTTAAACCAAACGTTAGTATCAACTCAGCAGTTAATAATTTTAAGACTTTAATAGCTAGAGATAATACCATTTCTACTGCAAACGAATTTAACTTATCTTTTTTTCCAGCCATAGCAACCCCGGCTTCAGCAGCTGGAAAACTTAGATTTACGTTATACGATAACAATACCAACGAGTATTCTATCTATTCAGATTCGAATTTATGGAATGCAAACCAATGGTATCATATCGCCGCAGTTGTTCATCCCTCTCAAGGAATGATGCTTTTTATAGATGGAATTAAGCAGGCCTCAGTCAACAATTATATATTTGCTCCAGTACAATCTTCAAATCCTGTTACAATTGGTTCTTGGGGTACTGCGGCAAATCGATTTTTTAACGGCTCAATTGATGATTTACGTTTTTCTTCCACAGCACTGTACACTTCCAATTTTACCCCTACTTGTCCAGACTTAATAGACCTTCCATCAACAATAGGAGTTTGGAATTTTAATGACAGTTCCACTACAACAATTACGATTGATTCTAGCGGAAATATGAACAATGGTATAATTTATGGAGCAATTGGAGTATTAGATACTGTATGCCAAATCGCAACAAGTGTTAACGAAATAGATGACGATTTCGAATTAATTAAAGTGTTCCCAAACCCTTTTAAGAATCAAGTTACATTTCAATTGAATAATTCAACCACTCCAAAATTGATCAAACTTTATTCAATTGACGGCAGGCTAATCATCGAAAAACAAGTCTCAAGTATTGTTACTATTGGCACTGAAGGTTTAACTAAGGGCTTATACTTCGTTCAAGTCATTGAAAGTGGACAAATCGTTGTTTCACAAAAACTTGTTAAGGAGTAATTTTAAGACTATTTCCCTTGTTGATTAAAATCAAATATTCCCTGTAATTACTTGTAATACCGAGTAATTAAATTATTTACATTTGCTTCTAGAAATTAAGAGAAATAATATAATTCTATCCCATAATGAGTAAAACAGGAAATGCCACTATTGACAAGAAAATCACTGATTTCTTGGCAAGTGTTGAAGCTAGAAACGGCCACGAACCAGAATTTTTGCAAGCTGTTGAAGAGGTTGCAGAAACAGTAATCCCATTCATTGAAGACCACCCAGAATACCAAAAAGGTAAACTTTTGGAAAGGATGGTTGAACCAGAAAGAGTTTTGATGTTTAGAGTTCCTTGGTTAGATGACAAAGGAGAGGTACAGATTAATAGAGGATTTAGAATCCAGATGAATTCTGCTATCGGCCCATATAAAGGTGGCTTGCGTTTTCACCCAACTGTTACGTTAAGTGTTTTAAAGTTTTTAGCTTTTGAACAGGTTTTCAAAAACAGCTTAACTACTTTGCCAATGGGCGGTGGAAAAGGTGGTTCAGATTTCGACCCAAAAGGTAAATCTGATAATGAGGTGATGAAATTTTGTCAAAGTTTTATGACTGAGCTTGCACGACACATTGGTGCAGATACTGATGTTCCTGCAGGAGATATTGGGGTTGGAGGAAGAGAAATTGGATACCTTTTTGGACAGTACAAAAGATTAAGAAATGAATTTACTGGAATTTTAACTGGTAAAGGAAGGTCTTATGGAGGTTCTTTAATTAGACCAGAAGCAACTGGTTATGGAACTGTATATTTTGCCAAAGAAATGTTAAAGACCAAAGGCGATAGCTTTAAAGGAAAAACAGTTGTGATTTCTGGTTCTGGAAACGTAGCTCAGTATGCTTGTGCAAAAGCGACTGAATTAGGTGCAAAAGTAATTACCATGTCTGATTCAGGCGGATACATTTTAGATAACAATGGTATTGATGCTGAAAAATTAGCTTGGATCATGGATTTGAAAAATAGTCGTAGAGGCAGAATTTCTGAATACACTTCAGAATTTAGTGGCTCAACATACCATGAAGGAAAAACTCCTTGGAATGAGAAATGTGACATTGCTTTGCCTTGTGCTACGCAAAACGAATTACATGAAGAAGATGCAAAATCATTAGTTGCGAATGGATGTATGTGTGTTGCAGAAGGTGCGAACATGCCATCTACTCCAAAAGCGGTTGAAGTATTTTTGAGCAAGAAAATTTTCTTTGCTCCTGGAAAAGCTTCAAATGCAGGAGGTGTTGCTACTTCAGGTTTAGAAATGAGTCAAAACTCCTTAAGACTTTCATGGACTGCTGAAGAAGTAGATGAAAAACTTCATGGAATTATGATTTCAATTCACGAATCTGCCGCGAAGTACGGTAAAGAAGGAGACTTTACAAACTACGTAAAGGGTGCTAACATTGCAGGTTTTGTTAAGGTTGCAGATGCTATGCTTGCACAAGGTTTAGTTTAGTTCCAAAATAATTGAATTAAAAAACCCCATGTTTTTCGGCCAAAGTCGAAAAACATGGGGTTTTTTAATTCCTATAGTTCATGTGCTACATATTAGGCTTAAGTGTATATTTCTTGTAAAAGTTATCGATGTGTTCTACAGCTTCATCAACAGTGTCAGCAAGGTAGAACAGTTCCATATCAACAGCATTAATATTACCATTTGTTTCTAGAAGTGTTTCTTTAATCCAACCTAAAAGCCCACCCCAAAAACTTTTACTCATAAGTACTATCGGGAATTTGGCAATTTTATTTGTCTGAATTAGTGTCAACGCCTCAAAGAACTCATCTAAAGTTCCAAACCCTCCAGGAAGTACTACGAAACCTTGAGCATACTTTACAAACATTAATTTTCTCGTAAAAAAATAATTGAACTCAAGATTTTTATCTAAATCAATATATTCATTGTGAGACTGCTCAAAAGGTAAATTAATATTTAACCCTATAGACTTGCCTCCTGCTCTGCGGGCTCCTTTGTTTGCGGCTTCCATAATTCCAGGCCCCCCACCGGTAATCACTCCATACCCTTTTTTACAAATTTTATACGCTAACTCATCTGCAATTTTATAATACTTGTGATCAGGTTTAGTTCTCGCTGAGCCAAAAATTGAAACAGACGGTCCTATTTCTGCAAGTTTCTCAAAACCAATTACAAACTCAGACATAATTTTAAAAACTGCCCAAGAGTCGTTGCTTTTTACCTCACTCCACTCTTTCTCTTCAAATTTTTCAATAATTCGCTTATCTTCCATCTTGTAGTTCTTTTTTTAGGTACCGTGCCGTATGACTGTCTTTATTCTTCGCAACTTGCTCAGGAGTTCCTTTGGCCATAATAGTTCCTCCATTTTTTCCACCTTCGGGGCCCAAGTCAACAATGTAATCCGAAACCTTGATCATGTCTAAATTATGCTCAATAATGAGAACTGTATTCCCTAAGTCAGCCAATTTATTTAAGACTTTAAGCAATATTCTAATATCTTCGAAATGCAATCCTGTGGTCGGCTCATCTAATATATAAAACGTATTTCCAGTATTCTTTTTCGCTAATTCTGTCGCCAATTTTACTCGTTGTGCTTCACCTCCAGACAGTGTTGTGGAGGCTTGACCTAAATGGATGTAGCCCAACCCAACTTCTTGCAGTGTTTTAATTTTCAACAAAATAGAAGGAATGTGTTCGAAAAAGTCCACCGCCTGATCAACAGTCATGTTTAAAATATCTGAAATAGATTTGCTTTTATACCTTACCTCTAAGGTTTCTCGATTGTAACGCCTACCTCTGCATTCTGGGCATTCGACATAAACATCAGGCAAAAAGTTCATTTCAATGGTTTTAACACCTGCTCCTTGACACGTTTCGCAACGCCCACCCTTTACATTAAACGAAAATCTTCCCAGTTTATACCCTCTAATCTTTGCTTCTGGCATGTTAGCGAACAACTTCCTTATATCCGTAAAAACGTTAGTATATGTGGCAGGGTTTGACCTTGGCGTTCTGCCAATTGGCGACTGATCTATCTCAATGATTTTATCCAGCTGTTCTATCCCTTTAACTGATTTGTAAGGCATAGGGGTTCGTTTGCCATTATAAATATAGTTGTTCAAAATAGGATACAAGGTCGCATCAATTAAGGTAGACTTTCCACTACCTGAAACTCCTGTGACACAAATCATTTTGCCTAATGGGAGTTTCAAGTTCACATCTTTAAGATTATTTCCAGAAGCTCCAATTAGCTCAATAAATTGACCATTCCCTTTTCTCCTATTCTTTGGAATTTCAATTCTTATATCATTGTTTAGGTATTGAGCTGTAATGGAATTTCCTTTTAACACATCGGCCGGCGTTCCTTGCTCTACAATTTTACCTCCGTGCACTCCGGCTTTGGGACCAATGTCAATTATATAATCAGAAGCAAGCATGATGTCCTTGTCGTGCTCTACTACAATAATCGAATTCCCTATGTCTCGTAAATTTTGTAGCGCTTGAATTAATTGATTGTTGTCTCTTTGATGCAAGCCAATACTTGGCTCATCTAAAATATATAACACCCCAACTAACTGAGAGCCTATCTGAGTAGCCAACCGAATACGCTGTGCTTCCCCTCCCGACAATGTTTTTGCACTTCTATTTAAGGACAAATAAGTTAATCCTACATCCAATAAAAACTGAATTCGAGTGCGAATCTCTTTCAAGATGTCTCTTGCGACAACTAATTCTCGTTTTGTGTAATAGCCCTCAATTTCATTAAACCATTCAGCCAAATCATCAACGTCCATCGCTGATAAATCTGCAATACTTTTATCTCCAATCTTAAAAAAGAGGGATTGTTTTTTCAGGCGAGAACCTCCACAAGCATCGCAAGCTACTTTATTCATAAATTGTTCAGCCCATTTCCCTAATTGCTTCGCCTTGTTCTCTTCATATTGACGATTTATAAAAGAAGTTACCCCTTCAAATTCGAAAGAATATTTTGAAGAACTATTGCCAATTTTTTCAATAACTGTGATAGGCGAATTGGTTCCATGCAATATGGTACTCAAAACCTCTTCTGTTAACTCCAGAATAGGTGTCGTTAACTTAAATTCAAAGTGATTTAATATAATTTCAACTTGCTTAAAAATCCACTTATTAGAGTAATCTCCTAATGGAAGTAACCCTCCTGCTTTTATTGATTTTTTTTCGTCAGGAATAATTTTTTCACGACTCACTTCAGCCACTTCTCCTAATCCATTGCATTTTTTACACGCCCCATAGGGAGAGTTAAATGAAAACGTATTTGGGGCCGGGTCGTCGTAGGAGATTCCACTGGTTGGGCACATTAAATTACGGCTAAAGAATCTAGGGTCCTCTTTCTCTTTACCCTTTTCAATTACCATTAAAACCCCTTTACCATGCTTCATTGCTAAAGCAATAGCATCCGTAATTCGAGTCTTATCTTTTGCATTAACTTGAATTCTATCTACTACAATTTCAATATCGTGCGTTTTGTAACGGTCAACTTGCATATTACGAGTTATATCGACAATAACTCCATCCACCCGTACTTTTAAAAACCCCTGTTTTAAAATGTTTTTAAATAACTCTTTGTAGTGCCCTTTTCGTGCTTTAATAATTGGAGCTAATATGGTAATTGCTTCTCCCTCGAACTCTTTTAAAATTAAATTTAAAATCTCTTTATCAGAGTACTTTATCATTTTCTCTCCTGTAAAATAGGAGTATGCTGTCGCTGTCTTCGAAAATAATAAACGTAGAAAGTCATAAATCTCAGTAATGGTACCTACTGTAGAGCGAGGGTTTTTACTGACCGTCTTCTGCTCAATAGAAATAACAGGACTTAAACCATTAATCTTATCCACATCAGGCCTTTCCAGAGTACCTAAGAATTGTCGAGCATATGATGCAAAGCTTTCAACATACCGCCGTTGACCTTCAGCATATATAGTATCAAAAGCAAGTGAAGATTTCCCACTCCCGCTCAGCCCTGTAATGACCACCAGCTTTTCTCTTGGAATTTTTAAAGAAATATTTTTTAGATTATGAACTCTTGCGCCTTCAATTTCAAGGGGTTCAACTGTCTCAAATGCTTCTTTGCCCATAATTTACTACGATTATTTAGATAACACCAAAAAATTGAATTTGTTATCAATTTAACTCGTAATCCTTATTTGTCGGCAATTTAATTTCATAGCTAGTCTGTGAGGTGTTCTTTAAATATGACTCCCTTAGCCATGGATTAAAATGCTTCAAAATTTTATAGCTAATGTTGTGCTGCTTCGAAAAATCTGCAAAACTAGCTACCGTTGAATCGACAACAACAGTTCTATAATCCAACGTTGAGTACAAATCTGCCTTTCGAATATTAAAGCCATATTTTTTCGGATTCTCAAAGATGTTTTTTACAGCTAATATTCTGAAAACATATCTCCCTGTTTCCTCCACTAATAGCAAATCAAAGTAGTTTTTCGCTTGTTGTCGATCTAACTCATTTGAAATTCTACCTTTCCCTGCATTGTACGATGCTGCAACTAAAGCCCAATCTCCATACAATTCATATGAATCTTTTAGATACTGACAAGCAGCTTTTGTGGCCTTTTCGATGTGATATCGCTCATCAACTTCACCATTAATTTCTAACCCATACTCTTTACCGGTAGCCGCCATAAATTGCCAGTACCCTGCTGCTCCTGCCGGAGATACTATATTTTGTAGTCCACTTTCTATTAAAGCCAGATACTTAAAATCATCCGGGATACCATTCTCTTTCAAGATGGGCTCAATAACTGGAAACCAACGATTCGCTTTTTTGAAATACAAAATTGTATTTGAATGAAAGTAGGTGTTAGAATGAATTTCACGATCCAACCTTTCATACACTTCAGGCTCAACCAAAGGAACTTTTGCGCCAGCAAACTGAATTTCAGCAGGGGGTCTCAGTGAGAAGATTTGATAATCCTCCTCCATTTTAGACTGGTGAAGATTCTCCTCTTCTTCTTTATTAAAAGAAAAAGTGAACAATTGAATTAACCCTAAAAGTGCTAAAGGAATTAGTAGTAAATTAATTGATTTCAGTGGGTTGCTTTGCTTCTTCATCTTGTTTCGGTTCTTTTCCAAACAACTGTGGTTTGGTAGTTAAATATAATGAAACAAAAACCACCAAGGCATACAAACCAAATAGAATTGTAAACAAGTGTGTCCAATTTTTAATTGATAATGCAATCAACAAGATCACTGTGGAGAAAATGCCCAAACCTGCTACTAATAATGCAACTGATTGGTCTGATAGCCCTAAATATGCCAAATGGTGTGTAGTATGATCTTTCCCTCCAACAAATGGTGAACGACCCTTAGAGATTCTATTTATTACTACACTTAGTGTGTCAGATAGCGGAACGATGAAAGCAAGAATAGGTAGAATAAATTGTCGAGAGGTGGTGTGGTATTCTGTAGCAGAATGATTCCATAAGAACTTAATGGAAAGGGCGGCTAAGACAACTCCAAGAAACTGACTACCGGTATCACCCATATACATTTTTGATGGATGCCAGTTAAAGAATAAAAAGCCTAATAATGCTCCAATCAATCCTAATACCAATACAAAGTAGGATGATTCTAAAGTTTTGTTAAATACAATTACAGTTAACATGCCGATTAACGCAAAAATGGAAGCTATTGTCGTAATCCCATCCATATTATCCAACATGTTAATAGAGTTCATTAAACCAACTACCCATAGAAATGTAATTGCATAATTGAGCCACTCTAACTCAAATACACAAATCGAATTTCCGGTTGCAATTAATATTATCGCACATAAGGCTTGAGCAATTGATTTTAACAGCGGATTTGTATTAAATGCATCGTCTGCTAATCCCACTAGGAATCCTAAACAAGAGGCTACTAAAATCCCAATCAATTTAAGGTCAATCGGAGTGTGCTGATTTGGAAAGAAAATCTGATATTGAGACAGTACAAGTAAAAAAACAATAAAAAAAGAAATACCGCCAAAAGCTGGCTTAGATGTAGTATTCCAACGAATTACCTTATCGTCTATATTTCGGATACCTAAATTCTTGGAGAACTTCAAAAAAATTCTATTAATCAAGAAACTAAACAATAGACTGCCCAAAAAGAGGGAAGAAATCTTTAAAATAAAAAACTCTCCTTGCATTCTTAATAAGTAAATTGAGAATTCAACTCTTTAAAACTCGGAGCAATTTGATCTTTCTCTGAAACAATTGGATTCTTAACTTCCCAATTTATGCCCAACTCTTGATCATCCCATTTTATTGAACCTTCGGACTCTTTGTTGTATCCCTCAGTGCATTTGTATGAAAAAATCGTATTATCTTCTAATGTTTTAAACCCGTGTGCGAAACCAGAAGGAATATAAAATTGAGTTTTATTTTTTTCAGACAAAATAATTGAATAATGCTGACCGTAGGTTGGCGAATTCTTTCGGATATCCACAGCAACATCCAAAACTGCCCCTCTAAGCACAGATACTAACTTTCCTTGAGCATGCGGTGGATTTTGAAAATGAAGTCCACGCAATACATCTTTTGAAGATTTTGAGAGATTATCCTGAACAAAGTTAGCCCGCAAACCTGCTTGCTTAAACTTTGCAGCATTAAATGCCTCAAAAAAGTAACCTCGATCATCTTCAAAAACAGCAGGACGTATTATTAATAATCCCTCAATTTCTAACTTTTCAATCTCCATTTCACTTTCTCTTAAAAAATTTTATTAACCCCTTCGGCTTTTTTGATTCTTCGTCATAATAACCGTATCCGTATCCGTAACCGTATCCGTATCCGTATCCGTATCCATAACCATAACTGCGTTTTTTAGAGTCAACTCCATTCAAGACAATGGAAAGTTTTGAAATTCCGTTTTCATTCACTAATCGATCTACGTTGTGTACAAAGTTTTTACGTGAATACTCTGATCTAAAAATGTACAAAGGATAGTCTGCATTTTTAATTACCTCAATCCCATCAGTAACAAGTCCTACAGGTGGATTGTCAACGATAATTAAGTCATAATCTAACTTTAAAGTCTCTAGAACCTCTTTTAATTTCGAATTCAGAATCAACTCTGATGGGTTTGGTGGCACAGGTCCTGCCGTAATAAAGTCCAAGTTTTCTTGATCACTATTATGAACACAAGCTTTGAGTTCGTCTTTCCCAATTAAAATAGTGCTCATCCCTTTTATATTCTCTACATCAAAACCTTTATGAATTTTAGGTTTCCTCATGTCTAAGTCTAGGATTATTACTTTTTTCCCACTAAAAGCAATAATTCCGCCCAAGTTAATTGCAATAAAAGTCTTTCCTTCTCCTGAAACTGTAGAAGTAACAGCCATTACTTTTGGCCCCTCTTGAGCAGCTATGAATTCAAGGTTTGTTCGTATCGACCGAAAAGATTCTGCGATTAAAGATTTTGGGTTCTTATTGACAACCAATTGTGAAAGAGGCATGTCTTTGTGGTATTTGGGAATGATTCCTAATACTCCAAAGTTAGATTGTGCATATTTTGTAATTTCTGTAATAGATGTAATTTGATTATGAAGCAAATACTTGATTACCACAAAAAACAAACTCAATAAGACTCCTGTTAACAAAAACCCAAGAAATACAATATTTTTTTGCGGAGAAATTGGAATGTTAGAGACTGAAGCTGCACTTAAATCGTTAACGTCGGAAACAAAACCCTGCTGTGAGATTGTGTACTCTGTCTTTTTTTCAATTAATAAAGTATAAAATTTCTCATTAATATCATATTTCCTTTTTTTTCTAACTAATTCAATTTCTTGGTCCGGCACTTCAAAAAATTCCACTTCTAAATCCTTAATTGTTTTATCTATATTTTTTTTTCGTTCTTTAATTTTCCCCATCATTGAAGACAAACTATTTACTATCAACTTCTTTTGTATATCAATCTTGTAATCTATCTCTTTGATTGGCGCCGTACCTTCTTTGGTTGAGTACAGCTTATTCTGCCGCTCCAACAACAGTCCATTTAACGAAGTAATTAGCGATTCGATACTCCCTTCATAATTACTACCAACTAAGATTGGCAATAATTCGTAAACATCAATCTCTTCTCCCTTTTTATCAATCTCTTGACGAATTTGCTCTAAAACTGAAAATTGGAGCTCTAGTTCAACTGCGGTTTCGTCTAATTGATTTAATCTATCAGCAATTACACTACTAAACTCTCCAACTTCTGCCAGATTGTTTTTTCGTTTAAAATTTGAAATATCTTTTTCCGACCGCTTTTGTTCCTCGTAAACCAATGATATTTGGGCATTTAAAAAGTCTACTATTTGCTTCGAACTTTGCTTCTTTCTCTCAACATTATAAATCTTAAATTCTTCTATCAATTGAATAACTTCTTCTTTTGCTTTTAGTGAGTTATTCTCCTGAACACTTATAGAAACTGTTTTCGCACTCGGGTTAAGTATAATAATGTTAACCTTTGACATTAACTCCCGTGATAGAGCGTTAAGGTTATTAACCACGAAGTAATAACCTGTGAGGTTGACCGAGTTTATGTTTTCCTCAATAACGTTATAGTTGGTTATATTCACTTTAACTGTCGCAAAAGGTAATTGTACAAAATCACCAAATTTGATTTGCTTTTCAATTCTATTGTCGTCAGCGCCCCAAGCAATAATTCCATCTTGACTATTAAGAAACTTGATGTCGACTTTAGTAGAATTTAAAGTACTGTCTTTCGAAAAGACTTCGACCTTAAAGGGCGCCGAACGATACAGCTCAAAATCTAAAAATTGCCCCTTGTTAAAGTAGCTAACCTTCAATGGAAGTTGCTTAAGTGCATTTTTCGCAATAAGGTTCGATTTCAACAACTCAATTTCGGCTGAAATCTCATTTGTTTCATAATAATCATCTACATTCAAAAGCTGATTCGCTTTGTTTGATTTTTCTATTTGAATTATAGCGTCTGACTGATATATTGGAGAGGTATACCTCAAATACAGAAAACTCCCTAAAACTGAAATACCAATCACCAGTATTACCCACAATAGGTTCTTTTTTAACACATAACTAAACAACCCCAGGTCAAAGTCAGTATTGAAACTACTAAATTGGTCAGAGGCGACTTTGGAGCTCTGGTTTTGATTAGAATATGGGGGTTGAGATTCTTGCACTACTATTATTGAACTCTATCGATAACAAAGTAAAGGGTCAATAGCCCTGTCAGTAAACTTAGAATTGGTGTAACTTCTCCTAACAGTTGTCGGGATGTGACACCAATTGGCTCTACATAAATAATATCATTCGCTTGCAAAATAATATCTGCTTGACTTATTCCTTCTATTGTGGCCAAATCAATTAAGTAAACCTCGGGGTCAGCTAAATCTCCTCTTATTAGTTTTATCCTAGTAGCTCTTCCTTCGTTTGCAAGACCTCCAGCCAAAGCCAACGCTTCTAATAACTTTATATTATTATTTTGTAAGGTTATCACAACCCCGTCACCTCCACTTCCAGGAAAGATTGTGACCCTTCTATTCGTTACGTTCAATAATATAAAAGGATCAATAAAAACTTCTCCATACTTCTCTTCAAGAAAATATTCAGCTTCGCGGATTGTCATTCTATTAACATCAACTCTACCAATAATCGGTAAATTAACTTGCCCGTCAAACTCGACAATATAAGTAATGCCTTGATTTAGCTGTTGAAACATTTGAGCGTTATTTTCAGTAACATCAACGAGTTTCATCCCATTATTTGTAAAAAGTCTGAAACTTATTGCGTCGTTTGCTGCAATTCGATACTCCTCAGTAGTATCTTTAACTTGTGTATCGTACTTATAATCCTTTGAGGTTCTAAACATGATACTTGGATTCAAAGGCTTACAAGAAGCTAAGAAGTAACAAGCTACGATGATTCCTAAAATTCTTTTAATCATTTCTGCAGTATCTATTAGACTACAAATCTATTCAATTAATGGTAGTTTCTTGTAAAAATATTATCGAAGT
The DNA here is from genome assembly GCA_047627915.1 of Vicingaceae bacterium. GTDB lineage: Bacteria > Bacteroidota > Bacteroidia > Flavobacteriales_E > Vicingaceae > NORP294. Next base: position 11,918 of record JBLHTZ010000004.1, read on the forward strand.
AGTTCCGTATATAATTTATTCATATCACTTACCAAGCGGCTGTAATGATACTTTTCATGAACTAATTCCCATCCTTTTTTGCCCATTTCAATTCTTTTGTCTTCATTTTCAATTAATTGAAGCAGGTTTGAGCTAAATGAATCACGACAGTTGGAAGGTGACAATAAGGCTGTCTCATTAGGAATTACAATATTGCTTACTCCTCCTACTTTTGTAGAAACAATTGGCTTACAAGACGCTTGTGCTTCTATTAGGCTTACAGGAGTTCCTTCATTTAAAGAGCTTAGTGCAATAATATCTAATCCCGAATTAGCCCAATCCACATCTTTAATCCAAGAAGTAAAGTGAACCGTTGCTTTCTTCCCCTTTTCAAAATCCCCATTCAAAAAGTCCAACCCTAACTTCGTCGTATAAGCTTTTAACTCTTCTCTTTCTTCTCCGTCTCCGATTAAGAAAGCTCTTATTTTCTTGTTCGTCTTACCAAGGACTTGCTTCAAAGAATCTAAAAATAATTTATGGTTCTTAATTGGCACCAATCTGCCAATGATCCCAATTGCTATTTCATCTTCCCCAATATTATATTTACTTCGGAATGACTTCCTTTTTTCTTCCACATTCTCTTGAAACCGATTTAAATCAAATCCTAATGGAATCACCTCAACCTTGCCTTCCGAACAAATTCGATACCTTTTAGTCAATTCCAATTTTTGCCGCGGGCTAATGGCAATTATTTTATCTGTTCTTAAAGCTAAGGCTCGTTCTATATTTTGATACATTTTTGTCTTAAACTTTCCGAAATAGGAGTGAAAAACATGACCGTGGAAAGTGTGTACTATTTTAGCTTTGCCATAAGCTATCCCCGCACTTCTGCCAATTGCTCCAGCTTTTGATGCATGTGTGTGAATAATATCTGGTTGAAACTCTTTTATTATTTTTTTAATTGTAAGGTATGCTTGACGGTCATTTGATAGGCCAATATCCCGTTGCATTTCATCTACATAATGAGCTTTTATTCCCAGGTCATTCAAGATGTGCTGTGAACTTTCTTCTGAGCTTTCCTCTTTGCCACCAACCAATATTGTTTCGTATTCAGGAGCCATATATTTAGTTAATAATGCTGCATTATATGTTGGCCCTCCTAAGTTAAATCGATTTATTATTCTTAAAACTTTTGGCATTTCGTCTTGGTTACTTTATGGTTAGTTAAGCAATATATTTTTTCCACCAATTATTAAAAACCAAAAGAGCCCAAACGTTTGCTTGTGAGTCTTCAGGATCTGTAGAGTATAATTTTTTCTTCAATTGATTTACGTAAGATAGGTTAAAAAGGTTCTGACTCTTTATGAATTTATCCGATAGTAAATCATTATTAATCAAATCATGTAGTTCATTTCGCATCCAGCTACCTAATGGCACTTCAAATCCTTTTTTAGGTCGGTTATACAACATTTCAGGTAATATATCTCTTGCTGCATCTTGGACTATTTTTTTCTTCATTTGCCCATCAATTTTAAAATTCGATGGGATTGAAAAAGCAAAATTCATTAATTCATGATCCAAAAACGGTGTTCTTACCTCTAATCCATTCGCCATTGACATAAGGTCCACTTTTCTCAACATATCACTTTGAAGAACAAGGTTAACATCGGTAAACAAAACATCATTGAAATCATTCCCCTTTGAAAGTACTGCTAGTATTTCCTCTTTACGTTTCAAATAACTTTCTTTTTGTGGTCTTTTCAACAGTAAGTTAGAGGCGCCTGCTTCATTCAATAAGCTGGCCCACAACCAATACCTTTCATCTTTCCTTAACGATGATCCTGTTGCAAACTTATCTAACTTTCTAAAGAAGTTTCCCAATGATGAGTTCCTAGATTTTGGCAAGGCAGACCAAACAGGAGCTAGCTTTTTAACTACTTGTTGTTTCACCCCATTTTGCCTCATCAAAAATTCTCCCATGTGCTTGTGATACCCCGAAAACATCTCATCTGCTCCGTCTCCTGATAAGGCAACTGTCACATATTTTTTCGTTTCTCTGCTCAACGCATTCACCGCTAAGGCAGACGAATCTGCAAATGGCTCGTCAATATAATCTAGTGTTTCATACAAACTTTCCAATAGGTCTGTTCTTGAAAGTGAAAACACATGGTGATCTGTTCTAAACTTTTTTGCAACAGCAAGGGCAAACTCTGTTTCATCGAAATGAGGATCATCTTTAAAACCGATAGAAAAAGTCGATAGGTTCTCTACTTTTCTTGATGCTAATGCAGTAACAAGAGAAGAATCAATACCCCCACTTAAGAAAGTACCCAATGGAACATCTGCTACCATTCGCCGCTCTATTGAACTATCTAAAATTTCCAAAAATTTTCCCTTCGCTTGGTCATAGCTCAGATCTAAATACTGAGCATCAACTTTTGGATAATCTATCTGATAAAACGGAATCTTTTGAACTCTATTTTGAGCATCTATTTTTAAATAATGTCCAGGTTTTAACTTTTTCACATCCTTAATCATTGAATGTGGCTCTGGTACATAATTTAGTTGCAAGTAAGTATACAGTGAAGTATGATCAATCTCTCTTGGAATGTCAAACTCTAATAGCGCTTTCATTTCTGATGCGAAGTAGAATGCATTTTCTTTTTTATAAAATAACAGTGGTTTTATGCCAAATCGATCTCGCGCAACCAAAGTTGTTTTTTTCTGCTTATCGTAAATAACAAAAGCAAAAAAGCCATTTAATTTATTTAAAAATGAAGTGCCATAGCAATCGTAACCGTTCAACAAAACCTCTGTATCACTTTCATTATTAAATTCATACCCTTTCTCTACTAAATCCTTTTTTAGTGTTTTATAGTTATAAATCTCCCCGTTAAAAACAATTGAATAACGCTTGCTAGCATCTTCCATAGGCTGGTTAGAAGCTGTATTTGTATCAATTATAGAGAGCCGGCGATGTGCTAAAACAGCGGATTCGTAATTGACAATGCCACTAGCGTCGGGCCCTCTCTTTTCGAGACGCTCAACTGCAACCTCAGCCCTACCCAACTCATCATTTGACAGGGAGTAGTTTGCAATAATTCCAGTAATGCCGCACATAACTAATTCATTTTATTTTGAATTGTCTTAAACGCAGCTATAAACCAAGCCAAAATGAGTAAAAGCCCTCCTAAGGGAGTTATGGGCCCTAAAAACCTCAACCAATCAGCACCTAGAAAGCTTCTCAAATTGAGTAGGTAGATCGAGAAACTAAATAACAAGGTTCCAATTACCAAAAAGTTCAAGAGTAGTTTGCTCTTTAATTTGTCCTGTGTTGACAAGAAAAGCAATAATAGAGAATGATACATTTGATACCTAATTCCGGTGTCAAAGCTTGCTTGCTGATTTTCAGTTAATATCTCCTTTAAAGCGTGCGCGCCGAATGCGCCGATAATAACAGCTAACCCTCCAAAAATAAATCCCCAAAGAAGAAACTTCCTTTCCATCACTCAAAAATAAACATAGCAATTAATACTGCATTCAATAGCCCATGCATTTAAATTCAATTAATTTAGAGGTTCACTTACGACATATGAAAAAGATACTTTTAATAGGGGCAGGAAGGTCGACAGGGACTTTAATTAAATACTTAACAAGCAATGCTGAAGCAAATGACTGGAAGCTGACCATTGCTGACAGGAATTTTGAGTTTCTCGATGAAAAAATTAAAGAATTACCTTTTGTTACAACTGAAGTGTTCGACGTAACAAATCAAAGTCAAAGAGAGGATCTAATTAAGGACTCTACTCTTGTCATCTCTATGCTTCCTGCTCACATGCACATAAGTGTCGCTAATGATTGTATTCGTTTCAAAAAACACATGGTTACCGCATCGTACATTTCTAAAGAAATGCAATCCCTTGATGAAGCAGCGAAAGAGAGCGGAGTAATTATTATCAACGAGATTGGAGTTGACCCAGGAATTGATCATTTATCTGCAAAAAAGGTAATTGATGAAATTGTTGCCGCAGGTGGAGAGCTAAGAGACTTTGAAACCTTTACAGGAGGGTTAATTGCTCCTGAAAGTGATAACAATCCGTGGAATTATAAATTCACTTGGAATCCTCGAAACGTAGTTCTTGCAGGTCAAGGAGGAGCAGTAAAGTTTATACAAGAAGGTACTTATAAATACATCCCGTACCACAAGGTGTTTCGAAGAACAGAAATTATTGACATCGAAGGTTTTGGAAAGTTTGAAGGCTCTGCCAACCGCGATTCGCTGAAATATCGAAAAGTCTATGGCTTAGAAAACATTCGCACTATGTACAGAGGTACTTTAAGGAGACCTGGATTTTGCCGAGCCTGGGATGCATTTGTGCAATTGGGCGCTACAGACGACTCCTACACAATCCCGAACTCAAACGAATTGACCTTCAGGTCTTTTATCAACTTATTTTTACCCTACAATCCAAACGATTCCGTGGAACTAAAATTTCGTCACTACCTGAGCATAGCGCATGACGACATCCAACAATTTGAAAAGTATGAATGGTTAGATCTTTTTAAAGATATTCCTATTGAACTAGACAACGCTACACCTGCAGAAATTCTACAGCAAATTTTGATGCGTAAATGGTCATTGGAAGATGATGACAAAGACATGATTGTGATGTGGCACAAATTTATTTACACGAAAGCGGGTAAAGAATTTGAAAAGCATTCTTCTATGGTTGTGAAAGGAGACGATCAGACCAATACAGCTATGGCTAAAACGGTTGGCTTACCTGTAGGCATCACAGCCAAAATGATTCTGAACGGCACAATTGATGAACCTGGAGTTCATATTCCAATTAAGAAATCAATTTACGACCCTATATTAAAGGAATTAAAAGATTATGGAATTCGATTTACCGAAAAAGATATTACTTGATCTTTAAATCCAGAACTTTTTCATCTTCAAGAAAGGCTTCAAAAGAATCATTTACTGAAATTGGCCCCACACCTTCAGGTGTTCCTGTAAAAATTAAATCCCCAATTTTAAGGGTAAAGAACTGAGAGGCATACGCTATGATTGCGTTAATTGAAAATAACATGTTAGCCGTGTTTCCTTGTTGTTTGATTTCTCCATTCATTTTTAAGGAAAATTTCAAATCATTCACGTTTTGAAAGCTTTCTTTTGGAAGGAACTTTCCAACTGGTGCTGAGCCATCAAACGCTTTAGCCCTTTCCCAAGGGAGGCCTTTTTCTTTGCACTCTTGTTGTAAGTCTCGAGCTGTAAAATCTATTCCAACTGTAAGTTCAGAGTAATATTTGTGTGCAAATTTTTGACTGATGTTTTTACCCACTCTATCAATTTTTACCACCAACTCAGCTTCATAATGAACATCTTTAGAGAAGCTAGGATAAAAAAATGGCATGCTCTTAGGGAGAAGTGCTGTATCGGGCTTTAAAAAAATAACCGGTTCTTTTGGAACCGGATTATTTAATTCTTTTGCATGTGCGGCATAGTTTCTACCAATACAAATAATCTTCATTTATTTTTGATTAAAAGCCCTTAGTTTAATTGCCGTTAAAACTTTCTTTGTGTAGAGGGGGAAGTCTCCGTTCATCATCCATTTATAATAAGAAGGGTCTCTTTCGAGAACCTGAGAAACAGGAGTTCCTTTATGCTTGCCAAAGTTAAACACTTCAACATGCTCTTCATTGAACACAATCCGTCCCATCAAATCTGCATTATTAGTTCTTCTAGAAAACTCTGATAAAAAGTTGACATTGTTCTCTAGCTCATTATAGCGCTCAATTTGCGCCTCTAATACTTCATAGGTTGCAATGTTATCAGCTTCTGCACTGTGCGCGTTAGTAAGGTCCTTTCCGCAATAAAATTTATAAGCCGCGACTAAAGTACGTTGCTCCATTTTATGGAAAATATTTTGAACATCAACCAAACTCCTACTGTCTATTTCAAAATCTACTCCAACACGAAGAAACTCCTCTGCCAATAAAGGGACGTCAAATTTGTTAGAGTTAAACCCAGCTAAGTCACTATTTCCAATAAAAGCTACCAAACTCTTGGCCATAGACTTAAATGTTGGTTCATCCTTTACATCTTCGTCATAAATTCCATGAATCTCAGAAGAACCTTCAGGAATTAGCATTTCTGGATTGACTCTTCGAGTTTTAACTTCCTTCTTACCATCCGGATGTAATTTTAGAATCGATATTTCAACAATCCGATCTTTGGCTACGTCAACTCCAGTGGTTTCTAAATCAAAAAACACTATAGGCTTTTTTAGTGCTAACCCCATATTACTTTATAAAGATTCTTACGTACTGATACTTTTCATACGTACTCTTGTTTGAAAGATAATCACCTTTGTATTCAGGCCCAGTAATCAATGTATTAAGGTCAACAAAGTTGTATTGCTCAGGCTTAATTCCTTGTTTAGCAAAAACTCTCTCCAACAGTGCCTTAGAATCGTAGGCTCTCTTTTTCGTAAGAATTGAGTTCGTCTTCCAAGTTCTAGTCGGTACTTTTGAAGCACTCGATGTAATAATTATTTTTGCATCCCCTCTTGCTTTTACCAACTCTCCTATATCCTGAATAAATGAAACAAACTCCTTATTTGATTCGTTGATATCTTTCATGTTATAGGTAAAATACTTTTGGAAGTAGACAAGAACATCTTTCAACTCCTCAGGTCTTGGGTATGTTTCTTTAAAATCAAGTTCATCACTTACATCTATCGTGTAAGATTTTAACCCATTCTTTTCTAAAGATTCTATTGAAGGTGTGTGTTTATAGTTTTGTGGACTTTCTCTTTTAAACACCAAGCTATTTTCTGACATATCTTTAACCGTTATGTAAGGAATATCAAATTCCTCATTTTCTATAACAACCCATAATGTCTCATCTGCAGGAAGCTTGCTAAACTTAAACCTTCCCTTGCTGTCAGTAACGACTCTTTCGATAATTCTTCTATTCGCATTCTCCAAACGCACTCGGGTGTAAGCAATAAAGGATCCTGAATCGTCCGTTAAAAGAAGGAAATTGTTATCCCTCACTTCAGGAACATACTGGTATTTCCCATCATCATACCTCAAGAAATCAAACTTCTCCCCTTTTTCGTTCGTTAAAGTAATGGCATCCATCTCAGGATAATTTCCATCGAATATAATTTGATAATATTGATCTAAATTTAATTTTTTCTGATTCAACTCACTAAAATTATCCACAATTTCTTTTCCAAGAATTTGGCTACCAGAATTCTCAAGACGCACAAAAATTGGGTCATATTGATAAAGTCCCTCTTGTATTTTTCTGAAAAGCAATAAATCTGAATCATCATTAGAAACGGCTAACTCTGCATCAGCAGGAAAGTCTCCTTGAAATTTAATAAAATACCGATTTGTTAAATCTAAATCTTGAAAGTTGAACTTTCCAACATTATCAGTAACAGTTGAATCAATTACGCTTTGGTCTGCTCTTAATAATAAAACTTGAAGGTTTACAACCGGGTTTCCGTTAGAAGAAACGAGACCTCCAACGTCCGCCAATAATACCTTGGACATGATGTTATCAATAGCATCTAAAGGCAAGTACTTATAAACCCCTTCACCCTCTTTTACAAAACGCAACTTTTGTCCAAGATCATTTGTAATCATAATTTCTGGGTCATCAGGAAACTCTCCTTCAAAAACGATTCGATACTGCTCGTCTAACCTTAATTTTTCGAAGTTAAACTGCCCGAACTCGTCTGTTTCTTTCGAATCAATTATAACTTGCTGATCATTCTCTAATCGCACTTTCAACCCTTGAATCGGTCTACCATCTTTCTTAACTGTTCCAGCTAACATTTTTACTTTACCAATTCCGTAAAATTGATACGGTTGAATAGAAGGAATAATAATATATGTAGAGTCATCCAACTGTTCAAAAGGTAACACTTCTCCTTGATCATTCTGCACTGCAACGTCAAATCCAAATAAAGGATTCTCTTTCGCGTCGTAAACTCGAATTAAATACACTTCAGCAGGGTCTAACTTTAAATATTGGAATTCTCCATTTTTATCTGAAATGGTTTCTTTAAGTAATCCTTCATTCTTATCAAATAACCTAATGCGCACTCCCTCTAACGGAACTCCATCTTTCATTAAACCACCTTTTATATTAGCATTAGCGAGACCTGCTGGTTCAATTTTACCTAATCCTTCTCCAACTCGCACTGGACGCAACTTTATATCTTTATAGATCTCTTGGTAGTTTCCTGCAGAGGAAACATAAATGTCTTCTTCATACGTCTCGTAACCATCCGCTTCATAAACCAAGTGATAACTCTGATTTGGAGCTAAAATTGCAGAAAACTGACCGTCTCTCTGGCGAGGGTTATAGGTTCCTACCAACTCTGCAGTTGTATTACTGGTGATTGTAACCTGAGCACCTGAAGGTGGTACATAACGATCACCAAACGTAAATTCTCCTCGGTACAATGTCAATGCAATTTCTTCTGCATCAATCAATTCTAACATATACACGTCTTTTTCTCCATAGCCATCTTCTTTAAAAGAAGAAAAATAAGCTCTTTTCCCATCTGGGGTAGTTACAAAAAAAACATCATCATCTACTGAGTTAATTGGGTAGCCCATATTGGCTGGAGTTGTCCAACCTGTATCAGTCAATGTACTGTGCATTATATCGTAGCCCCCCATACTCTGATGACCGTCTGAACTAAAATACAATGTCTTACCGTCAGGATGCATGAAAACACCATCCTCATTGTATTTAGAATTCAAAATAGGACCCGCATTTTGAGCAAGTGCCCAAGTTCCCATTGGCAATATATTACAGAAATAAATATCTTTTCCACCTAGGCCCCCATCTCTATTGCTAATAAAGTACAATCTTTTCCCATCAGGAGTTACCGTTACGTGTGATTCGTATGCTTTAGTATTAATATTAGACCCTAGTAATTGTGGTTCAGACCATGTCTCATAACCCATTGAATCATCTTCCAACTTACTCTCAAACAACTGTCCATTACCGCTAATATCTTTATACAGGTACAGTGTGCGACCATCAATTGATAAGTTTACGGTTGCTTCGTGCCCATTCGTATTAATATTCAATGGATAAGGTTCTCCCCAAGTTCCACCTTCCTCTTTTAAAGACACATAAATATCTTCAAACATCATCCCATCAATAGGATCATAGATGTTATAATTAGAGCTGTCTTGTCTTAACCTACGAGAAGTAAAATACACTGCACTTTCATCAATACGCACAACCGGACTATAATCTGCATAAAACCCATTTAACATATTCCCTAAATTGGTAGTTTTAATATTTACAGGGTTCAACGTAGCCTGCTGAGCATAGGTAGACATCTTAATGCTTTTATCTATTTCAACGTATAAAGGATGCTTCTCATTAACATACGTCTTAAATTTCTTAAAACTTTCAATAGCTTCTAAAAATTGATACCCGTTATGTTGAGCTTTTCCAAGATAATACCATACATCTACTGGAGCTTTTTTCTCTCTTGGATCAGAATAACTGTAATTTGGATCTGCTTTTTGAGAGGCGAGTAGTAAAAAAGGTAATGCCTGCTTTTTGTCTTTTTGGGTAAAGCTTTGAAAAATAGTATACCCTAGGCAGTAATTAATATTTCCATTCTCCTTGTCATTTGCATACACTTCTCTTAGAAGAGGTTCAGCCGAGGCATAACGGTTTTCTTGCATTAAGAACAAAGCTTCTCCGAATTTTTCTCTATCGTCCATTTGAGCGAAAAGAGAAAGACCTGAAAGCATGAAAAAAGAAATTAATGTATTAATTTTAAGTTGGTTCATCTTTTAAACTATTTAACGTATCAATTTTCGAAGCTACAAATATATTTTATTCATTTTACAATTCCTTACAATTACCCCACAAGCGCTAACAAATCAATGTTAGTGAACTAAATTTCCCTGTTTAAATCAAATTCTTCTAAAATTTTTGCAACTCGTTGCACAAAACTTCCTCCCAAAGAACCATCCACTACTCTGTGATCATATGATAAAGACAAAAACATCATATGACGCACACCTATTGTGTCTCCAAAAGGCGTTTCAATTACTGCCGGTTTCTTTCGAATTGCACCAACTGCCATTATCGCAACTTGAGGCTGATTGATAATCGGCGTTCCCATTACATTGCCAAACGTACCAACATTTGTAACCGTAAAGGTTCCTCCAGAAACTTCATCAGGACTCAATTTGTTATTTCTAGCTCTATTGGCTAAATCATTCACTTTCTTTGAAAGACCAACCAAGTTCATTTGATCTGCATCTCGAATTACCGGAACAATTAAGTTACCAGAAGGTAAAGCGGTTGCCATCCCTAAATTGATATGCTTTCGTTTAATTATCGTATCCCCACTTACAGAAACATTTATCATTGGCATTTCCTTAATTGCCTTGGCTACGGCTTCCATAATTAAAGGAGTGTACGTAATCTTTTCACCTTCGCGTTTTTCGTAAGTATTTTTGACTTTGTTTCTCCACATTACCATCTCAGTAACATCTGCTTCAACAAATGAAGTTACGTGCGCCGATGTTTGTTTCGACATGGTCATATGATCCGAAATCATCTTTCGCATCCGGTCCATCTGTATGATTTCATCCCCCTCGCCCATTGGCACAACAGCTTGAGGTTTTGGCGCTACTGCAGGAGCTGAAACTACTGTTTTCGTCTCAACTGCAGCAGGAGTAGGAGCTTTTTCCCTGTTCTCAATATAATTTACCAAATCTTCTTTGGTAATTCTATTATTTAGCCCGGTTCCCAAGATTTGATCTAACTCCGTTCTGGTAATCCCCTCTTTATCTGCTATACTTCTAACCAAAGGAGACAAAAACTTACCAGATGGCGAATTTTTGGTCAACTCTTCTGTTAATACTGCTGTAGGAGAGTTTTGAGTTTCCTCAACGGCATTCGGCGCTTTTTCTTCAACAGCGGCCGGTGCAGCAACACCTCCGCTGCCTTCTACCTCAATTATCGCAATAGTATCTCCAACCTTTACAACATCATCTACTTGAAACAAAATTTTCTTTAATATTCCTGACTCAGGCGCAGGAATCTCGGAATCAACCTTATCTGTAGCAATTTCTAAAATAGGCTCATCCGCTTCAATAGTATCACCTTCAGCTTTTAACCAGTTGGTAATAGTTGCCTCTGCAACACTTTCTCCCATTTTGGGCATTGTCAATTCAATCTCTGCCATAATTATGATCTTCTTTTAGTTGTGCGAAGTTAACTAAATTTTACATGACGGTTAGACGACAATACCCCAGCTTAACTAGCTTGAAAAGAATTAACTTGTCTCTTTTTACGATATTTACATTGCATGAAAAAACTACTTTTCTTTTGTGTTCTCACTTTTACTCAAATTCTAACGTTCGGTCAAAGCGAAAGGTTGTTACGCTTTAGTGCTGTGCCAATAGACAATGATAAAAAAGCCTTGGTGAGATGGACCATGGCTGCAGGCTCAACTTGTTTAGATGCAGTTGTTGAACGAAGCAGAGACAACATCAGTTACCAAGAAATTTATTTATACCCCGGCATCTGCGGCAATGAAGATAGCGCACAATCTTATTCCTGGATTGATCCCAACCCGCTTCGAATTAGCACTTCTTTTTATCGTTTAAAACTTGATGGAATTGAGTTTTCTTTCGTCTCTGAGTTTAACTTTAATTCGAATTTGGGAGAGGATGGAGTTTTTCTATTTCCAAACCCCAGTGGAGGTGTTTTTAATCTAGAATTCACTAATCCGACTAAAGAGAAATTTGATATTTTTCTATTTAAACCTGACGGAACTCTAATTTTCACTGATGACAATCTTAGTGGAGATTCATATTATGGAAACTTTTCTGAGTTCCCAACTGGAATTTACTTTCTGAAAGTAGCGCTGCAAAACAAAGACTCGCGAACGGTCAAATTGTTCATTCGTTAAATTTTACTTCCAATAAGAAAGTCCCTTTTGTTACCTTTGAAGACCAAAATGGAAAACGATGTACGGAAAAATTAAAGAACACCTACAAGCCGAACTTTCTGACATAGAAAACGCAGGCTTATTTAAAAAAGAAAGAATTATAACCTCAGCTCAAGATGCTGTTATAAAGCTAGATAGTGGCAAAGAGGTTGTTAACTTTTGCTCCAATAATTATTTAGGACTATCTTCTCACCCCAAAGTTGTAAATGCTGCAAAAGCAGCACTAGACAGTCACGGTTTTGGTATGTCGTCTGTTCGATTTATTTGCGGCACACAGGATATTCACAAAACATTAGAGGCTAAAATTGCTGAATTCTGCGGAACAGAAGATACAATCTTGTACGCTGCAGCGTTTGATGCAAATGGCGGGGTTTTTGAACCTCTTTTTGGTCCTGAAGATGCTATTATTTCTGATTCCCTTAATCATGCCTCTATTATTGATGGTGTTAGACTTTGTAAAGCTGTTCGATATCGTTATGCAAACAACGATATGGCTGACTTAGAAGAGCAGTTAAAGAAAGCACAAGACCAAAGGTTTCGAATTATTGTAACTGATGGGGTATTTTCAATGGACGGATATGTGGCTCAATTGGACAAAATATGTGACCTCGCTGAAAAATATGATGCCATGGTTATGGTAGATGATTGCCATTCTCACGGATTCATAGGCAAGACAGGAAGAGGAACAGCTGAATACTGTAATGTTTTAGGTAGGGTTGATATTATCACCGGTACGCTAGGAAAAGCGCTAGGTGGTGCTATGGGAGGCTTTACCACAGGCAAAAAGGAAATTATAGAAATACTGCGTCAACGTTCTAGGCCTTATTTATTTTCTAACTCTTTGGCACCTGCTATCGTTGGAGGTTCAATTGCAGTATTAGACCTGTTAAAAGAAACTACTGCTTTTAGAGATAAGCTAATGGACAACGTAGCTTATTTTAAAGCTGGCGTTAAAGCAGTTGGTTTTGATTTTAAAGATGGCGAATCGGCCATTGTTCCAATCATGCTTTACGATGCTAAGCTTTCTCAAGTTTTCGCTGACAAGCTATTAGAAGAAGGCATCTACGTTATTGGGTTTTTCTACCCGGTTGTGCCAAAGGAGCAAGCAAGAATTAGAGTTCAACTTTCTGCTGCCCATGAAAAAGAGCATTTAGACCACGCGATTACTGCGTTTACTAAAATTGGCAGAGAGTTAGGTGTAATTAAGTAGGATACAATTTAAAGAACATAAAAAAACCTCGATGATTAATCATCGAGGTTTTTTTATGTTTTATAGTAACTAAGTCTAATAGAACTTAGATCTGTTATCTACTAAATCCGCTTTGTCTTTCAAAGCATTATAAACAGCGCCATTGTCAACTCTGCTTGCAATACTTCTAAGTTCATTTTGTCTAACTTCAACTAAGTTAGGCTCCCCTGCACTTACATTTTTATCTACGGAAATCACAAACACACCATTGTTTCCAGAAATTGGCTGACTTAATTGACCAAGCGTTAAAGACCATGCTGTTCCAATTACTTTTGGTTCTAAGCCAACACCAGGAATTGCAGGACTGGCAAAAGTTACATTTGCATTTTCAACTGCTAAACCTGTTTTCCCTGCAAGCGATCCAATGTCACTAGCATCACTTAATTCCGTCTTTAAAATTTTGGCTTTCTTCTCCTGTCTAGCCAAAAATTCAACTCTATTTCTTACTTTGTCTAAAGGAGCAATTCCTTCCTCATCTACATTTTCTACAATTGCAACAACAAATGCTCCTTCTACATCTTTAGCTTCTGAAACATCTCCTTGAACCGCATCTTTTGCCCATCTTGCTAAGTCTCTTGACAAGCCTAATCCTTGAACCAAATTGTCATTTTCAGCTAATACTGCAGAACGTTGTTGAAGATTATTCTTCGTCAATTCTTCTCTGAATGATTCCATATCAGTTACACTAATAGAGAAACTATTTGCTTGATTGAATAAATCGGCATACGTATCCTTGCTTGGTTTTACTACGCGAGTAATGGTTGCGATTTGAATCTTCTTAACTTCAGCTAATTTTTCAGTTACTTCAATAATATGAAAACCAAACTGCGTTTCTACTTTTGAAAATTCGCCTACGTTTGAAGAGAAAGCAGCATCGTTAAATGGCTTTACCATCATTCCTTCTGCAAACCAATCTAAATCTCCTCCATTTACAACAGAAGCATTGTCATCCGAAAGTGACACTAATGAATCAAAAGAAGTACCTGCTTGCAATGCAGTCATAACACTGTCTGCAGTTTTTTCTGCTACTTCCATCGTTCTGTTTTGAGCACCAATTAATATATGACGAGCTCGAACTGAATCAGGAGCCATCTTAATAGATTTCACTTTAGCAATTGACCAAACATTCCCAACTAATTTTGGAGAAGCTACATAAGCAGAATCTTGATCCCAAAGCGTTGTGTCAGCTCCAACAGGTGCATTTTCTTCTGAATAATAAACAGGAATAAAGTTTTGATCGGAGTTCGCGTTCGCAAAAGTTGAATCGTTACCATTTGTTTTAAACTCCTCGTAGGTTTTATTCACCCATTGCTTTGTTTCTGCTTGATCTTCTGCAGATGGAACAATTGGAAAGTAAGCGTAAGCAATTTTTCTACTCTGTTTTTGCTCATAATCTGACTCTGTTTTTTTGTAAAACGCAGACACTTCTGACTCAGAAACCTCAACGGTAGAATCTTCTATAGAAGTATATGGCTTATAGATATATTTAAAAGCCATTGCTCCATTGTTCTCGTTATATTTTGCTTTTGCAAATGCAGAAGGAGTATAAAGACCTTTTTTTACTAAAACGTTGTATTTATCCATTCTATGGTTTCTTTTCAACGCTCTTTCAAACTCTACCCATTGTGCTTTGGTGGCTTCATCATTGTCAAGGTTCTGTAAAAACTGAATCAAAGCATTCGAATTAAACTGACCAGTATTAGGGTCTGTAAATGCTTGACGAACTTGCGGGTGAGGATTAGATCCACTCACTAAATCCATCAACTCTCTTGTGGTTACTTGGATTCCTAACTCTTCCAGTTGTTCTCCAACTAAAATATCTGAACTCATTTCAGCCCAAACAGACTCTCTAATCGTGGACTTTGTTCTTTCATCCAATTCTTGTTGAGTTTGTTTTTGGTAATTCTCGTACCCTTTTTGAACTTTAAAGTCAAACTCTTGAGGAGATATTTGCTGTCCATTTATCTCTGCAATACTTAACGGAGCTTGTTGTCCATTTGAATTTGCAGAAAAATATTCTGTTAGCATGAAAGCTAGCAATGCTATACCGATGATGATTAAAACTAAGAACGAACGCTCTCTTATTTTTCCAATTATTGCCATTGAAATCAATTAAAAATTTAGGGTTGCGAATATACGATAGTAAACTGAATTAATAAAGCATTAAAAATGCTTTATTTTAAGCAAATGAAAGAGGCTCTTTTGAACTAATTATCCAGTTCCAACACCTTCAAGTGAACAAGGTCTATTTTATTTTGAAACACTTTCTTTACCGTAAAGACGAATTGATCTTTTTGAATTTGCTCGTTCATGGTAGGAATACTCTCGAAAGTGTCAATAATTAACCCGGCTATCGTTTCGTAATTGTCTGACTCAGGTAAGCCTAAATTGTATTCGTTGTTCAAATAATCTACCTCCAATCTTGCAGCAAACAGAAACTCGTGATCGTTAATTCTTGTTTCCAATAAAGCTTCTTTATCGTGTTCGTCTTCAATTTCTCCAAAAATTTCTTCAATGATGTCTTCAATGGTCACAATTCCAGCGGTCCCACCAAACTCATCTACCACTACTGCAATACTTCGCTTTTGTTGAATAAATATTTCCAATATCTCATTCGCTTGCATCGACATCGGGATGATGGGGAGCGGTAATAATATTGATTTGATGCTTTCAGGCTTTTTAAACAGCTCGAAGGAGTGCGTGTACCCAATAATATTGTCAATATTGTCTTTATAAATCAATATTTTAGACAGACCAGTTTCGATAAATTTATCTTTCAACTTTTCAAGGTCTTCCTCCATTTCGAGCGCTACAATTTCTGTTCTAGGAATCATACATTCCCGCGCCTTTACCTTTGAAAAATCGAGCGCATTCTGAAAAATTTGAATTTCGTGGTCTACCTCTTCTTGAGATAGTGTATGCTCCGTTCCTTCTTTCAAGTAATGCTCTAAGTCAATTCTTCCAAAATTCAAGTCTTCTTCAGAGCTTAACTGTGGTGAAAATATTTTTATCAGTAGTTCTGAAATCCCAATCACTAAAAGCATCGGAAGAAACATAATCCAATAAATAATAAACAGGGGCAAGGCAAAAAACCGCAACATTAGGTTAGGGTTTATTCTAAAAAGTGTTTTGGGCAAGAACTCTGCCGTTACCAAAATAATAAGGGTTGAAAGGATGGTTTGAACGAGTAGAATTACCAATTCACTCTCGGTAAAAGCAGCGATTTTAGGCTCCAAAATTTTCGCCATAAAAATTCCGTAAACAACCAAAGCACTGTTATTGCCTACTAGCATTGCACCAATAAATCTTGAAGGCCTTTTTAGAAAATTAGAAATGATTTTTGCAAAAAAGTCCCCTTGTTTCCCATCGAGCTCAATTTTTAATTTATTGGCCGATACAAAGGCAATTTCCATACCTGAAAAGAAAGCTGAAAAAACAAGCGTACTGAGGATTATTCCCCATTGGTAACTGTCCATAAAATCAAATATAACTATTTACCCTTTTTCTCCGCTTCTCTTTCGTGAAACATGCGTTGTTTTCTTCGCATAATGAATAAGAAAATAGCAATCACTGAAAACCCAAAAAAATAAAGCGCATCGTATATGCTATTTTTTATGGACCAGTACACCGCAATTAGGAAGGTCGCAATTGCAATGACCAACCATGCCTTCTCCATAAACTTTACAACTTTAATCATTTTCTATGTTTATTATTCCACTGGGTTGAAGAATTCTATATTCAGTAAAATTTTGGTTTGAAATTAGACCTGTCCCCATAATAATTTGGTCTGTGGTTGTAATTTTTACGAACACATCCGAAGTAATCTGTTCTGTTTCCTTATTCCACAGTAACTCCTCGGTATTTAATTGTTCTCCTTTTTCATTCACCACAATTACGTTTTCCCGAGCTTGCATTTTATTGGCATACGTTGAATCAATCGCATAGTTAGAAGTTAGCTTCGTGGTGACATTCATTTCATCATCGAAAATTTTAACCTCTACTCCTTCAGGCATTTCATTGTAGTTCTTATTCCCTCCGTATTGATTCAATAGCGGGGCATTTAGCTGAAAAACTACATTTCCGCTTGTGCTGTACATCACCTCAACCTCCTTTACCACTTGATCTGGTAAGATTTCTGTGTTGTCGTATTTTTTAACCTCGTCAATATCATTTGAGCACGAAAAAAGCACCCCAAAAAGTACTGGTAAACAGTACTTTAAGAAGGTGCTTTTGCGCTTTAAGTTGGTTTTTTGTTTCAATTAAAATCTAGCTTTTGTAGACTCTCCTATCCAACAACCAATATTTACTGTATCTCCTGCCTTTGTTCCACCAAAGAAGCAGTCCTCTTGTGTTGGAAAATATTTTGAATAGGTTGCAATCTTACCGTTTGCTTTTCCCGAAACTGATGGATCAACTGATTTTGCTTTGTTATAATAATCTGCCGCTAACCAATATATAGCTTTTTGAGCACAAGCATCCTCTCCTACACAAGAACTAGAAACTATCATATCGCCTATCATTAGGTAAGGCAATCCCCAACCGCCTTTCAGGCTTGCTGCTTTTCTAGCATTTGTTCTTGCTGGTCCAAATTTACCTGCACTTCTTTGTGCTTCTGCTAATTCAATGTAATAATCAGCCTTTTTTGTTTCATCTTGAGCTAAATCAATTGCTTGTTGGAAGAAATTTTCCGCAGCACCAAACTCCTTGTTCTTTAAACTCATGATTCCCATTTTTTCAGCGGAAACTGAAGAAGGACTAGAGGCGTGCATTTCTTTCGCAATGGTAAAGAATATTGGCGCATCGGTACAATTCTTTTTATCGAGTATGTCTGCTGTTCTCTCCATCCACGTTGCATCCGCTTTGTTTTTCTCATAACCATCTTCAGCCATCTTCACCAACACATCACAACTTAAATAAGGACTCGCTAGATCGTTCACACTTTCTTTTGCTTGTACATAATATTCTTGTGTCTTTTTCCCTTCATACTTCGCAATGTTGAACGCTAAAATATCAGTCAACTGACCGAAAATTTTAACTACATCTTCTGGAGTTTTCTTTTCAACTCTTTCCATCAATACTGCAGCATTCATATAAGAAGCAACTGTTCCTGCTTCTGCATAATTACCACCTTCATTAACTGCGCTTTCTAAAACTACAAAGGGCAACTCAGGCTGATCACTTTTATAGCGCAATAAGTCTGTCCCCTTTCTTCCGTCAACTCTACCTTGGTTGCTTCCAAAATTCTCTTTTCTCCTATCGTAAACAGTTATAATAGAATCTATTATTTGAGATTTTTGAGCTTCTGTTTTTGCTTTACCTTCTCTTCTTTTTAACAGCGCTACCCCGTCAACATACATTTTCTCAGATGAAGCTGGACAAATGTCATACGCCACTTTCCAATACTTGTAGGCATCGTTGTACATTTTTTGCTTGTAGTAATCTTTGTACAAAGAAAGGTTCTCAATGCACTTAACACTATCAGCTCCATATTTTTGCCCGAATGCACTTCCCGCCATTAAGGCTACAATCATCAATAATCCTAATTTTCTCATGTTTGTTTTATTTAATCGTATTGTCTTTTGATAAACCACTTATCATTTATTGTTACACCTACTTGTAGGTTGAAAAAATTCTCTTGAGTTAATCCATCTTCATCTTTTCCTCTTCGGCCAACTTCAGCTCCAAAATTTAACGTGGAGAAGGTTTTTCGTAACGGTAAGGATAAACCAAAACTTATGCCAAACTCAGAAACGTCTTCATTGTTAATCCTAACAATAGAGCTATTGTATCTGAAACCAGATCTGTAACCTATTTTACTTAGGTAAGATCCAAAACCTGCTGTGTTCACATATTTGTCAAACCCCACGTGAATGGACTGCCCGTTTACTAATTCTACATTTGGCCCAAAATCTGCATCTCCCCAAGTGTTCAAACGAAGATCTGCCGTTAACATCCAGTGATTTTTGTTTTCTAAAGCCAAGCCCATTCCCAACACTGCTCTATTGGCAACCTTTATTTTTGAGTTGTCTTGAAAGAATGCTGTATCTCTAAAACGTTCTAATCCCTCTACTCCATTATAATTTCGAACGATTCTTGACTGTTCAGCGTTAAACTCATCGCCCGGAGATAATACTGCACCAACAACAACCCTGTACTTATCGTTCAAGTGTTTGAAATACTGAACCCCTACTTGGTATGAAACGCTGTTCACCCTCACTATTCTTTCATCTAGCGTATTGATAAAACCAGAACTCGAATTCTCGTAAACAACTCTTCTATAATCAACTAGCTCCCCAAAATAGTAACTTCCCGTTACCCCCACAGAAAAGTTCTTGAAAAACTCATACCCCAATCCAAAGTAAATTTCATTCACTCCCCCAGAACCTTCGTAACGATAATCGAGCAATTCCGTGTTTATTGTATCGGCATTAGAATAGTCATACCCTATAAAACTGTAAGGCTTTATTCCAAATGCCATTCCGGCTTTTTCGCCCAAAGGAACGGCTAAACTCATGTGACCAAACTGAGTGTTACTTCCCGTTCTGGTTTGACCACCGGAAGTGTATTCTGCATTTCTAGAAATTGCAGAAAACTCGAATGTCGTTAAGCTAATGTTAGAAAAAGAGGCTGGGTTTACTGCATTGATAAAATTTGATCCTCGATCGTTCAAATTCGCATTACTTCTAGATAAAGAGTCGTATACCAATGGCTTGTACTGAAACGGACGCCAAGCAACTCCTGCTCCACCTAAACCAAAATTACCGTTAAAAGTAGCGGTGTTTAGCGTTCCTATGCCATATCTGGAATACGGAGAATCCGTATTTTTTTGCGCCTGCAAAAAGCCAAATACCAATAAAAAAGTCAATGTGAGAGCGAACGTTTTATTCGCCATTGTAAATAAGTATTTCATTCAAGCCTTTTAGCACCAAATTAGGGTCTGCAAAGATGCCATTTTTTAACTCTTTTACAAAGAAATTGGCATCTCCTCCAGTAATTACGATTTTCAGTGTTTTATATTGCTTTTCGTAGCTATCAATAAACCCCCTCATTTCGGAGATTAACCCATTTACAACACCTGACAGCATTGAAGTAATAGTTGTATTTCCAATAGTTTGAGGTCTTTCTGCCCCTTCCCAGTGCAACAGTGGAAGTTTACTGGTATAACTGTTCATGGCTCGTAATCTTAATTGCACACCAGGTGAAATCGCTCCTCCTAAATAGCCCCCTTCTGCTGTTAAAAAATCATAAGTAACGCAAGTTCCTGCGTCGATCACCAAGGTATTTTGATTTGGAAATTGAGCAGAGGCTCCTGCAACTGCCGCAATTCTGTCTTTCCCTAACGTGTCTGGACTTTCGTATTCTAATCGAAAAGGCAAAGCGGTTTGGTGGTTCAACATCAACGTGGGCACTTTGAGGCCGCGGAGTTGTAACTTCTCTTCGGCTTCAGTATTGACAGATGAAATAATTACAGCGTTTATATCGTAGTTCTTCAGAAGATCATTACTCAACTCTAGTGCCTCATTTTTCAAGCTAGAGGAATGCAGTATTTCCCTCCCTTCGAAGATAGCGAACTTTGTTCGAGTATTCCCGATATCAACGGCCAAGCGTGCTTTCATTGCGTCAAAAGTAGGTATAGTTTGAGTGCCAAGAAATATTTTGAAATAAATTTTGTTGTAGCACGAATTTTATTTTTACATTTGTCGCCCGATAAAAATTGTGTTGACAGTTTTTAATAGCGGTGAGGGTGCCATAGCTCAGTTGGTAGAGCAAAGGACTGAAAATCCTTGTGTCGCTGGTTCGATTCCAGCTGGCACCACTTGAAAAAAGCCTTGCAACAATGCAAGGCTTTTTTGTTGCTTAAAACATCGCTTTCCGCACAACTCTATTCGATCCGGCTCGTTTCAACACCATGAAAAAATCACCATCCTTTTCAGTGAAAGAGCGCATGCAAAGTTTTGTGCCTGCCTTTAATAGCATGGAGCTACTTCTCAAAAACGAACACAATACTTGGGCGCACTTGTTCTTTATGCTTGCGAATTTAGTTTTTGGAACAATCGTTCAGTTAAATAGTGTGGAGTGGTTATTTATTGCCCTTGCCGTTAGTTTAGTCTTTCTTTCCGAATTGTTTAACACTGCGCTAGAAAAGCTGGCCGACAAGGTGGATCCTAACTTTACCCCCATTAATAGGGGCTGTGAAAGATTATGCCTCGCCTGCTGTTTTATTCGCTTCTATTTTTGCGGCAATCGAGAGAGTGCTTGTTGTGGGACAAAAAGCGATCGCGCTTATTTGTGGTCTTTAAATAGGGTAAAACCCGTTAAGAATACAATTTTTACATCGAAAAACAAGGTCCAGCTGTTCACGTAAAACCGATCCAAGCGAACCCTATTTTGCAACAAGGCAAAATCGTCAATTTCTCCTCTAAACCCTTTAATTTGAGCTAATCCTGTAATGCCCGGTTTAATGGCATGTCGGTTCATAAAATTGCCTACCAGGTTCGCATATTGCTCGGTGTGTTTTAGCATGTGAGGTCGAGGACCAACAATGCTCATTTGCCCTTTCAACACATTAATGAACTGCGGTAGCTCGTCCAAAGAGGTTTTGCGTAAAAAAGCTCCCACCTTCGTTATTCTTGGGTCGTTTTGCGTGGCTTGTTTTGCATCAGCTTCTGCATTCTGCTTCATGCTTCTAAACTTGTAACAGTTAAAGCCTTTGTTATTTAACCCCGAACGTTTTTGCTTGAAAAAAACAGGCCCTGGTGAACTTAATTTAACTGCAATGGCAATAATGGGGAACAACCAACTGAAGAGTAATACGGTTACTAATACAGAGAATAGTAAATCGAACCCCCTTTTAATGAGCGCATTGTATTGATCGTCAAGCGGAGTAAGTGAAAGCTTTAGAATGTTGGTTTGACTAAAATTGACCACATTTAAATTTTGAGACCCTACTTTTTTCCAATTAAATACTAACCTTAAACGAATAAAGTGGTTGTCGCAAAACAAGGAAAGCTCTTCAATTTCGTCTTCTAAATAGCCTGACAATGAAACATACAGCTCAGAAATAGGAAATTCCTTGTTTATTTTCTGCAATTCTTGTAACTGGATTCCTACTGGTTCTAATTGAACAATCTTTTGGGTTTCCGCTGAAATATTCTTTTCTAAAAACTCTTGAACTTCGTTCAACTGCGATTTGGTACCCATTAAAACAATCGCAGTCTGACTTTTCTTTTTCTTCAATTTCCGCAGGTAAACAGAGAAAGTTAGCCTTCTACCAACGAACAAAAAAGCTGAAAAACTAATGTACGTGTATAGCAAGAAAAACCGTGAATAGAAGGTCTTAATTAACCCATTAAATGCTACCGTAATTAGCAGTTGCAACACAATTGCCGTCACCACAGCAAAAACATACCTGTTTTTGCTCGTAAAGTGTTGTAGGTTATATATTTTTTGAGAGTTAGAAACGAAGAACCAAGTAATATTGATAAACAAAAGCAATCCCATATAATTGCTTTCTAATAAATCAAAAGATGCTTCGGACTGAAAGTCAAAACTACTCCCAGAATAAAAACGCAGGTAAACCCCTAAGCCAAACGCCAGGTTTAATACGACGGCATCGGCAATTCTGTAATAAAAAGAAAGAAGGTATTCGTGATTTTTATACACTAAAGTGGCTTTTGTCGCGCTAATTTAAGGAATAAGTCTTCATAGGAATTAATGATGTTTTCCCAAGTATAAAATTCTTCAATCTTTTTCCGATTGGCATCAATATAGCTTAACCGCACGGGCGAAGTTACTTGTTGGTTCAAAATTTCGCTCACCTTTGCTGCCGTTTTAAAATACAACGCATCACTTTCTAATACTGCTCCGTTAAATTCATTTTCATGGGCTACAATAAAAGCTGAAGATGCCATAGCTTCTAAAAGCGAAGGATTTGTACCGCCTACAGAATGACCGTGAAAATAATAATTGGAGAAATGTCGCAAATTATTCAGGTCATGCAAATTGTAAATCCCCCCTAAAAACTGTATTCTTTTGTCGTGCTTAAACTTTTTAACCAAGTGTTGACCAAAAGCATTTTCTGTTTTGCCTATTACTAAAAATAGCAATTCTGAATTAGAAGCGCTCATGCCGTCCAAAATTGTCTCCACGTTATTTTCGGGTTCCATGCGAGCAATCAACATGTGGTACCCTTCTTCTTTTAGCTGGTACTTTTTTAGAACCGTTACATCTGGCTTGTTGAATAAATTTGATCCGTAGGCGATAAAAGTGGAGTCGACCTTGTACTTGTTTTTTAAAAAGGACTGAATGCCTTTTGAGTCGGCAACTAAATGGTCGGAACTGCTAACCGCCCACTTTTCTGCTTTGCGCAAGAACTGCTGAACGGAGCCACTGAACTTTGAGCGTTTCCACTCGAGTCCATCCATATTGGTTACCACAATTGCATTTTTCGGTAATAAGTTTTTCCAAACAGAACTACTCGTGTATCCCAATTGTAATAAAATGTCAAAATTTTGTTTTCTGGAATTGAGAATACAATTTAAGTCATAAAAGAATTGACCTGCAGTTCCTATCTTCTCTTCCCAATCTTTACAATGTTGAATTTGAACACCGCTCCATACCGATTTTTGATAGGGATGGTCTGAAGAATTATAAACTACCACTTCGTGCCCCTTTTTGACCAATCCCACAGAAAGGAATTCTGCAAATTGCTCAAACCCTCCGTAATGATTTGGTATGCCCCTAGTCCCTAATATTCCTATTCTCATTGAGTTGAGGTTTCATTTGTAGAATTAACAGTAAAAAGAATACAAAAAATACAATTCCCTTATTGCGTTCAATTGCCGACTCTGTCATTTGAAAGATGGTGAACCCAATTAAAAAGGCTCCCAAGAGAACGTTTCTTTGCTTTAAACTTGCAATAAATAAGCTGACGTGTAAAATTAAATACAAGCCTAAGCCGAGCAATCCTAATTCTACAAGTACTTGAATGAATTGGTTGTGAATGTTATAATTTTCATACCATGGGTTTAATCCATTTTTATAAAATTCTTTATTCATCTCTGCCCTTCTGTCTCCAGGAGAATAACCTAGCCAAAGCACATCGTCTTTAAGTATTTTCTTCCATGCTACATACCAAAAGGTAATCCGCAATGATGTTCCATTAAATTGCCAAATATCTCCTTCAACGATGAGCTCTCCTCGTTTTATCTTCTCGAGGTTCTCCATTCCATTTAGCTGCGTCAATTCTGCAATGCGACTTTTAATCGAAGGAACTTTTGAAATGCCATAAACGGAGGCAGCGCATATTAAAAAAACCACCAAAACTTCCTTCCATCCTATTTTGTGCTTCAACAAACGAATAAAAAAGCCCACGACTAAAAAGAGAGAAGTCACGATAAGTACATTCTTTGAAGCAGAAATAAGTAACCCCAACAAGGAAAGTAAAAGCCCAATTACAAACAATACTTTTTCATACGAAACCAATAATTTTTTCTGGATGAACAGTGCAGAAATGATTACGGAAAGAAAAATGTAATACGAATAAAAGACAGCATGAAACGCAAGTGAACTTGTAAAATCGTGGTAAGTTAATAAGGTGCCTTCAGAAAAATAATGGGAAATAGACTGTGCTAGTAAAACGATAGTGCACAGCGCCATTGAATACACAAAGGCCTTCAACCAAACTGCGCATTGACGGAAGCCGGGCCGCAAGTCAAACAAAATAAGGGGAAAGATTAAAAAGCTTAGTTTACTTTCTATGTTTTTAACCCCATTATTGAAGTCGGAGGTGTATACTAATGCAACTATTTGCACCAAGAAAAAGCCTATAAAAGAAAAGAAAATCCATTTTTCCGAGCCATTTCTAAAAGCATAAACTGGTTTGGACTTGGTTATGATTTTCTGAATAATCCAAAATAAGGCCAAGGTAACAATACCTAGGTTAGCTATTTTATAAGGCAATGGAAATGTGATTGCGATAAAAAGAATACTAAAGTATATCCCTCTATTTAAATAATGATTGAGCTTCTCCATTTCTTAGTCAGAATTATTGTAAATCTACCGTTAATCTTATAGTAGAGTTTAAAACTCCTGTACTTTTTATTCACGGGTACAAATAAGGACTGTAAAACCAGTTTGTTGAAATAGCTGAGTAAAGTGAACTGGTTCCCAACTGATGGGTTGTTTTTATTTTCAAGAATCCAAGACCTTTTGATAGGCTTCAAGGGTCTTCTGAGCAGCAACCTCCCATGTGTACCTTTTGCTAATGAACTCATTGAGCTTTGGATTAACCTCTTCTGCTAGGGCCTTTTTTATTGCTTCTCGGATTGATTTGGGACTATCAGGCTCACAATAAAAGGCATAATCTTCAAAATACTCTTCTGTATCTCCTTTCTTTGTTATTACAACATTACACCTTCTAACTGCTGCCTCAAGTGAACTTAAGCCCGTGGTTTCAAACCAGCTTGGTAAGACATGAACTTTTGTCCGATCTAATTCTTCAATCACTTCCGCCTTACTTATATGTCCTATAAATTCAATATTATCTGTTGCCTCCCTCTTACATTGTTCGTAGTAAGCTTTGTGGTTTGGGGCAGGTTGTCCAATTATTTTTAACGAAATATCTGTTCCATCGATTGCCCTGATCAAGTTCAACTGGTTTTTAACAAACTCAATACGACCTATGCAAACCACCCCTTTTCTTTTTGTTTGAATGAGTGACTCTCTAATAAAATCTTTTGAAACTCCATTGGGAACTTTGATGTACGTATTTCTGAAGTGATACCGCTCCTTTAGTCTCCTAAATTCATTATCAGAGTTTGGCAATAAGATATGGGCTGCGTTCAACAGTTCCTCAACACTTTTTTTGTGGCCCTTAAAAAGGTACGAAAGGTCAATAATTTTCTCTCGATTAAATATGAACCGACCAATGGTTTTAAAATAATCTGTACCATCGGCACCAAAAGTATTTGCTAAAACTCTAAACAGCAATCCCCTCTCGCTTTTTTCTATCTCTGAATAATCAACAAATATGGTAGATATTACAAATGGAAGTTTGGATTTTTTAACATGACCTGAAATGGTATTCGGTCTAATGATATTGAAGAAATGCAGTAAATCATAAGAAGAGTAATCTATTTCTTCGTCGGCAAGGCTAACCTCTGCCTCTACCCCTAGTTTTATCAATTCCCTTGCGGTTTCCTTAATTTGCACAGTATCTCCTCCCGGAGCTGAAAATAATGTAGGTCTGCTGATTAGTAAAACCTTCATTTTAAATCAATTTAAATTTGAAGGAAGGTTGTATATCAAGCTCTTTAAAAACAGGTAGAATGGCAAAAACCCAAAGAATTAACTCCGTTGACGAGGTGACAAAACTGCCAATTAATTGATATAGAAAAATAAACAGAAACATGAATAAGTTAAAGTAATTAGTATATACTTTGAACTTAAAGAACAACAGCCATGGAATAAACAATCGAATTAAAAGACCTAAATAACCATAAATAGCCAATGTCTCTGCGGTTGCGTTTGGAAGAGACACAACAGGCCAATCTTCTTTTGAATAGGCATAGTATTGTCGTATATACTTCTCTCCCACAATTTTTATTTGACCTAACCCTACTCCAAAAAACTTCTCTTCTTCTTTTATAATTTTATTTGCCAAATAGTAAGATTCTGTTATTCTACCGTTCACAGAAGTGTCTTCCCCTGACATTATTTTATTGACTCTGGCTGACAAAAATGTATCAAAAGAAAGCAATACTCCACCAACTAATACAACTAATAATCCTGAATAAAAAAAGGCTTTATGAATGGTCTTATATTTTAAAAACACAACCATTAAAAAAATGATGATAGCAATAACAATTACTCCAAAAAACCCGAAAGATAATGTAAATATACAGGGAATTAAAACCATCATCAATTTCCAAATATTACTCTTAAAACTGATGTAAATAGTCTTTAATAAAAAGTAAATAAAAATAGGTGACATTAGTAGAGCAAAAAATGAAGGCTCATATGTAAATGATTTATATCTAGCAATTTTACCTTCAATAGAAAAATCGTGATCCAACCACATAAACTCTTTTAGGGGTGTAAAATACAGCAAGATTGATACTAAAAAAAGGACAAAACTCAAGTGTGTAACCTCTCCAAATAACCTACTCATTTTACTTGATTCTCTTTTAATATAATTGTAAGCAACCAAAGTAGTGAAAACCATAATCTGCATAAAAACAAAGGTTTTTATGTATTCAGAAAAAACTACTCCGGTGTATACATGAACTGCCGCATAAAGCAGCGTTACACTAAAGAATGTGATAAGAATCTTCCAATCTTTCTTTCCTAAGAGCGACTTTATACCCACTACCGAAATCAAATTTGAGTATAAAACAGGAGCAGGTAACCCTATTGAATTAAATAGAAAGAATAGATAGCCTATTAGCCTAAAAGAGTACTTTTTTACTAACCCCATTACGACACCAAGGTTTTTAAATAAATCTTAATACGACCGACATAAAACTCTACTATTGCAGCAAATCTAATTCTTTTAGCAGTTTCTATTTTTGCATGTTTTTCCATTATCGAAGCATCTTTTAAAAGAGAATTACACACTCCTCCATCATTCATTTCAACTAAAAAGCTATCCATAAATTCCATCTTTACGTCTTTGCTTTTCTCTAGAGCATTTCATAGTCTCCTGTGATTTTATATAATTCGTTAAACAACTCGTGCTCGTCAACATAATCTTTATTTAGACCCCCCTCGGCATGCAAAATTTTCATCTCCTTTCTAAAAACCTTCCAATTCAATTCTTCAGCAAAATCTCTTGTGCTGTTTGTGTTTATTGCCGCGTTGTTTTCATTTAAACTACCAGATGAATACATATCATCTGAACCAAGAAATGAAATCCACCTTACCGTTGCTTTTTTCAGTTCATTGTCCCAACCATATTCTATTCTGCTATCTTTTTCATATTGCGAATTAAGCTTACTTCTTTTTGATTTAAACTAGCTATTATTACGGTTAATGATTTCATTCCCCTCACAATCTTGCCAAGTTTACCTTTAGTTTTGCAAGAAAAACCTTGACTATATTAACTTTACGAACAAATTTCTTTTTAATGTATGTCCATCGTTTAACTAGCGTCCCCAGTTCTTTCGTTTTTTTTGAAAAATATGGCCAATCAATTCGATGAGAGCCTATCGTATTATGGCTGTGCTGTCTATATTTTATCGTTCTTTCATCAACATAAGCCACATTGCCATAGATTGCCGCGTTAATTAAAACCCAATGATCGTGTTGAAACAAGTTTGCATCTATTGGTTTAATTATTTTTATAAGATGCAGTGTAAAAATCATTGTGCAACCAGCGGCTATACTTTGAGCAAGTAAATTATTTGAATTTTTAATCCAACTCGGATTTAATTTTTGCAACCCTAAAAAAGAACCCAATTCCGTTTTTAAGTCATCAGAAACAACCTCCATATCAGTAAAAACTAAACACATCGGGTCTTCTTTCTCTAACTCTTTTAGTCTATTTAAACTAATTTCAATTTTATTCTTTTTCCAAAAATCATCTTGGTCACTAAACATACAATAGGGCGACTCAACATGCTTGAGCATTCCCATAAAACTTCTGCTGGAACCACCTCCTTCGTCTCCAAAAACTTGCTTTATCTTACCAGGGTGTTGATTTTCATATTCCTTAATTATTTCAACTGTACTGTCCTTTGAACCATCATCTCGAATTAATAGCTGCCAGTTTTCAAAACTTTGATTTAAAATGCTGTCTAACTGTTCTCTTAAGTAAGGCGTACCATTATACGTTGACATTAATATTTGAACTTCCGGACTTTCCATTTAACGTTTAAAAAAATTAGCTAGAAACCAAAATGAACGGTAACGAATAGAAAGTTTTATTGATTTTAATGCCATCCAAAAATACATTTGATATTTTTCAAGAGCTGACAAAGCTACAAGACTTATACCTTTTAACTGTGTTTTAAATCTAAAATGTGTTGATTTTAATGAATTTACTGTGTGCTCAGAAAGGCCATGACCTACCTCTAACGGGATGTGAAAAGCTTCAACATTTACTGCACTAGCCTTTCTGATAAAAAAAACATCACTCCAGTCCAACGGTAACTTCTCATTATATCCTCCTGTTTTTCGAAAGGCATTAACGGGAACTACAAGACCTGAATTTATTGCCACAATTTTTCCTAATTGAATTTTACCAAAGCTGATATTATCGCCATAGTGACTTTTCCCAAATTTAAAATAAAAAGGCGAAATCTTTCTTTTGTTTGAAATCATGGAAGGTATAATAATTTTTTCGGGATAATTGTTAACTGCTTCAATGTATTTACTCTCAGAGTTTTCAGGAAACGTTGAGTCACTGTCTAGCAACAAAAGGTGGGTATACTTATTCTGTTCTGCCCACTTCCAAGCTTGATTATATGCTTTACTTACTCCAGGGTTTGAAGTATCAAATACAATTGTAAAACCTTCCTTGCCCTTTGTCTTTTGCTTTAAAGAACTATTATCGTAAACAAATACTGGGAATTGCGAGTTTTTTAAAAGAGAATTGTATGTTTTTGAACTCTCAATTTCTTCATTATAAAGGACGACAACTGCTGCAATGTTTATCTTTTCCATTGGTTAGTTTAACAACTTAAAAGATTCAAACGGCTTTAGTATTAAACTACCTATTTTAAGCGCCAAGCTGTCCTCAAGCAACTTGTATTCAAACGTTTCAGTTGGGAGTACAAAATTTTCAGAATAAAGCTTTTTGTGTTTCTCCCAAATTAATTTTCTAACCTCTTGGAAATCTTCATTTTTTAGTGAGTGGTTCCTACTCCCTTTTCGAATTCTATACTTAAACAAACATTTATCTATGGTATGGACTTTTTTCCCGTTTTGAAGTAAATTAATCCAAAACTCCCAATCTTCGAATCCTTTTTTGAAAATCGGATCAAACCCGGCCGTTTCATTCCAATCACTTCTCTTAAACATTGAACTAACCACCATAAGGTTCCTAGCAAGTAAAGTTGAAAAGTTATAGGGAGCAAAAATCATTTTTCCCTTCTTTTTTCCAAATAGTTCAATATTCGTTCGAACTAAACTCAAACTATCGTCTTTATTAAACGCTTCTAAACAGAGGGCAACAAAATTAGTTGCTAATAAATCATCCGAATCAAGCGGAAGGATAAACTCCCCCTTAGATTCATTTATTCCTAAATTTCTTGCGTTCGAGACTCCTGTCTTACCGGAATCTAACACTTTGTATTTGTCTTTTAATCGGTTTAACAATCTTATTGTCTCTGTTTCTGAGGAGCCATTATCAACCAAAATTACTTCAATGGGCGAGTACGTTTGATTCGTAACAGAATTAAGAGTTTCTGGCAAAAACTCGCCTGAATTAAAAACTGGTATAACAATGCTAATAAGTGGATTCAACCTAATTCTTTTTTAAAATTGATTTTAACAGGAAAACTCCATTTCCTTTAAAATCATTTTTTTCCGATTTGGATAATGTTGATTTCCTAAACCTTAAAAATGACCCTAATCCTAAGAAGGCCTTTTGACAAGCTCTTCGATAGAAGAAAGCACAAAAATGATCAAAAGCTTCCACATTATATTTATTTGCCTTATAATTCGCGTTCTTCAACTTTAACAACCAACTTTCAATCGCTTCTAATTCAGCTTCTTTTACCCTGCCTTTTTCAACTACTAATTGCGAATGTAACCTTAACTCTGGTTCATTAAATTGAACCCCTAACTCAAGAATTAAGTTTTTATGAATTCGCCGAATTGCGTCATCCTGTTCCTTCTTATTTATTGTACTTATGTTATTGCCGTGCAATCGATATTTTACAAGCACTTCTTCTAGGTTTACTAACTCCCCGCTATCCTTTAACTGAGTTACTAATTGGTAATCTTCTGCCGGAGCATAGTTATCAGCATAACTTAAGTTTTCCAGTTTCTCCCTTCTTATAACTACTGTTGAATTGATAAAATAATTGCTAAAAACTAAAACACTTTTTATCTGATTTTGACCTATTTCCCTTTTCTCAAAACCTAGGTGATTTCCTTTCTCATCTATCAGTTCACAAGAAGATCCCAATAAAACTACATTCGGGTTCTCTTCAAGATAATTGATCTGTAAATTCAATCGATTAGGATACGCAATATCATCACTGTCTAAGTTTGCTACATATTTACCCTTAGCCGCCTGCAAACCTTTATTTCTAGTGAACACCAATCCCTTATTGCCTTCGTTCTCCAAACCAAAAATCCTGCTGTCTTGTGCAACATATTCAGATATAAGCTTTTCCGTGTTATCAGACGACCCGTCATTAATTATTAGTAATTCCCAGTTTTTATATGTCTGATTTAAAATGGAATCTACCGACTCTTTCAAATACTTTTCGGCATTGAAAGCAGGCATTATTATACTAACCAAAGGAGATTGATTCATCATCTTTTTACAAAAGATAACGATAGTTCCTGATGTGCACTTTCATTAAGTATGCCTTTGTGCTCCACGAAATTTATTCTAAAACCTTGGGTCCACTTTTCATTTAATTCACTTATTGATACTTGACCTGCAATATTATTATTCTCTAATTGTACCTTGTTGCACGGGTTATTTATTATAACTGACTCTTTGTAACACAACCCCATACGCTGTTGGTATAGAGGAGTCATTAATTGTAGTGCCTCTTCAAAGGAGTTCGGTGCTTTGTAGTCCAATTCATTCACCAACACTTTAATCTCTCCCGTAGAAAATAAATGTCCGTCAACAGAAAGTGGATAAGCCCAGTCTAATTGCTCTTTGTAAAAATGCCACAAAAGCATGCCTTGGTGCTCTTTTGTGGTAATGAAATTAGGTGTGTTTTGAGGTTTTTGCACAGTGTAAGAAAACGTTAAATGATTTCCCATTCGAAGGCTTCCAATGTATTTTGTCGTGTCAATTTTAGAAAAATCTTCAAAGTCGATTGTATTCTTGAACATCAGGTCGTCCACCAAAAATAAAACTTTAGTTGTGTCGACCTTATTGAATAGTGAGATCAATTCTTTTCTAAAATTAACCTCGTTTATAAATTCAATATTCCTGCTCTTATATTCTTCAGCTACTTCATCATATGCTTGTCCAAATTCAATTTTTGAACTGTTATATAAAACATAAACCTTTGGTGGGTTTTTTGAGAAAAAATAAAAACTCCTAAGCAATGCTTCTAATTGCAAAGCCCTATCCTTAGAAAAAATAATAATTGAGCATTTTTCTGATTCAAAACGAGGTGAGCTTAAAATTATCTTCTCTAAGATTTCTTTATAGTTTTCTTTTCTCTTAACATCATACTCCGATATCAAAGTCAATTTAAATTTTTTGAGAAATCTCTTAATCCTCTCTTTTATCATTTAGTATATAACGCTAATTGTATCGGCATCAACCTCTAACTTTGCTTCGGGCCTTCTTTCTACTATAAACTTCTTTAAATTCTCTAACGCTGGATAATCGTCCGTGCCATTAAATAACCTTGCATCGTCAATCAATATACAATGTGAAATATTAGATTTAAATATTGCCTTTAATTCCTCATAAATAGGAGATATTTTTTCACCCCTTGCTGTATCTGCTCCCGAATAATGTCCATCTAACCAAAAGATTGCTGGTTCCGAAATTTCAGATATTAAACTGTGTAAAACCTCACCACTATCTCCCAGTAGAAGGTTGACCTTAGGTTGGTCGCTAAACATAATTTTTGCTGATTCCCAATACTTTTCACTCAATTCAATAGAGTAAATTTTGTCAAAATTGTCTAACTGAGATTGAATCATATCCCCCATAAAAGTCCCAGATTCTATTAATATAGAATATTGAGTTTTTTTTTGGAAATGCTCAACTGTTTTAACCTTAACAATATGCGGTGGAGGCAATGTTCTTCCTGACTTTTCCCATTCAGTTATAGTCTTATCATCTACAGTTTTCTGAAACTTGTCTTTCAAACTACCCGGAAGCATTCGCTTGATCCACCTTTCATTTCTGCTATTGTATCTACTCATATCAAATCTTCTTGCGATAAAAATAACTATTTAATACTTTAAGAACCTTTTGATTGAAGCAATATTAAATGGGCTTAAAATTAGACTTAAATGGTTGTGATTGTCTTTTAAGACTAAAATCAAAAAGGTTGAGACAAAGTTAGAAATAATAGATGCTAGAACAGCCCCATTTAGCCCAAGAATTGGAATTAGCCATAAGTTAATCACCACATTTAAGCTTAAGCCGATCAAACTTTTTATTAGCACAAATCTCTTTCTATTAGTGATTATCAGATAATTACCTGTTCCCATTCCCAAAAGAACTGAATAAAACCCAAGTCCAATTAACTGCAAAACCTCCCCGGATCCTTGGTAAGCTTCCCCGTAGAGCAAATCCATTACAAGTGGAGCTGTAAACCAAACACAAATACTAAATGCTATAGCTAAATAAGTCAATATTGAATACAGCTGCTTCATGCTAGCCCTAAACTCTATCTCATCAGATTTAAACTTTTCTGTAATTACAGGTAAAAATGAGGAAATCAGTACGGCTGGAATAAAAATAAACAGCTCATAAATACGAATAGACACGGAATATATACCATTTTCTCGCTCACCAAGTATTTCGGTAATCATTACTTGATCAATTTTGTAGTAAATGATAATTACAAATGCACTTATAGAAAACACAACAGAATCTTTTAATAAATCTCTCGCCAATTTAAAATCAACTTTAGAGAGCTTTAACTTCAGTGCTGAGCCCCTAAAAGAAATATATAACCCCACTGCTCCCATGGCAAAGTCAATGGTTGATGAAGCAATGAACCAAATTAACGGAGCCTCTGTATGAACTAAGTAGAATTTATACATTGACACTATTAAGAACGCAATCATCCTAGCAAAAACTGATTTTTTCTGCTCCAATCTTGATTGATAGTAATAATCAATAGCATCAAAGGATTGAAATAAATATCCTGTAGTTAAGATCAGTATGAAAGGAACAAGTGGGCTATCAAACCCTTTGTAAATCCCAATAAACAAAACGGAAAGTACAATTCCAACTGTAGCTCCAATGAATTTTAAAACGATTGTGGTATTTAGAAGTTGC
Organism: Vicingaceae bacterium; assembly: GCA_047627915.1. Lineage (GTDB taxonomy): Bacteria > Bacteroidota > Bacteroidia > Flavobacteriales_E > Vicingaceae > NORP294. Next base: position 46,326 of record JBLHTZ010000004.1, read on the forward strand.
TCTGCTTTTCCCTTATGAGTAATAAACTCTCTCGGTGTGACATACTCTAAGCCTAATGTGGGAAAAATTATAAAAAAAGTAAATATCGCTATGCAATAACTCCAAACTCCCATTCTTTCAGGGCCTAAATACCTGGCGACCAAAACACCTATAAAAAGTCCAACTAATAACCTAACAATCTTATCGATGAACAACCAAAGAGAGTTTCCAAGTAGTTTCCTTCCAACTTTATCTATTAACCGGTTAATCATTAAATGCCATGTACTTTTATTGGAAAGCTAAACTACTGCAATTTTAATTATTCAACACCTGAGTAGTCTCAGAATTAAATTTGTTTTTAAAAACACACTTTTGCACGGTATTTGAATACCAACACTTATGAAATATTTTCAATTCCTACTTTTTTTATTATTCCCTGCAGTTGGGTTTTCACAAATTCAACTTAGTCAAACTATTTTCGACTTAGGCGAAATTTCCTTGTTGAATTCTGACATTGTTGATTTTGACGTAAAGAATATCTCTTCAGAAAGTGTTTTCTTGCTGAGAATTGAAGGGAAACAAAATATTGGCTCTCAATATACCTCTAAAAGCTTTAACGCAGGAGCAACAGAAGGAATTAGAATTAAACTAAACCCTGACAAAAAAGGTAAAGTTGAACGAAAAGTAAGGCTATATTTCAGCAACAACTCCTCGCCAATTGAAATTACTGTTAAAGCAATAGTAAAGGACTTACCAAAGAATAATAGAACTGCCTGCCCTCAATTTGGAAGCGCCCTGAAACCACCCACAGGTAAAACTCAACCAGTTGCTAAAATTCAAAAGTTTGAACTACTTCTCTACAATAATGAAAGTATGGACAAGCTTGCTTTGCTAAATGAAACAAAGAAAGTTCAAGAGGTAGAAGAAGAAACAGTTTCGTTTATCCCAGAAGAGCAGAATACTACCGAAACCAAAAACAGTACAAAAACAGCAAGACAACAGCGCCCGGTTAGGGAAAACACAAGAAAGAACCCACAAGATCGAAGAAACGCCCCTTCGTTACGAGATATCTTATTTGGTAAAACTGAAGATTCAACAAGCGCAGAAGTGCAGAAAGATGCACAGGATCTTGTGGAAGATGTTCCTCAGGTAGTTCAAGAAACTGTTACAGCTGATGAGGAAGAAGATATTCAAGAAGCTGAACAAGAACTAGCAACTCAAAACAACTTACTAGACCAATCGTACAAACCGAATAACATTGTTTTTTTAATTGATGCTTCCACCTCCATGCGAGAAGAGCAAAAAATGGACATCTTAAAAAAAGCCATGGTTGAGCTTCTGGAGCCTCTTAGAGATATTGATTACATCACAATTGTAACCTATTCAGGAGAGGCGAAAGTTGTATTGCCCACTTCGAAAGGGAATTTAAAAGAAGAGATTGCTAAGCAAATTGAAGACTTAGAAGCAGATGGCAGCACGAATGCTGTCAAAGGAATAAAAAAGGCGATTCAAGTTGGTAAGGATAATTTTTTGGAAGACGGAAACAATCAAATATTCTTAGCCTCAGATGGAGCATTTAACATTGGAGAAAATAATATGAGTCTGCGCAAAAAAATTAAAAAAACGGCAAACGATGGGCTAACCATAACCGTGTTAGGAATTAAAAACGACAATTGGACGAATAAATCTTTGAAAGAAATTGCTACATTGGGCGATGGGGACCTTATAAAAATTAAGTCCATGCGAGATGCGACTAAGGTGGTGCAGAGTATGAAGAGAAAAGCCTTGCGTTAATTCAGCGTCTCTAGCAATGCAGGAGCTTCAATAGGGCTAGCTTTAGCCTCTAGCTTATGGTCGTCTAGCGTTCTAGCTTCCGTATAGTTTTGAATATAAATGCTCAAAAGTGAAGTTGCTAGGGCTAAGCTAAAAGAAATAATTGTACGCTTTTTGGGGTGTTGCTTATTCATTTTCAGTTTTATGCACTTATGAAGATACAAATATCCGCTTTTGTCCAATAGTTAACGTTATATCTGCGTTACTTTTGCACAAAAGCCTCTTTAAAAATGAACAATACTTCAACAAAAAAGAAAATAGCACTGCTTGGATCAACTGGATCTATTGGCACACAAGCACTTGATGTCATTAGACAGAATCCAGACAAATTTGAAGTTGAGGTATTAACTGCCTACTCTAACGACGTGCTACTTCTTAAACAAGCGCTTGAATTCAAACCAAATACAGTAGTCATAGTAGATGAGTCTAAATATGATTCTCTTTCTGAGCGTTTGTGGAAGGAGGGAATCAAAACTTATTGCGGCGAAAAATCATTGGAAGATGTGGTACAAATGGACGAGGTGGACCTCGTGCTTACTGCATTAGTTGGCTACTCTGGATTAAAACCAACCATTGCTGCCATAAAAGCGAAAAAGGCAATAGCTTTAGCAAATAAAGAAACATTGGTTGTTGCAGGTGACCTAATAACCAATTTAGCCAATCAATATCAAATTCCCCTGTTGCCTGTAGACTCTGAGCATTCAGCTATTTTTCAGTGTTTAGCCGGAGAATTTCATAACAAAATCGAAAAAATATATTTAACTGCGTCTGGCGGTCCTTTTAGAGGGTGGTCAGCAGAAAAGTTAGCCACCGTTACTAAGGCACAAGCTTTAAAACACCCCAACTGGGAAATGGGCGCTAAAATCACCATCGACTCTGCTACGTTAATGAACAAAGGCTTAGAAGTAATTGAAGCAAAATGGTTGTTCGATTTACAAAGCCACCAAATTGATACTGTCGTTCACCCACAATCCATTATTCATTCTGTTGTTCAATTCGAAGATGGAAGTATGAAAGCACAAATGGGATTACCAGACATGAAGTTGCCTATTCAATATGCATTGGCATACCCGCAAAGAATTCGTTCAGATTTCCCTCGTTTTAATTTTATGGATTACCCAGAACTTACGTTCGAAAAGGCGAACCAAAAAACATTTAAAAATTTAGCGCTTGCCTACCAAGCATTAGAGCTAGGGGGAACAGCCGCTTGCGCATTAAACGCTGCGAATGAAATCACAAACGCAGCATTTTTACAAGATAAAATCAAGTTTTTAGACATCGCAAACATTAACGAACAAGTGATGCACAAGGCTACTTTTGTAAAAAATCCGAGTATTGATGATTATGTGAGTTGCAATTCTGAAGCTCGGAGGTTGGCTACTGAATTATTATAGGTTTAAACTTACTTCTCCATTTGTTGTTAATTATTCCAAATGATGAGTTTTAGCAAGTATCTGCGGTTTTCGTGCCTTTTATATTAACTATCTTTGCCCCTTAATTTTTTTGAATGGAAATTCTAATTCAAGCAAGTCAATTGCTCTTAAGTTTATCAATTCTAGTTGTTTTACATGAACTAGGCCATTTTATTCCTGCCAAACTCTTTAAAACTAGGGTTGAAAAATTCTATTTGTTTTTTGACCCATGGTTTTCACTTTTTAAAGTGAAAAAAGGGGAGACTGAATATGGAATTGGTTGGTTACCATTAGGCGGTTACGTTAAAATTGCCGGAATGATTGACGAGTCAATGGACAAAGAGCAAATGAAAAAGCCCGCTGAACCTTGGGAGTTTCGCTCAAAACCAGCATGGCAGCGTTTAATTATCATGCTTGGTGGGGTTACCGTTAATATTATCTTGGGAATTCTGATTTACATTATGGTCATGTTTACTTGGGGCAGAGAATACATGGCTCCCGAAAACATGACGTACGGTGTTTATGCCGACTCATCCGCACAGTCTTTTGGATTTCAAAGCGGAGACAAAGTTCTGGCTGTGGGTGGCAAAGAGGTTAAAAAGTTCAGTGAAGTTCAAATTAACATTTTGTTAGAAGACGATAAAACGGTAACAATTGACAGAAAAGGTCAAAAGCTAGACTTAGCAATGCCAATGGAAACCGTTTCTAAAATGCTTGAAAGTCAGCGACCATTTTTGCAAATTGCAGTTCAACCAAAAATAAGTACTGTTGATAAAGGCTCTTTTGCAGAAAAGGGAGGAATGAAAGCAGGCGATATAATAACCGAAATTGATGGTGTAAAAATTGAGTACTGGAGAGATGTAATCAAAGAAATCCAAAAAAATAAAACCCAAGAAATTAATTTAAGTGTTCTTAGAAATGGGTCAACTGAAGCTTTAAATATTCAGGTTTCTGAAAAAGGGACGATTGGAATTGGAGTTGAGTCACTAGACAAACAACTTGAATTCAGTATTGAAACCTACACTTTTGCACAATCTGTTCCTGAAGGATTTAGAGAAGCATATAACAAGTTTGACTCCTACTTGAAGCAAATGAAGTTAATGTTTACTCCAGAAACAGGCGCCTATAAATCTATGGGAGGTTTCATTACAATTGGCAAAGCATTTTCTACAACTTGGGACTGGGAACGTTTTTGGAATTTTACTGCATTCCTTTCTATTATTTTAGCCATTATGAACATTTTACCTATTCCAGCTTTAGACGGTGGACATGTAATGTTTTTACTTTATGAAATAATAGTAGGCAAACCGGCTCCAGAGAAATTTATGGAATATGCTCAAATTGCCGGAATTGTAATTCTTCTTTCCTTAATGTTATTTGCTAATGGCAATGACATCTTGAAGCTATTTAATTAATTGTTAACATCAATCTGTTTTAAAACTGACCCAAAATAGCCTCAACAAGCACAATTGCAAGGTTATTTTTGAAGAAAAGAAATTATGAAGAGTACAATTCTTTTCGTTGCGTTGCTAGTATGCGGAATTCTTCAAGCTCAGCATTCCACTTTGCGTTTTACTGACGAGGCCATCAACCTCAGCCAAAAATCTGTATTGGTTGTTCCATTTGAAAGTAAAATGTACCTCAGCGACATTAATAAATCCTTAGCAGAAAATAACAATCTTAACTCAAGTCAAATCATAAAAAGATTCACTGCTGCCATAGATCAAAGTATTTATTATGCTTTTGAACAGAAATGTAAGGTAAGTTCATTTTACGGTATTGAAGATACATCTGTAACACAAGACTTGAATTACATTTACGATAATTTGCAATTGGAATATGAGCTGGTATCGGTAACAGAGGATCAAACAAAAGCTGAAAAACTCAAAGCTAAACTCAAAAAGAAAGAAGACAATAGTTACCAAAAAGGCCAGGTCAATAATGGAGAAATCGTTACTACTAGAGACGTTCGAGAAAGGTACATGAAAACCATCATTACTGATCAACACATGCTCGATAGCATGCACTTTAAGTTTGACAATGATTATTTCCTCTTTGTTAACCAACTAGATATAAAGAACGATTACTCGGATATGATTGCTGTTCAACAAGGAATTTACAACCGCATTGTGCAGCTGCATTATACCCTATATAATAAAGATGGAAGCATTTTAACAACAGGTATTTCGAAAACAACTTTTTCAAACAACCAAAACGATATCAACAAAATTATAAGCGAAAATTTTCCGATTTTAGCTTACCAAATTTTTGAAGATTTATTTCCACCCGAAGAAGAAAATACAGGTCCTAAAGTAAACGTGAAGAAACCATGGAAGTAATAAACCCTTACCTTGCAATAATTGGGATAAGTCTTATTATTATTCTTTCCTATTTTTTCAATATCATTTCTCAAAAAACAAATGTTCCTTCGGTTCTGATGCTAATCGTATTGGGTATACTCATAAAACAGGGCATGAACTTTATGGGCATATCGGCGGGCAAACAATTATTTAGTTTGCTAGAGTTACTTGGTATCGTTGGCCTAATCATGATTGTACTTGAAGCAGCCTTAGATCTTCATTTGACAAAAGAGAAATGGCCGATTATATGGAAATCATTCAGTGTAGCCCTAATTTCTTTAATACTTTCAACAGCAGCCATAGCATACATTATAAACTATTTTATAATTGACGATTTCTTCACTTGTATTATCTACGCAGTGCCACTTTCTATTATGAGTAGTGCAATTATTATTCCATCTGTTGGTGGTTTGGGAGAAGAAAAAAAGGAATTTATGGTATATGAAGGTACGTTCTCCGACATATTGGGCATCATGGTTTTTTACTTCCTTATCGGCAATGCAGGAGCAGAAAATGCCCAAGTTGTTGTTTGGGACGTCGTAAGTAACATCTCAATCACAATAATTCTGAGCACCCTAATTAGCTACGGATTAGTTCTTATTTTCCAAAAGATGAACTCGCAAGTAAAACTATTTCTGCTAATTGCAGTTTTACTAATTCTATATTCTGTTGGTAAGTTGTTTCACCTTTCTTCTTTACTAATCATCTTAATTTTTGGATTAGTATTAAATAATAACAAGTTGTTTTTCAAAGGTTTTCTGCGAAAATGGTTGCAACCGAAAAAAGTAAAAAATATCCTTCACGATTTCCACCTTGTAACTATGGAAACCGCATTTGTTGTTCGAACGTTTTTCTTTGTGCTTTTCGGCATTACAATTACGCTTGCATCTTTGCTTAACTTAGAAGTTGCATTGATAAGTTTAGCGATTTTAGCGGCCCTTTATGTGGTTAGAATTTTTGCTATTAAGTTGTTCGTTCAAAAGGACATTAACCCTCAAATTTGGCTAGCACCTCGAGGATTAATTACAATTTTATTGTTCTTTGCCATTCCTGCGGAATACCAAACAGAAGCTTTTGATTCAGGTATACTTCTATACACCATCATTATCTCATGCGTTATAATGGCCGCTTCTTTAGTTGCAACGGGAAAGAAAGTAATTCCTGTAGAGGACATGACCTTTATTTATGGTCCAACTCCAAAGAATATGGACGAAGACGAAACTCTCGAGGTTGATGTTCCTAAAATGGAAGATTAATTGCTCGATAATTTTTCGACAGCCTTCTTTACCACATTATCATCTTCATTAACCACTTGATAAAACACCTTTTCGCGATAAAGGTTACGAGCTATAGTGGCTTTAATTCTGCGTTTAATAATCTCTTCTGAAGTTTTTGCCCCTTGATTTTCATAAGGAACACCTTTACTTTCTGCAAACTCGTAAAACTCTTTCAGTAAACTATTCGTAATGATGAAATTTTTGGCAAAATTTGTTGCTGATATTTTTTTCGTTAACTCTTCTCGATTGGCGTCTACGTACTGAAAACCAAACTGAAAGAATACTCCTTGGTAATTTAATTTACCTAAATAGTAAGAACTGCCAACGGTATCAATTGGCACAAATACGTCCGGCATAATTCCTCCGCCACCATAAACAACCTTACCCCCTACTGTTACATATTTCAAAGAATCAGGAAAATCAATACTATCTAGACTATACAGCTCTCCGCTATTATACCTTTCGTATGCTTCGTTGTTGTAACTCTCTAAGCCATCTTCATACGATTTTTGTATACTTCTCCCAGTAGGAGTATAGTAACGTGCTACCGTTAATCTAACCCCAGATCCATCTGGCCAATCCATTCCTTCTTGCACCAAACCTTTTCCAAAAGATCGGCGACCAACTATTGTTCCTACATCGTTATCTTGCAGTGCCCCGGCTAAAATTTCACTTGCTGAGGCAGAGTTTTCGTTAATTAAAACAGCAACTTTTACATCTTCTAATTCTCCCTTTGAAGTAGCAAAAAACTCTCTCTTTCTTCTAGCCTTACCTTCGGTATACACAATCAACTTCCCTTTTGGTAGAAATTCATCACATAAATCTACAGCAACATTCAGAAACCCCCCAGTATTGTTTCTTAAATCTACAACTAGCTTTGTCATGCCCTGCGTTTCTAAAGATCTCACCGCTTTCATAAACTCAGTATGGGTATCTTTAGCAAATCGAAGCACCTTAACATAACCTATCGTTTCGTTAATCATGTATTCAGCTTCAACACTATATACCGGAATTTTGTCTCTGCGTATTAAGAAATCAATAGGATCAAAAGTGCCCTTTCTTTTAATCAGAACATTCACCGTAGTTCCTTTTGGACCTTTTAATAGCTTAACTACTCTTGAATTATTAATTGTTTCTCCAGTAACATTTTCGCCATCTACCTCAACAATTCTATCCCCAGCCATAATGCCCAATTCTTCAGAAGGTCCTCCGGCTAACGCCTGCACAACAGTAATTGTATCTTCTTGTATTCGAAACTCAATACCAATGCCATCAAACTCCCCCTCTAAAGGATCGTTCATCGCCGCGTAATCTTGTTTTGGAATATAATATGAATGCGGATCTAAATTCTGAAGTATCTCACTAATCGTTTCTTCAACAATTTCTTGCGATCTAACAGTATCAACATAGTCGCTATTTATATAGCTGATGATTTGTTGCAACTTATCGTTTTGAGTAAACTCTTTGTTTAAGAATAAGGCAGCTTGATTCTGCCCTCCCATGTTTTTTCCTAAATACACCCCAATTGCCAAAGCAATCGCAACAAAAATGGGCATCAGTATTAATAATCTGTTTGACTTCATTTACTCTTCTATGTTAGGTATATGTTCTAGCTCTACTCCAGCTTTCTCCAAAAATTTTAACCCGGAGTTGTCTTTATAAGCGTTTAAATAAACTACCCTCTTAATCCCAGATTGCAGCACCAGTTTACTGCATTCTCGACAAGGAGACAGTGTAATATAAAGCGTTGCTCCGTTCGAATTGTTCGTTGACTTTGCAACTTTCATGATGGCATTTGCCTCAGCATGCAAAACGTACCATTGCGTTTTCTTATTTTCGTCTTCACAACAATTATCAAAACCCGTTGGTGTGCCATTGTAGCCGTCTGAAATAATCATGCTATCTTTTACAATCAATGCCCCTACTTGCTTCCGCTCACAGTGTGATAACGCTCCCCACTCCGAAGCCATTCTCAAGTATGCTCTGTCGTACCGGAGTTGCTTTTCTTTTGTTTTATAGTCGATATTCATAATTCTCCAATTTTTAATTTTTAATCTTCAATTCTCAAATATTCCCAGAATTAAAAACTAAACCTTCACTATTGATAATTTCTTTGTATAAGAACTATCAAGGCTTTAAGCTGCCCTTTACTTTATATTATTAATATGTTGAACAATTGTTAATGCAAAATACTCATGCTCCAATTTCTGAATTTTTTCTGCTAACCCCTGTACAGTTTGTCCCTTTGCAATATCGCACTTCGCTTGAAATAAAATTGCTCCTTTGTCAAACTCACTGTTTACCAAATGAATTGAAATACCGCTTTCTTTTTCTCCTGCAGCAAGAACCGCCTCGTGTACAAACTTTCCATACATTCCTTTTCCACCATAATTAGGAAGTAATGCAGGGTGTAGGTTAAAAATCTTATTCTTAAATGCATCTACGAGGATTGGCTCAATCTTTCGCAAAAACCCGGCCAATACAATCCATTCTACCGCTCGCTTTTGCAAGAAGTCCAAAACAACTGTACCTTCAGCAAAGTCTGAGTTAGAAAAATAATAAATAGGGACGTCAAACTTATTTGCCACCGTATAAATACCTGCTAATTCTCTATTTGTTATAATACAATCAATTTCAACCAAACTTTGCCTCTCGGCCAAAAATTGAAGAATTCTGTCGGCATTACTACCTGCACCTGATGCAAAAATGGCTACTTTGGACATGTTAAAAGATCAAAACCCAAATTTAGTTTAAATCGCTCTGTGAGTAAAACAAATCAACCAAAAGAAGGCTTTAAATTTTTCGAAGCAAATAACTTCAATGAAGATCGGGTGATAGATAGAAGTGCTCAATTTTTTCATGAGTTAAATGGCAGGCGTTCCATTCGAGAGTTCTCGGATAAAAAAATTCCTGAAGGGGTAATCGAAAATATTATAAAAACTGCATCAACTGCGCCTTCTGGAGCTCATAAACAACCTTGGTTTTTTGCTGTGGTTACTTCTGCAGGAATGAAAAAGAAGATTAGAGAGGCTGCAGAAAAAGAAGAATATGATAATTATAATGGCCGGATGAGCGAAGAGTGGCTAAAAGACTTAGAAAAGTTTGATACCAATTGGCAAAAGCCATTTTTGGAAGTTGCTCCTGCTTTAATTGTGATTTTCAAGCAGACTTACGAAGAGACGCTAGACGGGAAATCTAAAAATTATTATGTGAACGAATCAGTAGGAATTGCCGCTGGAATGCTCATTTCTGCAATTCATCACGCAGGTTTGGTTACCTTAACTCATACTCCAAGCCCTCTTAATTTTTTAGCAGAATTGCTTGGCAGACCACAAAATGAAAAACCTTATCTTCTGCTTCCAGTTGGATTTCCTTCAAAAGAAGCACAAGTACCATTACTTGAAAGGAAAGCCCTCACTGATGTGATGAAACAATATTGATAAAAACCCTATGTTAAATCTAAATACAAAAACGAACAAAATTCCGTTTATAAACCTTCGCATAATTTTCGTGCAAGGACAATAATTAATTATTAACCTTGCAGTGAAAATAAATTTTGATATTCTTTCAAGAAGGATTTTCTTTGCAACTTAAATTAAAATTAAAAAAGATGGCAGATACAGCATCAAGAGTAAAAGCAATTATCGTTGATAAGTTAGGCGTTGAAGAAAGTGAAGTAACAGCAGAAGCTAGTTTCACAAATGATTTAGGTGCCGATTCATTAGACACTGTTGAGTTAATAATGGAATTCGAAAAGGAATTTAACATCGCTATTCCAGATGACCAAGCAGAAAAAATTGCAACCGTAGGTGACGCAACTACTTACATTGAAGCAAATAGTAAATAATTTATTCTCTAAACAATGGAGTTGAAGAGAGTTGTTGTAACCGGACTTGGCGCAATTACGCCAATTGGAAACACCGTTGAAGAGTATTGGAAAGCATTGTTAGATGGGAGGAGCGGTGCTGCTCCCATCACTCAATTTGATGCTTCCTTATTTAAGACTAAGTTTGCCTGCGAGGTAAAAAATTACGATCCAAACGATTTTTTTGACAGAAAGGAAGCGCGTAAGCTTGACCTTTTTGCTCAGTACGCCATGATTGCCGCTGATCAAGCTATTGCCGATTCAGGTTTAGACATGGATACTATTGATAAAGATCGTTTCGGTGTGATTTGGGGCGCAGGTATTGGAGGTTTAAAAACTTTTCAAGACGAAGCTATTGCTTTTGGAACTGGTGACGGCACTCCTCGATTCAATCCATTCTTTATTCCAAAAATGATTGCAGATATTGCTCCAGGGCACATCTCAATTAAACATGGATTAAGAGGGCCAAACTTTACTACTGTTTCAGCTTGCGCTTCTAGTACGAATGCTATTATAGATGCAGCTACCTACATCCGTTTAGGTAAAATGAAACTTTGTGTAGCAGGTGGGTCTGAAGCAGCAGTAACTGAAGCAGGAATTGGAGGCTTTAACGCTCTTCAAGCACTTTCTAAAAGAAACGACGACCCCAAAACAGCCTCTAGACCGTTTGACAAAGACCGCGATGGTTTTGTGTTAGGAGATGGCGGCGGTTCACTTATTTTAGAAGAATATGAGCATGCAAAAGCTCGTGGTGCAAAAATATATGCAGAAGTTGTTGGAAGTGGTCTTTCAGCTGATGCTTATCACATGACCGCTCCTCATCCTGATGGCTTAGGAGCGATGAACGTGATGAAATATGCACTGGAAGATGCTGGTATGAAACCTGAAGACATTGATTATATTAATGTTCATGGAACCTCAACTCCACTTGGAGATGTAGCAGAGTCAAAAGCGATCCTTGGTGTATTTGGAGAACATGCATACAACTTAAACATTAGCTCAACAAAGTCCATGACAGGCCACCTCTTAGGAGCTGCAGGTATCATTGAAGCTATTGCATGTATTTTATCTGTTAAAAACGACATTGTCCCTCCTACCATCAATCACTTTACTGATGATGAGGCATTTGATTCAAAGCTTAATTTTACTTTTAACAAGGCTCAAAAACGAGAAGTTAGAGCAGCATTAAGTAATACATTTGGGTTTGGTGGACACAATGCATCTGCAATTTTCAAAAAAATATAAGCATTGAGTCTCTTTAGAGGAATAAAGTATTTTCTTCTTTCAGACAATAGCAAACAAAAAACCTTACGCCAAATTCTGGGGTTTTATCCTAGAAATTTTTCCCTTTACGATCAAGCATTCACACACAAATCCGTTGTAAACGATAGTCAGGACAATGACAAAGTTAGCAACGAACGCCTTGAGTTTTTAGGAGATGCTATCCTAGGTGCAATTGTGGCGGAGTATTTCTTCCAAAAATTTCCGTTCGAAGATGAGGGTTTCTTAACTAAAATTCGATCTAAACTTGTTAGTCGAAATTTCTTAAATCAACTATCAGTAGATATTGGACTTGATACATTTCTTGAAACATCTGTTAACTTAAATCGCTCTAAATCCATATTTGGGGATGCTTTTGAAGCACTTATAGGTGCAATTTATCTAGATACTGGTTACGAGCAATGTAAGAAGTTTGTCGTCCAAAAAATAATTAAAGATTACGTAGATGTTGACGAGTTACTTGCGACTGAGACAAACTTCAAAAGCAAACTAATTGAATACTCTCAAAGCAAAAAAATAACCTACAAGTTTCAAACTACAGCTGTAGAAACAGAAAGTCTTAAATTTTTTAAGTGTGAGCTTTTCGTTGGGCAGGGAGAGCCAATTGTTGGAGAAGGCAATTCAAAAAAAAGAGCCGAACAGGAAGCTGCTCGACTCTTTTTTGAAAAGGTTTAAGCTTCTTTTATTTCAACTCTGCTAACATTCCTTTTAATCCTTCGATTACATTCACCTCAACGGAATCAATTCCCTTTAATACAGCAAGGTCGTAAGTGATCCAATCACCGAAATGGATTAAATATAAGGCCTGTTGAATTTTTCCTTCGCCTTTGGCAAAAATCTCGTTCACATTGCTGGTATATTTTCCTGCAACCTCTTTCGATTTTTCAATTCTAGCCGTGTTTCTATAGTATTCATCTTTCGATCTAAAAAATACTACTGATAAATCTTCGTTTGGTGTTCTCCACCCAACCAACTCGTTGTGATTCATTTCAGGAATAACATGATGAGAAGATAACATTTTAGAATTTTCAGCAATCTGCTGTCTAAAACGAACTGCAACTCCTTCCATAGGTGCTTCTGTATAAATTATTGGGAAAGTTCCGTGTAATTTGTTGGCTAGTTTCATCGCTTCTGTTTGAATGAAATCTTCTTCCGCATCCATTAATTGAATTGCGCTTTCCACTTCTCCTATAAAATCATTGCCTATTAGACCATATTGATTTAGTACAAAAAACAATTGAGGAAAAGACAAGCCGAAAGCTGCTCTTGGAGGAAGGCCACCTCTAATTTGAATCATGTTATGATCGTTCTTTTCTGCTAGCGCTCCAAATTTACCGCCTCCAGTAATGATAGCAATCTCTGCACCCTTATCGTAAGCTTGTTGATACATCTCTAACGTTTCTTCCGTATTTCCAGAGTAAGAACAGCAAATTACCAGCGTATCTTGATTTACAAATGAAGGTATCTTATAGTCTTTGTTGATGATGATTGGCAGTGCACACTGCTCTCTTACCAATTGACTAATAATCGTTCCGCCTATACCCGAACCTCCTAGACCACAAACCAATACATTCATCAAAGAGTTGTCCGTATTAGAAAATTCAGCTTTCTTACCTACTTCCATCGCCTCTTTTAGGTGAGTAGTAAAACCTGCAATTAATTCATCCATCATAGCTATATAATTTTAAGGAATGCAAAGTAACCAAAAAAAGCTCCACATTGAACAAACTTAGCCATTAACGCCTCTCTTTTTAAGCCGCTAAATATTACCTTTGCCAACAAATTTTTTCATCATGAGTATTGGACTAACAGAACAAGAAAAAGTAAGAAGAGTGACTTTAGAGCGATTGATTGATTTAGGCATAAATCCTTATCCTGCCGAACTCTTTCCAATCAACACAAATTCGAAAGAAATTAAAGAAGGTTATAAAGAAGCTGAAAATAATTTTCAAGAAGTTGTTGTGGCAGGTCGTTTTATGAGCAAACGTATTATGGGGAAAGCCTCTTTTGCTGAGATTCAAGATGCCCATGGGAAAATCCAAATCTACATCAGCAGAGATGAAATTTGTGAAGGTGAAGACAAAACCATGTATAACGATGTTTTCAAGAAATACCTTGACATTGGTGACATTGTTGGAATAAAAGGAAGGGTATTTAAAACTCAAGTAGGAGAAATTTCAGTTTATGCAACAGAGGTAATTCTATTGACCAAGTCTTTGCGCCCTTTACCAATTGTGAAAACGGATAGTGAAGGTAAAACGCATGATGCTTTTACAGATCCTGAGCAACGGTATCGTCAGCGATACACTGACTTGATTGTAAACCCTCATGTTAAGGAGGCCTTTATAAAACGAACGAAACTGACCAACTCTATGCGACAGTTTTTAAATGACAAGGGCTATTTAGAGGTTGAAACTCCAATTTTGCAACCCATTTATGGAGGTGCAGCAGCTCGTCCTTTTAAAACACACCACAATACATTGGACATGACTTTGTATTTGAGAATTGCCAACGAACTCTACCTTAAAAAGTTAATTGTTGGTGGTTTTGATGGAGTTTATGAGTTTGCAAAAGATTTCAGAAATGAAGGCATGAGCCGTTTCCACAATCCTGAGTTTACTCAAATGGAGCTATACGTAGCCTATAAAGATTACTACTGGATGATGGATTTAGTGGAAGAGATGGTTGAAAAAATTGCGCTTGATATCCACGGAAAAACAGAAGTTCAAGTTGGGAAAAACACCATAAACTTTCAACGACCATGGAAACGATACACCATGTATGAAGCAATTGAACACTTCACAGGGGTTGATATTTCTGAAATGAATGAAGCGGAGTTGAGAGTTGCTGCTGAAAAACTTGACGTTCCAATTGACGATACCATGGGCCGCGGTAAATTAATCGATGAAATTTTTGGCGAAAAATGTGAGCCGCTTTTAATTCAACCAACTTTTATTACAGACTATCCAGTAGAAATGTCGCCATTGGCGAAAAAGCACCGCTCAAAAGAAGGCTTAGTTGAACGATTTGAGGCAGTTTGTAACGGAAAAGAAATTTGTAATGCATTCTCTGAGTTGAATGATCCAATTGATCAGCGCGCCAGATTTGAGGAGCAATTAGAGCTTGGGAAAAGAGGAGATGACGAGGCTATGATTCTAGACGAAGACTTTTTAAGAGCTATCGAGATTGGAATGCCACCAACATCAGGTTTGGGGATTGGAATTGATCGATTAGCCATGATTATGACCAACTCTAACTCTATTCAAGATGTCTTATTCTTTCCTCAAATGAGACCGGAAAAGAAAGCAATTGAATTGAGTGACTCAGAAAAAACAATTTTTGAGGTGTTGAAAAAAGAAGGCAACTTAGAAATTGCAGTTTTAAAAGAAAAAGCGGGCTTGAGTGGAAAGCAATGGGACAAAGGAATAAAAGGTCTTGCAAAACTAGGCTTAACGAAAATAGACGTAAACGGAGATGAAAAGTTAGTGGTGTTGAAGTAGGAGACGTTAGACGTTAGGCAAAATTAAAAAGAAAATGAAACATTGATATAAAAACTTAAAAATTTGGGATTTAGGCATCAAAATCACCAATGAAGCTTTTGAAATACTTAACTCTTTTCCGAATGAAGAAAAATTTGGACTAACTTCACAAATTAGCAGGTGTTCAGTTTCAATTCCAAGTAATATAGCTGAGGGCTCTTCACGAACAGATAAGTCCTTCTCTCATTTTATTGACATTGCCTTAGGTTCCTCTTTTGAACTTGAAACACAGTTAATAATTGCTAAGAATCGAGATTACCTAACAGAAGAAAAAATTTAATTCAATAATAGAAACGATCAATGAATTTCAACGAATGACAATTGGCTTCAAAAGCAAACTCTAATGTCTAAATTCTAAGATCTAAAGTCTTTTAAATATGAAAAAAGAAATACAATCAGTTAATTACGGGTTAGAAAAAATATTTGAAGGGGCACAAGACTTCCTTCCACTTTTAGGGACTGACTACGTAGAATTTTATGTGGGTAATGCGAAACAAGCTGCACACTTCTATAAAACAGCCTTCGGCTTTCAATCGTACGCTTATAAAGGTTTAGAGACCGGAAGTAAAGATTCTGTTTCATATGTCCTAAAACAAGACAAAATAAGATTGGTACTAACAACACCGCTTAGCTCTAAAAGTCCAATCAATGAGCATATTGTAAAACATGGTGACGGAGTTAAGGTAGTTGCGTTATGGGTTGAAGATGCCCGAAAATCATACGAGGAGACCACCAAACGAGGCGCAAAATCATACCAAGAGCCAAAAGTTGAAAAAGACGAACATGGTGAGATCGTAACGGCGGGTATTTACACCTACGGAGAAACAGTTCATATGTTTGTGGAGCGCAAGAACTACAATGGAACCTTTATGCCAGGTTTTGAAAAGTGGGATTCAGATTACAACCCAGCACCTACCGGCTTAAAATACATTGACCACATGGTGGGTAATGTTGGTTGGAACGAAATGAATACTTGGGTAAAATATTACGAAGACGTAATGGGATTCGTAAACTTCTTGTCATTTGATGACAAGCAAATTCATACTGAATACTCGGCCCTAATGAGTAAGGTTATGAGCAACGGAAATGGTAGAATTAAATTCCCAATTAACGAGCCAGCCGAAGGGAAAAAGAAATCTCAAATTGAAGAGTACTTAGACTTTTACGAGGGCCCAGGAGTGCAGCACATTGCGATTGCAACCGATGATATTTTATCTACAGTTGCTGACTTAAGATCTAGAGGGATTGAGTTTTTATCTACTCCACCTGACGCATATTATAAAGCAGTTCCTGGCAGGTTAGAAGAGTTTAGTCATGAATTAAAAGAGGACATCGACAAATTGAAGGCGCTAGGAATCATGATTGATGCTGATGAAGAGGGATACTTATTACAAATCTTTACGAAACCAGTTGAAGACCGCCCTACGCTTTTCTTTGAAATAATTCAGCGAATGGGAGCAAGAGGATTTGGTGCTGGGAACTTTAAAGCACTTTTTGAATCTATAGAGAGAGAACAAGCAAAAAGAGGGACTTTATAGTAGCTCTAGTTCGAACAAAAAAAGGGGAGGTCAATAGTTGACTTCCCTTTTTTTTGTCCTAGCAAATATTTTTTAAAATCATTTGTTATTTCTCTTGGCACAGTTCTACTAAAACCCCTCCGGTTGACCTTGGGTGTAAAAAAGCAATTATTTTGTTGTCTGCCCCGTCTTTAGGGGTCTTGTGTATCAATTCAAACCCTTCGGCTTTCAACCGCTCCAACTCTGCATCAATATCGCTTACATCATAAGCAATGTGATGAACTCCTTCGCCTTTCTTTTCAATAAATTTGGCAATTGAGCTTTCAGGATTGGTCGCTTCAAGCAACTCAATCTTGCTATCTCCTATTTGAAAGAACATAGTGGAAACCCCTTCACTTTCTACTACCTCTGTTTTGTAAGAAGGCTTCCCAAGTAAAACTTCGTACATTTTAGCTGATGCTTTAATATCTTTAACCGCTATTCCTAAATGTTCTATTTTATTGAGCATAATTTTTGAGGCATAAAAAAATCCCGATAAATCGGGATTTTTAATTATTCTATTGAATTTTTATTTAAACAGTACTTGTTCTGTTACATTATCAAAACTGATGTAATATGATCCTTTCTCTAATTTGCTAATGTCGATTGTTTGACCATACCCTCTTTTTACAATGGTACCAAATCTATCGTAAACCTCATACATTGTTGGCCCTCCTTGAAAGTTTACTGATCCTTTAAATTTATCCCCGTCCAGTGATATTACTGGCGCAGAAGAAGTGTACTTGGCGGTTCTTGTAAAACGTGGCTTACCAGTGTAATCAACTTGCTTAGCTCTAAACTGATTCGCACCACTGTGTGGGGTTATTTTAAATTCATAATTGTGAATACCAGGAACTCCCTCTCCACTAACTTCTCCAACTTTTACCCATTTATTCCATCTAAATTGTTCTACAATATAGTCTAATTTCCCATTCTCATTGTCTACAGTCCAACTAAATACTCCGTCTCCACTAACGGAAGCTTTTGAATTGTTAAAGGTACTTTTAGGTTTTAAAACCTCCGAGTTAAGTACTTCAGGAGCGCAGTCGTCTTTGTGCTTGATGTTCACAATAACCTTATCGCCAATTTTTAGTCCTTGGTTTGCAAAGTCAATTTCAAAAGCAGATTGGTTGACTTCATCTGGCGATAATTTACCATTAATCGTAACCTCAAATACGCAGAAACCTACCCCAGCTCCACCAAAAGGGTTTTTAACGAAGATGTTCTTCCCCATGTAATTGCCTTCTAAAACAATTACAGCAGCATTTGCAATACTGCAAAAACCAAGTAAGATGGTGAGTGCGAAAAGTTTTATTTGTTTCATTGTTCCAATTTTAACTTATGATACCGTTAATTAATCCGCTAAATTAGTCTGTTAATCTGAACAAACCTCGATTTTCTCCGATTAAAATAGCTTACTAAATTAATAATTTTTAACGGATACTATAAATATCGTGCCGATTTACTTCTTTGAAGCGACAAGTTTCTTTTTTAATTCTCCAATTCTTTTTTCTTTTTCCGGCTGCCTTCTTGTCTGAGAAGATTTCGTAAAGTACTTATGACTGCTCAAGAAACCTATATTCATCTCTACCCATTGCAACGGATTGTCTTCTAATTTACCAAACTCTACAAGCTCTTGTCTCAGCGTTTCAGCAATCGGATAAAAATCTTGTCGTCCAAGATAATCCAAATCAGAGTCACACATAATTTCCTCTAAATGATTTTTAGGGTTTTGAGGCATCTTTGTTCCCCCAATTAAATCAATCACTTGTTTAATTTGATCCTCTGTGTAACCAAAGCTGGGGAGCATTTCTTTTGCCAAGTTAGCACCAATAGGCTCATTACTCTCATAAGAGTCGATGAACCCGGCGTCATGATAAAGTGCTGCAGTTTTTAGCAGGTATAACTCCTCTCCTTTTACTCCTTCCCAAATTGCCAACCTTTCAACAGCTTCACAAACATCTTTTGTGTGATGAATACCGTGATAATGCAACCCTTCCGGTAAGTCTCCTGCTAACCGTTTAATAATATATTTTTCGGCGTTCTTGTAGTTAATATTACTGTATAACTTCAAGTTGACGTAGTGCCAAAACGCATCATTTGGATTGACTCCGTCTTCATCTTTTGAAAGTTCAGCTTTAATTCCATGCACAAAATACATATCAATCTCACCTTTATTCTTCGCTTTAACTTTCCCTCTATATTCTGTTATGAAAAACTCAGAAATTGCGTCGTATGTAGTTTCTGAAATATTAACCATTCCCACCTGCCCACTTGATTCCATGCGAGCAGCAATATTGACCGTATCTCCCCAAATATCGTACGCGAATCTTTTTATGCCTACTACTCCTGCGATTAAGGCCCCTGTGTGCAATCCAATTCGAAGATCCCAGCCTTTTTCTCCCAATTCGGCTTTCTTTTCTTTAATCTCTTGCATAGCTCTTTGAATTTCTAGAGCCGCAAGCGTAGTATCTATGGCATTACTCTTATTTCGAATTGGAACTCCGCCAGCAGCCATATAAGCGTCCCCAATTGTTTTAATTTTTTCAACATTGTACTTATTGACAATTTCATCAAACTTAATAAAGTAACTATCTAATTCTGCTACTAAATCTTCTGGCTTATACTGCTCTGCCAACTTAGTAAATCCTTTAAAATCAGTAAACATAACTGTAGAAGAACGATATTTTCTGGCTTTTGCTTTCCCCTTATTTTTAAGCTCGTCAGCCATTTCTCTAGGTAGAATATTTAACAGTAGTTTTTCGGTCTTCGCCTTCTCTTGCTCCAACATCCTTTTCTGCTTTTCAACCTGCTCTTTTTGCTTAATAATTTCAATCGTTCGCTGCTTAACTTGAGACTCTAAGAGGTCTTTCTGCTTTTGTATTCTAATGATTCTACTCTTATATAAAAAGTAAAAGGCCGCAATGACCGCCGACAGCAGAATGATATCAGCCCAAATAACAGGAAAAATAATCGCAAGGGAACTTATAACTATCATTCGATTTTAATCAATTTTACAACCGTTCTTCGGTTTAGTGCATGATCGGCAATGTTGCATACTTTTTTTTCACAATCAACAACAGGGTTTAATTCTCCATAATGATTTGCTATTAAATTTTCAGACTTCAACCCGATTGAAACTAAATATTTAATTACACTCATTGCTCTTTGTTTTGAAAGCTTTATATTATAAGCTTGTGGCCCGCGCTTATCAGTATAGGAGTGAATCTCTACTTTAAAGGGCTGTCCTTGGATTAACTTAACAAACCTTTGCAACTTTAATTTGGAAGCTGTATTTAGTTCCACCGTATCGAATCTATAATATACCGTGAATTGGTCTAAGTCAATCTTTTTCTGTTCAAAGAGAATTAATTGATGATCATCAAACTCCTCCTCTAAGAGAACTATAGTATCATCTACCCCTAGTTTACTGTACTTAAATCTTCCATTAGCATTTTTTATCGTCTTTGCTATAACATTTTCATTTTCATCCAAAGTAACCAAGTAGAAGTCTTCTTCATTGTCCTCAATTTTGAAGTAGTAGTTTTCATCTGAACCCAATTTCTGAAAATCGAACTTACCGTCTGCATCTGTATATGCCGAACCCACAATTTCACCTGCTGTATTGTATATGTGCACCTCCATTCCTGCCTTAAAATCTCCAGGAAGTTTTTTAAATACTTGTCCAAAAAACTTTTCCGAACTCCCATCTTCAATTAATTCTGGATCAATTAATTCTAGGGGTTCGAAGTTTGCAACTTGATAGGTTAGCCTTTTATACGCAAAGTTTCCCTTTTCATTAATAATTGCTTGTTCAATTACTAAGTCATCCGCATCTAATAAAACCAAATTCATGTCCTTTGATTCCTCAAGTTTAAAGCTATAGTTCTGATCAGGATTTAACTTTTCAAAATTAAAATACCCCCTTTCATCCGTATACATTGAATCAACAATATTTCCCTCTTCATCTAAAAGGTATACCTTCATGCTCTCGTCAAAATCTCCTTGTAACTTTTTAAAAACTAGACCTTTAAGTGTAATAGAATTAGGAACGTAAGACTCTTGTAAACTTTTAAGTTTGTAATATTCATCATACGGTAAGGCATTAAACGCGTAGCGAGCATCAATCAGCCTTTTAATTAAAAATAAAACTCCTCCCTTATTGTCAGCAACATATATTTTAGTGTTTATGCTTTCTTCTTTAGATATACCCGCAACCTTGAAATAATACCTTTCATCAATTTTTAGCCTATTGTATTGAAATTCGCCGAATTCATTGGAAAATACAGTTGCTATAAGACTGTCATTTTTATCGTAAATATTTATTTTGGATGACGCTGTTGGTTTTCCGAACGTTTCCAAACGAGCGATTATACCGGTAACCCCTGTATTAACGTTAACTGGATTTTCATTAGAAACGATGAATTTACCGTCGCTAGAACTTTCAATTTTGTAATATCTTTCTGATTCATTTATTAAGACAATTTCTAAATCAGGATCCTCTTCGGCCATTTGAATAAAGTAACCTGACCCATCGTCTAAACCAAGCTTCTCAAATTTAAATCCACCCTGTAAATCTGTGTACATGGAGTCAATAATAGTACCATCTTCTGCTACTAGGTAAATCAACTTTGGATCTGAAAAATCGCCTGGTAGATTTTTATAAATCTGTCCGTTAAAGCTTGTGGGAGTGACTAATTCAACATCGTCTAGTTCCATAAGGGCTGAAAATTTAATCTCATCCGGCTTCAGTACCCTAAATGCAAAACTTCCGTCTTTTAAATGATTTAATAATTTAATCTTCCCTCCTTTATCGTCAGTCAAGTACAATCTCCCATCTTCTATTAAGGCTTCATCATCACTGTCTATTACAAGCAGAACGTCTTCATTGTAGGGTAGGTTATCAAACCTAAACCTTCCTTCTTGATTCGTGTATTCGAAAGCTATTATAGAATCATTTTTCCCCAATATTTGTACCTTGGTGTCGACCACAGGTAATGCCTTGTACTCCAGTATTCCACTTAACCCAATTGTAAGCACCTTCTCAGAATAATCAAACTTATATAGATCATCTTTCCCTTTCCCCTCTTCACGATTAGAAGAATAGTACCCTGTTGAGTCGGATGTGAAGAAAATACTAAAATCGTCTCTTGACGAATTGATAGGGCTTTTTAAGTTTTTAGGAGCTTGCCACGAGCCTTTGTTCTCAGAAACAAAAATATCGTACCCTCCGTACCCTGAAAGTCCGTTAGAGGAATAATACAATTTTTTGTTTCTGTAATAAGGAAAAGATTCGTTTCTTGATGTATTTATTGTTGGGCCTAAATTTTCAAATTCTCCCCAGACGTTTCCCTTTCGCTCTATTCGGTAAATATCCATTCCTCCCTGTCCGCCAGTTCTATCGGACATAAAAAACAGTTCATTCTCGTCTTTACCATAAGCAGGGAGGCCTGTATTGTACGAATCGCTATTAAAAGGAAGTTCTTTAAAGTTTTTCCACTTACCATCTGCGAACTCCCCCTCATAAAGTTTCATTTTATTGATGAAGTTCTTACCTCTCATATCGTTGTCAATGCGCATAATGATGCACTTATTCTGAGATTTGTTAATGGTTAGGGGTCCGTCGTGATAGGCACTGTTGATCTTTCCGGTTAGTCGAACAAACTTCCCGTTGTCTGAATCAATATCAGCAGCATCTATTTCATAAATAGACGTGTATGCGGAACCATCCCACGAAGAGGATTTAGGAGAATTGAAATCTTTATCTCTATTCGACGTAATGTAGTACTTCCCTTGAAATGCTATTATACCATATTCTGCCTCTTTTGTGTTTAGAATTACACTAGTCTCTACTAGAAAGTTTTTAGGCTCTTTTTCCCACTCCCGCACTTCATCCATTGATCGAAGCAATAAATTTGCTATGGTTTTATTTTGTGATTTTTCAGCAAATTTTTCATATTGCTCCTTTGCCGCAGACAGTTTTCCATTCGCCCTAAGTGTTTGACCAAAATTTAAATGATCTTCGGCAGTTGAATAAGCTGAATTAACAACCAGGTTATAAAAAACCTCAGCTTGTTCGTAATCGTTAATTTTTCGATAAGAGTTTGCAATATACTTCGCGGGAATATAGGATCTTGTATCTTCATCCTCCGCATATAATTTTTCAAAAAGCCTAATTGCTTCTATGTATTGGTTGTTTTCATATTTTTTCTTAGCCCGTTCTATTCTTTTATCATTTTGCTGCGCAAATGAATTTAGGCATAAGACATATATAATCAGAAGAGTGGTAGCTTTTTTTAGCAATTTATTGGCGACTTTAAACGAATTCTAATCTATTAAAAATAACGGGGTGAAATGATTCCAGACCTAAAAAGTTTTAAGTCGTAACCAATGAATATCTCATGTGAACCAGCATTTTGTCTGCTTAATGAGGTAAAAGCAAAGTCTAAAGAGTAACCAACCCTTAAGGCTTTAGTGACATTATACTCTACAATTGCTGCTGCCCCATACCCTCTTCTATAAGACCCTCCGAGCCATAATTTTTCTTTCAGCAAAAAACTTGCGTTCAAATCAATAAATGCTGGTTGATTACCTGCAGTTTTCACTAACAATGACGGCTTAAAAGTTAACCCTCTATTAATTACAAAAGCACGCCCAGCAGTAAAAATTGCTTGAGCTCTCTGCCGTGATGCAAACTGAAGGTTAACGTTATCTGCTTGAACCCCCAAACGTCCTTCATTTAAGTGAGTCAACTCTAATCCTGCGTAATTTCTTTGATCCGAATAATACAGACCGAAATCGAAAGAAGGAGTAAAATAAGTTTCCTTACCCCTTTCAATGCTTCCAAAGTTAGTTCCGTCTTTATATTCTATTTCATCCCAATTAAAGGCATAATTATAAATACTTGCTCTTAAACCAAAGCTGAGGTTCCCTGCACCCAATCTAATTTTGTAGGCATAAATTCCAGAGATTGAAGTTGTATTCTTGGGTCCTATTCTGTCGTTTAAAACTTGAATTCCTACACCCATTTTTTTACTCTTGGTGGGCGAATGAATAGCAAAGGATTCTGAAGAAGGAGCTCCTTCAAATCCCAGCCATTGAGATCTGTGAATTGCAACTGCACTCAAAGTCCCCCTCGACCCAGCATATGCGGGATTCACCCCGAGAGGGTTAAAAAAGTACTGGTTAAATTGAGGCCCTTGTTGCGCTGCTACTTGCAACGACAAAAGACACAATAAACCAATTATATAAATTTTTATTTTCATCTTTTATCTTGTTAACTCAACCCATCCTTTTTCCACATCACCTCCAGACTCGAAGATATAAAAATAGGTATCAGAAGGCAATTCGTTTCCTGACAAATTCTCCCCACCCCAAACCACGCTTGAGTTATTATAATTTGTCCCTTCCCAAACTTTATTTCCAAGCCGGTTGTAAAAAACTACTTCATTAGATGGGAATAGCTCTATGTTGTCTATAATCCAAGTTTCATTCCTTCCATCTCCATTAGGCGTTATACCTGAGTAAAATTTTAATAAACAAGGTTCATCGCTAGTCGCACTAACAGTAAACTCAACAAGTTCAGTACACCCGTTGTCCGATGTTACTTGCACACTATAACCTCCAACTCCTAAACTTACCGCTCGAGTGCCTAGATTACTGTTGCTCCAAGAAATAGAATGTGGTGCGTCGCAACCAACGATGTTAGAAATTTCAGCAAAACCGTCATTTCTATCCTTGCATGAAGGGCCTGTAATGATGAGGTCAAATGTAATGTCACCACCATCAAAGCTTTGTTGAAAACCTTGAGTCAACCACGAAGGTTCATTTGATGAAGAAAATGTCTGAATCACTGGTTCTCCAATTGTGGAACTAATTTTTAAACTAGTGGTAGAATCGATAAGACCGGCAGAGCTGATTACTCTTTGTTCATTTGTTGTTTGACCGTTAGAGTCAAAGGCAACCAATACCAATAGAAGGCAGCATATGTAAGAAACTATATTTTTCATTCTACTTTTTAATTAATATCACTCTTAGCTTGACTAAGTTCGATTTTAACATTCCTTTTTTTAATCGTTTGTTGATTTGGTTTTTCGTCATTTACTTTCATTCGATTAATCTGCCTCAGTTACAGTATAAGTTATTTTAGCGCCATATAGTCTTGTGTCCGTAGTATTTTGTTCCCCTGTAAATTTCAAGAAATAAGCATACGTTCGATTGTCAATTATCTGATTGAAATTTGTCCCAAGTTGAATATTAGTTATAGCAATATGATTACCCAAATTATCGGCAGGTGCGCTTAATTGAGTCCAAACAGGAACCGTTGCAGTTCCTGAATTGAAGTAATAACCTGGAGTATTGTCTGTTTGATAAATCAACAAGCTATTGGCAGGAGAAAGAATCAAAGTACGTTGAAGAAATGTCATTCTGGGAATTAATAATCCACCATTGGTGCTACTAACATCTAACATGGCAGAATTATCAGGTGCTGACCCATCTGCATTAATCGAGATGTTTTGTGCCTCGATTGGATTTATGATTGCTAAACAGCAAATAAAAGCAAGAGACAGAAAAGTTGAAAACAGGTTTTTGTTACTCATCACTCTTTAATTCGTTAAGTAGGATTTCGAGCTTTTCTATACGCTCATTTAATTTATCAATTAATTCTTGTTGTTCTTGAATCGCTTTAATGGCAATTACACTAAATTCTGAATAAGCCAACCCCATTTGCCCACCTTCACCATATTTCACAAGATTTGGCAATTCCTTTGCAACATCCTGAGCTAAAAATCCAGTTGTTTTTATTGCATCTTGTTCAAATCCTTTATAAAAATAACTTACTGGTCGAAGTTTCATTACTCTACCCAAAACAGGTTGTATTTCATTGATATTTGACTTCAATGTTGAGTCTGATGGTTGAACATAATTTCCTGTTGTTCCCTCCACATAAGCTACACGAGTTCCATCATCTTCAAAACTATAATGGACTCCACTATGAAATAGTCTCCAATATGTTGTACTATAATAATTTCTCAAACCCCCAGTGCCTGCTATTGCCACATCAGATTGTTCAATATGGATATCACTTAGCGGGGCAGACGTTCTAACTCCAACAGACCCGTCATCCTCTATAATAAACTCAGTGCCTGCTGCCTGTCCATTGTGCACATGAAAATCCCCACCGTCATTTTGAAAATAAATTGGAGCCTCAAGTCCATTATTTCTAGCCATAATCTCATTATCATCCATAACAATGTTAGTGGCTGTTGCAATATTTGTCATAATGTACCCTCCACCAGTAAGGGAAGCATCTCCTCCTCCATCTACTGTGAGTCTTACCGTTGGGGCACTAGTTCCAATGCCTAAATTACCGACATTATCAATCACCATTCTTGGACCTCGTGGTGATGGAGAGTTTTGGTAAATATGAAATTCGCCAGGAGAAGCATCAGCAGCGCCTTGAACTCCAACGAAATATTCTCCTAAAGAATTTTCAGCAACAAAGCCTGAAAAGCCAGTTGTTGTAGTTTTAGTTCTTACCCTAACATTTCCTGCATTAAAGACTTCTAATTTATCAAGAGGAGCGCTAGTGCCAACACCTAAATTTCCACTTGGATTAAGCCACATACGGTAGGCTTTGTTGGTTCCAAAGGCTAAATTTGAATTTTCGTTATTTAAAATAGCAGCCCCAACGTTATCATCATAGCCCATTACTAAACCATCAGTTATTGCAGTTCCTGAAGCAGCAGTAGTGAATGAATTAAAACTAACTGTTCCAGTTGAATTAACATGTAGTTGGTGATTTGGAGTGGTTATCCCAATTCCTACGTTACCAGAAGAACTTAACGTCAATACAGTACTAGTAACTCCACTATCATTAGCAACGTTAAAGTCTGTTCTTGTAGGAATTATTCCAGAAGAAACTACACCGTCCACGTTCATGGTCATTAATTCATTAAACGCTACTCCAGCACCATCAAAAGCTCTGCTTCGAATGGTTAACAATCTGTCTCCTTCTTGCACAGATAAAGGCGCAGCAGATCCACCTCTATGGTTAAAAAAGTCCAACATTGCCCCTGCTGTGCTCCCTGAGCCGTAAGAAAAGAATTCCATTAATGAACTTTCAGACTCTTTGGCTATTGTTAATGAAGGGCCTGTCAACGAGCTAAAAGAAACTTTGCCATCTGGATTTATTGAAATCCCTTCATCATCACCATCATTCGAAATAGAAAAACTCGCTATCCTTAAGTTGGAATCTAATTGATGATTCCCTAAATTATCGGCTGTATTATAAATCGATAAGTCAATTGGTGCAGAGTTTATTGTCCCTGAAGGGTCATTTATTGTTAATTGATCTCCAACTAATGAAAGTTGTTGGATTTCGTTACTAGCACTTGAGTCCGCTACTTGTATACTTCCCCCATCTTCTAAAGTAATCGTTCCGTTAGTACCGGATATGCTCAATAGTTGATCATCCGTACTGCCTGTTTGCCAAGTTGCAACGCCATTTGCGTCAGAAGTTAACACCCTCCCACTGGCCGCGCCATCTGTCATCGTAAAATACGTTGACTTAATTCCTCCATTAACAGTGAGTGTAGAATCAGGATTGGTAGTTGCAATACCAACTCGATTATTCGTTGATAACGTAAAGGGCGCTCCAACTCCTGTTTCATTAAACTCTAAGTTACCTCCTACAAAATTTATATCCCATTCGACTGCATTTGTAACAGCATCCTTTATTTCTAGAACCCTGGATGAAGCTGCTCTAATGCTTAAAGGATATGCGGCTGTTGTTTGATCGCTATTGACACTTAATCCTGAAGTAAACGTGCTGTTGCCATCTCCACCTATTAACAATCCCTCATTGTCCCCGTCGCCTGAAACATAAAAAGCTCCTATTCTTAGGTTGGAATCTAATTGATGATTCCCTAAATTATCAGCTGTTTTATAAATCGATAAGTCAATTGGTGCAGGGTTTATTGTCCCTGAAGGGTCATTTATTGTTAATTGATCTCCAATTAATGAAAGTTGTTGAATTTCGTTGGTTGAATCATTGTCATTATTGGTTATACCATTAATAAGGGCGACAACTGCGTTAATGCTATCCCTATTTGATATGGTTCTGTTAAACAGACTAAGCCTTCTAGAGTCATAAAGTGTATCAAAAGAAATTGTCTGTGCGTTACCTTGTTGGTAAATTTCTAGTACTCTATTGTTAAAACGAATACTGTCAATTAATTCGTTGGTCGAATCTGCATCGTTATCACTCCCAATTAGGGTAGTTAAAATTGCAACGCTATCTTGGTTTTGTTGTGTTTGAGCAGAGTCAGACGTAAAGTTGCTTTGTAATGTATTTACGTTGGTATTTAGATTCGTTATGTCATTTTGATTGGTAATGATAGCAGCAGAGTTACCTGAAATCCTTGTTGAGTTATTCGAAATACCGCTCCTAAGGTTTGCAACTGTATCCAATATAAACTGAATGCGAATTCCGCTTCCGTTCTCTATTAAAATTGAATCTCTAGTTGGACTAAAACTTAAATTTTGATCATCCGAACCATTCCCAATTAATGCGGTAAGTATCACAATACTATCCTGATTTTGTTGCGTTTGGATTGAATCAAACCTAAAGTTTGTCAATAATGTATTAACAGTTGAATTAACGTTTGTAATGTCGTTCTGATTAGTCGTAATACCAATTGCATTAGATGAAGAAGATGTTTGGTTTGCTATTATCCTGTTGTTGAAGTTAACAATAGTATCCGTTATAAATTTAATTTCAATACCATTACCGTTTTCTATCAATATTGAGTCTCCATTGGAACTAAAACTCAAACTTTGACTATCTGTTGAAGCGGGCAAAAGCGGAGTTAAATCAACATCATAATTTGTAGATGCCTCTGTAATCCGCAAAACATTTCCGGCCAATATAGAAAACGAGCTAATCAATTCATTGGTTTCAGAAAGGTCTCCTGTGTTAATGACAGAATCTTTCCCAACTACTTGAATTCCTAATCCAGCTTTTACTGTATTTCCAGAAGATTTAGCATACAAGGCAAAAGGCACCGAAACCAACTCGGTTGTTCCTAATGTTTCTAGTAAGTTACTTCCCACGGCAATCTCCACTCGCAAAAAATACCTTCCTGAAGACCAATCAATGTCTTCAAACGAATTGAGTGTTCCTCCATTTCTAACGCCACGTCCAATGATCAAATTGAATAAACCAAAATCATTGGTCTGCAACAAAGGACTTGTAGGGGTGTCATCGTGCAATTCCTGATACACAGTTGCTCCGGTAGCAGAGTTTGCTACAATACTAAACTGTACAGTAATCTGGGTGTTTGCTAAAACATTGTTATTCGCATCCCTAGCAACAGCTTGATAATTTATTCCATCAGCTACCTGAGCAGATAGTTTAGACGATAGAAAAGTGAGGGAGAATAATGTAATGCACGCAATTACATAAGTAGAAACTCGTTGATTAAGTAACATATTTGTTTATTAAAGATGCTAATAAAATCAATCAAACATTCACTACAAAAACTGACGTTTCCTTATTTCTTACTAGTGAAAAAAGATTGAATTTAATATAAGTTAACAAACAATATTAAGCAAAAGCTTGTAAATCTGTGAGTTTTTTATATTTGCCTTGCTTTTCAATCAATTCTTGGTGATTTCCTTGCTCTACTATCTCTCCATTTTCAATCACAATAATTTGATCTGCATTCTGAATGGTAGAGAGTCTGTGCGCAATTACAATAGAAGTTCGATTTTGCATTAATTTGAAAAGTGCATCTTGAACTAGTTTCTCAGATTCAGTGTCTAGCGCCGAAGTTGCTTCATCTAAAATCATGATTGGTGGATTTTTCAGCACCGCTCTTGCAATACTCAATCGCTGTTGTTGACCGCCAGAAAGTTTCCCTCCTCCATCGCCAATATTAGATTCGTAACCGTCGGTCATCTTCTCAATAAATTCATGAGCATTGGCAATTTTAGCAGCCGCAACAACATTTTCCATTGTTGCGTTCTCAACACCCAACGCTATATTATTGAAAATTGAGTCATTAAATAATATTGACCGTTGAGAAACTACACCCATTAATGCTCTTACGTCTTTTATTTTGTACTCTCTGAGGTCAACACCGTCTAACAAAATTCCCCCTTTAATTGGGTCATAAAACCGTGGCAATAAATCAACCATAGTAGACTTTCCTCCACCAGACTGTCCTACCAAAGCCACCGTCTTACCTTTTTCTACCGTTAGATTTATGTTGGTTAATACTTCTTTTTCCCCGTAAGAAAAGGTCAAATTTTTATATTCAACAGAATCAGTAAAGTTCGAAATAGAACGAGCATTCTGTTTATCCTTAATGTTGTTTTCAGCATTTATTATAGCGTCAATTCGCTCCGTTGAGGCTGCGCCTTTTTGAATGTTGTAATAAGCGGTAGATAACGATTTAGCAGGATTTAACAACTGAGAAAAAATGGCTATATAGGCTATAAAATCCTCTCCATCAAAAGTAATTTCAGGATCAACTACCATAGAACCCCCAAACCACAAAAGGGTTACCATGACTAAAGAACCTAAAAACTCACTCATAGGTGAAGCTAAATCTCTTTTATGAAACATTCGCTTCATTGTTCTTCTATAACTCTCGTTTATTACTTCAAACTTAGAATTACTGTGAACTTCTGCATTAAACGACTTTAGAATTCTTAAACCTGTTAGCGTTTCTTCTACGTTAGAAAGTAGCTCCCCCATTTTTATTTGAAGTTTACCTGAGGTTCTTTTCAAGCTTTTGCCCACCCTTCCTATTATAATTCCGCTTATCGGCAGTAAAATAAAACTAAATATGGTGAGCTCAGGACTTATTGAAATCATGAAAACCAAGGAAACGATTATAGAGATTGGATCACGGAATAACATTTCCAGAGAGTTCATAATAGACCATTCTACCTCTTGAACGTCACCTGTAATTCGGCTTAGAATATCCCCCTTTTTCTCTTCAGAATAAAAAGACAAAGGCAAAACCAATATTTTACTATATACATCTCTTCGAATGTCTCTTACCACTCCACTTCGAATCGTTGCCAAAAAGAATTTTGATAAATACCGAAATACGTTTTTTAAGAAAAACAAAACACCTACAGCAATGCATAAGTAATAGAGAGCGCCCATTAGACCGTTGGTCTCTATGTGTGGGGTCATTTGATAACTCAGGTAATCCGTAATAAAATCTGCTGTCCAAGAAAACGATGGCTTCTCTAATACTGGTTCAGATTTCCCGAAAAGTAACTTTAAAAAAGGAATTAAAACCAATAAAGAAAGTAGGTGAAAGATGACCGAAAAAATATTTGAAACAACACTTAAAAAAGCGTGAATCTTATACGTTGCTATGTACCGTAATACCTTTGCTAAACTCTTCATTTAAAGAAATTAAATATCTAATACTTTCCAGTTTTTGAAAGGAAAAAAGTGTTCCCCTCCATTCAAATTCCGTTCTGCCCAAGAAATTACTCTGTACTTTAATTTCTCATGCTTAAACGGGGGACGATTTGGTTTTTTGTTGTTTGTGTAATTCAAAGAAGATGCCCAAGAAAAATCTTTGATTTTTTCTGCCATAACAGCAGGGTGCGTAACTTTAAACTTTAACATATTTTTTAGTGAACCATAGTCAAAATCTGCCCCACGCTCTTTGTAAAGGCTTTCTGCTTTTTTGTCACCTTTATGAATACTATCCAAAGCTTTCTTTTTACTTTGCATGTATTTTGGCGGGCGAACCCATCCATAATGATAGATGTAAGCGTCTAGTAGTGCTACTTTCAGTAAATGAGTTCCCTCCTGTTTTCGATAACTTTTGCCATCAAAATTTGGAATCCTTCTAAACGACTGTGCCGACTCAAAAGAATGAATTTCAGGACGATTTCTTACAATTCGAATTTCATTTTGGTACCATCCGTGATGATTAATGTAGTGCTCGTAATCTCCAAAGAAATGTTTGTATTTAAACAACAACCCTTCCACCTCAGCATGATCCATTAAATCTTCACATCGTTTTTGAATCACGGGCAGATACTTTTCATGTACCACTTCGTCAGCTTGAACATAAAACAACCAATCACCCCTGCAATGTGATATGGCAATGTCTGTTTGATGTGCATTTTCCGTTCCATTTGGGAACTTTTCAGTATCCCACTCCGTATGAATAATTTTCAACTTAGGAGAATCAATACTTTGTAAAATTTCTAAGGTATTGTCGTCTTCGTCCCCTTTTCCTAATACAAATATAAACTCGTCGCACATTGGCAAAATGGACAAAATTGACTCTCTTATTGGATAATATAATTTAGAAGTATTTCTTCCGAAACTGAATCCACTAATTTTCATGTAAGCAAAGAATTTATGCGAAATTAGTCAATTTAGAAGGCAATGCCGAAGGGGACCTTAATATAGCGTTTTGAATTATTAACTTTGTATCCATTATGGAAAGCATTAGACAACAAAAAGTTTCTCGCTTGTTGCAACGAGAGATTGGGGACATTTTTACAAAAAAAGAGGTCAACCTAACGGTTAATCTAATGATTTCAGTTACTCAAGTTAGGGTAAGCCCAGATTTAGGAGTTGCTAGAAGTTACCTTAGTCTTTTCCCTTCTAACAACAGAGAAGAAGTAATCACAGAAATTCGCAAACACACGAAAGAAATTCGATATATCCTTGGTAAAAAAGTGGGTCAACAATTACGCCATATTCCTGAGTTATTTTTCTATTTAGACGACTCTTTCGATTATGCTGAGAAAATTGATAAGCTCTTAAAGTAGAATTTTGAACTTACCATTTTACATCGCTAAGCGATATTTGGTGGCCAAGAAGTCACAAAACGCAATTAACATCATTTCCTGGATTTCAGTAGTTAGCGTTGCCATTGGAACATTCGCTTTGGTCGTTGTACTTTCTGCATTTAACGGTTTAGAAAAATTAGTAGAGTCCCTTTTTGAATCATTTGACGCTGATATACGAATTGAACTAAACGAGGGCAAAACATTTCACTCCAATACAATAGATTACGATAAGCTAACAACCATACCGGGAGTTGCAAGCTATACTCGGGTGTTGAAAGAAGTTTGTGGTGTTCGCTATAAAAAACAACAAACCATTGTTCAACTAAAAGGAGTTGATGAAAGTTACCTTGAAATGAGCAAAATTGACAGCAACGTAGTTGAAGGCAGAACGGTTTTACAAGAAGACAACATCAACTATGCTATTATAGGTTACGGCATTTCTCTCCAACTTAACTTAAACATTAATACAGGGGTTGAAAACTTAACAATGTATGCTCCTAAAAGAGGGAAGTTTTCCACTTTAAATGCCATGAATTCAGTCTATCGCAAGCAAATATCTCCAGCTGCAATTTTTTACCTGAGTCCTGAATACGACAATAAATATATTATCACTTCGCTAGATTTTGCTCAAGATTTGTTACAATATGAAGACGAAATTAGTTCCATTGAGCTTTTAGCTAAAAAGGGAGCCGACTTGCAAGAATTAGCAAAACGATTATCCCTCTTTTTTGGCGATAAATTTTCGGTCAAATCAAGACTGGAATTCAATCAAATACTATACAAAACCAATAAAACCGAGAAGTGGGTAACCTTCCTTATTTTGGTATTTATATTGACCATTGCAGCCTTTAATATTCTCAGTTCATTAAGCATGTTAATCATTGATAAAAAGAAGGATATTAACACATTGAAGCACTTAGGGGCGAATAAGAAACTAATAAGGAGTATTTTCTTTTTAGAAGGCATGTTAATCAATTTAACAGGAGCTCTGTCAGGCCTCGTTCTTGGGGTGGTGGTCTGTTTACTTCAAGAACATGTTGGGCTAATTCGATTGGAAGGCGGAATTGTAGATTATTACCCTGTAAGCCTGAACCCATTGGAGTTGGGCTATATACTAATTACCGTTATTATAATTGGCTTTTTAACTTCTTGGTATCCGGTTCGGAACTTGACAAAAGCATCTAAATAGTGAGCAATTATAGTAGCGCCATCTCCTCGCCAGAGTAGTTTGTTTTGATCTCTTCAAAAACCTCTTTAATCACTTCGTAAGAATCTTGAGTAACCAACTTCATGCGGTGTTCCTTAAAGTTTGGTATTCCTTTAAAGTAGTTCGTATAATGTCTTCTCATTTCATTAATGCCCAACCTTTCCCCTTTCCACTTCACTGACATTTCCAGATGTCTTTCTGCAGCAATTAACCTTTCTGCCATAGTAGGAGGTGCCAAATGCTCTCCCGTTTTAAAAAAATGCTTCATTTCTCTAAAAATCCAAGGATATCCAATACTTGCTCTTCCAATCATAACCCCATCAACCCCATAGGTTTTTCTTTTTTCTAAGGCAATTTCAGGTGTCGTTACATCTCCATTGCCAAAAACTGGAATGTTCATTCTTGGGTTTTCCTTTACATCCCGAATTAAACTCCAATCCGCTTCCCCTTTATACATTTGTTGTCGGGTTCTACCATGAATAGATATCGCCTGAATTCCAACATCTTGCAATCGTTCGGCAACTTCAACAATATACTTCGTGTTCTCATCCCAACCCAACCGGGTTTTAACCGTTACTGGCAAACTTGTTGACTTAACAATTTCGGCTGTCATCCTTACCATTTTAGGAATGTCTTGCAAAATTCCTGCTCCTGATCCCTTACAAGCTACCTTTTTAACAGGGCAACCGTAATTGATATCAATAATGTCCGGATTTGCAGCTTCCGTTACTTCGGTCGCCCTTTTCATAGATTCTATATCGTTCCCGAATATTTGAATTCCTATAGGTCGCTCATATTCAAAAATATCTAGCTTCTGTAAACTTTTAACCGCATCACGTATTAATCCCTCAGATGAAATAAATTCAGTGTACATTAAGTCTGCTCCCTGTTCTTTACAAAGTGCACGAAATGGTGGATCGCTGACATCTTCCATGGGGGCAAGCAGCAGTGGGAAGTCCCCGAGGTCTATATTTCCTATCTTTGGCAAAATGCTTATTTTTTCACAAAGTTACCCAATAATCCCCTTCCACTTTTGAGCACACTCGATAGCAAATTTTCAAAAATATTGGTTTATACGGCGCTCTCGTTAGCTTCGGGTTTTATTTTTTCTTTGTTATCTTTTGTTGTTATTCATTTACTCAGCGGAGTTTCATTCGGAAACATTTCTTCTATAGTAAACAATTTAGGTACAGAAGAAAATGTTAACTTAATTAAAGTATTACTTTTTATCAATAGTTTTGGACTGTTCGTTCTTCCACCACTACTGTTTTGTTTCATTTTCCGCCTTCCCATTCTTGACTTCTTCCGATTAAGAGAACTACGAACCATTCAACTCCTCCCTGTTCTGATCTTACTGTTCGTAATGTTTTTGCCCATATTAAACTATACTGTGGAGCTTAATAAACTACTACAACTTCCTGATTGGATGTCAGGGTTGGAAGATTGGATGAGAAATGCAGAAGACGATGCAACAGTGAAAACACAAGCCCTATTGCGGATGGATACCTACAGTGACTTAATTGTCAACATTCTCCTTATTGGGTTTTTGCCTGCCATAGGCGAGGAACTAGCCTTTAGAGGAGTAATACAACAGACCTTAATCGGAAAAAGTAATAACCCACATTTAGGAATTTGGGGAGCGGCCTTTATTTTCAGTTTTATTCATTTCCAATTTTTTGGGTTTTTACCGCGTTTCTTGCTTGGGGCATTTTTTGGCTACCTATTTTATTGGTCAAAAAGCTTGTGGCTACCCATTTTAGGTCACTTTATTAATAATTCCAGTGCTGTTCTAATTTCTTTTTACTTAAAAGAAAATGGAGTAGAGAAAAGGTTAGAACAAATTGGCACAACTGAGGAAACCAATTATTTCCCACTGATCTCTGTTGTTCTATTTGGAGGCCTATTGTATTATTTTAAAAAGCAAAGTGATCGATTGTTAACTTAATTCCTCTTCTTGTTACTCCACATGAATACTTTGTTGTTATTAGTATATTCATCTAAATCTTTTGAACTGAGAATAGCGATAATATCAAAAAAGGGTAATAAGCCAAACCCTCCACCAAGAGTTAGTGAGTAAACAATGGGGACATTTTCCTTTGTTCCCAAGTAAATTCGGTGTACCCCAAAGTGCCCCAAAAAAACTGCTAAGAGCACCGCTTTCAACTTTCGAAACTTAGGTTTTACAACAGATGTTTGGTCATTCTCAAACGTTAGATCAATTTGATCGAGAAATTCAGTCTGCTGTAAAATAGAAATATCTACTGCCTCAGTTGAGGCAACCGAAACAGTAGATATTCCAAAAATCAATATCAATAATAGATGTTGTAACTTATTTAGCATTATTCATATGCTCCGCCACTCTATTCCAATCTACCACGTTAAAAAATGCATTAATGTAATCAGGTCTTCTATTTTGATAGTTCAAATAGTAAGCGTGTTCCCAAACATCAATTCCTAAAATTGGTGTCCCGCCACAACCCTCTTGCATAATTGGGTTATCTTGATTTGGAGTAGAACATATCTCTAATTTGCCATCCTTGTAACACAACCAAGCCCATCCTGACCCAAATTGTGTTGCGGCTGCATTGCTAAACTTTGTTTTGAACTCTTCAAAAGAGCCGAAAGCTTCGTTTATTTTTTCTGATAATTCTCCCGATGGAGCTCCTCCTCCATTCGGTGACATAATGTCCCAGAATAAAGAATGATTATAAAAGCCTCCACCATTATTTCGAACAGCTGCAGATAAATTCCCAGCAGAAAGAATGTTTTCAATTGATTTTTCTTCATCAGAAGTTCCTTCAATTGCAGCATTCAATTTTGATGTATATCCGGCATGATGCTTAGAATAATGGATTTCCATTGTTCGCGCATCAATATGTGGTTCTAAAGCGTCGTAGCTATAATTTAATTTTGGTAATTCAAAAGCCATAATAATTTTATTTTGTTAGGTTTAATTTACAATTCAAAGGTAAAAATATTTAGTGTGTAAATAAAAACAAGTTAACCTTAAACTTGTTTAATAATTAATAGTTAATTATCTACATTTGTCGTTAATTAACAACACAACAAAAAATGAGAAAGTTTTTAACTCTATTCGCTGTAGCTGCTTTATTTTCAGCTGTAGCATGCGGTGACGCAAAAAAAGATGCTTCTGATGCAGAAGAAGATGCAAAAGGTTTAATGGATGAGATGAACTCAACCATGGACGAAGTAACTGAAACTGCTGAGGCAGTTGCTGATTCTGTTGAAGTAGTTGCTGACTCTGCTGCTAACGCTGCAGGAGAAATGATGGAAGAAGCTGCAAAGTAACCCTTGCAATTCTATAAATTGCCTCCAAGGTCATTCTGAGCAATCAAAATGATTTTGGAGGTTTTTTTATGCTAATTTTAATAAATGAAAAGTTTTTTCTCATTGTTTTTTCTCTTTTTGTCTGCTCTGGGATTTAGTCAAATTCTATCCGGACCTATGATTGGTCATCAAACTCCAGAAGAAACAAAAATTTGGCTACAGACGATAGAGCCAAGCTCCCTTACTATCAGCTACTCATCTAAAAATGAGTCAATAAAAAAAATAACTGCAGCCACAAGCTCAGATAACTGGAACACTGCTACCATTCAATTTGAAAGGTTAAAACCGAACACCCTATATAATTATAAAGTAAGCTCTCAAGGGAAAGTACTTTTTGAAGGAACTTTTATCACTCTTCAACTTTTAGACACCAGAAACCTCCCCAATTATAGTTTCGCATTTGGAAGTTGCACCTACATCAATGAAAAACAATTTGATCAAGAAGGGGAACCGTTTGGAAGAGCTCTTGGTATAATAAAAAGTATTGAGAGCAAGCAGCCGGATTTTATGTTGTGGCTGGGTGATAATGTTTATTTACGAAAAGGAGAGTGGAGTTCTAAAACGGGTGTTTACAGAAGGTATACTAACTTTAAATCTCAGCCTGAACTGCAATATTTTTGGCAAAACACGCCGCACTATGCCATTTGGGACGACCACGACTTTGGTCCCAACGATGCTGATCGAAGCTTTTTCAATAAAGAAATTACCCTACAGGCTTTCAAAGATTTTTGGGCAAACCCAAGCTACGGGGTAAATAGTCAGCCAGGAATTACTTCTCAGTTTAGCTACCAAGACATTGAGTTTTTTTTATTGGATAATCGCTATTTTAGAAGCCCAAATGAAAGAAAAACGGGAGAACGGGAAATTCTAGGAAAGGCGCAAATAGAATGGTTGGTTGATGCCTTGGTAAACAGCAAAGCTAGTTTTAAGTTTATTGCAGTTGGGGGGCAGTTTATAAGTGATGCCGCCGTTTACGAAAATCACGCTACTTATCCCGAAGAGCGAAATTATTTGTTGGATTTAATTGAAAGAGAGGAACTAAAAAACATTGTTTTCTTAACTGGCGATCGTCACAAAACGGAATTAAGCCAACTCACCTTAAAAAATGGAACCACAATATACGACTTTACCTCCTCTCCTATGGCATCCAAAGCCTTTGACTCAGAAAACGAAGGCAATACAAATCAGGTGAAAGGAACTCATGTGGCAACTCAAAATTTTGGTACTATTTCGGTTTCAGGCGATTACAAAAATCGGTTGTTGTTGTTAAAAACATTCGATGCCACGGGAAAATTATTGTGGGAAAAAGAAGTACAAAAACAATAATAAATTGATCATCATTAACTTTTACAAATTATCTACCTATAAAAAATAACATCATGAATATTAAAATTGCTTATGTTGCTCTAGCTTCATCTGTTATCCTTTCTTGTGGAACAGTAAATGAAATCATGAAAGGAGTTGAAGAGATGCTAAATGAGGCAGGAACAACTACCAATAGCATACCTTCTAATTTAGAAATTGGAAATGGGTTGAAAGAAGCACTAGTAAAAGGAGCCACCAATGGGGTAACTAGTCTTTCTGCAGCGGGCGGTTATTTAAATAGTCCCCAGTTTAAAATCCCTTTTCCAAAAGATGCTCAAAAAATAGAAACAACCCTTCGAGATTTAGGCCTAGGAAGCGAAGTAGACAAAGTAATCGTTTCTTTAAACAGAGCTGCTGAAGACGCGGTTACAGAAGCAAAGCCTCTATTTGTAAATGCTATTAAACAAATGACCTTTGCGGATGTGAAAAACATTCTTATGGGAGACAACATGGCTGCCACAAATTACCTAAAAAGCAAGACAAGCTCTCAACTACAGGCTGCTTTTCAACCAAAAATTCAAGCTTCTTTAGATAAAGTAAACGCTACAAAATACTGGAATGATGTAGTTTCTCGTTACAATAAAATACCATTGGTGACAAAATTAAACCCAGATTTGAACTCATTTGTTACTGAGCAAGCAATCAAGGGTCTGTTTACAAAAGTTGCACAAGAAGAGTCTGCTATTAGAGCGAACCCTGTTGAACGAACGACAGGTTTACTACAAAAGGTTTTTGGATACGCAGATACTCAAAAGGGGAATTAAATTTCCATCAACTTTATTCGTTCAATCGTGCTCTTAACTAGCTTAATACTAGATTCACGAAAAGAAGGAGGCCCGAAAGGTATTTCTTGCAATTTGGTAAAACCGAAAGGTTCTTTTGGGATTCCTATCATGTTTTTATCCATAATGCCGTTCATGTTCTTATCCTGCATTAAGGTAACTGCATACTCCCCTGTTGGAAACTCACCCAGCTCAATAATCATCGACTCACTTTCAACTTTAATCGTGTAGCTTCTAAGTGCTCTTTTTCCGGCCTCCGGATATCCGTCTTCCGAATTAAATAACAAAATACCAAGGTTTCCTTTTATCTCTGTTATGCCTTCTACTTTTATTGAAAGCTTATGTTTCTCCGTTGGAGTTGAAAAACCAAATAGCGCAAAAAAAAAGGCCCCAATAACTATCTTCTTCATAAAATTATTTCAATTAAAAGTAGCGCCAAAAAATTAAAGTACTAACTAAAGAATTTACTGTTCCACTCAGCATCGCTAAAGTTCTCTCGAATCATAAAAACAATCATACAGGCTATTCCACATATTGCAATAAAGCTATGAACGAATAAAAAAACAAAGACATCTATACTAGTTGTTGGAATGGCAAGAGAAAATAAAAATGCAACTGCCAACAACGTCCAAAACATAGACATAAAACTTCTCAAAGGAGTTGCCAATAAGGCTCTAAACCGATTCAGTTCCCCTCCCCACTTGTGAATAAAGTAAAACTTGTTATCCGTAAGTTGCAGGAATAATAGCGGATCAGAGTCCTTATCCTCTAACTGAAATAGTTTTTTAGGAGCAACAATTTTAAATCCATCTATTGGGAATCCCAACTGTTTTTCTAATGCCTTTACCTTCAAAATTCCTTCTGCAGGTATTTCTCCGATGAACGCTTTCGAATCTAAAAATCGAAGACGGTATTTAATACAAACCTGTCTGATTTGCTCTAAAGAATAAATATTGTTTGAGTCAAATTTTGAAAGGTCAATCGTTTTAAATTCCGACCTTTTACCTTTTAATTTGTTTGTAATTTCTATTTCTTTTTCAAGGTCTTCGTTGAGAATGTTTTGAACCTCCTCCAAAACATTAACCTTAGAGTTTTTCTTGATTTTTTGAAGTTCCTCTTGTAAATCAACCGTATTAAAATTCATCTTTTTAGCGTTAAAAAAGTTTTTGAACTCAAGTTCTTTGGCAAAATAGCCTGTTTGGTTTGGTTGAATGATTGGCTTGCGAATTATAAAAATAACCAACAAAAAGGAATGATGTTTTACTGAATTAAAAATTAATTAGCCTCTTGCTCAATATATGCTCTTAAGTCTTCTAATTGTTGGTCGCTCATTCGCTCTTTTGGATACAATGGCATATACCTCGGCTTTCCTTGTCCCGCGTATGTTCCTTTTCTTACAATGTCATATAAATTGTAATCCGTTTTCTTCCCAATACTTCTTTTAAATTTTTGGAAATCTACTTTTGAATTAGTAAAGGCTACTCCAGAAACTCCGCCATCTTGATGGCACGACATACAACTTAGCTCATACACTTTCTTGCCATTTTCAGGGTTTCCTTGTATTCCTTCAAATCCTAAATCTTGCCGATTTGGCGAACTTCCAAATGTTGCAGGAGATTTGAGTGAATATTTCTTTTTGAGCAGAGCAATACTTTCACTTCTGTTTTTTTGATTTTCGATTGCATCTAATTCTTTTTCAGACAATTCTAAGTCTTCTATTTTTAACTGATTGTTCCAGTAATAAGCCAAAATGGCTTCTAATTCCCAATCTTCTAAGTACCTACCAGAAGAACAAACTTTTGCGCACAATTGAGTGGATTCAGCTAAACTGTTGCGTGCTGGTTTCACCAAATCTCCATACTTCTTGTAGTAGTCATCATTATACCAACTTTCTCGATTTGCTATTCCATAAAACGTACTTCCTTGTAAAAACTTTAGCCCATTTTCTTCGGCATAATCCAGTCTTGCTTGGGGGTCGAAAGAAGCAACATTTGAGTCTTCTTTTACAGGACTATGGCAAGATGTGCACGTATAAAATCGGCTAATATATTTCGACTTCTTACCATCGGGTCCAATCGTCCTGCCCTTGAAAACTAAATCTGCACCCTGCAAAATTTGCTCAGCTGTCGCATTTGGTCTAGCATGACTTGGTAAATCCTCACCTAAAGCAGTCAAAACTTCTGAAATTGTAGTTTTTGCACTAAAAATAGGTTCAGGTGTCTTTAAGGCAAGAACCATAACAAGACATGCTACAGTTGCTGATGAAGCAATTAAATATTTCATTTATCTCCTTTAATTGTTTTCTAACTTATATAAACACAATTCAATGTGTGATAATTGTCTAACTAACGCTACGTTAACAAAATTTGTATTTCACTTTTATTGTTGATTCTCAAATTTTTCATTTTCTACTTGTACTTCCTTCCTTTAACCTGAAAATCTCTTGTGATATTGAACCCCAACATAATGTCCCCCTTCGACCATTCTCCAAAAGTTTCCGAAATAAAAAACTTCTCTGTCATTCCTCTGGAATTCCCAAGGTGTAATTGAAAAACATGATGTTTCGTTTCTATATCAAACCCAAGAGCGAGTGAATTTGTATTAACATCTGGCAGCTGGTCTGGTAAGGAAAAATAATATTCTGCTTTAAAACTCAACATTTGTGTTAAACGAATTCGACCTGCAGTTCCAATAGAAAATATATCGTTATTAAACTCCCTAGAGGGTGTTAAGTTTCGGTGTAAAAACGTTGGCATTACTTGAATTGAAAGTCTATCTCCAAACTTTTTTGCAATTAAAACTTGATGACTGAACGACCAGCGTAAGTTCATGTTTATGTCAGACAAACCATAAGGCTCTTTTAATGAATTGTAGTCGGAAGAACTTAACCATGTTATAGAAACAGCAGAACCTTCACTTATTTTTTGTGAAAGCAAGCAAATTTTTACAAAGCCATCTATTGTTTTTTGAAAGGAACTACGACCTAGACCTATCGTTATCTTATCGGTCAATCCATAATCAAATCCTAAGCGAATAGTAGATTGATCTAACCCATATAGTTCATACAACCCTCCGTTAATAAGACCAAAACGGTGAGCAATAATAAATTTCATCGAACCCTCCTTGTTGGTTTCAACTGAATGACCGTTGACCACTCTGGTATCATCAAAAGTTTCCTTTACTATTTCTTGTGAATAGGTTGACAATGAAAATAAAAACAGAAGGGCTAACAGACTTTTTTTCATAGCTTAGTTATTTTGGGCTCCTTCGTTAATCCACGTTTGAATTAACTCTTTTTCACTTTGAGGTAATGGTCCACCTTGAGGCATTGTTCCGGCGATAACTCTTGAATTCGCTTTTGTTTTATTTTGCTCAATTTGTGTATATGTTTCCAAGGTTGGAAAGTTACCAAAGCTTGCATGACAACCAGAAGTAGCGCATTTATTGGCTATTAAAGGCTGAATATCGGTGGCAAAAAACACTGTTGCGCTATCAGCGGTTGCTGTCGTTTTAATTACAGGCTGTTGTGGTAGCAGATCTTCTGCATTTTCTGACTCACAAGCCATTAAAAAGGCCAATAAGACTAATGTTATTAGGGCAAAATATTTCATAAAATAGTTATAATGAGTTTTTAAATATATTAAAATAGTTCGAGGTTTTTATGCTCGTTCCAAGGTTATAACAGATATTTCCGGCAAAATTCCAACTCGTCCTGG
This sequence comes from Vicingaceae bacterium, assembly GCA_047627915.1. Classification (GTDB taxonomy): domain Bacteria; phylum Bacteroidota; class Bacteroidia; order Flavobacteriales_E; family Vicingaceae; genus NORP294. The sequence goes on from JBLHTZ010000004.1 coordinate 89,686, forward strand.
ATAACCAATATAGCCAAAGCCCCTGTTTACATATAAATACTGACCTCCTGATTGGTACAAACCTGCCCACTCGTCATAGATGTACTGAACAGGACTCCACTTAAATCCTGGAATGTCTATTCCAAATTGCATCCCGTGGGTATGCCCAGAAAGCGTTAAATCAATATTTTTGTATTTTGGTAATACCTCGGCTTGCCAGTGACTTGGGTCGTGAGACAAAAGTAAATTAACTGAGGAGTCTGGTAAATCTTGCATAGCTAAATCCAATTTCCCATACTTAGGAAATCGAGCTTTAGCTCCCCAATTTTCAACCCCAATTACATTCAAAACTTCTCCATCCACTCTTATTTGTTTGTGCTCATTCATCAATAAATTCCAACCCATATTTTTATGAATTGTTGCTAAATCAGCTAAATTCTTTTGCTTTTGTGCTTGACTTTCCCACTGTACATAATCACCGTAGTCATGATTACCGAAAACAGAGTAAACTCCCAAAGGAGCATTCACCTTTGCAAAAACACTACCCCATTCTTGCATTTCAGTTGCTTTGTTGTTCACCAAGTCTCCCGTAAAAAAAGCTAGATCAACTTTTTCATCAGCTAGCATTTGAACCCCACCTTTAACAGCCGTTTTATTCCAAAAACTTCCCGAATGAATATCAGACAATTGTCCTATTCGTAAACCTTCCAACGCTTTTGGTAAGTTTCTAATTGGAAGCTTAATTCTTCTCACTCTATAATCATGTGCTCCACTAATTATACCCCAACTTAATGAAACAATTGGGACAGCAGCAACGATTAAACCTGTTGTTGCTATAAACTTAGACCGAGAAATGCCTTCTTCGCTTGAGACTGTTTCAGGACTAGATAATTTCATAATTATCCATCGCACAAATCGTTGAATGTCATCGAAAAAGACAAACAGGCCTAGAAATAGTTTCGCCAACACATTAATAAAAACAAAAGACATTAAAGCGGTGCGGGCATGCTTTGCTATGCCATCAGGGTTTCCAAAATTGTACATGAGGGTCGCAGCGATTACCAAGAAAGTAATAGAAAAATATAAAATTTTTATACCTTTTTGGAAACCTTCTAACTGATTCGCCGTAAGTATCTTGATCGCTTGAAAAGCGTAGTAATCTATTAACAAAAAAACAACACTAAAAACGGCAACAAAAAGGATTCGATTCATAACAACAAAGGAAGCAGTTTAATTGCTTGATTGTTTTCGCAAAGGTTCTATTTTTGTGGCAAGATTCTTAAAAACTATTCAAATGGAGATAATGGACAAGTACTCAGATTACATCATGGCCTTTGTGATGCAGTACGGCCCAAAATTAATTGGCGCAATTATTACACTCATCATTGGTTTGTGGATAGTTAAACGAATAAGTAAGTTTTTTTCCAAAACGCTTGAGAAAAAGGAAATTGACCCTTCTTTGAGACCATTCTTAAGTAGCATGGTAAACACACTGTTAAACGTTTTCGTGGTCGTGTCTGCCTTGAGTATGATGGGCATTGAAATGACCTCATTTGTAGCTATTTTGGGTGCTGCGGGCTTGGCGATAGGCTTAGCGCTTTCAGGAACATTGCAAAATTTTGCAGGTGGAGTTATTATTTTAATCTTAAAACCCTTTAAAGTTGGAGATTTTATCGAGGCTCAAGGCTATTCCGGAACAGTTTCATCTATCCAAATATTCAATACAGTTCTTAAAACACCAGACAACAAGACAATTATTATTCCAAATGGTGGGTTATCAACCGGCGCTCTAACAAATTATTCAACAGAGCCAACAAGAAGAGTAGATTGGACTGTTGGAATTGGGTACGGTGACGATATAGAAAAAGCAAGAAAAATTCTATTGGATATATTAAGTGCTGACGATAGGGTTTTCAACGACCCCCCTCCTTTTATTCAAGTTTCTGCCTTAGCGGATAGTTCAGTTAATTTAGCAACCAGGGTTTGGGTGAATTCTGGAGATTACTGGGGTGTTTCTATGGAAACAAACGAAAAAATTTACAATGAGTTTAATAAGCAAGGAATAAACATTCCTTTTCCGCAAATGGATGTGCACGTGCGCAAGCAAAACTAAGTACTCCCTATAACATTTTTATAAAACAATCATGAAGAAGTTAATTGCAATAGCCTTACTATTTGGAGGGTTAAATTCCTTTGCTCAAGTTACAGAAGGAGAGAAAAAGTTAAAAACCGTTAGAACTGATACTAGTGATGGCTGGAAAAAAGGTGGATTATTCAACATTAGCTACACACAAGTATCCTTGACCAATTGGGCAGCAGGGGGGCAAAACTCCATCTCTTTAGCAGGATTTTCTAGCCTTTTTGCGAATTATAAGCAAGGTGGGTCAACTTGGGATAATACATTGGTATTACAATTTGGACAAGTAAAGCAGGGAGGTGGTCCTGTAATCAAGTCTGATGACAGAATTCAACTTACCTCTAAGTATGGAAGAAAAGCAAGTGAGCACTGGTATTTTGCTGGCCTATTTGATTTTCAAACACAATTTACTGTAGGTTATTCAGAACCAAATAACAGTGCAACAAGAATCTCAGATTTTATGTCACCTGCATACTTTTTAGGTGCACTTGGAATGGATTATAAACCGAGTAAAAACTTTACCGTCTTTATTGCCCCAATAACCGCTAAATATACCGTAGTGAATGACGACTCCCTTGCTTTTGATGGAGCGTATGGAGTTCAGGGTTACGAAGTTGATGACAATGGTAACGTTACGAATTTTGAAAAAACAAGATTGGAAGTTGGAGGGTATTTGAGATTGAACTACAAGAGACAAATCATGGAAAATATCACTTACCAAACTAACTTAGGTTTGTTTTCAAACTATGCTAACAACCCTCAAAATATAGATGTAAACTGGGATAACATCTTAAATATGAAGATAAACAAATACATTAGCGCATCAATTACTACCTCATTAATTTACGATGATGATGTTAAAATTACAGTTTTAAAAGACGATGGAACTCCTAAACAAAAAACATTAGCTGATGGCACTACTAAGGCAGCTGTTATAGGACCTAGAACACAATTTAAGTATGTTTTAGGTGTAGGCTTTGCTTACACTTTTGGAAATAAGTAAAAAATAATGTTTCTTTATTGAATAGGCTCATTTTCAACTAGAGAATGAGCCTATTTTATTATCAAAAATAAAAAGATTGTAAAGAATGATCCTCCGACAGGTGTATTCCTGCTTCTTAGGGGTCGAAAGCATACCAGCGATATATGCAGTATTTCAATGTTAATTCTGTCCGAAAATAGTGCATTTCATCTATAAAAATCGGTCATTCGCAATAATACAACATCGATACGATTGTAATCAAGTTTAGAGTTTTCAACTCAACGTTTTGATTATCATAATCATAGCAGCTTTCGTTGAACTTCACATTTATTCACGTCTATTCAGTTACTCAAATTAATGCTGAAGTGTTAAAATAAGACAATTAAATCATTATTTTTACGAGTACTGTTAATATGAATCTAACCAATCTTTAACAATTGATTTCAACTGACCTGAGATATCAATCTTTCTTAATTTCATCCTTCTCCTGCATTTTTGAAAAGGTATGCTTTCATTTGAAGTTTTCAGCGCTTTCGTTTTTCTTTACTTTGCCAATCAGAGCTTTATAGGACTGCTGTTATGAAATTAAAAACATTACTCTTTCCTGTTTTCTTGTTTTTTTCTATCAATGCAGTGTTGGGGCAATTTGTAACAGGCTTTCCAAATGCGACCTACCCAGATGAACCAGGCTCAGCTTATGCGATAGAGTTTAACGGAGGTGGAGATTATATATCATTACCAGCGAACTCATTCAATTCTTCTCCGGGAGTAACAATTGAAGCTTGGATAAGAAATGTGGGGGGTACAACAAACGAAGTCCCCTTATCCATTGCGGCTCAATGGTACATTCGCTTTTTACCTAGCGGTAATTTTATAACTGTATTTGATGGAAATAATGGAGGATCCACGTCAATACCCGCTCCTGCAGATGGGAAGTGGCATCACTATGCTGCGGTTCACGATCAAGGAACTACTACAACTTATCTAGACGGTATAGCAGTTGCTACCCACACAGAAACCATATCCGCCATTCCTGGTGGCACTCCAAGTTTTATAGGGTCATTATTCACAACAAATAATCAATTCACAGGCAACATAGATGAAGTACGTATTTGGAATGCAGCACTTGATGCAGCACTCATTCGTGAGTGGATTGCAAAAAAAGTCTCGTCAAGGCATGATAGCATTTCCAGCCTAACAAGTTATTACCGTTTTGATGAAAACTCAGGAACAACGCTACGGGATTTAACAGGGGGTAATGATGGGACATTCTCTGGCACTCCAAGTTGGATTGGTTCAGGAGCGGCATTGGGCGACAGTTCAATTTATGCATATCCTGCAGCAAGTCTTTCCCTTGGAAGTCCTCAAAATGATACGCTTGTCCTTTCAAACATTACAGGATCACCCTCGGGAGCTCACCTCTATTTCGTTAATGACACGGCGATTAATACAGCAACACCACCGGGATTGGATAGTATTTATACCACTTCCTACTTTGGTGCATTTATCGTTGGAGGGACTTCTCCAACTTATGATGTAGAAATAGTAAATAATTCTACCGTATTGACAGCTAATGAATTATTTGAAGGAAATATAGGTGTCAGAGAAAACAATGCTGCACTGTGGGAACAAGGGAATTTAAGCTTTCGAACAAATCCTTTTAGATTAAATGGGTTGACAAACAAAACCGAATTCGCAACAGCAACAGGGGCAAACAACTCCATAAGTTTTGACGGAATCGACGATTACATTAACATCCCACATGACCCACAATTAAATTTTCCAGGAGCATTTACTGTAGAATTAAGTGTTCAAACATCTGGTAGCACAAACAGGGTGATGATTGAAAAGAATCAAAATCTAGGTTTCAGTATCCAGCGATCTGCAACAGGTGCTTGGGTTATGGCAGTTAATGGCGGTTTTATAACATCAACTACTACAAGCCAAAATGATGGAGAATGGCATCATTTAGCTGTGGTTTATAATGGCCCAGGGAATGGTCAAATGTATATAGACGGAATCGACGTAACAGCGGCAGGTCCTGGCCCTAATACCCCAAACTTTTCTACCGCAGATTTAAACATCGGAGGTAGAGCGAATACTTTAGCTTTTGATGGATCCATTGATGAAGTTCGACTATGGAATAGAGCTCTTTGCATTGAAGAAATTTCCGCCAACAAAAATTGCGCACAACCCGGGAACACTAATAGTTTAGTCGTTTACTATAACTTTAATCAGGGAGTTGCACAAGGAATGAATTCAATTCATAACACCCTGACTGATTTAAGTGGAAATGCACTAACGGGAGCATTAACCAACATGGCATTAACAGGAGCTACTTCCAACTGGAGCATGGGTTCAGATAGTATTAACGGTACCTGCGGCACTTTTTCTGCTAATCCTATTGCGGTTGCTCAAAACATAACTGTTTACTTAGACGCATTAGGTAATGTAACAATAGCTCCCTCAGATGTTGACAATGGTTCTTCGGTTGACTGCGGAGTTGCTTCTTTCAGCCTAAATAATAATACTTTTAATTGCAGCGATATTGGTGCTAATGCGGTAATACTAACGGTTACTGGCGGTGGAGGGAATTTTGATACAGCTCCTGCCACTGTCACAGTAGAAGATACAACTTCACCAATTGCAATTACACAAAACATCACCGTGCAATTGGACCTCAGTAATAATGCGAGCATTGTTGCTACAGATGTAAATAGCGGGTCATCAGACAATTGCTCTGCTATTACACTTTCGATTAATGTTACGTCTTTCACTTGTGCAGATGTAGGAACTAACAACGTAATCTTAACTGCAACAGATGGTAGTGGCAATACTTCTACTTCAGCGGCAGTGGTTACAGTAGAAGATACAGTTTCTCCTACTGCTGTTGCTCAAAACATCACAGTTCCGCTAGATGCAACAGGAAATGCTACTATCGTTGGTGCAGATATAGATAATGGTTCAACTGATAATTGCGGACCCCCTGCTCTTACTGTTAGTGTTGGCGCATTCACTTGCGCTGACTTGGGCGTTAACAATGTTGTCTTGACCGCTACAGATGGAAGCGGTAATACATCTACTGCTCCGGCAGTGGTTACTATAACAGATACAACTCCACCTGCTGCAGTTGTTCAACTTGTAGTGGCCTATTTAGATGGAGCAGGGAATACCTCCATTTCTGCTTCAGATGTTGACAACGGTAGTACAGACAATTGCGGAATTTCATCACTTTCACTTAGTAACAGCACATTCACTTGTGCAAGTCTTGGTTTTAACTTTATCACCTTTACAGCTGCGGATGCAAGTAGCAACTCTTCTTCTACCGCAGCATTTGTGATCGTCCAAGATACAATTTCACCTACAGCTATTTCTCAAAACATCGCAGCATATTTAGATGGGACGGGTAACGTTATAGTCCCAGCTGCAGCTATTGACAATGGTTCAACTGATAACTGTGTCACGTTAACATTAAGTTCTAATAATACTGCATTCTCTTGTGCTGATATTGGACCTAACAATGCAACTTTAACTGTTACAGATGCAAGTGGAAATGTTGATTCTGCAAGCGCGGTGATTACTATAGTAGACACACTTCCCTCAAATGTTATTACGCAGCCAGTTACTGTTTATTTAGATGCTGCGGGAAATGCGTCAATTACTACTGTCGATGTAGACAATGGCACCACAGATAATTGTGGCTTAGCCGGACTTACACTTAGCAATAGTACATTCACTTGCGCAGATCTAGGGGCTAATGTGGTTCAACTAATTGCAACAGACATATACGGCAACATTGATTCTGCTGCCGCTGTAGTAACAGTTTTAGATACAGTCCCTCCTACTGCAGTTGCGCAAAACATCACCGTTTATTTAAATGCTGCAGGAAATGCATCTATTGTTGCTTCAGATGTAAATAATGGTTCTGCTGATAATTGTAGTGCAATAACCTTAAGTATTGACTCAACCGACTTTGATTGTTCAGAAGTAGGAGCAAACAACGTTAAACTATTCGTTACAGATGCTAGTTCTAATGTTGACTCTGCTATAGCAGTAGTAACAGTGATTGATTCTATTTCTCCAATTGCTATTGCTCAAAATGTTACAGTTTATTTAGATGCTCTAGGTAATGCTTCGGCTACTTCAACTAATGTTGACAATGGGTCGAACGATGCTTGTGGAATAAGCAGTATTGTTTTAGCTAGTGTAACGGGAACAATCAATGCTACTGCCGCAGAAAATGGAACCTTAACTTTAACTGCGCCTGCAGGAACCCTTATAGACGGAATTATTTTTGCTAGTTATGGAACTCCTAATGGTACTGCAAATAACTACACGATTGGTGCGTGCCATGCAATAAATAGTATTGCCATAGTTTCCGGTATCGCAATTGGACAAAATTCAGTTGCAATCCCAGCTACCAACGGGTCGTTTGGAGATCCTTGTACCGGCACTTTGAAAAGACTCTATGTCACGGCAAGTTATTCTTCAGCTCCAGGCAATTATGATTGTTCTAATATTGGAGTTAACCCGATAAGAATGATTGTTACCGATAATAACACAAATTCAACAACTACTGCTGCAGTAGTAACGGTTAGCGATACCCTTCGACCAATTGTTGTTACGCAACCAGTAACAGTATTCTTAGATGCTGCAGGGAATGCTTCCATTACAACTACTGATATTGATAATGGTACTACCGACAACTGTGCAATAGCCTCTCTTGCTCTTAGCAATAGCTCATTCACTTGTGCTAATGTTGGAACTAACAACGTTCAGTTAATTGCCACCGATGTGAACGGTAACGTTGACTCTGCTGCCGCAACCATAACGGTTAGTGATACGGTTAGACCTGTCGTTACCACTCAACCAATAACTGTTTTCGTAGATGGGTCTGGGAACGCTTCCATTACAATTACTGATGTTGATAATGGGACTGCTGATAATTGTAGTGTTGCTACTCTTGCTCTTAGCAATAGTACGTTCACCTGTGCAGATATTGGGGCGAATACGGTTCAACTCATCGCTACAGATGTAAACGGTAATGTTGATTCTGCTGCTGCAACAGTCACTGTTAGTGATACCACTTCACCTACTGCTGTGGCACAAAACATCACCGTATATCTTGATGGAACAGGGAATGTTACGATCCTTCCTGCTGATGTTGATAATGGTTCTGCTGATAATTGTGGAGTTTCTGCCCTTACAATTAGCACTTCTGCCTTTACTTGTGCTAATGTTGGTTCGAACAATGTAACCTTAACTGCTACTGACGGAAGTAGTAATACTTCTACTGCTACGGCAGTGGTAACGGTTAGCGATACCCTTCGGCCAATTGTTGTTACTCAACCAGTCACTGTTTTCTTAGATGCTGCAGGAAATGCTTCCATTACAACTACTGACATAGATAATGGGACTGCTGATAACTGCGGTGTTGCTACTCTTGCTCTTAGCAATAGCTCATTCACTTGTGCTAATGTTGGAACAAACAACGTTCAGTTAATTGCAACCGATGTGAACGGTAATGTTGATTCTGCTGCCGCAACCGTAACAGTTAATGATACAGTTAGACCTGTCGTTATTACTCAACCGGTAACTGTATTCTTAGATGCTGCTGGAAATGCTTCAATTACAACTACTGACATAGATAATGGGACTGCTGATAACTGCGGTGTTGCTACTCTTGCTCTTAGCAATAGCGCTTTCACTTGTGCTAATGTTGGAACAAACAACGTTCAGTTAATTGCCACCGATGTGAACGGTAACAGTGATTCTGCTGTTGCTGTTGTAACCGTTAACGATACCACTTCACCTACTGCAGTGGCACAAAATATCACCGTATATCTTGATGGAACAGGTAATGTTTCTATTCTTCCTGCAGATGTAGATAATGGTTCTGCCGATAATTGTGGTGTTCCTACCCTTACAATTAGCACTTCTGCCTTTACTTGTGCTAATGTTGGCCCGAACAATGTAACCTTAACTGCTACTGATGGAAGTAGTAATACTTCTG
>JBLHTZ010000005.1:0-81261 GCA_047627915.1 Vicingaceae bacterium
AGCGCAGATGGTACTGAGAAATCGGGAGAGTATGTCATCGCCATTTTTTTTAAAAGCCCCTACAATTCATTTTGTAGGGGCTTTTTTATGCAACTGTTTTTATTAGTTGGTCTTATTTATCTTTGTATTTGATTTTGTGTAAAAAAGAAGAGTTTCCAGAGAAATTCAAGTGTCTTTTTTCTGTTTTGTAATAGTATTTTAAATTTAAAAAATTTACGTATGTATAGAATTCACGTTTTAATTACCCTTTTTTCTATTTTTTTTAACTTACTTGCACAGGGTCAAAACGATCAACTTAACGCAAAATTTGAAGCTGACTACTATGAATATGAAAAAGATTTCTTGTCAGCAGAGTTTCATAAATCTAGGAGAGATTCATTAAGGAAGTTATTGCCCGATGGTTCAGCCATTGTCTTTTTTGCTAGTCCTGAAAGGAATAGGTCCAACGATGTATATTACGAGTATCATCAAAATCCTAATTTCTATTACCTCACAGGATTACGAGAGCCAAATGCAATGATTATAATTTATAAAGATCAGCAGCTTTTTTCAGACGTTGTGAGTGACGAAATCCTTTTCCTGCAAGAAAGGGATTCAAATTTGGAACTTTGGACCGGTAGAAGATTGGGCGCGGATATGGCCAAAAATCGTCTTCAAATAGACTATATTTTACCCAATACGGCTTTCGTTGATTTTTACCCTAGATTCGATAGTCTTCATGTCGTCTTCTACGAATCACCGTTTGGAATGGAGCAAAAGGATACTTCAGTTACCGATAATTTAGCAGGCTTGTTTCATCAGTTTAAAAAGAAAAATCCTACGAAATTAAATGAGAAACAGAGAATTGAAGGTATTTTGATGGCGCAATTGCGTCAAGTAAAAACAGCGGAAGAGATTCAATTGCTAAGAAAGGCAATTACGATTACTTGTGAGGCTCAAAATCAGTTAATGAGGGAAATTACCGATACTATGACAGAGTTCCAGACAGAAGCTATTATAGAATACGTGTTTAAGAAGAATGGGGCGGAATATACTGGTTTTCCATCTATACAGGGAAGTGGGGAAAACTCTTGTATTTTACATTATACTTCGAATAGACGACCGCTTGTTAATGGAGGGTTACTAGTCAGTGATGTTGGGGCAGAATATCATGGTTACACCGCAGATGTTACCAGAACAATCCCTCCAAATGGCAAGTTTTCGAAAGAACAAAAACAGATTTACGAATTGGTTTTGAAAGCTCAATCGGCAGGCATAGATGCAGCAGTAGAGGGGGGTAATTTTTGGCAACCTGGAATTGTGGCTACCGACATTATAGCTGAAGGTCTCTTGAAATTGGGAAGTATTTCATGCATGGTACTTCTCATTATTTAGGTTTAGATGTTCACGATGCGGGAACATATACTGCTTTAGTTTCCGGTAATGTGATTACAGTTGAACCTGGTATTTACATTTCTGAAGACTCTGATTGTGACTCTAAATGGTGGAATATTGGGGTACGAATAGAGGATGATATTTTGATCACATCAGAAGGTCCTGAAAACCTATCTATTGCTTCTCCAAGGACCGTAAAAGATATAGAGTCTTTAATGGCGGAGTAGGAGAAAAAAGTTATAAATAATTTAGAGTTTGAGCTATGTGATTTAAGAAAAAAATAGCTATTTTTGTCCTCCCGTAAATAAAGCATACGATAATGGCGAAAAAAGGAAAAGGTAATAGAATTCAAGTAATCTTAGAATGCACAGAACATAAAGAAAGTGGTCAGGCAGGAACTTCTAGGTACATTACGACCAAGAATAGAAAGAATACTCCTGAGAGAATGGAGATTAAAAAGTACAACCCGATTTTGAAGAAAGTGACGGTTCATAAAGAAATCAAGTAAAACATAAGACATGGCTAAGAAAACAGTTGCATCCCTTCAAAAAGGTGAAGGAAAGGCGTTTACCAAAGTAATCAAAATGGTGAAGTCTGAAAAAACTAATTCATATACTTTTAAAGAAGAAATGGTGGCTAACGACGCTGTGAACGACTATTTCAAAAAGTAATATAAAGTTATAAATAGGTTAATGGGCTTCTTTCATTCAATGAGAGAGGCCTTTTTTATTTTAAAAAATTATGGGTTTATTCGGCTTTTTCTCCAAAGAAAAAAAGAAAGATCTCGATGAGGGATTGAGTAAAACGAAAGATAGTTTCTTCGGAAAGCTTAGTCGTGCCGTTGTTGGTAAAACCAAAGTGGACGACGAGGTTCTCGATAACTTAGAAGAAATACTAATCACATCGGATGTTGGAGTTGATACTACGCTGAAAATTATCAAACGAATTGAAGCCAGAGTTGAGAAGGATAAATATGTTGGAACGAATGAGCTGGATGAAATTCTTCGTGATGAAATAGCCGCATTACTGGAAGAAAATAATTCTACAGATTACGATGAGTTTACACTTCCTACTGATAAAAAGCCATACGTAATAATGGTTGTTGGAGTGAATGGTGTCGGAAAGACAACTACCATCGGGAAATTAGCGCATCAATTTAAGAAGGTAGGGAAAAAAGTAGTCTTAGGAGCTTCTGATACATTCCGAGCTGCTGCAGTTGACCAGTTGAAAATATGGTCTGAACGAGTTGGTGTGCCAATAGTAAGTCAGGGAATGGGAGCTGATCCGGCATCTGTTGCCTTCGATACCTTACAGTCTGCAGTTTCTATGGAAGCTGATGTAGCCATTATTGATACTGCAGGACGATTGCACAATAAGGTTAATTTAATGAATGAACTAAGTAAAATAAAGAGAGTAATGCAGAAGGTAATCCCAGATGCTCCTCATGAAATTTTGTTGGTTCTGGATGGCTCAACGGGGCAGAATGCATTTGAACAAGCGAAGCAATTTACTGCAGCAACTGAGGTGAATGCGTTAGCCTTAACTAAACTGGACGGCACTGCTAAAGGTGGTGTAGTTATAGGTATTTCTGATCAATTTAAAATTCCAGTAAAATATATAGGCGTAGGGGAAGGAATTGACCATTTGCAAGTCTTTAATCGTAAGGAGTTTGTAAACAGCTTATTTAATAAATAGAGAGAACTCTTAATCTATGAAGACTAAAACCCTAAGAAAGAATAAGGTAAATGTTATTACCTTGGGATGCTCAAAAAATATTTTTGACTCTGAAGTTATGATGACTCAGCTGAAAGCGAATAACTTTGAGGTGGAGCATGAAAGCAAGGAAGAAGATGCTGAAATTGTAATTATCAATACGTGTGGATTTATTGATAATGCAAAGCAGGAATCAATAGACATGATTCTAACCTACGCTGATGCAAAAAAAGATGGGAAAGTTGATAAAGTGTATGTGACTGGTTGTCTTTCTGAAAGATATAGAGATCAATTAGAAGCAGAAATACCTAATATAGACGCCTTTTTTGGAACGAGAGAGTTACCTCGGTTATTAAAGACGTTAAAAGCTGATTATAAAAAGGAGTTAATAGGAGAAAGATTAATAACGACCCCTAATCACTATGCTTATTTTAAGATAGCTGAAGGCTGTGATCGTCCTTGTTCTTTCTGTGCAATACCACTCATGAGAGGGAAGCATGTAAGTACGCCAATAGAAGAATTGGTTTTTAATGCAACTCAATTGGCTGCTCAAGGAGTAAAAGAATTGATTTTGATTGCTCAAGATTTGACCTATTATGGACTTGATATTTACAAGGAACGAAAACTAGCAGAGTTGTTGGATAAGTTGGCTGATATTGAGGGTATAGATTGGATTCGATTACACTATGCTTTTCCTACCGGGTTTCCGATGGATGTGTTAGAGGTTATGAAACGTCGAGATAACATTTGTAACTATATAGATATACCTCTTCAACATATAACAGACAGTATGTTGAAGTCGATGAGAAGAGGTACGACTATGGAAAAAACCAATCAGTTGTTGGTGGAGTTTAGAAAAGCAATGCCTGAGATGGCGATTCGTACAACATTAATTGCTGGATATCCTGGTGAAACAGAAGAGGATTTTGCGCAGATGGAAGCATGGGTAAAGGAAATGAAGTTTGACCGTCTCGGAATATTTACATACTCGCATGAAGAGAATACACATGCCTTTAAATTGGACGACGATGTTCCTGAAGATGTAAAACACCAAAGAGCAAATCGGATCATGGAAATTCAAAGTCAAATTTCATTTGATTTGAATCAAGAAAAAATTGGTAAAACATTCAAAGTTCTGTTCGATCGAGCAGAAGGAGATTATTTTATCGGACGTACAGAGTTTGATTCGCCTGAGGTTGATAATGAAGTACTTGTGCCAAAAGATCAATATGTTCGAATTGGAGATTTTGCAAATGTTAAAATCAACCGAGCTGAAGAATTTGATTTATATGGTGATTTAGTTTAGTACTTCTTAAGGTTTCTAAAATCTTGATAGAATATCGGTTCAAATCATCTCTTTTCACAACTTTTTAACGAATTTCCATTGTTCATATGAAGGCAGACTGTATATCGTTCGAAGAAAGTGGGTACTTTTCTAAAATTATTTTAGATTATTTAGCAAATAATTCTGATTTACAAGAGTTTTACTCTCTTTATCCTAGTCTTGATAATTTTAAACATGCGATAGAGGATAAGAATTTTTCGCACGAGAATAGAACTATTCTAGGCCAATCATTAAAGGAACAATATAAAAAGGATGGTCTGAAATTAAGTCAAGATGGTAAAGTGTTAGCCAACTTGAATAAGCTCGAAATAGACAATACGTACACAATTACTACGGGACATCAACTGTGTTTGTTTACTGGACCTCTTTACTTTATTTATAAGATTGCTAGTACCATTAACCTTTGTGAGAATTTAAGCTCACATTATCCTGATTTTAATTTTGTTCCGGTTTATTGGATGGCAACAGAGGATCATGATTTTGAAGAGGTAAATCATTTTAATGTTGCAGATCGAACGTTCAAATGGCAAACTGAGCAAAAGGGAGCTGTTGGAAGAATGGAGCTTTCAGAGATGGAGTCAACGACTTTAGAATTGGAAAAGTGGTTAACAAACTATTCCACCCACGCAGAAGAGTTAAAACGTTTATTTCAACAAGCGTACGTAAAACATAAGACCTTAGCTGCGGCAACTCGATATTTGGTGCATGAGCTTTTTAGTGATTATGGAGTTGTTATTGTAGATGGAGATAATCAAAAGCTCAAGAGTCTTTTTGCTCCTATTGTTAAAAAGGAATTGCAAGAAGAGTTCTCTGCAAAGGCAGTTGAAGAGCAAAGTCAATCCTTATCGAATAAATATAAAATTCAGGTAAATCCAAGGGAAATAAACCTTTTTTACTTGACAGATAATAGCAGAGAACGAATCGTTAAAGAGGATGGAGCGTTCGTTGTAAATGGCACTTCTATTTCCTTTACGGAAGAAGAGATATTGTTGGAATTAGAAAATAATCCAGAAAGATTTAGCCCAAATGTATTGTTGAGGCCTGTTTATCAGGAAACGATTTTACCAAATTTAGCATACATAGGTGGTGGTGGAGAATTAGCCTATTGGTTTCAGTTGAAAACGACCTTTGAACAAGCTGAAATCCCAATGCCAATGTTGGTTCTTAGAAATTCAGTTGTTTGGTTAAATGAAAAGCAAACAAAAGTCTTTCATAAACTTGGTATAACCAATCAGCAGTTGTTCCTTGCAGAAGGAGTTTTAATGAAAGAGTGGGTGAAAGGCAATTCATCAAGTGATCTTGAGTTAAGTAGTCAAAAAGAAGCGCAGGAGCGATTTTATAAGAAATTGGAGCAATTAGCGATTGATTCGGACCCTAGCTTAGAGAAACATGTAAAAGCTTTGGCTGCAAAGCAAATAAAATCAATGGAACAGCTTTCTGAAAAACTCATTCGAGCAGAAAGAAGAAAATCTCAAACTACTCAAAATCGGATTTCGTTTTTGAAAGACAGCTTGTTTTATAATAATGGACTTCAAGAACGACGGTTGAATTTTTCCGAGATCTATCTAAGTCAAGGGAAAGGAATGATAGATGATTTGATCAATTCATTTAGTACACCAACACAAGACTTTTTGATTCTCAAGTCAGAGGGAGGTAAAGAGGGTTAGTCTCCTTTGACTGTTCTTATTACTCTGGCCATTGCACAGACTCGTCTGCATTAAAGAATGGTCCCCATTGAATTTCGGTTACAACATCATCATCAAACCAGAAATTAATTCCTAAACTTTCAGAACTTATTAATTCATGACTTGGAGCTTCTTCCATCGGAACCGGCTCGTGCTTAAAATCTAGGACATCCAATTCTTCTAATGCTTTTATTACGGCAAGTTTGTTTTTGTTGAAAAAAGAAATGTTTTGAAACAGGTACTTCTCATGATCAATTTCTATGGTTACCAGTCTCCAATCATCTGCCGCGTCAAAGCTTAACGAAAGGCAATTATCGTCATAATACCACACCTCCGCTTCAGAATCATCAGACTCAGTCATGAAAAAAACATCTTTTTCATCCGGTTCCCCTAAAATCATTTTTACTTGATTACGCTCCATTCCGAACTTTATGACGCCTAAACCAACACCAGGTAATATATCAACTATGTCTTTTCTCATGTAGCAAAAGTAGTTTAATTCAACGAAAAAAGGCTGCTCGTTTCCGAACAGCCTTTCCAATTATTAATCTGGGTTTTAATATGACATTTCAACGATTTTCTTAACATCTTGAGGAGATAGAGTACCTCTTTCTCCAATTCCCGTCATCCCTCGCAACTCGAATCTGCTTTCAATCTCTTCAGCAGTTCCTTCAAATTCTGAGGTATATTCGGAAAGCTTTGTTTTGATTCCGATAGAATGAAAGAATTCCGTTGTTTTCACAATAGCTTTTTCAGCTTTTTCTGCATCACTTCCATCCGTAATTCCCCAAACTCTTTCCGCATACTGTATAAGCTTTTCTTTCTTATCATTCAAGTTGTGTCGGTAATGGCTCTCGGTTAAAATGGCCAAGGTTCTTGCGTGGTCTATTCCGTATAGTGCGGTTAACTCGTGACCCATAGCATGAATAGCCCAATCGTTAGGTACTCCTTTTTGAATTAAACCATTTAATGCCATGGTACAATTCCACATGAAGTTAGCTGCATTTTTGTAATTCTTTTGATCTTTCATCAATTTTGGGGCTACTTCTAGGATACTTTGCATGATGCTCTCAGCAAATCGATCTTGTAAATTAGCATCTATGGGGTAAGTCATGTATTGCTCTAGGACATGCGTGAATGAGTCTGCTAATCCATTTGCCAATTGACGCTCTGGAATCGAATAAACGACCTCAGGATTGAGGATCGAAAACTGAGGAAATAATCCTGCCCCACCCATTGGGAATTTTTGTTTGAATTCAGCTCTCGTAATTACTGCACCTGAGTTCATTTCTGAACCTGTTGCTGGCAATGTTAAAACCGTTGCAAATGGCATAGCTGTTAACGTTGGTCTTTTATTCGTTAATATTTCCCAAGGGTCATCTCCTTCAAATAGTGCCGCTGCAGAAAGAAATTTAGTTCCATCAATTACGGAGCCGCCGCCTACTGCGAGCAAAAAATCAATGTCTTTCTCCTTAATCACTTTAAGCGCATCCATTAAAACTGAATACTCAGGGTTAGGAGGAATTCCTCCAAACTCTTCGACGTGAAATTTACTTAGGTTCTTTTTTACGTTTTCGTAGATTCCGTTTTTCTTAATACTTCCACCGCCATAAAGCATCAATATTCTGGAGTTTTCCGGAATTTCTGTCGCTAGTCTTTGGAAGGTATCTTTCCCGAAAATTATTTTTGTTGGATTTTTAAAATCGAAATTATTCATGGTTTGTTTTCTTTTATAGTGAAACAATCAATTGTATAAAGAGTTCCTTTATTTACCGACTGATTCAGCCAAAATTATTCATTCTTGCTTCATCAGTCCTATTTAAAACAGCTACTTTTGAAAGAAAAACCATGAAAGAGAAACTAAAGGCATTCGAACGTTTATTGAATATAATGGATGATTTAAGAGCCAAATGTCCTTGGGACATGAAACAAACCATGGAGAGTCTTCGCTATTTAACTATAGAAGAGACTTATGAGCTTTCAGATGCAATTGTTGAAGGTGATTTGGAAGAGATTCGAAAGGAGCTGGGCGACCTCATGCTTCACTTAGTTTTTTATTCTAAAATTGGAGAAGAGAAGAAGGCTTTTGGAATGGCAGAGGTATTAAATGGAATTTGCGAGAAATTGATTCATCGTCATCCTCATATTTATGGTGATATCAAAGTAAAGGATGAGAAGGAAGTGATGGCCAATTGGGAAAAAATCAAGCTGAAGGAAGGGGGAAACCCTAATCGTTCAGTTCTGGAAGGTGTTCCAAAGTCTTTACCTGCTTTGGTGAAGGCCATTCGAATTCAAGATAAAGCCAGAGGGGTTGGGTTTGATTGGGAAAAGCCCGAACAAGTTTTTGAAAAGGTAGAGGAAGAGATTGCTGAATTGAAAGTAGAGTTAGAAGCTAAAAATGTCAGTCAAGAAAAGATTGAATCAGAATTTGGCGATGTACTTTTTTCCTTGATTAATTACGCGAGATCTATCGGTGTTAATCCAGAAGATGCTCTGGAAAAAACAAACAAGAAATTTATTAAACGGTTTAAATATTTGGAAACTGAGTCGAAAAAGGATGGCAAACAAATGGGGGAGATGAGTTTAGAAGAAATGGACAAGTACTGGAATAGAGCAAAAACCATGTAAACGAATGTAAATGAAAAAAGTGTTATTGATTCTAGCGATGATAGCTGGTTGTTTTCTTGCAAATGCACAGGATAAAGGTGTAGCAGAATTACAATTAAATATAGGTTCAGCTGTTCCACTAGGAGATTTGGGAGAGTCTCGTAATAATAGGTCTGGGTTTGCCCAAACTGGGAGGTCAATAGGATTTAATTTGTACGTTCCTGTTGTAAAAAAGATGCAACTGACTTTTGGATATTCGAACATTTCAATGAAAGTGAATCGGAGCGAATATGATTCGTACTCTGAAAAAGGTCTGAGAAGCGGATTGAGTAGAGATTTATACGTTACTCGCAACTTTCTATATAAGAGTTCGTTGGAAAATTACAGCAACAACGTGGTAATGGTTGGGTTGAATTTCGATATAGAAATAAATGAAAAGATTGACTTTTACTTAAACCCTGCGGCTAGTTACAGCTGGTTTAATGTTCCAGATGTTTCAATTGTAGTTACTGATTCATTATATTCTGTTGGTTCTTCACAAACTACGGATGTAGAGCCTAGTTTTGGATTTCAGATCAATGGAGGCGTAAAATTTAAGGCAAGCGATAAATTAAAGCTCAATTTGCAAACTGCTTTCTATTATTCTGAACATTCGTTTGATGCAGAAACACGCACTGTGAATCAAAACAAAGAAGCGTTTGTCACAAACCAAGTCGGTAACTCAATTTTTACTGCTTTTGTTTTTTCAATAGGACTTCAGTTTAAGCTTTCCAAAGAATAGTAAATTTTCAAAACCGACTGAAGTCTTAAGTTTTTAGGCTCGTTCTGATAGTTCTAGCCAACGTAACTCTTTTTCGTCGATCTCTGCTATTACTTTACCAATCTCCTCAGAGGTTTGAATTAACTCCTCTGCATCTGTCGTAGCATTAGACATTTTTACCGTCAATTCTTCTTTTTTACTTTCCATTTTTGCAATTTCCTTCTCTAACTTATTGTACTCTCTGCGTTCGTTGTAACTCAATTTTTCAGTATATGCATTAGGTTTTTCTTCCTTTTTGACTTCAGGAGCTTGCACCGCTTTTGGACTACTAGACCCTTGCTCTTGTTTTTGAATTTCAATTATTTCACTGTAAGTCAAATTATAATCCTTTATTTCTCCTTCTCCTTTGAAGTAAAAAATATGATCCGCAAGATTATCCATAAACGCTCTATCGTGAGAAACAATAAGCAAACAGCCCGGGAATTCCTTCAAAAAGTCTTCTAAAATCTGAATGGTTTTAATATCTAAATCATTAGTAGGTTCATCCAGAATTAAAAAGTTAGGATTACTCATTAAAATGGTGAGTAGGTAAAGTCTTTTTTTCTCTCCTCCACTTAATTTAGAAACATAAGTATATTGCTGTTTAGGCGGGAATAAGAACTTCTCTAATAGTTGAGAAGCAGTAATGTTTCTACCTTTTTCAAGTGGTATAACTTCTGCAATGTCTTTTACGACGTCTATAATTCTCTTATCTTCTGTCGGTTGAATTCCTTTTTGAGTATAATAACCGAACTGCACAGTTTCTCCGGTAATCACTTTACCCCCATCAACTTTCTCCAAGCCCATAAGCATGTTCAGAAAAGTAGTCTTACCAACTCCATTCTTCCCTGCAATACCAATTTTATCGCCTTTTTTGAACGTGTAATTAAAGTCATCTACAATTTTTAGGTTGTCGAATGACTTTTTTACATGGTGTAATTCTAAAATTTTCCCCCCCAAGCGCTCAGCCTTAATAGAGAGTTGCATTTCATCTTTATTTACCCGTTGTTTTGCTTTCTTTTCCGTTTCGTAGAATCGATCTTCTCGAGACTTAGCCTTCGTCGCTCTGGCTTTAGGCATTCTTCGCATCCATTCTATTTCTTTGCGATAGAGGTTTTTTGCTTTGCCAATTTCTGCACTTAGGTTCTCTTCTCTTTCTGCTTTCTTCTCTAAAAAATACTCATAATCGCCGCTATATCTAAAGCCGCTTCCATTGTCTAATTCTAAGATCTGATTACAAACTCTGCTTAAAAAGTAACGGTCGTGAGTGACCATAAAAAGCGTTATGTTTTGACCTGATAAGAACTCTTCCAACCATTCAATCATTGAAATGTCCAAGTGGTTCGTTGGCTCATCTAAAATAAAGACGTCCGGCTCGTCAACAATTAGTTTAATTAGTGCAATTCTCTTTTTTTGGCCACCAGAAAGTAATTCTATTTCTTGGTTTTTACCCAAACTGTCCATGCCGAAAATATTGAGCAATTTGTCAATTTTAGCTTCGTAATCCCAAGCTTTGCTTGCATCCATTAAGTTAAGCGCCTTTTGCATGGCATCATCATCATTCGGATTCTCAATGGCATATTCGTAGCTGTTAAGCGCTCTAACAAAATCGTTGTCTGAGCCGTATAATACTTCTTTTACCGTTTTGAACTCTTTAAAGGGATTATCTTGGCGCAGGTACCCAACTGTGACACCATTTCTCCAAACAACGTTTCCCGTGTCAGGATTCATGTCTCCGGCAAGCATTTCGAGCAACGTCGTTTTACCCTCCCCGTTTTTGGCCACAAGAGCCATTTTTTGACCTTGGTCTAAGCCAAAAGTCACGTCGGAAAATAGTATTCTTTCGCCAAATCTTTTGGCAATTTCTTCAACAGAGAGTAAGTTCATATTTTAATTGTTCAATCGGCTTAGGCCTTTTGCGGCGTAATCGTAACTAGGGTCAATCTCTAAGGCTTTGCGGTAATCTTTTGCAGCATTATTAATATCTCCTAACATTTCAAAGGCGTAACCTCTGTTGTAGTATGCTTCTTTATATCTTGGATCAACCTCAATCGCATCCGTAAAGTATTGTTGAGATTGGCGGTACAGTGTTAAATAAAATAAGTGAATGTATCCTAAATTGTAGTGTGCTTCTCTGAAATCAGGATTTGACTTGATAGCAATGGTATAAGACTCCATTGCTTCATTGTACATCTCGTGTTCTTGCTCATACATTCCTTTGCTGTACAATGCTCTTCGTTCAGATGGTTGGATTTCCAAGGCATTATTAAAGTATTCTAAGGCCATTGGATCATTTTTTTGGCTAAAAATTAAACCTAATTCCAAATACGCTTCAAAATATTCGGGGTCTTGTTCTACTGCTGTTTGGTAACTGCTAATTGCTTTGGTTGTATCTCCAATTTCTAAAAAATTAAATCCCTTTAAATAGTATGCTACTGCATTGTACATATCATATTTGATTGCCAAATCTGCGTAGGAAAGAGATTTCTCATTGTTGCGAGCTACTAAATACAATTGGCTGTATGCAACCTGTATAGTGCTTTTTTTAGGGTAAATATTATCTGCTTTATCTATAACTGCAAGGCTCAATTCAAGTTTGCCACTTTTGGTTAAGAAATCCGCCTGCTTCAATAAGGTGGGCAAGTAATTTGTATCAATTCTAAAAGCCCGGTTAATGTCTTCCATCGCTTCTTTTGTACTTTGCTTTTCCAAATAATAATCTGCTCTCGCTAAGTACAAATCTTTGTTATTAATATCTGCTCTTATTTTTTCATTGAGTCTGCTTAGTGCTGAATCTTCTTCATTAACCGTAGCTTTCGCCTTGGTATTGTCAACTTCAGTTATTGTTTCGTTTTCGTTGTTCTTTGTTTCTTCTTTTGGCTGACATGCTAACAGTCCTGCAGTCAGCATTAAGTAAATTAGATTTCTCATCGTGTATAAATAAAAAAAGTCCCGAATGCAATTAGCATTCGGGACAAATTTAATCAAAGGATTAGGCCTTTTTTAGTTAAAGGAACTAAACTTGTACCATTGCTTCTTTAATTTTTCCTTCCAGTTCTTCCATTAGATCTGGATTATCTTCAATTAGCTGCTTTACAGCATCTCTACCTTGACCTAATTTAGTGTCACCATAGCTAAACCAGCTCCCACTTTTCTTAACAATTCCATGTTCAACACCCATGTCAACTACTTCACCTGATCTAGAGATTCCTTTTCCATACATGATGTCAAATTCAACTTTTCTAAATGGCGGAGCAACTTTGTTTTTTACAATTTTCACTTTCGTACGGTTACCTATAATTTCTTCACCGTTCTTGATTTGAGAACTTCTTCTGATGTCAATTCTTACTGAAGAGTAGAATTTCAATGCATTACCACCGGTTGTTGTTTCAGGATTTCCAAACATTACACCAATTTTTTCTCTTAATTGGTTAATGAAAATACAAGTACAACCTGTTTTGCTAATGGTTCCTGTTAATTTTCTCAATGCTTGTGACATTAACCTTGCCTGTAATCCCATTCTAGAGTCACCCATATCACCTTCAATTTCTGCTTTTGGAGTAAGTGCAGCTACTGAGTCAATTACAATTAAGTCGATGGCTCCTGAGCGAATCAAGTTGTCGGCAATTTCTAACGCTTGCTCGCCATTGTCTGGCTGAGAGATAAATAAGTTTTCTGTATCGACCCCTAAACTTTCTGCATAAAATTGATCGAAGGCGTGTTCTGCATCAATAAAAGCTGCAATTCCACCTTGCTTTTGCACCTCGGCAATGGCATGGAGCGTTAATGTGGTTTTACCAGAAGACTCTGGTCCGTAAATTTCAACAACTCTTCCACGAGGATAACCGCCTACGCCTAATGCCATGTCTAATGCTACAGAACCTGAAGGAATGGATTCAATATCCACTACTGCTCGATCTCCCAATTTCATGATGGATCCCTTTCCGTAAGTTTTTTCCAACTTATCAATTGTAAGTTGAAGTGCTTTTAGCTTTTCTGCGTTTTGTTCTTTCTTTTCAGCCATGTTATCTAGGTTTGATTTAGTCTTTTAGTATTTGTTCGGTGTGTGCTTTTGTTTTTACTTTTTGTATGATTTCTTCAATCTTTCCATCTTCATCAATCACAAAAGTTGTTCTGTGAATTCCATCGTATTCTTTGCCCATAAACTTTTTCAATCCCCAAACGCCGTAATCTTGAATTACTTTCTTGTCGGTGTCCGCCAATAGCGTAAATGGAAGATCGTATTTCGCAATAAACTTTTGGTGCTTCACTTCGTCATCTGCACTTACTCCAACAACTTCGTAACCTCTTTTTTGAAGTGCTGCATAATTATCTTTTAAGTTGCAAGCTTGCGCTGTGCAACCTGGAGTATTGTCTTTCGGGTAGAAATAGAGTATCACTTTTTTACCTCTATGAGCGGATAACTGGAAGTTATTTCCATTCTCATCTTTTGCGTTTATTTCCGGAGCTTGATCTCCAACTTTTAAATGAAACATAGTCTTGACGAAATTATTGTCGTTATCTTGCCGAGTAAAATAACAATTATTTATAAATAGTTTTGTTTTTTATACAAATTAGTACAATTTATTCGACCAAAGGTTTAGTGTTAATGCGAATTTCAGCAAGTATATTTGTGCTTCTATGAAAAAGGCCGAAAAAGTTTCATTTGTTATGAACAAGCTACAAGAGTTGTACCCTGTAATTCCCATACCGTTAGATCATAAAGACCCGTATACCTTGTTGGTAGCAGTTTTGCTATCCGCACAGTGCACTGATATTAGAGTAAATCAGGTAACACCAGGTTTATGGGAGTTGGCAGATAATCCGAAAGACATGATGCGTCAGGATGTGGATGATATTCGTGCTATTATTCGCCCGTGTGGATTGTCACCTCAGAAGTCCAAAGCAATTCACCGCTTATCGGAGATTATAATGGAAAAGCATGGAGGCAAGGTTCCGCAGACGTTTGAAGATCTGGAGGAATTACCTGGGGTAGGTCATAAAACAGCTTCCGTTGTAATGTCTCAGGCTTTTGGAGTACCTGCTTTTCCAGTAGATACTCACATTCATCGGTTGCTGTACCGTTGGAATTTGACAAATGGGAAGAATGTTACACAAACTGAAAAAGATGCAAAGAGACTCTTTCCAGAAGAATTGTGGAATGATTTACACCTTCAAATTATTTTCTTTGGCAGGCAATATTGTAAGGCTAGGCCTCATGATCCGTTAGCATGTCCTATTTGCTCAAAAGTGGGAAGAGCGGGGTTGTTTAAATAGAATTGATTGAACTTTATGTTTGATTGCTTGAAGTAATAGAGCGTTTGATTTTAGAAGTTGTTTACATTATCAATTTAAATTCTTATTTTGAGTTATATAAGGTCAGTTATGAAAAATCATTTATTCTTCTGTTCGTAGTTATTAGTTCCATAAATATAATTGGTCAAGACTATTTCGTTAAAACCATTCCAAGTATTAGCGGAGATTATAGAAGTTTAATAGCTCAGTTAAGTGACTCCACTTATCTGCTTTCCTATCAATCATCGTCAGTAAACTATTTAGCTGCATTCGATGAAGAAGGGGATACAATATGGACTAGAAGTTATTCGTTTCTTGGCCCGAATGTAACTTTTTGGAAGATACTCGAGACAAAAAATAATGAATACCTAATTTTGGTGCATCCTAGAAGTATTTTAAAGGTGAATAATTTAGGAGATACAATTTGGAGCAAATCAATTAATAGTGATGCAGGAGCTCGTTACTTTGATTTTTGTGTTGATAATAATAACAATATTATTGTTGTCGGTGTAGATGATAGTTGCCCTAATTCCTTTGGCGGTTCTTGTGGCTATGCCGCGAAATTAGATTCATTGGGAAATGAAATTCTATCATTTAGCAATTCCTTTCCCAGAGGATACAATTATTACTATACTGTAAAATCGGACTCTTTCGGTAATTATATAATAGGTGGGCAATATATTTGGGGAGCCGTACAGGGGGAATCGTCTATAGTGATTGTAGATTCTTTAGGACTTCTTATACACGAAAAACGATATCTCCAACCTGGTCGAACTTTATTTTATATTGAAGAGTTAATGATATTGGATGATGGTAATATTTTATTTGAAAGCTCCTCTGTTTCTAAATCTAACCTTCCTGATAGTACATATTTAACTAAATTAGATTCAGTAGGAGGGTTTATTTGGAGAAAGGGTTTTAAAGGAAATGCAAGCAAATGGGAACCTCGTTTTATTAGAAAGTCCTCAAGTGGCTATTTATTAGCAAACTTAGTCGAACCCTTCGCACCGTTAAGTAATAGTATTCAATTAATGTTAATAGATTCAAATTATAATTTTGTTTGGCAACGCTCATTTAGCTCTCTCTTTTTTCGATCTTTAAGTGATGTTTTCGTTGATCATAAAGGTGATATTTTAATGACTGGAGTAGCTAACAATTCAACCACAGGAGATGATGTATATTTAATTAAAACAGATGCAAATGGTTTATTTTCAAGTATAAATTCTGGTTTCAGAGAGATTTCTCCAGATTTGAAAGTATACCCCAACCCTTCTAAGGGTATTGTAACTGTAGAGAGCGAGGTAAAAATAGAGATCCTTGAGGTGTATAGCGCAATTGGAAAGTTGTTATCGGCTTCAGCAACCTTCAATACAACAACTACAACTGTAGAATTGCCAAAGGCTAATGGAATTTACATTCTGAAATTAATGATGAAGAATGGAGAGGTGTTTTCGAAGAAGGTAATTAAACAATAGATTGCTTTGTTCCGCGCAATGACGAACAGAATGGCACTATGAATGAGGAACGACCGCAGTAATCTTGTTGCTTAGAGATAAGAACCGGATTGCTTCTTTACACTGCGTTTCAATCGCAATGACGAATTGGAAAGTCATTGCGAACGACGATAGGAGTGCGGCAATCTTGTTGATTGGAAACTAGACCGGGATTGCTTCGTGCCACGCAATTACGGTTCTTTTTAGCTAGATTACTTCTTTCCGAACGATGGTAGACAAAGAACCACTCTATTCAAAAACATGAAAAAACGAATGCCCAATTATTGAACATTCGTAATTCTTAGATGATCCATTCGTAATTAATTCAACACATTCTCAACAAAGCCCAAGTTATCCGATTTTCGAATGCTCAATGCTTTCGAAAAAGCTAAGATGTTTTGAATGGAAGAGTTATTTGGGGATTGCTGCACCTTATTATGCTCCTGATGGAGCTCTCGGTTAAGATTGTTTTCGTTTTCAGTAAGTTCTTGGAAATCAAAATGAGTAAATATTGCCATACGCAGTTTTTAAGATTAGTTTAAATCAAAACGTGAATGACTTTTATTTATTGCAGAAATGTTAAAATAAAGTAGAAACAAAAATCCCTGAAGCGCAAATCGAGAATCTCGAGTTGCCCATCAGGGATTCAAAGCTGTATATGTATTGTGTATTAATTCACGTAAGAAATATTTTTCTTCTCTGCCATTTTTCGCAGGTTAATTAATGCGTAACGCATTCTACCCAAGGCTGTGTTGATACTAACATTGGTGCGTTCTGCAATTTCTTTAAAGCTCATGTCGAAATACATGCGCATCATCAAAACTTCTTTTTGGTCGTCGGGTAATTGGTGGACTAGTTTTTTTACATCGCCCATCAATTGGCCATGAATTTCTTTTTCTTCAACTGTTTTTGATTCATCTGGAATGATGTCAAAGATGTCAAATTCAGGACCACCATTGGTAGTTGGGTATTTTTTGATTCTTCTAAAATGATCAATGATTAGGTTGTGCGCAATACGATTCACCCAAGGTAAAAATTTACCTTCCTCATTGTAACCACCTTTCTTCAACGTTCGAATCGCCTTCATAAAAGTTTCTTGAAAAATATCGTTCGCCAAGGTTTCATCACGAAGCGTAAACATGATGTACGAGAATACTCGACCCTTGTAGCGGTTTAGTAAGATTTCGAAGGCTGATTCCTTCCCATCAAGATATTGCCTGATCAACGCCTGATCACTTTGAAATTTAGTTTCCATAAACACATACAGTTTTTGCTTTGTTTGTAATAAGTAAAGAAAGCGAGTTATAAAAAAGTATTGTTTTGAACTATAGGCGTTGTGTTTGTTTTATATAATACGAACCAAAACGTATTAAGGTTGGTATTATTGTGTAAATAAATAATATTTTCCAAAAATACTGAAACTTCCAACCTAAATTTGTGTTCCGATTGTTAAAAATCAGAAAAAATCATGCCGATACCTGTTGAAGAGTTAGATCCAAAGAAACACATTATTATAAAAGGTGCTCGGGTTCATAATCTTAAGAACATTGACGTTGCTATTCCTCGGAATAAATTGGTGGTAATTACTGGTCTTTCCGGTTCCGGAAAATCTTCATTAGCTTTTAGTACACTATATGCCGAAGGTCAGCGTAGATATGTCGAAAGTTTATCTTCCTATGCTCGGCAATTTCTCGGTAAAGTGGAGAAACCAGATGTCGATTACATTAAAGGAGTTGCACCTGCCATAGCCATTGAGCAAAAAGTGAATACAACCAATTCTAGGTCAACAGTAGGTACCACGACGGAGATTTATGACTATTTGAAATTGATGTATGCTAGAATTGGAAAAACTTTTTCTCCAACGACAGGAAAAGAAGTGAGCAGAGATCAGTTAGAGGATGTGGTAAACTTCATTTTGGGACTTCCACAAAAAGCTAGAGTCTATTTGATTGCACCAATTAATCTGAAGGCAATTAAAAGTTCAGAGAATAAAATCCAACTATTATTGCAGCAAGGCTTTAGCAGAGCAATGGTAAGCGGAAAGGTGGAAATGTTAGAAGATCTAGTGCCACAAGAAAAGGAGTTTGGCAGTTTGGATGTTATTGTTGATCGGTTTGTGATTAACGAAGAAATTGAAGATGATGAAAGTAGAATAGGAGACTCAGTTGAAACGACATTCTACGAAGGGAAAAGTAATTGCATTGTAGGTTATGAAGTAGAAGGGGAGTTGAAATTAAAAAAATTTAACAACCTGTTCGAAGAAGATGGGAAGGAGTTTCTTGAGCCAAGTGTGCATCTTTTTAGTTTTAACAATCCTATTGGAGCTTGCCCTAAATGCGAAGGTTTTGGAAAGGTAATTGGTATTGATGAAGATGTCGTAATTCCGAACAAGGCACTTTCAGTATATCAAAATGCCATTGCTTGTTGGAAAGGCGAAAAAATGCAAACTTGGAAAGATGATTTAATTCGAAATGCTGAAAAATTCGACTTTCCAATTCATAAACCCATTTTTGAGTTAAGTGCAGCGCAATACGAGACCTTATGGAGTGGAAATAAATACTTTAAGGGCTTAGACGATTTTTTCGCTTATTTGAGTTCGAAAAGTTATAAGATTCATTTTCGAGTAATGCTGGCTCGTTACCGAGGAAGAACGGTTTGCCCTGATTGCAAAGGAAATCGATTAAGAAAAGAAACTAACTTTGTAAAGGTAGGTGATAAGTCAATTAATGACTTAGTAAGTATTTCGATGTATGAGTTGGGGGCTTATTTTGATGATTTAAAACTTGATCAGCACGACACTACAATTGCAAAAAGATTGTTGGTAGAGATAAAAAATAGAATTAAGTATTTAAAAGATGTGGGTGTTGGGTATTTGACATTGAACCGACCTGCAAATACGCTGTCTGGTGGAGAATCGCAACGAATTAACTTGGCAACTTCTTTAGGTAGTAGTTTAGTGGGTTCAATGTATATTTTAGATGAGCCGAGTATAGGACTTCACCCGAAGGATACAGAACGACTAATTGTGATATTAAAGTCTTTACGAGACCTAGGAAATACTGTAATCGTAGTGGAGCATGATGAAGAGATTATTCGGGCAGCCGATGAAATTATTGATTTAGGCCCTGAAGCGGGAAGTCATGGTGGACATCTAGTTTTTCAAGGTGATGCTAAGGCACTAGCGAAAGCTAATACGTTAACTTCAGATTATTTGAATCATAAAAAGAGCGTTTCTGATAAAACAGAAATTAGGACTTCAAATAATTACATCGAGGTATTTGGTGCTAGAGAAAATAATCTAAAAGGAGTGGATTGTAAGTTTCCTCTGAACGCTATGACGGTAGTATCTGGAGTAAGTGGTTCCGGAAAATCATCGTTAATTAAGAAAATTGTCTATCCTTCGTTGATGAAGAAGTTGGGAGGTTATGGCGAAAAAACAGGAGTTTACAAAGAGATTACTGGAGCCATTGATTTATTGAAAGACGTTCAATTTATCGACCAAAATCCAATTGGAAAATCTTCAAGATCGAATCCTGTAACCTATATAAAAGCCTACGATGAAATTCGAGCGCTTTATTCATCATTGGGTTTGTCAAAATCGAGAGGATACAAACCTGCCCACTTTTCTTTTAATGTAGATGGAGGAAGATGTGAAGTTTGTCAAGGAGAAGGAGAGATTACAGAAGAGATGCAATTTATGGCAGACATTCACTTGGTTTGTGAAGAGTGTGAAGGGAAACGATTTAAGGACGAAATATTAGAAATCAAATTTAAGGGTAAAAATATTGCAGATGTTTTGGACATGACAGTTGAAGATGCTGTTGACTTTTTTAGAACATTTGAAGAAGACCGAAGCTCCTTGAAAGTAGGAGATAAGTTGGCACCCTTATTAGAAGTTGGTTTGAGCTATGTAAAACTGGGGCAAGCTTCAGGAACCTTAAGTGGAGGAGAAGCACAACGGATTAAGTTGGCGAGTTATCTTGGAAAAGGTGGAACGAATAATCATACCCTTTTCATTTTTGATGAACCTACAACAGGATTGCACTTTCATGACATTTCAAAGTTGTTGCACTCTTTCGATGCACTAATTGACAAGGGGCATTCTTTACTTGTTATCGAGCACAATCCCGAAGTTATTAAACATGCAGATTGGGTAATTGATTTAGGACCAGAAGGTGGAGATCAGGGTGGAGAATTGGTTTTTCAGGGAACTGTTAAGGAAATGTATAAGAGCAAGAATTCTATTACAGCAAAATACCTAACGGCTTAAAAGTACATTTCCTTTAATGGTTTTTATACTTTCGTTTAGAACTTTATAGTTCAACCGTAATAGTAAACTCCATCGATTAATTTTCTTCCATCTTTAGTCCCATCCCAACTCTGACTGGCTAGGTTACTTTGAAATACTTTTTCACTCCATCTGTTGAATATTTCTAAAGAGTAGGTTTCTAATTCACAGCTTATTCTTGATATGAACTGATCGTTGATGAAGTCGTTGTTGGGTGTTAAAGCAGTGGGAACGATTATTTCACATTTACTTTCTATCGCAAACCAATTCTAAAAAAGAAGTAACAATCAAAATAAATAGAATCTAGCGTTTTCAACTCAATGCTTTTTTAAAATCAGCACCACTTGGGCTTTGGAACAACGATAATTCAAATTGAGAAATAACTGCTAAAATATGGTCAAATATGTCGGATTGAATTCCTTCATAACTTACCCATTCGATGTCATTGCTAAATGCGTAAATCTGCAAGGGAATACCATTTATTGTTGGGTCTAACTGACGAACTAAAATGGTTAGATCTTGATTTATTTTTGGATGTCTTTTTAAATAGTTTACAAGGTAAGCCCTAAATGTTCCAATGTTAGTAATTCGTCTTCCATTGGAAATCATGGAAGTATCGATATTATTCTCTTGATTGTATGCTAGTATATCGTTCTCCTTATTCGTAATATAATCTTTTAGTAAATGTATTTTTTTAAAATGTTCAATCAATTCTTGGTCTGCAAACTTAATGGTGCTTTGATTGATGAAGATGGAACGAGCGATTCTTCTAGAACCTATTTCTTGCATGCCCCTCCAATTCTTAAATGAGTCAGAGATGAGAGAGTAAGTTGGTACAGTAGTTATCGTTTTGTCCCAATTTCTAACTTTTACTGTGGTAAGGTTAATTTCGATTACATCACCGTCTGCACCAAACTTTTCCATACTAATCCAATCCCCAACTCGAATCATGTCATTTGCCGAGAGCTGAATGCTACCAATAAAACCCAGCAGGGTATCTTTAAAAACTAAGATAACAACTGCTGTCATGGCGCCAAATGCCCCAAAGAAGTAGGTGATTGGCGTTTTGGCCAAGATGGAAAGAACAAGGAGGAATAATATGATAGAAATAATAATCTTTACTAATTGGAAATAGCTATCTAAAGGTTTGTCCTTAAATGTTTCTATTCTGCCAATAATCGTTTTTACAACATTTAAAATTCTAAAAAATAAGATGGCAAATACAAGTATAACGACTCCTTTGTTTAGCCTTTCAAGGTAATCTACCCAGACCAAGTCTTGGTCTAAAATTTCAGGAATGATATAAAATATGAATAGTACTGGAACAAGGTGGGCAATTGCATAAAAAACCTTGTGTTCTACTAAAAGATCATCCCAATCAGTTTTACTTTTTTTAACGAGTCTAACAAAGATGCTAAATAGAACATAACGTACGACACGATCTATGAGATAAGCAAGAAAAAGAGCAGTAATTACAAGGCTTATTTTCGCAATAAAATGTGACCAATACTCCGTTAAACCGAGGAGTGTTAATTTTTCAATTATTTGACTTTTAATAAAATATATCATTTTTTTCTACGTGATTTTCGCTCTGGGCTCTCATGAAAGAAATACCTCAAATCAACTGTTAAATAGTTGCCGAGAATATCAAAAGATGATTGTTTGATAATTTGCTGGTTTGCATCTACAATACCAATTTTCGCAGTTGTTATGTTGGTGAATGGCCTTTTATAAGAAAATCCTAAATAGAAATATCCATCTTTTTCAGTTCTGTATTCAAATCCAACGTTGGCTAGAAGTGATGGCAATACCCAGTAGGTTCGAAATGAACGATGGTAGTATTGCGAATTGCCCGAATCCCAATCAGAAGGAAGAAAGTCTGCTGCTACACCAAAAGAAGTGTTTAAGAAAAGTTGTCTTCCGAGTTGAACGTAAATTAATCCCGTAATAGGTATTTCGTACATAACATAACTAAACTGGTCATCAATTTCTAAGCTTGAAAGATCATCCGTTATTCTTAAATCGAAACTTTTCCTAGTATAATTGATTCCTGTTTCTAGAGAAATTTGTTTTGTGAAACCTTTCCTAATGACCATTCCAAAAGCATAACCACTTCTTGGCGTGATGGTGTAGTTGATGTTTTCAACCTCTTGGCTCTGCGGTCCTGTATTTATTATTGCAGAACTCAAGATAGGTTTGAGTTGAATTCCAACTGTGGTAACCCTTTCTTGTGCAACAGATAAAGCAGATAGGAATAACAAAAAGGCGTAGGTTAGTACACAATGTAATCTCATGTTACGAAGTTAGTGTTAAATCATTAAACTAATCGGAAAGAAGAGCTCCGGCAATAGCTAAGCCAACGACTAATATGGAAACGGTTATTAAGAGTAAACGAAAAAATAAATCTGGAATAAATTTCTTTCGAAATTTGCCTATAGTTAAATAATTGAGTCGTTTTGCTTCGTTAAAATGAGCAATGTGAATGCCGTAATAGATTCGTTGGTCACCTTCAATATCTATTTGCTTCTCAAATTTAATTGACTGCTCTAGTAACAATGATTCAAAATGATATGCATGTTCAGTGTTGCTATAAAAGAAAACTTTTAAATTTCTGTTTGTCGGGTGCTCTTGAAAATTGATTGTTGAAATCATTGTTTTGAAACCATTAATTTTTGGCCAATTTGTAGAGGTCTGTTTCTTTTAATGCCATTTATGGTGCATAACTTTTCGATACTAGTTCCATATACATTGGCAATTTTATACAAACTCTCTCCTTTTTTTACGGTATGAAAATTAAGCCCATCTGGCATGGCGGCATAACTATATTTAGTTTTTATTAGCTTAATGTTGCTTGATTTTAAATTGTTATTGTTGAAATCAATAATACTTCTGGGGTTTAATGGTCTTCCTTTGAACCTTACTTCGAAATGAAGGTGACTTCCTGTTGAACGTCCCGAACTGCCACCCAAACCAATTACTTGCCCTGCTTCTACAATATCGCCGGGTTTAACTTTTAAACGATGCATATGGGCGTACAATGTTTCAAGGCCATTGTAATGCCTGATGATTACCACACGACCATATCCATTATGACTTCTAGAAATTCGCACCATTCCATCGAATGCTGCAATGACGGGATCCCAGACTTGTAAATCTATGTCAATTCCGTTGTGTGAGCGTCCGTCTCTCCAACCAAAATTCGATGTTATTAAGCCTCTAAAAGGGTTGTGAAATCTGCATTCATTTATAGTATCTTCTAACACTAACTTTCTACTTTCACCGGGTTTTAAATCACTACTTTCTTGATTGAATAGTTGGTACGTATCCCACTTATTGTACATCGAGTTGGAAGGGTAAATACTGGAGTCGTAAAATCCTGTTAGTGAAACATAAATATCTTCTTGCAATCGCTTATTTTCTGCGTAATCATTCAGGCCTTGAATAATAGCGTCTGATACAGTGTTTAATTGCAATAGAGAGTCGATAAGTTCGATAATTTGTTCACCATTTAAGTCGTTGAAATTTTGTTGGGTAGAACCTGATTCTGTTGTGACAACAATAGCAGGAATCATCCTTTTATTAGGACTATAATCCTGAGCGAACAAGAGGTTTATGCTCAGCAATAAGAAGGTGAAATAAAAGTATCTCAACGATAAAAAGTTAGTTATCTCCATCAATTAAATCTCCTAAGCCGCCTAAAATGCTGCCTTCCCCGGTTCTTTTTCCACCCATTTTAGGCATGTTCGCATAAATACGATCTGCTAGTCTGCTAAATGGCATAGACTGTATCCAAACTTCACCCGGACCTTGAAGGGTTGCAATAAAGAGCCCCTCACCACCAAATAATGAATTTTTAATTCCTTTCTGAAGTCGTATATCATAGTTCACTCCGGTGCTTAAAGCTACTAAACACCCCGTATCTACATTTAAGGTGTCACCGTGCGCTAGGGTTTTTTTAACTACCGTTCCTCCAGCATGAAGAAATGCCAATCCATCGCCTTCTAGTTTTTGCATGATAAAACCCTCACCACCAAAAAACCCAACTCCTAATTTTCTTTGAAATTCTATTCCTACAGAGACTCCTTTTGCGGCGCAAAGAAATGCTTCTTTTTGACAGATTACTTTACCTCCAAATTGCGTCAAATCCATTGGAATTATTTTTCCAGGGTAAGGAGCTGCGAAAGTTACCTTGGCTTTGAAAGGTCCTCGTTGGGTGTATGTTGTCATAAACAAGCTTTCACCCGTAAGGACCCGCTTGCCGGCTGCAAAAATTTTTCCAAAAATGCTTTCATTCTGCTTGGATCCGTCGCCTAAAATAGTATTCATTTCGATGGTATGATCCATCATCATCATACTACCTGCTTCTGCAATTACGGTTTCATTGGGGTCTAGTTCTACTTCAACACATTGGAGGTCATCTCCAAAAATTGTGTAGTCAATTTCATGTGAGTTCATGCTCAAAAGATTAGTGCATTGTAAAAAAACGAAAAATTGTTATACCTTGGCTTTAAAATATATAAACAACTAAACTCAAAACTATGAAATTTTTAAAATGGCTACTGATAATACTTGCAGCAATTATTGCAATAGTAATGATTTATGGAGCAACTCAACCTTCGCAAATGACGATAGAAGAGTCAATAGATATTAACGCAGCTGCAAGTGTTGTGTTTGAAGAAATCAAAGATTTCGAATCGTGGGACAAATGGTCAGCTTGGAGTAAAATGGATACTAACATGGAACAGTCTTACGAAGGTAAAATTGGAGAGTTGGGGTATAAAAATACTTGGAATAGCGAAAACTGGAATGTGGGAATTGGCAGTCAAGAAGTAGTTGAAATCCGAGACGATGAATACATGAAGACAAAAATGTTTTTTAACGGCAGCGCTGAAGCAAATTATGCATCTTTCACGTTGACAGAGAACGAGGGTAAAACCATTGTTGTTTGGGATATGGTTGGAGCAGTAACTCCGTTTTATGCTCGAATTATGAATACCCTATTTAAACCAATGATTGTTGAAAGCTATCAAACGAGCTTAAAAGAATTAAAATCAATTGTTGAGAATAAATCGATAGTAATACCCAACCCTTTAAATATAGAAGTAGTTGAGGTGGAGTCTATTTCTATAATTTCTATAAAAGACTCTTGCTCTGTTGAAGAAGTGTCGCGTAGAATGACTGAAATATATACAGAACTTGGAATCTTTATGGGTATGAAAGGTATTGAGGCAAGTGGTAATTCTCTTTCATTGTACTATAAGTACACGCCCGAAAAAGTCATTTTTGAACTTGCATTTCCTGTTAGTGGTGAGGTGATTGGAGAGGCTAGAGTTCACGTAAGTGAAATAGCCGAAGGAAAAGCGATTAAAGCAATACATATTGGAGATTATGAAGGATTAGAAAGGGTGCATGTTGGAATGGAAGAGTATTCTAAGTTGTCAAATATTGAATTAGCTGATTATTTTTGGGAGGTTTATTTGAATCAAGGGAATGGTGAACTTGAAACACATGTGTATTATCGCATAAAGTGAGACTGAAAGATGGAAAGGAGCGTTATGAACTCTACTTTATCAAGATACTTGCGTAACTTGGATGAAACAATTATTGGTAAATTTTGCCCATTCGCTCTAATAAAACATCAACAATGTTCAACTATTTACCTTTATTTTTTTCATTTGTACTGCTTATTTCTTGCCAACCTCAAATGGAAAAGACAGAGGTTAATGATTCAAGTGTAAAAACGAATTCACAATTTGATTCTTATTGGCAAGACGGCAAAGCTGAGGTTTCAGTTTATGAATTGTCTCAGAATAGATATAACGCGATTCACCCTGGAAAAGTCGTTAGCATTTTTGTGCAAGAAGATTTTCTGACCGACAAACAAGTGAAAAATGAGAGTTATGAAAGTAAAAGCTCAACACCTGTAT
The DNA here is from genome assembly GCA_047627915.1 of Vicingaceae bacterium. Classification (GTDB taxonomy): domain Bacteria; phylum Bacteroidota; class Bacteroidia; order Flavobacteriales_E; family Vicingaceae; genus NORP294. The sequence continues at coordinate 26,527 of JBLHTZ010000005.1, forward strand.
TAAAGAATATTTTAAGAACAAACTTTACTACGGGTATTTATGACTACTCTTTACACACATCTGTATTTACGCCAATAAACCAAGGTCGATTCTCCACCTTAAAAGTTACCAATACCATTCAAGAGTGGTGTGGGACTGCTTTCTTGCAGATGAATCATAAAAACGGAGTGTATTTTCTTGAGCAACGCTCATACTTTGAAAAAGAAGGAGACAGAAGAGTTGAGTTAGAGCAGACTGTTGTAGAGGATGCGCTGATGAATCAAATTCGACTAGATTATAAGAGTTTACCTATTGGGGAGTTTGAATTTATTTCAAAATTGAGTTATATGGTTTTAAAGCACCAACCGTTAAAATTGTTTAATGCAATTGGAGTATTGCGTGATTACAAGGAAACAGCATTTAAAGGGGAAAATTTATTGGAGTATCGATATATGGTAGCGGAACAAAAAAGAGAAGTTACGCTTGTTTTCGAATCGGTAAGTCCGTTTAAGATTGTTGGATTCACTGAAAGTTATCCTTCTGCTTTTGACGAAGAAGTAAGAACAACGATTGCGACATTAATTTCTAACGAAAGGTTGGCATATTGGGGAATGAATGCTCCTAAAGATGCTGAAATCAGGAAGAAAATAGGCTTGTAATTTTTATTATCTTTTTTGAAGTAGTAGAACTTCATTTCAATCCATTTTTTTATATTTGCACACCCGAAATCATTTTGGGTCGGTGCAATTTATTGCAAAATTATGGTGGTTGTAGCTCAGTTGGTTAGAGCACTGGTTTGTGGTGCCGGGGGTCGTGGGTTCGAGTCCCATCATCCACCCATAGTTGAAAGCTCGATGTGAAAGCATCGAGCTTTTTTTGTGTCTTCAAATTTAAGATTCTCAAAATAAGTTAATTTGGTGTTATAAAATTTTAGAGTCTAACATTTTTAATAAATGAAACGTTTCTTTGTAGTTGAAGAACATGACCACATTTCGAAATCAATACTTGAAGTTAACCCTAAGAATACAGGTATTTATGCTTGTGTTGCTTCTTCCTATGTTTATTGCAGGTCAAGAAAAGAAAGCAACGGTTCAAGGACACCTGATTGATGAACAAACTGGAAAAAGATTAACCGATATTTTAATCGTTAACCAAACGAGTGGTGATTTTGTATATGGAACAGAAGACGGGAACTATTCCATTGAAGCGAATAAAAAGGATATCCTGGTTTTTTCAGCATTGGGTTATACTTCTGCAAGGGTTTCTTTAAAGGATTCCACAGTAAAGTCGATGTACAATATCGTACCAAAATTGAACAAATACAGTATCATTATTAAGGAAGTGAATGTTCAAGCTGAAAGACAAGTTACTGCGATAGCACTTGAGTTGGAAAACTTGACTCGTAGTTTCTGGCAATATCAACAATTAGAGCTTTCTGAGTCAAATCTGTTCTCTCATCCTATTTCTTCGGCGTACAATCAAAAGAGTAATAGAGAAATAAGTAGACGAAGAGTAGAACGACTTAGGTATTTAGACCGAAAGTGTATTCTACTCGGGGAATTAATTCGTCGCAGTAAATTGAGCCAAACCGAGCTGTTGAGCACAGAAGAGCAAAATGCTTTTGTTGATCACCTGTTAAAATTCGATTATAAATTAGTTTATTTGACTCAATACGAGCTATTAGCCTTTATTAATAAGGAGTGTAAAAAGTGGATGGGCGCAGAGGATAGGTATAATGTAAGAAGTAGGTCTAAGTGAGGTAGTTGATAGCTCAGCATCCAACGATGTCTTTTATATTTTTTAGGGATATAGAATCGTTTGTTTCAGATGAAATGACTTTTATTGTGAAGGTATAGTTTTGTATGTTAACTTTTTAAGTTAGCTTTGATTTTAACTTATAACGTTCTAGAAACTTTGTTGTTTAAGCGAAGTTTGAAAACATACTAAATTGTGAACCGTTGCTCTTTTATTATGATTTTACTGAGGGTAAATACAATATTTATAGCTTTATGAAATTAATAGTCCATTTGATAGCATTATTTCTATTATTTAATTTTTCTGGTTTTAGTCAAAATAAAACATTCACTTTTAAAGGACAAGTTTATTCCTATGGGCAAACTATAAAAGGAGTTGCTATTGAAGTTTTCGAAGCTGGAGAATTAGTGTATAAAACAACTACAAATGGAGGCGGGAAGTTTACACTAGAACTTGAAGCTGAACAAGATTATATGGTCGAGGTTTCTATGGAAAAATTGCAAGCCAAAACCATTTGGATCAATACCAAGCGAACTCAAGGGCTGGATTTTAAGATACCAATTTTTGTATTTGACGTAGAGTTAAATAAAGAAAAGATTACGCCCTATGGAGAGCTAACTGAGATTCCAGTTACCTTAATTAAATACCAGCCTGATAAGAAAGTGTTTTATATGGATAAAACCTATGAGGATGCAGTTGAAAACAAGAAAGACAAAATTAAAGGCAACATGCTTAAAATGCGATAACCTTTCTTGTACTCGTTAGATTTATTGTACACTCTTCTCTCATCGACTGCCAAAAAGAATATCAGGATATTATAGAATATCCTGAGTCTTTGCTCCGAAGTCTAACATTTTTTAGCAAATTTTAAGCGAATATCATCAATTCCTAACTTGCTGTTATCGTTTTACCTACAATATATTCGGGTTACCTTTGTTTCAGCAACAAGAAATGCATTGTATTAACTCAAAAAAACAATCATTTGTTGAATCCTTTTTTTAGCAAGAAAGAGTCTTTTTAATCCTTTGAAAGGCTTTCAAAGGAAGTTTTTTAAGTCTCCAATATGCAGATTTATTTCCTTAGTTAAGCTTAAGAATGAAAATACCGGCTTCATAACAATTTACTTAACAAAGTATTTAGTAGTTGCAATATTTATTAGGTAGATCATTGTAATAGAGGGTGATCGGATTGCAAATTTAAGGATAAATTCAAAATACTCAAGACATCACATTCACTATAAAACACTTTTACATATGGATTACAAATTATTAACTAGGTATACAGGAGCAGACCTCGGTCATTCTAATGAGGTTATTGCTGACTTTTTACATGAGCATTTAGGGAAGTATGGAGATAGCAAGATTGATATATTAATGGCAATAGAATATGTTTTTGACCCTCACAAACCAGGAGGGAATATTATACTCCTTGTTGAAGAAAACTTAATAATTGGAGCAGTAGTTATAAATGAAACGGGTATGTCGAAGTATATACCTGAAAATATTTTAGTTTACATAGCAGTTCATGCAGATCACAGAGGTGAGGGTATTGGTAAAGAGCTAATGAAAAATGCAATTAAATTGACAAAAGGTGATATGGCTTTGCATGTAGAGTCTGATAATCCTGCGGTGTTCCTGTATGAAAAAATGGGATTTGAGAATAAGTATTTAGAGATGAGATATAAACGGAAGAAATTAAGGTAATTATGGCATTTATAGAACTCAATAGGAAAAAGTTAAAGCACAATTACCTCTTTCTAGATAAACTAATGAAAACTCATGGTAAAAGTTGGAGTGTTGTAACAAAGTTACTTTGTGGGAACAAACTTTACTTAAAGGAGGTATTGGATTTAGGTCCTAAAGAGACTTGTGATTCAAGAATTAGTAATTTGAAAATTATTAAGGAAATGAAATCTGATGTGCAGACCATTTACATAAAACCACCGGCTAAGAGAAGTATAAAAAACATTGTAAAATATGCAGACGTTAGCTTTAATACTGAGTTAGAAACTATTATTCTTCTATCAAAAGAGGCCCAACTTCAAAAGAAGACACATAAGGTTATTATTATGGTGGAAATGGGAGATTTGAGAGAAGGGGTTCTTGGAGAACATTTGATTGAGTTTTACCGGTCTGTTTTTCAATTGCCAAATATTGAGGTATCTGGAATAGGTACTAACCTAAATTGTCTTAATGGTGTGCTACCTTCTCAAGATAAGCTCATTCAGTTAAGTTTGTATGAACAATTGATCGAAGCAACATTCGAAAAAAAAATTCCTTGGGTAACAGGGGGGACTTCGGTGATTCTTCCAATGCTAAATTATCAACAAGTTCCTGAGGGAGTAAATCATTTTAGAGTTGGGGACACTTTGTTTTTTGGGAATGATATAATTAACGACACTGCGTACAAAGGGATGGAAGAAGGAGTGTTAAAACTTTACTCTGAGATTATTGAAATTACTGAAAAGCCAAAAATCCCTATTGGACAAATAGCCGAAAACCCTTCAGGGGAAATTTTTGAGATTGATGAAAAGGATTACGGAAAGTCATCTTTTAGAGCCATTATTGATATTGGACTTTTAGATATTTCCACAGACTTTTTGATTCCTACAGATTCTAAAATATCCTTTATTGGTGCTAGTTCAGACATGATTGTTGTTGATTTAGGAGATACTGACCTTAACTATAAGGTCGGAGATTTAATATCCTTTGATTTAAAATACATGGGAGCATTAAGATTGCTAAATTCAAATTACATAGAAAAAGTTGTGATCTAAGTATGATAAATCAAATTGACGAGTTAATTAGAATAAGAAAATATTTACATGCGAATCCAGAGTTATCTGGGAAGGAGAACAGGACTTCAGAATACATTTTCTATTACCTCAAAAAAACAAAAGCAAATGAGGTGATTAAAATTACTGAAACGGCAATAGTTGCAGTTTTTAAGAGTAACATATCCGGAAAAACCACTGTTCTACGAGCAGATATTGATGCGCTTCCAATTCAGGAAGCAAATGTCTTTGAACATCGCTCTAAAAGAGAAAACGTTTCTCATAAATGCGGTCATGACGGCCATACCGCTATTATGCTAGGAGTGGCAAATAAATTGTCTGAAAAACCAATTAGTAGCGGTGTAGTTATATTATTGTTTCAACCTGCTGAAGAAAATGGAGAGGGAGCGAAATCCGTTTTGTCTAGTTCATTTTTTAAAAACATTTCGGTAGATAAGGTTTTCGCGCTTCATAATTTACCTGGGTTTCCTTTAATGGAAATTGTTGTCAAGAATGGCGTATTTACAGCCCATGTAATCAGTGTAATAATTAAGGTTAAGGGTGAAATCGCCCACGCAGCTGAACCTGAAAAGGGTCAAAATCCTTCCATTGTAATTTCAAAAATAATAATGGAGGCCAATAATTATGTGAACAACGTTCCTCACGAATCAAGCTTCTTTTTGATAACGCATATATATTCTGAAATAGGAGAAAAAGCTTATGGAGTTTCTGCGGGTAGTGGAGAAGTTCATTTTACTCTGCGGGCATGGGATAAAAAAACACTCAATGAAAAGATGGACCAATTTGAAAGTTATGTCGAGAAAATATGTGGTGAGGAAAAATTAGAAAGCAGTATTGAGTGGTTTCAGGAGTTTGAAGCTAATTGTAACAGTGAAAAAGCAGTTGAGATTATATCTAATGGAGCAAAGGAATTAAACTTATCGGTTATGAAAGTCGATACACCTTTTAAATGGGGAGAGGACTTTGGTCTATTTACTAAAAGATATGAAGGAGCAATGTTTGGACTGGGGGCAGGAGTTAATGCCTTAGCGTTACATAACCCTTATTATGACTTTCCGGATGAAATTATTCTTTCTGGTGTGAATATGTTTTACCAAGTAATACTTAATGAACATGAGTAAACCTAAATCACCATTGACAATCGAAATAAGCAAATCCGCTATCGAACATAATATCAATTTTGTACGGCAACTAATTGGAGAGGATGTTAAATACGGTTCTGTTGTTAAAGGAAATGCTTACGGTCATGGAATCGAAACCTACTGTAAAGTGGCTTTTGAAGCGGGAATTAAACAGTTTTGTACCTATACCGCCCAAGAAGCCTACAGAGTTTGGGAAGTAACTTGTGGAAAAGCGGACATACTGATAATGGGCTTTATAGACTCGGAAGACCTTGAGTGGGTTATTGAGAATCAATTGGAGTTTTATGTTTTTGAGCACGGTAGAGTGCAAGAAGCTATACAAGTTGCAAAGCGAATCAATAAAAAAGCGCTGGTTCATATTGAAATAGAAACGGGAATGAACCGAACAGGCTTTCCTATCAAAAAGTTAGAGAGCTTACTGTCGCTTATTAATGCTAGTCAATCGCACATTGAAGCGAGAGGGTTATGCACTCATTTTGCTGGGGCAGAAAGTATTCTTAACTATGAGCGAATAAAAAAGCAGCAGTTAAGGTTTAATAAAGTGGTTAAATTGTTGAAAAAGGAGAAACATTTACCGGAGTTTATTCATAGCGCATGTTCAGCGGCATTAATCGCATTTCCTAAATCAAAGTACAATATGGTTCGGATTGGTGTTTTGCAGTACGGGTTTTTTCCGAGTACTGAGATCTTGGCAAACTACTTGAATCAGAAAAAGAAATTTAAAATTCAACCCAAAAGAGTGTTAAGTTGTAAAAGCACCGTTATGGATTTGAAAGTAGTTAAATCGGGAGAATTTATTGGCTACGGAACTTCGTATTTCGCAAGTATTCCTACTAAAATTGCAATAGTTCCTGTAGGCTATGCACTTGGGTTTGGCAGAAACCTTAGCAATTTTGGAGAGGTGTTAATCAATGGACAGCGACTTCATATTATTGGAACCATTAACATGAATGCCTTAACCGTTGATATTACAAATACGGAAGACATTAAAATAGGAGATGAAGTTGTGTTGATAGGAAAACAGGGAAATATGGAGATCTCTGTTAGTTCTTTTTCCGATCAAGGAAATTTTCTCAATTACGAATTGCTCACTCGACTTCCTTCGGAAATACCACGAGTAGTTGTAGATTAATTAGGAGTGTAAATCGGTAATATTCAATAATGCTAAAACTTTCGCCAATTGTCCGGTAAACGCTAATAATTAGTTATGTAAAAAGCCCGCTGCCACTCTACGAGTAAACAACGGGCTCCAACCAAACCAAGTCTTGGATATTTCTTACAATATCAAGACAATCTTTAAATGCTTTTGTTTTGTGATTTTATATTTTTTTGAAAAAAAATTAAGACTCTTCTTCAATTAGCCAAAGAGCTTCTTCTAATTCACCCTTTGTTTTGTTATCATTTTTTTCGGTAGCTAGCTTAATCCCTATTCTGTAAATGGTCATAGCCTTATCCATTTTATTTTTGCCTTCGTACAGACCTCCAAGCTTATAATAAGCTCCTAAATAATTAGGGTCAGTTTTAATTAGCGTTTCGATAATTGAAATGGCGTCTTTTATTTTGCCAATTTTCTCATATTCAAGAGCCAATGCATACGTCAGAAAACTATCGTCCTTATCTGTCTTAAGCATCTTTTTTATTTCGTCAATTCGGCTCATGGGTTTTGGATTGTTGTGCGAATATACTTACTAATTTTATTTATTTCATTGGGAGAAAACCACTTGATTCTCTTATTTCGCTTAAACCAAGTGAGTTGTCTTTTAGCATATCTCCGGCTATTTGTCTTTATTTTTTCAACACATAAATCCCAAGCTATATTTCCATCTAAGTAATCAAATATTTCTTTGTATCCGACTGTGTTTAGCGCATTTTTTTCTCTGTATGAAACTACAGATTTTACTTCATTAAGTAGGCCTTCATCTATCATTAAATCAACTCTTTGATTTATTCTTTGGTACAAAAGATTTCTGGGTAGTTCTAGTCCGATTTGTATAATGTTGAAGTCTCTCTTTTTATCAATGCCTTTTTTTATCTCAGCATTTGTTTTGCCAGTTAATTTGCAAATTTCAATAGCACGCATTAATCGTTTACTATTTTGAATGTCAATGCTATGGTATGCTAACTGATCCACCTGTAATAATAATTCTTGCAAATAGGGAAGGCCTTGTTCTTGGTATTTCTTTCTAAGTTCTTCTCTAAAATCCTGATCGGCAGTCGGAATTTCATTGTCAAAACCTTTAATTACTGCATCATTGTACATTCCAGAGCCTCCGCACATAACAATTGTATCCTTATTCTCAAAGTAGGTGCTTAGAAATTCAATTACCTCATTCTCAAATTTGCTAGCATTATAGTTCTCCGTGATTGAAAGATGGTCTATGAAATGATGAGGTACTTGTTTTACTTCTAATCCAGTGGGTTTTGCAGTACCTATTGAGATTTCCTTGTAAAACTGTCTTGAATCAGAAGAAATTATTTCAGCATTTAATAGTCTAGCAACGTTTATGGCTGTTGAAGTTTTACCTACTGCAGTTGGTCCGACTATAGATATGAGTGTTTTTTTCACGAATTATTGATATTCCTCATAATCGTCTAAAGATTCCATATTTCCACTGTCAAATGGATCTTTAAATAAATCGTCATCATCTTCAGAAAATTCATCGCCCATCATGGCACTTAATAAAATACTTTGGGCATCATCTCCGTTCAAGTTTCTTTCTTCTTCTTTCGGAGGAGAACCAAACCGCTTCAGTATTTTAGGTTCTGTTAATTTATTTTCATTAACTTCTATTTCAATGACTTCTAAATAAAATTTCCATTCATTTAAATAGTCATAAACGTAAGTTAGTTGATCCCCAACTTCTTTAAAAACATCTGAAACAACTAATTTTTCAAAAGTTGGGTTTCCACTGTTCATTACATCTTCTAAGGGGTATTCTGTATCGTTATCCCAACCTTCCTCTTCCTTTATAAAGGACGCTAATTCGTTGCTGTTAAAGCCAAATGATTTTTTAACTAACTCATGTATTTGAAGTAACGTGTGATTTTCATTTACCAAAATGTCGCGGTAAACAGTATTGCGCGTCTCCATTAAGACTTTGACTAAAAATTCTTTCATGTTAAACTAGTTTTAAACCCATCTCAACTCCAAGTTGGTGCATGAATACCCTGGCCTCCGCCTCATTATTTTGTATTTCTCCTTCTAACATGGCCTCTTTAATTGCGTTTTTAATTTGCCCCACTTCTTTTGATGGTCCAATTCCAAAAGTCGCCATGATGTCTTCGCCTGAAATAGGAGGTTGCCAGTTTCGTAAATGATCTTTTTCCTCTACTTCTTTTAATTTCTCTTCAACTAAAATAAAATTTTTCTTATACTTATTCAGTTTTTTCTCATTCTTCGTCGTAATGTCTGCGGAGCACAAAGTCATCAGGTCTTCTACATCTTCTCCAGCTTCCACGAGTAACCTTCTCACTGCAGAATCCGTAACTGTTTCCTTCACTAGGGCAATGGGCCTTAAATGCAAACGAACTAATTTTTGAACGTATTTCATTTTAGCGTCTAAGGGAAGCTTTAATTTCTTAAAAATCTCTGGAACCATTCTGGCACCTCGATCTTCATGACCATGAAACGTCCAACCGTGTTTTGGATCAAAACGTTTAGTAGGGGGTTTGGCAATGTCGTGTAAAATTGCTGCCCACCTTAACCATAAACTATTTGTATTTGGGCAAATATTATCTAATACCTGCAAGGTATGGTAGAAGTTATCTTTATGTCCTAAGCCATTTCGAATTTCAACTCCGTATAATTTCACCATTTCAGGGAAAAAATAGTGGAGTAAGCCTTTGTCAAATAGGTATTTAAAACCTATAGAAGGAACGGGAGATAAAATAATTTTATTCAACTCATCGCTAATACGCTCCTGAGAAATAATTGTAATTCTATCTTTTTCAGAATGCAACGCTTCGTAAGTTTTGTCTTCTATTTTAAAATTTAATTGAGTTGCAAACCGAATGGCACGCATCATTCTTAAAGGATCATCAGAAAAAGTGATTTTAGGGTCTAATGGAGTGCGAATAATTTTTTCGTCACAGTCTTTTAATCCTCCAAAAGGATCAACTAGTTCGCCAAACCTTTCTTTGTTTAAGCAAATTGCCATGGCGTTTATGCTGAAATCTCTTCGGTTTTGATCGTCCTCTAATGTTCCATTCTCCACTACAGGCTTTCGACTTCCTCTATCGTAAGACTCTTTCCTTGCACCAACAAATTCAATTTCCCATCCTTGATAATTTATCATGGCCGTTCCGAAATTCTTAAAGACTGAAACTTTTTTTACTTCAAGGGCTTTGGCAACAGCTTTCGCTAAATCAATTCCGCTGCCTACGCAAACAATATCGATGTCTTTGCTAGGTCTTTTAAGAATTATGTCACGTACAAAACCACCAATAACGTAAGTCTCAACTTGCAATTCTCCTGCAACGCGGCTTATTGTATTGAAAATGGGATGTTTTATGTGTTCTTGCAAAAGAGAAATTTTTGCAAAAATACGAATTGCCCTTAGTTTGCTAAGATTTCTATCTCACCATTTAGTCGAATTCGCATAATTTTCTCCTTCGCCACGTTTTCCTCCATAACTATCTTGAAATCGGATTGGATGGGTTGACTTTTATCTAGGGTGATACAGGCAATTGGTTTATTACTTTTAGAAACGAGTTCAAATAAAGGTCCTTCTTCTAGTTTTTGAATGGCAAGACTTCCATCCTTGTTGAGTAAATTTTTCGAAACAAACTGACCGCCATCAAGAATTAATGTTAATGGAGTTGTTGCATAATCCATCATGTCCCAAGCAACCTCAGGGATGTCTTTTATGCATTGATTTGCCATGCGGTCTGAGCTAATAAGTACAACGAAATCTTTTTGAGGTGAAGTTGAACTGGTAACTATTTCGTTTTTTGCATCGAAGAGGAGTTTGATTCGATCTTTATATTCAATTGAAATACACTTATTTTCTTTTAGAAATTTCACTGCCTCTTGAAGCTTACTATTATTCACCATAGTGCGAAATTACACAGCAATGAAACAAGGCATGGTTTTGGTTAATTTTATTTCATCAAATTAAATTTCTATGAGATTACTTTTCTTCTTTGTCTTTTTATTCACTTTGTTCACTCCATGTAGGACTGTTAAGGCTCAGCCAACTACAGATGGCGTTACTGTGTTGGAAATGGTTGTTATTGATGGTGATACATTCCCAATGTATACGTTTAAGTCAATTACTGTGAATGGAAGTAAACGTTTTTCGAATCGTGATAGGCGCAGATATGGAAGGTTAAAGCGTTATGTAGTGAAAGTTTTTCCATATGCCGAATTGGCGGGGGTAATGTTGAATGACTTTGATGATACATTGAAGACGATGAACACGGAACGAGAACAAAAGAAATTTTTGGCTGCTGTAGAAGACGAATTAAAACAAGAGTTTGAAGGGGAACTTAAGAGTTTGACAATTAAGCAAGGCATACTTTTGGTCAAGTTAATTGACCGACAAACTGGGAATTCATCTTTCGAGTTAATAAAAACGTTAAGAGGTTCGTTTTCTGCTTTTATTTGGCAATCTCTTGCCAGGCTATTTGGGTCAAATTTAAAATTAAAGTACGACCCTAACGGAGAAGACTTATTGGTGGAAGAAATAGTTCAGCAAATGGAAAGTGGGGCTATTCCTTATCAGAAGAGAATACGGAAAAAGAAACCTTAACGAGTCTTCTCTATATCCAACCAATCTGTTGTTTTCTGGATCATTTTTACTACAACAATATAGATCGAAAATACGATGAAAAGAATATTCCAAAGACTCATTGTTATATCTAAAGCTCCTTCATTAAAGTAATATTCTACCTGATGGAAAAGCATGAAAACGATAAAAAGAGCAGCTATTCCACTTTTTTCTTGTCGAATGACTTTTCTCCATGCAAAATCTAAACTTGGTTTTTGGTAATTTGAAAATTTCGGTACAAATGGTGGTACGTCCTTAGACCACTTGGTGTATTCGTCACCAAATTTCTTAATTAAAAACGTTTCTTCAGCATACATAATTCGCTCATAGTACAACCAAAAACTAAGAATAAAGAAAATGTTAAACCAAATGTTTTCGGTTAACATCCCAATCCCCAGCCACATTAAAAAGTTACCTAAATACAACGGGTGTCTGAGTAATGAATACATCCCTGTTTTGTTAATGCCGTCGGCAATTTGCTTGTGGGTATTTCTACCCGACGTATTTGGAATAACAAAACCCAACGTATGAATTCTAATAAATAAACCAGATAAAGAAACGACCAAGCAGATTATCTGATACCAGTTTCCTTCTGATGGGAAGTATTGCGTAACCCCAGTAAATGAGGAAGAATAGCATTGATATGCAAACAAAGCTATCGCTGCTAGTAAAATGAAAATCGGGAGAGTGCCTCTGTACTTGAATAACTTAACTCCTTGTTTTTCGAATTCTTGAAATAATGCCATAGTCGTTTTATGTAATGCCAAAAATGGGTAAAATTTGTAATATAAAAAAGCAAACTGAAGAGTTCGCTTTTTTATTAGGTCTTTCCCGTTTATTACTTGAAATTATCAGCAACTATAAGTTCCTTGGTTCCATGAGTGTGATTGTAAAAACCTTCTCCTGATTTAATGCCTAGTTTACCTGCGGTTACCATGTTTACGAGTAATGGGCACGGAGCATATTTTGGATTTCCAAAACCATCGTTCAATACATGTAAAATAGACAAGCATACATCTAAACCAATAAAGTCAGCCAGTTGAAGAGGTCCCATTGGGTGAGCCATTCCTAATTTCATTACTGTATCAATTTCTTCAACACCGGCAACTCCTTCATAAAGCGAATAAATTGCTTCGTTAATCATTGGCATTAGAATTCTGTTTGCAATAAATCCAGGATAATCATTAACTTCTGTAGGTGTTTTACCAAGTTTTTTAGAAGTTTCCATGATTAAATTAGTCACTTCATCAGAAGTTGCATAACCTCTAATAATCTCTACCAATTTCATGATTGGCACTGGGTTCATAAAGTGCATTCCAATTACCTTATCTGGGCGATTGGTGACAGATCCTATTTTGGTAATAGATATAGACGAGGTGTTACTCGCTAAAATAGTTTCAGGAGGACAAACCTCATCCAATGTTTTAAAAATACTCAGCTTAATATCGATGTTTTCGGTAGCAGCTTCAACTACTAGATCAGCAGATTTAACCCCTTCTTCTAGCTTTGTAAAAGTGGTTAGGTTAGCAAGGGTTTGTTCCTTTTGCGTTTCCGTTAAGCGTTCTTTAGCAACCAATCGATCAAGATTCTTTGTGATTGTTTTAAGTGCTTTGTCTAACGAATCTTGCGAAAGATCAATTAATGACACTTGGTATCCAAATTGGGCAAAAGTGTGAGCAATTCCATTTCCCATGGTTCCCGCTCCAATGACAGCTACATTCTTCATAATATCAATTTTTAGAGGTGCTAAATTACCCAATGGAGTAGGGCAAACAAAACTTATTTTCCACTGCCTTTTATTACAATTAAGACAGTGTAAATTAAAATTTTAATGTCAACTGTCAGCGACATGTTTTCAATGTAAATGATGTCGTACTTCAAGCGTTCAACCATTTGGTCTACGTTCTCAGCATATCCGTATTTTACCTGACCCCAAGAAGTTATGCCCGGTCTAACTTTAAGTAAATGATTGTAGTGGGCTGCTTTTTTTACAATTTTATCAATGAAAAATTGTCTTTCAGGGCGAGGGCCCACCAATGCCATATCGCCAATTAACACGTTGTAGAATTGAGGAATTTCATCCAACCTCGTTTTCCTCATGAACTTGCCAAATGGTGTAATTCTAGGATCATTTTCACTTGATAAAGCCGGCCCAAGTTTTTCTGCATCAGTATACATCGATCGAAATTTATGAATCATAAAAGGTTTGCCATGAATGCCAATTCGCTCTTGAGAAAAAATAACTGGTCCTTTAGAACTTGATTTAACAAGAATACTAACAATGAGATAAAGCGGACTGAAAACAGTTAACACAAATAAAGACGCAGCAATATCCATTGCTCTTTTAACGGTTTGTTGCCACGCCGGCATAATTTCTCTATTGATAATAATAAGGGGAGCTCCAAAAATGGAACTCATTTTAACCGAACCACTTAGGATATCATACATGTCAGGAATAACCTTCACAATCACATTCAAGCCTTCCAACTCTCCAATAATGTTTTCAAGACTTTTGTGCTCCGAAGATTCTATTGCAATAATGGCTTCTTCAATTTCGTTTTCTTGAATTATTTTCTTCAACTCAGTGAAATTGCCTAAAAAAGGTAGGTGGTCTTTTAAGAGGTACTCGTCTTTTTTATTAACTCTGGCGAAGCCCATGAATTTATTGCCAAATGATTTTTTTTCTCCCTGCATTTCAAGAAATAGGCTCACGGCTTTTTCATTGGAGCCAATCATTATGGTATTGAATCCGATTTCTCTGTTTTGGATTCTATAAACGGTTCTACTTGTAATTAAAAATCTAAATAAATAGGTAATAACAAAGTGAAAGAAGAGGATGTATAAGTAGGATAAGTAATAGTCTTTGTATGTGTTGATTTCATCATCGAGGATAAAAACGAAAAACAATAAGGTGCAACCTAATATGCTAACCGTTAGCGTTTGGCTTAGCTCTTTTAATCTTGATTTTCGATATGGAGTTTTGTAAAATCCTGTTGCTGTATATAGAAGCAACCAACATGTCGGAATGAAAAGTAATCCATAAATGAACGTGTCCTCAATGTTTAAAGGTACTTCATAACCAAACTTTGAAGGTTCAAGATAAAGTTTACGGAATCGAAAAAAAAGTGCCCAAGCGATTGCTGCTGCTAAAAAATCGAACAGTATATATTTAAGTGCTTGTAATTTTTTATTCAAAACCGAACCAATTTAACATTGTCCAAATGAAATTGTGCAACTTCCCCTACCTGTTTTGGAAAACCAATGGCAAGCGTATAGTTGAATGCACCTGAAAGAGTGGAAAAAACAGAATTTAGTTCAATGTAAACTTTTCCATAAGTAACTCTTGGGTTGAAAAATACAATTGAGCGTTGGTTTGTAATTGAGGTGCCATTTACAAACACACTAATTGCGAACCTATGAGTAGACTTGTAGTCCATTTCTAACCAAACGTCTACTCCATTTCTAGGAATGTCTGAAAAAGTAGGTGACCAAGCTTCAAAAAAGTCCATACTTTCAGTAAGATAAGCCAAGCCTGAGGCACCTTCAAATGCATCAACTGGATCTGTGACCCTACGAAAGACAGTGTCAGATAGAGGACTGTAGTTAAAATTCACTCCCGTCTCAAAATCCTCACCTGACCAAGGGTCATCAAAAATAGCAGAGCTTTGGTATTTGACTACCGGGGTCAATTCCATTTGAGCTTCAGGCACAAAGGTGGTATCCAAATTAAATGTTGTGTAAAATGGATAATCTACTTTCTCATTGGATTGACCATTTTTATAAATTACACCTCTAATTTTAAGGTTTACGTATCCTGTTTGTTGAATTGGAATGAGCGCAGGCAATTCAAAAATACCAATGGATTGATCGTTGATAAATACGTTTATATCGGTAATGCGGTCACTACTAGAACCCTGTGCGGAAGAAGATTGTAATACGACATCACCAATTTTTAAAAACCCCGGTACAATGGCTTTTTGCTTTTCACAAGAAAATAGTGAAGTAATTGTAATACAGACAATTAATAAGTACTGGTTCTTCATTCGAAGAGGTTAGAGTTTAGTTAACTGAACGTGCGAAATTCCTAATTATTGTTTATATAATGGAATTTTGTCTATTAATCTCTAATTTTTCTATGATTTGATACGCGACGTCTAGCGCCTTATATCCATCGTGAATACTAACAGCTGGGGTTGTATTGGTGTTAATTGCATGAGCAAAAGCTGTTAATTCGTCTTTTATGGCATTGTTGTTTTCAATATCAGGTTTTTCGAAATAAATTAATTTTTGCCCTTTGCCATCGGGCAAATCAATGGTTACCGATAAAGGATCAGGTTCACCTTCAACATTAGAAAGACGAACAACTTCGCTTTGCTTTTCTAGAAAATCTACAGAAAGGTATGCGTCCTTTTGGAAAATTCGAGTTTTTCTCATGTTTTTCAGAGAGATACGGCTCGTCGTTAAGTTGGCAACACAGCCGTTATCAAATTCAATTCTAGCATTTGCAATGTCTGGTGTATCACTCACCACTGCTACGCCACTAGCACTAACTCTTTTTACATTGCTATCTACAATACTTAAGATAATGTCTAGATCGTGAATCATCAAATCTAACACAACTGAAACATCTGTACCTCTGGGATTGAACTGCGCCAATCGATGAGTTTCGATAAACATAGGGTGCTTGATGTAGGGCTTTGTAGCAGTGAAGGCCGGATTGAAACGTTCTACGTGCCCAACTTGAACGGTAACTCCTGCTTCTTCAGATAAGCTGATTAATTTCCGAGCTTCTTCAACCGTATTGGTAATTGGCTTTTCAATAAAGATGTGTTTTGTCTGTCTAATGGCAGTAACAGCGCAATCGTAATGAGATAAAGTAGGAGTAACAATGTCCACCGCATCCACCGCATCCACCAGTTCTTCTATTGATTCAAATGCTTTTAAATCAAACTCTTCGGAAACTATTTTTGCATTTTCTTTATTTGGATCAAAGAATCCAACTAAGGCGAAATCTTTATGTTCTAATAAAATTCTGATGTGAATCTTACCCAAATGACCTGCACCTAATACACCAATTTTTAACATGAAATGATTTTTCACAAAGTACGGAAAAGCAGGTTTTAAAATGCCAAGAAGTACCAGAGCTTTGTTAACATTTTTTTATTGAAAAAGAAGCACATTATTTAAAGCATGTAATGGTTAAATAATCTTTTTTTTGTAGCATGCTAAATGATACGTACAGACATAAAGGAATGCGCCGAAAGTTAGTGGAACTTTTGAGGTCAAAAGGTATTACGGACGAGACTGTTCTAGATGCAATTGATCGCGTTCCAAGACATTTATTCTTAGACAACGCATTCATAAATTTTGCATACAAGAACCAAGCTTTCCCAATAGGGTCAGAGCAAACTATATCTCATCCTTTTACAGTTGCGTTTCAAACACAGTTGTTGGAATTAAAAAAGAGTGAAAAAGTGCTTGAAATAGGCACAGGGTCAGGTTATCAATGTAGTGTGCTGATGGAAATGGGTGTAAAGGTGTTCAGTATTGAAAGACATCGTTCCTTGCACATGAAGTCTAAAAAAATGCTAAACCAATTGGGACACTTTCCAAAATTATTTTTTGGCGATGGGTACAAGGGGTTGCCGGGTTACGCTCCGTTTGATAAAGTAATTATTACTGCTGCTGCACCAACTGTTCCGCAAGACCTTTTAGATCAGCTTAAAGTTGGAGGAATGATGGTGATTCCGTTGGGAGATTCTGACAAGCAAGAAATGCAACGGATTACTAAAATTTCAGAGACAGAATTCCAAACAGAGACCTATGGCGAGTTTAGTTTTGTGCCCATGCTGCAAGATAAATCTTTTAAAAGTTAGACAATAACTGCTCTAGTTTTCGGTTATTTGTCTCAAACAACAAAAACATGAATAGATTAAAATCTCTTGCCTTAACTCTAGCTGGCTGTTTGTTATCATTTTCTGCTATAGCCCAAGAAACTCAAAAAGACTTTCTGCCAAAAGCAGGTGATTTTGGTGCTTCTATTGTTGTAAACGGATTGATTGATAATATTCAATTGTCGACAAATAATAATTCTTACGGTCAAAATCTTTTATTTGCGAAATATTATTTTGCTGATGATGTAGCGTTGAGAACAGGGGTTGGTTTTAATTTACATAAAGCAGTTCGAGAAAGTGCAGATAGTTCAGGTGCTTTGTTAGTTGAAGTAGATTCGTTGAGAAGAAGTTTTAGCATGAATGTTTCAGTAGGGATAGAAAAGCACCTAACGGCTAACAAAAGATTGGACCCTTATGTGTTTGGGCAATTGGATATCTCATTGATTGGTAAAACAAAGAATAACATAGAAAATCGTCAAAGTTCAACCATTGGGACTAATTCAACTGAACGAGAAATAATAATAGACGGAGGATTTGCTTTAGGGTTAAACCTTGGAGGTGGCTTTAACTATTTTTTAGCCAAGAATTTTAGTGTGGGTAGTGAATTGTATCTTGGACTACAATATGTAAGTGTAGGTGGAGGTATTACAGATAATACAACAAATACAACAGCAGGAGGAACTAGAACTTCTACCTTCGATAGCAGAGAAGATATTTCGAAAACGACCGTTTTAAGTGTTAATCCGACTGCTCAGGTTAATTTCTCTTATTTCTTTTAACAACCCATGTAATTGCTTAGTCCGAAAAAGATTAGCAACCAAATAATTCCTTTTACTGAAAAGAATATCAAACCACTGAATCCGATTCGCTTTAACCAAAATTTAAAGTTAGACGGCTGGGTTTTCATTATGCTTTTCTGATCAGTCTTTGAATTTTATCGGCCCTATCAACTTGCTGTAAATGCTGAAAAAGTTTTACCGTTGCTAAGGCATCTCCCGACGCTCGGTGCCGATTAGGCACTTCAATTTCTAAATGTTTGCAAATTTTACCCAACCCATGATGACTTGCTTCGGGAATTAGCGTTTTTGATAATTCAAGCGTGCAAAGATGCTCACTTTTGTATTCTATTCCAGCTTTGAATAGCTCATCTTTAATGAAACTGTAATCCGATTTTACATTGTGCGCCACAAAACAAGACCCATTTAAAAAGTTGGCAATATCATCGGCTACTTCAGCAAAAAGGGGGGCCGTAGCCACCATTTTATCAGTAATGCCTGTTAATCGTTGAACGTAAATAGGGATACTTCTCTCAGGATTGACAAGAGTGTTGTATTCTTTAACGATTTCTATACCATCGTATAGGTAAATTGCTACTTCGGTAATTCTCCCAATCTTGGAATTTCCTCCAGTTGCTTCAATGTCAATGATAGAATAAAACTTGCTCATTTAGGGGGCAAAAGTACACATTGCCAAATGGGTTTTTTATCCTCGTTTGTTAAATATTATCTGCGGTTGATAGATTCTTAACTAAAGCCTTTTTGTTTCGCCGTACTCTACTTATTTTTAACCAAAACTAAAATTATGGCAAGCAGAAGAGAATTTAAGAAAGCAATTAAGGATAAAACCAATTTGTTAATTGAAGATGCATTCATTGAAAGTGTAAATGGAGACGCGAAAGAAGCTCAAAAAATGGATGAGATAATTGATCAGGTTATTGATGATCGAATTGAAATGTTGAATAAAGTTTGTGCCTACCCAAATCGTGAAAGTAGAGCTAAAATTAAAGCCCATTTCAATGAAATCGCAACTAATTTAGAAGCTAAAACAGCTGAATACACAAAGAGAATAGGTAGAGTAGGTTAAGTTGACGAAAGCTTTTTTAGCTCGGCTTGGGCCTGGTTTATTGTATGCTGGTGCCGCTGTTGGGGTGTCTCATTTAGTGCAATCAACAAGAGCCGGAGCCAACTATGGACTATTAATGATATTGGTAGTTGTTGCTGCCAATATCATTAAATACCCTTTTTTTAAGGCGGGACCTTTGTACGCAGCTCAAACCGGAAAAAGCCTGTTAGAGGCATTTCATGAAACCGGTAAATGGGCCATGGGCTTATTCTATTTGGTGACAGTAGGTACAATGTTTGCCGTACAAGCTGCAGTTACCTTAATTACAGCAAGTGTTGTAGCCTCTATTTTTGGCCTTACTTTTCCTTTGTGGCAGATTTCTGGAGCAATTTTATTGGTTTGCTTTCTAATTTTATTAATTGGGAAGTATCAATTGCTGAACAGTATTATGAAAACGGTTATTATACTGTTGACCATAACAACCCTCATAACGCTGGTTGCAGCATTTTCAAATCCACCGGAGCAAATTGCCGAAACCTTCAATTTTTCCTTTAGTAACAACCTAGATGTTTTATTCTTAATTGCTTTAATAGGTTGGATGCCTGCGCCACTAGATATTTCACTTTGGCACTCAGAATGGACCTTGGCGGATTCTAAAGAATTGAATGTAAAAAAATCGATATCTGATTTTGAAGTAGGCTATTGGGGTACTACTTTCTTAGCCATTTCTTTTGTTGCCTTGGGCAGTATTATGCTCCGTGGAAGTGGAGAAGAACTCTCCTCAAGTGGCGTTTTATTTGCAGGACAAGTAATTGGCATGTATACCAAAACGTTAGGAGATTGGTCTTTTCTGATTGTATCAATAGCTGCCTTTACCACCATGTTTAGCACAACGTTAACTGTTTTAGATGCTTTTCCTAGAGTACTCGAAAAGGCGGTCCGCTTATCTTTTTCCACAACCCAAAGCGAATTTAAAAATTTATATACTTGGATCCTGTTGCTTGTAATTTCAGGAGCGTTACTTATTTTGATTTATCTGCTGGACAACATGAAGCAGTTGATCGATTTTGCAACTAGTATTTCGTTTGTAACTGCACCAATTTTAGCGAGTTTAATTTATTATGTAGTTCAAAAAAGTAAAATAAGGCTTTTTTCAAACCTTGAGAAATACATTGCTTGGTTCGGTCTGATTTTTCTCTATGCATTTAGTTCCTATTACATTTGGATAAAATGGATGTAAACCAATAAAGAATTAACTATCGCAGACTCTGTCTTTCGTCGTAGTTCTTTTAATTTGCAATTCTTATTTACTATTATGGATTCAAAAACATACCCAGAATATTACCGGCAATATATCGAGAGAATTCCTGAAGGGAAAGACCCTTTTGAATTGTTGATTGTTAATTTAAAAAACACCATAAAAACCTTGGCCATGGTTTCAGATGACCAAGCGAATAAAGGATACGCTGAAGGGAAGTGGGGTATAAAAGAAGTGGTGCAACACATCATTGACACGGAGCGTATTTATAATTTTAGAGCGTTGAGTTTTGCTAGAGGAGAGTCTAACTCAATTAAGGGTTACGATCACAATGCGTATGCGGCTGCCTCTTCTGCAAATCGCAGAAGTTTAAAAGATTTGCTTGAAGAATTAAAACGGTTGCGAGCAAGTACAATCGATTTATTTAAAAGCTTTTCTGACGAAATGATTCAAGCGAAAGGAACTGCAAATGATTTAGAAATGACCGCCGAACAAATCATGTATATTTTAATAGGTCATGAATTACACCACCTGTGGGTAGTTGAGCAGAAATACCTGTAATAAATAAGTGTATGGTTAGCTGGGAAGAATTTGAAAAAGTAGACATTCGCACCGGAACCATTGTTGAGGTTAAGGAATTTGCCAAAGCAAGAAAACCTGCTTGGCAGCTTAAAATTGATTTTGGAGCTGAATTAGGTATTAAAAAATCTTCAGCTCAAATTGTACATCATTACACAAAAGAAGCATTAGTAGGGCGTCAAATATTAGCCGTGGTCAATTTCCCTCCTAAGCAAATTGCCAACTTCATGTCA
Organism: Vicingaceae bacterium; assembly: GCA_047627915.1. Classification (GTDB taxonomy): domain Bacteria; phylum Bacteroidota; class Bacteroidia; order Flavobacteriales_E; family Vicingaceae; genus NORP294. The sequence continues at coordinate 47,771 of JBLHTZ010000005.1, forward strand.
GAGTGTTTAGTATTGGGCGTAGCCGACGAAAATGGGGAGATTGTTTTGCTTTCTACCGAAAGAAAAGTAGAGAACGGACAAAGGGTTCATTAAAAGATTCGGTAACATCAAGGCGCTATAAAAGTAGCCTCTGCTTTACCTTCTAGGTTCGCATATTGTGCTCTAATATGCTCGTCTCTATTAAGCTGCAGTATTTCTATTTCTGTTGGAACAATTTCGAGTACCGTAAAATTAGAACTGTCAATTTTTTCATCCCAGGCATAAGCATCTTCGGGCTTGGTAATTTTCTCTCCCGGAGCTAGAACTGATGTGTAGGCTTTGTCGCTAGTTCCCTTTACGCCATTCCAATACTGCTGTGTTACTTCATTATTTTGATGAATGATAACGGTACCATTTACCCGAGCCTGTAGTTTTTTGCCGTCGTGGTAAAACAGCAGGCTACATGTGTTACTTGTTTTGAGGTTAGTCATTTTTTCGCTCCTAGCATCGGTAAAAATCAGAAAAGTTCCTTGCACTGTATATTTTCGAAGAACCACATACCTGCTGTTTTCTGCAGTTCCGTTAGTGGTATTCATTACCACATATTTAAAAGGGTGACGTTTAACGTTGGTCGCTTTTTTAAACTCTAACGTAACAATTTGAAAAATTTCTTCGAGCGAATTAATTGGTTCTATCAACGTTTTCAGTGGCGTGTTTTTTTAATTCTTCAAGACTGATAAATTCCAACGTTTTTTCGTGAGTGGCCTCCAATTTTACTTTCGGGGCTTTTCCTGCCATAAGTGCTTCTTTCCAACGCAAAGCACACAAGCACCAAAAGTCTCCTTCTTTCAATCCAGGAAATTGATACGCGGGAATGGGAGTCGAGAGGTCGTTGCCTTTCGATTTGGTGTACTCTAAAAACTCATCGGTTATTTGTGCACAAACAGTATGATTTCCTGCATCTTCTGCACCTGTTTTGCAGCAGCCATCTCTGTAAAAACCGGTAAGTGGCGAAATGCTACAGGCAATTAAAGCACCACCCAATACATTTTTAAATTCGTTCATTTGCTTTGCAATTTTACGTTGTGAGCGTTCATACTTGTTTTCTTAAACGATCACCGGAGTGGATTCTTTTTCATTGTCAGTGTCTTCTTCCTTTTCGTAGCCTAAGTTGTAAATTCCTCCAAATATTCCCAAATAGCGAACTTCAATGTTTCCAAATTGGTAGGCATATGTGCTGTACACCAACATGGAGCTGTACTTCGTGCTGCCCATTTCTTTCAAGTTTTCTGCAGATAGGCTAAACTCAGGGTGAACTTGGCTGTAATCCTCAACAATTTTTTCAAAAAACTCAGCTTCAGTAGGTTTGCTAAACAAGAGAACAATGGCTAGTAGCGCCATTCCTAATCCACTGTATTGTACTACCTTTTTCATGTTGAATTCTTTATAAAAGCAAACAGCAAATGCGCTTGAAAGTTTAAGCGTTTGCATTAAAATACAGTAGAGTAGAGGCAAGGGGTTGATGAATCGACTCCAATCAAAAGCTAGAACTATAATTAGTTGTTTTTTTTAACAAATTGCTAACAATGAGGGTTTTGTAAGGTTATTTTTATATCTTGTAGCTTGAATTAAAAATACTACTACAACAACTATTTGTAAAATAGAGATATAGCTCACAGAGTGTGTCATATCGATATGTTGTAATTTATTAAACTAAATGGGCAGAACATGACTGAACAATTTCAAGAAAAAGAACTGTCGGACAAGACTAAAAACATTCAACCTCTTACTGTTAAGCAGAAGTTTTTATTTGGAATGCTTTGCTGGGGAATACATTCTTGGAGTCAGGCAGAAAGTTTTAAGACGAATGGCTATGAACAGAAATATAAAGATGCAAGAACTTCAATGCGTACAGGATTAATAATTTACGGCATCAGTATCGCGCTGTTTATTTTGGGATTGGGTTTTTTATGAAAATACCGGCTACAACAATCCTCGATAGTTTTATCTTATAGTCTTTGAAATGCACTAACTATTCTTTTTTCAACAAAGAATCTTGACCAAGGGTTTTCGGTTGCGTAATAGAGTTTAAAAAGTTACTTCGAATCCATTAAAATTAATCATCAAAATCACTCATGGCGCATATACTTAAAAACGAAAATCTAGAGCTTAAAATAGACCTTCCTCTAGAGAATTACAATTCTTCTCGATTTGATTGGACGGGAAAAATAACTCAGGTGAAATTTAAGAATATTCCCATATCAACTTCTCAAAAATTAGATAGTTGGGAGGGTTTAGGAGAAGGGTTTTTCAATGAATTTGGAATAGATGCTGCTCTGGGATTTGATGTGGTAGAGAAAGGAGAGTGGTTCCACAAAATTGGTGTTGGGTTGTTGAGAAAAGAATCCGCTAGGTATGATTTTTCTAAAACGTATGAAGTCAGACCTGCTCAATTCAACGTCACACTAGGGAGTGATCGAATTCTTATTGACTGTGTTTCTGAAGATAATAAAGGGTATTCGTACGTATTGAGAAAAGATATTAGGCTCACAGAAAGTGGGTTTTGTATAAAATATTATTTAGAAAATTCAGGGGAAAAGGAAATTAATACAGATGAATATGTCCATAATTTTTTGGCTATTAATAAAGAAGCAATAGGTGAAAATTATAAGTTAAATTTTCCGTTTCAATTACATCAAAAGTTGTTTGGTGAGACCGTTAATCCTGAAAAAAAAGTAGAGATTGGAACCGATCAAATTCAATTTAATGGCACACCGAAAGAGCCCTTTTTCTTTAGTCATTTAAATGGAGAAAGTAGCGTCGATTCTCAATGGCAACTGATTAACCGCAAAAGTAACATCGCTATTAAAGAGAGTGGAAATTTTCAAACTAGCAAGGTGAACCTTTGGGGAGACAAGCACGCAGTTAGTCCTGAATTATTCCTACACATCTCGTTGAAACCGGGTGAGATTAAAGAATGGTCAAGAACGTATACGATTGAAAGTTTAGATTAAAAATTCATAAGCCTTCATGCAGCTGTTCTTCATCTTGCAATTTATTACCTTCGCATCATGAAAATACATCCAATAGAAACAGGAAATTTTAAATTAGATGGTGGAGCGATGTTTGGCGTAGTTCCAAAATCCATTTGGCAAAGAACGAACCCTGCAGACAGCAGTAATATGTGCTCTTGGGCATTGCGTTGTATGTTGATTGAAGATGGAGACCGCTTGATGTTAATTGACAATGGAATGGGGCAGAAGCAGTCTGAAAAATTCTTTGGGTATTATTATTTACATGGTGACGGAAGTATAGAGGGTTCATTGAAGAATGCAGGTTTTCACCCAGATGACATTACCGACGTATTTTTAACACACTTGCATTTTGATCATTGTGGAGGAGGAGTGAAGTGGAACAAAGACAGAACTGCTTATGAACCCACGTTTAAAAATGCCACCTATTGGAGTAATCGGAAGCATTGGCAATGGGCTACACAGCCTAACGATCGAGAGAAGGCCTCATTTCTAAAGGAGAACATTTTACCGATGCAAGAATTTGGTCAGTTACAATTTGTAGAAGATGGGTTCGACTTCTTCGATATATTTTATGCTGATGGACACACTGATGCCATGATGATTCCACTGCTGGAATACCAAGGAAAGAAGATGGCGTTTATGGCAGATCTTTTGCCTTCTGCTGGTCACATTCCCATGCCATATGTAATGGGTTACGATACTAGGCCTCTATTAACTTTAGAAGATCGAAAGCGGTTTTACAGGAAGGCAATTGCTGAAGATTTATACTTATTTATGGAGCATGATGCTCAAAACGAAATAATTACCTTAAAAGATACCGAGAAAGGAGCACGACTGGACCAGGTGCTGAGGTTTAATGAACTTTTTGATTAACAAATCACCGGCCATTGCGATGAAGAGTAACATAAGAAGCAATCTAGGTTTTATGAGCAGACTGCTTCGTTCCTCGCAGTGACGATTTTATTTATTGGTAACGATACAATTAGTAATTATTCATTAAAAAATTGGTAATTCTTAAGCTCCTCCGGTTTGTGTAGGAGGTCTCTTCGGATAAAATTTCTTTTTTTCGCCATTGGAATTACTTCCGCTCGAGTTATTGCTTCCGCCGTCGGACTTATTCTTGTTAAATGGTCGTTTTTTCTGGAATGGTCTTCTGTCTCCACCGCCACTTCTTGAACTTCCTGGCTTGTATGCAGGTCCTTCTCCAATGTCTTCTGGGTTAGGTAGCTTTTCAACTTCTTTCTTGATTAACTCCTCAATTTTTTGAAAATCTTGCTGTCCTTTTGGGTCGATGAAAGTTAATGCAGTTCCGGTTGATTTAGCTCGCGCTGTTCTTCCAACTCTGTGCACATAATCTTCAGGATCACTCGGTACATCGTAGTTGATCACCATATCAATTGAATCAATATCAATTCCACGAGAAATAATATCGGTGCCCACTAAAATTCTTAGTCTTTTGTTTCGGAACATTCTCAACACTTCCTCACGTTCATCTTGGCTGAGATCCGAAGAAATTCCTGCAGCATCAAGTCCAAGTTTTTTCAAATCGCGAACAATGTCTTTTACGTTCGATTTTCGAGAAGTGAAAATAATGATGCTACTCAAGTCTTCTTTCCCTTTTAAAAGGTGTTTGAGTAAGGGTATTTTTTGATTGTCAAATATATTGTATGCCTGCTGCGTAATGCCTTCTGCGGTTGTCGAAATAGAAATATTGACCTCTTCAGGGTCGTTCATAATGGCTTTTGCCAACTTCCGAATTTTTGGAGGCATAGTAGCCGAAAACATAATCGTTTGTCTTTTCTTTGGAAGATAATCAGATATTTTCTGAATATCATCTGAAAATCCCATGTCCATCATTCGATCTGCTTCGTCTAATATGAAGTGCTCTAAATGGTCAATTTTTACGTATTTCAAATTCAGGTGTGACAATAAACGACCTGGAGTCGCGACAATTAGATCTGCGCCTTGAGTTAAAGCAGTCCGCTCGGCATCAAAAGAAGAACCTGTTCCACCGCCATAAATGGCAATAGAAGATGTTCCAGTGAAATACGAGAAACCCTCCATTTGTTGATCAATTTGCATGGCCAACTCTCTTGTAGGTGCAAGAATTAAGGTATTCAGTTTCCCTCCGCCGGAACGTTGAATTTTGTTTAAAATTGGCAACAGAAAAGCAGCTGTTTTTCCTGTTCCTGTTTGGGCTACAGCAATTACATCATTTCCTTTTTGAATAATTGGAATGGCTTGTTCTTGAACTGGGGTTGGTTCTTCGAAACGCATGGCGTCTAGGCCTTGAAGCATTTCTTCGGTAAAATCGAAGTCTTTAAATTTCATATGTCGGTTATTGTGAAAATAGAACCAACACTTTTTTTCTGTCGATTCTTGTTTAGAGCCTGCAAGATACACAAATACTTGCGGAGATCTTTTTAGCAAAAAAAAGCCCCATTAGAGTTGAGTCTAATGGGGCTTTTAAATTCTTTTATCTTATGAAAATAAGCTTAGCTTACATCTTCAATTTGATAGTCAACTCAATATCGTCAGATATAACGAAGTCTTTAGCTCCTGTAGAAAAAGCTACATTGTATTTTTGTCTGTCAAATGTTAATGAACCTATTGCAGTTCCCGCTTCAGTATCAACAGCTACATCATTTATAGTTTCAGAGTTGGTAACACCTCTAACAGTTAGATCTCCTGTAACTGTCTTTGCAGCCATATCTGCACTCTTAATTACGAAAGATGCAGTTGGAAATGAATCTACCATGAAGAAATCACCTGAACTTAAGTGTCCAACTAATTTTTCAGAAGGCTGATCTTCTGTGTAGTTAGAGTCTAAAGTATTCATAGAAGTCAAATCAACACTAAAGTTTCCAGCAACGATTTCATCACCTTTCAAGGTAAGAGATCCTTCAGTTACTTTCACTGTTCCATTGTGAGACTTTATGCCACCAACGATTTGTCCCATCCACATTACGCTACTTTCACTAGTGTTCACGGTAACAGTTTCTTCTGCTGTTTCAACAACTTCTTCTGTTACTTCATTTGATTTGTCAGCAGCACCGCCACAAGCTACCATTGTTCCTATTACAGCAAGTGTTAATACTGGTTTAAATAATTTTTTCATTTTGTTTTTGTTAGAGTTATTTTTTGCGAAAGTACACTTTTTTTACAAATAGATGTAGGTACATGTAAAAAATATTTTTTGTCTGTTAAGTTTTGTAAATGATATAGTTATTATCTATATTTTCTATAGGAAGGTTTAGTTTGTTTAATTAATTCGTGTCCGTTGATTGAATTCTTTGATTTTTTCGTTTAGCTCTTTAAAATCTATTGCTCCATGTGCTTCTATTAAATGTTCCGCAATGGCCATTGACCTGTTAATCTTTATGTCGGGGTTTTTAATTTTGTTTACCAAGTGTATTAGGTTGCGCTGCCTGCCGGGAGTTAGCTTTTGGAAATACTCAAATACTACCTCGTCTCCAAATATTACAGCTTCAAATTCCTCACAAATAGGCATGCCGTATTCTGAGTTGTCCTTCGTAATTTCTAACTTTACTAAATCACCCGTTCTTATTTTCAGTTGTTTCACTATGCCTTTATTCAGCATAATAAAAGGACCTTCTTGAGAGGACATAATGGCGCAGTGGTTCTTTAGCTCATCGTTAAAAGTTACAACAACTCGGCGATTGTTTCCTTTGGTAAAGTATTCGGAAATAGTTTTAGGAATGAGAAAATGATATCCCCAAAGATTAGATTCAAAAGAGCCAAGTTTGGTATTTACTATTTTATTTTCCACGAACTAAAATTACTAATCTTGGAATTTCGAATCCGAAGGAGCAATTGAAATTTCGCAGTTTTAATTCTTTATTCAGTTTTTATCTTCCGTTAATCCTATTTATACTTGTAAAATGGCACACATAACACAATACACCCTCGATTTTTTAGGCGCTTTAAAAGCGAATAACCAGCGCAATTGGTTCACAGAGAACAAACCTCGATACGAAAAATCGCACAAAGAAATGTACACTTTCGCAGAGTCCATTATAGACCAGTTGAATAAGTTTGATTCCATTTCTACGCCTAGTGGAAAAAAGAGTTTGTACCGAATATATAGAGATGTTCGTTTTTCGAAAAACAAAGACCCCTATAAAACGAATCGCAGTGGTTCCTTTGCAAGAGAAGGTGCAGAAAGGAGAGGGGGTTATTACTTTAGCGTTAGTCCAGGTGAAACAATTATTGGTGGAGGATTTCATCAGCCGAATACAGACGATTTGAACTTGCTTCGAAGGCAATTAGAAATGGATGCCACTCCGCTTAGAAAAGTATTAGAGGATAAAAAATTTAAAAAGTACTACGGCCAATTATTGGGAGAACAATTGAAAACAGCGCCTCGAGGCTTTGATAAAGAAGACCCTAATATTGATTTATTGCGGTATAAAAGTTTTTACGTGATGCATAAATTTACGGATCAAGAAGTTCTTTCGGAAGACTTTGAACAGAAGGTAATTGAAGGATATAAAATTATTCAAGGCTTTTTCGATGTGATGACTTCCTATTTAACAACAGATCTCAATGGAGAGTCTACTATTTAGAAACACTCAAAACTGATAAATATCATTTTTGGAAGAACATCTTTAATTATCTTTGTTAAGTACTATAAAAACAATTATGTCTCAACAGTTTTATTCCATTCAAGTTAGCGAAATATACAAGACAACTACTGATTGTTCGGTTGTTACCTTTGAAATGTCAGATGAATTGAAAGGGGTGTTTACTTATAAACAAGGGCAATATTTGACCTTAAAAGCTGTAATTAATGGAGAAGAAGTTCGGAGATCTTACTCGTTATGTAGCAGTCCTATTGACAACGAGTGGAAAGTAGCTGTTAAAAAGATTGAGGGAGGTCGTTTTTCTACCTTCGTGAATGATGTATTGACGGTTGGGGATACGTTAGAGGTAATGCCTCCAAATGGGCGTTTTTTTACTGAAGTAAATCCGAAGAACAAGAAACGCTATGTTGCATTTGCTGCGGGGAGTGGAATTACTCCAATTCACTCTATTATTAAAACGCACTTAAATCAAGAGCCGGAATCGACGTTCAGTTTGTTTTATTTGAATCAATCTGTGCAGTCGATGATTTTGCGAGAAGAGATTGAAGGGTTGAAGAATCAGTTTTTAGGACGTTACGAGCTGTATCACTTTTTAACCAAAGAAATGAGGGATGCGCCATTATTTAATGGTCGATTTACCGAAAAGAAGCTTCAAACTCTTTCAGAAAAGATAATTGATTTCAATTCGGTTGATGAGTTTTTTATTTGTGGACCAACAGAAATGATTTTTATGATTCGCGATTTCTTGTATGTCCAAGGAGTAGAAGAATCTAAAGTGCATTTTGAGTTATTTGGAACACCAACCAAAGGGTCAAAAAAGAAGGTGTTTGATACGAACAACAAAGACGTTTCAGACGTTTCAATTATAACAAATGGAGTACAAGTTTCATTTTCAATGACTCAAAATGGTGAGAATATTTTAGATGCAGCACTTCGGAATAATGCAGATTTACCTTTTGCTTGCAAAGGCGGAGTATGTTGTACATGTAAAGCTAAATTGATTGAAGGAGAAGCGCCAATGACTGTAAATTATTCATTGGAAAAAGAAGAAGTAGAACAAGGATATATATTAACTTGCCAAGCCATACCAAAGTCAAGTAAAATAGTAGTCGATTTTGACAGTTAAAGAATTTAAGTTATGGAAAACAAAACACTAAGTTTAGAAGAGCAGTTTCAAAACAAAATTGATAACGGTGAAAATATTGAAGCGAAGGATTGGATGCCGGAGAAATACCGCAAAACTCATATTCGTCAAATTTCGCAGCATGCTCATTCAGAAGTAGTAGGTATGTTGCCTGAGGGAAACTGGATTTCTAGAGCCCCTTCACTGAGAAGAAAAGTAGCTTTGTTGGCAAAGGTACAAGATGAAGCAGGACATGGTTTGTATTTATACAGCGCTGCTGAAACGCTTGGTATAAGCAGAGAGGAACTGAATGAGCAATTAAACTCAGGAAGAGCAAAGTACTCTAGTATATTTAATTACCCTACTGTAACATGGGCTGATATGGGAGCTGTTGGCTGGTTGGTTGATGGTGCTGCCATTATTAATCAAGTAATGTTGACCAAGACTTCTTATGGCCCATACGCTCGAGCAATGGTTCGTATTTGTAAGGAAGAAAGCTTTCACCAAAGACAAGGATACGAGATTATGTTATCCCTGTGTAATGGCACTCCAGCTCAAAAAGAAATGGCTCAAGATGCATTGAATAGGTGGTGGTGGCCAAGTATTATGATGTTTGGGCCAAGGGATGAGGAATCTCCGAATACAGAGCAATCAATGAAGTGGAAAATCAAGAAGAAAACAAACGATGAATTGCGTCAACAATTTGTAGATCAAACGGTTCCTCAAGCTGAAATTTTAGGACTCACTGTTCCTGATAAGGATTTGAAATGGAACGATGAAAGAGGGCACTATGACTTTGGTACCATTGATTGGGTAGAATTTTGGAATGTAGTGAAAGGAAATGGCTTGATGAACGAAAAGCGTTTAAAAGACAGAAATGAAGCTTGGGACGAAGGAAAGTGGGTTAGAGATGCAGCCTCATCTTACGCCGACAAGCAAGCAGAAAAGAAAGCAAAAAAGACAGCTTAGTTTAATTGTAAGTTAGTAATTAGCAAATTACGAATGGGTAATTGTTGAATAGATTATAAATAGAATTTTTATTTTGATGAGTTACTTTTTCGTAATTCGTTATTTTGAAATTCATAATTATTTAAAGGATGAACAGAGAATGGCCCATTTGGGAAATATTTATCAGAAGTAAGAACGGTTTAGAGCACCGTCATTGTGGTAGTTTGCATGCAGCAGATGAAGAAATGGCGATTCAAAATGCTAGAGACGTTTATACAAGAAGACAAGAAGGTGTTAGTCTTTGGGTTGTAGAGTCAAAGTACATAACGGCATCAAATCCAGAGAAGAATGGTGAAATGTTTGAGCCGGCGGCAGATAAGGTATACCGTCATCCAACATTTTACGAATTACCTGACGAAATAAAGCACATGTAATTTATGTTACAAGAAAAACTTTACGATTATTTATTGCACTTGGGCGATAACTCGATGATTTTGGGACAGCGTTTAGGAGAGCTTTGCGGTCATGGGCCTGAATTGGAAACTGACATTGCCTTAACAAATATTTCTTTGGATCTTTTTGGTCAAGTACGAAATTATTTTCAAGCTGCCGCTCAAATCAAAGGAGGGGATGCAACGGAAGACAGCATTGCAATGCTGAGATACGAGCACGAATACCGAAATACTTATTTGGTTGAGCAACCAAATGAGGATTTTGCCCATGTTATTGTCCGTCAATTCTTTTTTGATGTATATCATCAATTGATATTAAACGAATTGATTGATAGTAAGAACGATACCTTGGTTGCTATTGCTAAAAAATCAATTAAAGAAGTTGATTATCACGTAGATTTTTCATCTACTTGGGTGAAGCGACTTGGAGATGGGACAGAAGAAAGTCACGCAAAGATGCAAACTGCTGTTACTACCCTATGGAGATATAGCATGGAGTTATTTAAAGCTACCGAAACGGAAGTTTGGGCAGCAGAGAGTGGAGTTGGACCGGACTTGGATAAATTAAAGTCAATTTACTTAGAAAGAGTTACCGCAATTATAGAAGAAGCGACATTGCGATTGCCGGAAGAAACGGTATTTCAATACGGCGCTAAGACTGGAACACATTCTGAAAATATGGGCTATATTTTAGCAGAGTTTCAATACATGCAGCGAGCATATCCCAATATGAAGTGGTAAGATGTTAGGCGTCTCGGCAAAAATAGAAGAACTTTTAACGTCAGTTAGCGATCCGGAGATCCCTGTCTTGTCCATTATGGATATGGGCATTGTGCGTAAAGTGGAATTCGTCGAGAACCAGTACCTTATAGATATAACTCCAACTTACTCAGGCTGTCCTGCCATGGATACCATAGGAGACGACATTAGATCTGCTTTCGAAAAAGAAGGGCTGAAAGCCAAAATAAATCTTGTTTTAGCACCTGCTTGGACAACCGATTGGATTACGGAAAGAGGTCGGAAGTCATTGGAAGATTATGGTATCGCTGCTCCTCGAACAGCTGAAGTCGACAAAGCTGCCTTGTTGGGTGAAGCAAACACCATTAAATGTACTAATTGTGGTTCTTTAAATACTAAAATGGTGAGCCGTTTTGGTTCAACAGCTTGCAAGGCATTGTTTCAATGTAACGATTGCCACGAACCGTTCGATTACTTTAAGTGTTTGAAGTAGACTTTCCTTTCCATCCTTTTAGAATTACAGTTAGCGATTTAACATTTTTTTAACAAACTTTTGGAATTCCATGAGTTAATAAGTATCCTTGCAATGGTTATTTAACCAACTAACAAATTAAAAATAGATATGAGAAAAATCAAAACATTAGCCGCTTTGGCGCTAATGACATTTGGATTATCTTCTTGCATGGTGTATGAGTCATACAGTGTCACTGGAAATCCAATCGGAACTAAGAAAGGAGTTGCTAAAACCAAACTTTTTTCTAAAGACTTAGACGTTTCAATGAGAACGGCTGCAAAAAATGGAAAAATTCAAAATATTGGTAGTGTTGATATTAAAACCAAGGCTTATGTATTTTTTATAGTGACTAAAACTACCGTAACAGGTGAATAAAAAAGACAAAACGATGAAAAATTTAAAAAGTATTTTTGGAGGTTTAGTTTTTGTAGCTGTGCTTTCTTCTTGCTCTCTAACTGTACCATATGCTGTTACTGAAGCAACAATAGGAACAAATAAAGGAACTTCCGAGTCATTCTACCTAGGAACTATTGAGTTGAATGGAGAATTTGGAATTGCTGAAGCTGCCAAAAAAGGTAAAATAAAAGGTGGAGTCGCAACTGTTGATATGAAAACAACAACATACATTCCATTCTTATTGTATAAAAGAGAATTAATAGTAACTGGTGAATCCGAATAAATTAAACAACGATATGAAAAATTTAAGAAATATAACATTGGTTGCCATGATTTTATTCTTGGCATCATGTGGAGTATCTGGTCCTGCAATGAACATGAAAGCACTGGTAACTAAGAACCCTGTTGGTACAAAAGTAGGTATAGCTGAGAAAAAAGTTTGGTTTGGCCTTGCATTTGATGTAGACTTAGGAATTGTAGCAGCAGCTAAAAAAGGTAACATTACTAAAGTTGCTACTGTTGATCGTGAAGTAATCAGCGGATTTTTTAATGTAACCTACAGAACAATTGTTACAGGAACAAGTGGCGATGAGGGAAGTAGTTCAGAAGGATCTACGAAAACAAATAAGAGAAGTAGAAGTAAGAGTAAAGGAAGAAGATAGTACTTCAAACCTTTGTTAAAATAAAAAAGGGGAGCTCAATTGAGTTCCCCTTTTATTTTGTCTTGATTTTCTTTCTATCGTTTCATTACTCGTTGAACAGCTTCTACAATACTGCTTTTTCCTAAACCATATTTTTCAAATAATTCTTCTGGTTTACCGCTTTCACCAAAGCTGTCATCAACCGCTACGTATTCTATTGGTGTTGGATTATTTCTTGCTAATAACTGGGCAACAGAATCTCCTAAACCTCCGTTCATTTGATGTTCCTCTGCAGTAACTACCCGACCTGTTTTTGCAACAGATTTTAGAATAGCTTCATCATCTAAAGGCTTTATTGTATGAATGTTGATTACTTCAACACTTAATCCACTAGCTTCTAACTCTTCTGCAGCTTTTAAGCTCTCCCAAACACAATGTCCTGTAGCTATTATGGTTACGTCATTTCCTTCTTGGAAAGTAACTGCCTTTCCAATTTCAAATTTTTGATTGGCAGGAGTAAATACTGGCCATTTTGGTCTACCAAACCTTAAGTAAACAGGTCCGTCGTACTCTGCAATTGCAATAGTCGCAGCTTTCGTTTGTTCGTAATCACATGGGTTAATAACGACCATTCCTGGTAACATTTTCATTAATCCAATATCTTCTAAGATTTGATGTGTTGCTCCGTCTTCTCCTAAGGTTAACCCTGCGTGAGAAGCTGCAATTTTTACGTTCTTTCCACTGTAAGCAATAGACTGACGAATTTGGTCGTAAACTCTTCCTGTAGCAAAGTTGGCAAAAGTGCCTGCAAAGGGAATTTTACCACCAATTGTCAAACCTGCAGCAACTCCCATCATATTTGCTTCTGCAATACCTGCTTGAATAAAGCGATCCGGAAAAGCATCTTTAAAATCATTCATCTTTAATGAACCTGTTAAGTCAGCACAAAGCGCGACCACATTTTCATTTCTTTTTCCAGCTTCTAGTAAACCATCTCCGAAACCAGATCTAGTATCTTTCATTTCAGTGTATTCGTATTTTGCCATGCTTATAGTTTTACTTGGGAACTTTGTCCCGATTCTATTTCAAATGATTCTTCCTTTGTGTATATGCTCAACCGCGAGTTTAAAGGGCGGAAAATAACTTTATAAGATCCAGGTTGCAGTACAATGGACTGTCTTGCACTGATGGAATTTAAGTTGCAAACCCAAACTAATTCTTCTCCTTTTTGTTGAAAAATACTACCATAACCTTTCGAACTCATTCCTATTGTAACTAGGCCCGCTTGAGGTATTTCTACAGTAGTAGTCCTGCTTTGTGCTACATTGACTCCTTCAATATATGTTCTTGGGAGTGTCAAGATTTCTAAGTCGTACTTTCCGGTAATGTACTTTTGAATGTCTTCAAAATCTTGAACCACTAAGACTTCAGCCTCTTTCTCTTTTCGAACAATGGCCTTCAGATCTTTATATTCATTGTAGCCGTTCATTTTTAATTCCAATTGACCTTGCGGGGCATCTAAAGCGATGGTGGTATGCTTTCCAGCCATTAATTTAATGTCTTTCTTTTCAACAGGGGGAATGGTATGAATTACTAGGTCATAAGAACCAAGTGGATCAATCGGCAAGGTGTCTGGATTTCCTCTGCTGTCAATTGTATGCACAAAATTGTATCGAATTTGCTTTGAAAATGAATCGTAGAATGTCATTGGGACATTTGTTTCTGTAGGACGATTCAATTCATCTAATAAGTTTACTTGTGCAGTTGTATTGTTTAGCGCTTGGGAAATTACTATTCCTAACACATCTTTGAACGTCTCTTCAGAAGTGGCATCGTAATAATTACCAACACATTTAAAAGCATCTATTACATCAGGTTCTAATCCCATTCCAATTACAAACGGTTTTAATACAACACCTCTTTTTTGAAGTGCTAATGAAACTGCGCAAGGATCTCCATCGCATTCTTCAATACCATCGGTAATTAAAATAATTACATTTCTAGCATTCTTATCATCAGGAAAATCATACGCTGCCTGTTCTAACGAGTAAGCAATAAGCGTGGTGCCTTTCGGTCGAATAGATCCAAGTCGCTCAATGATTTTATCGTGGTTCTTGGCAGAAAAAGGAACTTCTAGCTTAGTGTCTTTGCAATTTCTTCCATCAGACGTTACATTATTTTGATGCCCGTAAACTCTCAGCGCAACTTCTACATTTTCTGCAGATTTTAGGCTGTCTACAATCTCTCGTAATAATCTTGTTGCAATTTGTATTTTTTGACCATTATCCCAGCGGCCATACATGCTTTGAGAAGCATCAAAAACAAAAAGTATTCTAGTTTTTTGAGGTGCCGATTGTGCATTTGCAAAAGCAAAAGACAAGAGAAATGTAAAAAGAAAGGCGATATTTTTTAATACGCTCATGCTTTGGTTTTTAAGAATTGGTAGTGCATAAAACAACAACCATACCTTTTAATAATCTCCCGCTGTTTCAGTTAATTGACTCAATGCGTTGGCTAATTGCTCATCGTTTGGCGCAACACCATGCCATTTGTGCGAACCCATCATAAAGTCAACACCTGCTCCCATTTCAGTTGTCATTAAGATACAAATTGGCTTTCCGTTTCCTGTTTTAGCTTTTGCAGCTTTTAAACCGTTTACAGTTGCTTCCATGTTGTTGCCTTCCATCTCCATTACATCCCAACCAAATGCCTCAAACTTTGCTCTTAAGTTTCCTAAAGAAAGTACATCGTCAGTATCTCCATCAATTTGACGTTTGTTGTAATCTACAGTACAAATTAGGTTGTCTACTTTGTTATGCGCTGCAAACATAGCTGCTTCCCAAATCTGACCTTCTTGCAACTCTCCATCGCCATGCAAACAATATACTGTTTTGGTGTCTCCATTCATTTTCTTTGCCGTAGCAGCTCCTATAGCGGCTGACATCCCTTGGCCTAAAGAACCTGAGGCAATTCTGATGCCCGGCAGCCCTTCGTGTGTTGTAGGGTGACCTTGTAATCTAGAATCAATTTTTCTAAACGTACTTAACTCTGAAATTGGAAAAAATCCACTTCGAGCTAAAACACTATACCAAACAGGAGAAATATGTCCGTTTGATAAGAAGCATAAATCTTCATTTTTACCATCCATACTGAAATCAGTAGAGTAGTCCATAATTTCAAAATACAACGCAGTAAAGTAGTCCGCACAACCCAAAGAGCCGCCTGGGTGACCAGAGTTTACAGCGTGTACCATTCTTAAAATGTCACGTCGGACTTGCGATGCAGTGTTTTCTAATTCTTGAATTGAAGCCATGAAATTGGTGGTTTTTGTAAGCTTCAAAAATAACCGAATTTAAAAGAATTGCTAAGGAATGTTAATAAAAATTGATAACAGTTAGGTTCCTGTTTATCAGTATTAAATTCAATTGGCTTTCAAAATTAATGCAATGGAATTTTCTATGATTTTTTTTTATTTCATATTTCAGTTATCACCAAGATTTAAGAAATAGTATTTCTATCTTTGCCGACCCTAAAAAAACGATTGTTATGGCTTTAAAGTGTGGTATAGTAGGACTTCCTAATGTTGGAAAATCAACCTTATTTAATTGTTTATCAAATGCGAAAGCTCAGTCGGCAAATTTTCCCTTTTGTACTATTGAGCCAAATATTGGTGTGATTACTGTTCCTGATGAACGCCTAAATAAATTAGCTGATATTGTTGTGCCAGAGAATGTTCAACCTACAACAATTGATATTGTTGACATTGCAGGTTTGGTGAAAGGAGCCAGTAAGGGCGAAGGTTTGGGAAACAAATTCTTAGGTAACATTAGAGAAACGGATGCTATTATTCATGTTTTGAGATGTTTTGACGACGGTAATATTGTTCATGTTGATGGTTCTATTGATCCAGTTAGGGATAAAGAAACGATTGATTACGAGTTGATCCTAAAGGATTTAGAAGCAGTTGAAAAGAAATTGGAGAAAATTAAAAGAGCCGCAAAAACTGGAGATAAGCCAGCATTGAAATCTCAAGGGATTTTAGATCAATACAAAAAGCATTTTGAAGATGGTAAGTCAGCAAGATCTATTGATTTAAGTGATGACGATAAGAAAGAAGTAGCTGATTTATTTTTATTAACAGCAAAGCCTGTTTTGTATTTGTGTAATGTAGATGAAGGTTCAATAGCAAATGGGAATAAGCATGTTGAAGCGGTTAAAAATGCGGTGAAAGACGAAAATGCAATGGTGTTGATGGTTGCGGCTGGATTGGAAGCTGACATTGCGGAATTAGAAGACGCAGACGAAAGAAAGGAATTTTTAGAAGATGCAGGTTTGAGTGAGCCGGGTGTAAATAAATTAATCAAAGCTGCTTATACATTGTTGAACTTGGAGACTTACTTTACTGCCGGTAAAAAGGAAGTAAGAGCTTGGACGATAAAGAAAGGTTTTACAGCTCCGCAAGCAGCTGGTGTAATTCATGGTGACTTTGAGCGTGGGTTTATTAAAGCCGAAGTAATTAAATTCAACGATTGGGTTGAGTTAGGTTCCGAGCAAGCAGCCAAAGAAGCTGGGAAAATGAATATGGAAGGCAAGGAATACATCGTTCAAGATGGTGATGTAATGCACTTTAAATTTAACGTTTAGTTATTACTTCAAGTAAATTCTATAACTCGATTTCCCCTTGTTGATTTCCTTGACAAGTTTCAACTTGCTCAATATTTCAGAAGTGACTCCATAGTCTACCACAGAATGCCAGTTATCCCAAATAACGAGGTCTCCACTTTTTAAGGTTGGGCTAATTATACCGTTTTTTTGAGCTAAAATTTGGTGTTTTTTCCCATCGAATGGGTCGACGTTTAGAACGTAACTCAGGAATGGATCGGTGTAAATAAATCGATTGCCCGTTAATTCTTCTAGTTTAACAAATGTTGCAACTGCCGTTGCATTTTCTTGAGCTTCAGTTAAGTTTAAATCGTTCCAATTAACAGCAGCCGGATTAGTTGTAAAAGGGAAGATAAGAATAACAAGAAAACTAATTATAGTTAAACCCTTGCGTGCGAAATCAATTTGGATTTTATTGAGTAGATCAAACCCTAAAAGCGCAATAATTGCCAATAAGGGAGTAACCGCTGCAAATACTCTCTTTAAGCCCATAGAGTTGAAAACTTCTAGGTACCAAAATAAGGTATGAGCAATAAAAAACGAAAGGAATAAGATAAAGACTAGCCGACATTCAACTTTCATTTTTTTAAACCCAAGAATCACTCTAAGTGTTCCTAAAATAAAGAACACAAGTAAAGGGATGCCCATTAAGTAGTTTAATTTTTTGGCAAAATGGAAGAGCCCTCCGCTACCGTAATGCGAACTTAAATGAGCGTATGGAATTTTAGTAAAAACCCAAAGTATTTCTTGATAATGATACAACCCAACAATGGAATAAATAACATGACCTATAGAGAGTAAGACCAAGGCTTTCCAATTTTTTAAATGAATAAAAAATAGAGCAAAGACACCTAAGAATATCAGTCCTTCCGAGCGAACGAAAGGTGTAAAAGAAATTAGTAAGGCACTAATTAAGTAGCTTTTATTCTGAAACAAATAGATACAGCCACTCAAAATTAAGGCGCTTAAGGGTTCGGTTAAGCCCGAAAAGGTGGTAAGAAAGCTAATCGGGAAAATGAAATAAAATAGGGGAGCCAATATGGCCTGTTTGAGTTGAAGTTTCGCAGCAATTTTGAAGGTAAAATAAGAGGCTCCAAAAGCACAAAGTAGATTGAAAAATTTAATTCCGATAAATCCATATTGCGCAAAGGGTGAGGCCAATAAAGTAAATACGGGCTTTGCCCAATGATTCAGGTATAAACCTGGATGGAGGGGAGCATATTGAGCGTATAAGAAATGATTGATACTGTCAGCTTCTTTGCCAGTGCCGTTAAAAAAAAAAAGAATAAACATAGAGGCTACCCAATAGGCAAGGGAGAAAATTTTCCAGTGATTCTTTTTTAAATTAGTAGCCATTTACGTTACGAATTTAAGGCATTTTGTTATTATCTCAGTGACACGTCGTTTTTGCTTTTCGAATTGGCTTTGTAAACCACATTTAATACTTTGCAGTAAGTTGAAGCTGTAAGGTGTTTAAATTAAGGAATTGGTTGTGGTGTGCGCTTGTTTTTAGTGACTAGATAGTAAAACAAGGAGTAGCTTTTGTAGTTAATCAATACTTTATCGCAAGCTCAATTCCAGAATTTCGATATGCCTTATTCGTTCGATTTCATTGGCTGAGCCTAGTCAGAATTTCAGCATCATTTTGAGCGATAAAATCAATCATCTCCTCATCTTTATTCCAAGCACTAATTAGCAAGCATCGT
The DNA here is from genome assembly GCA_047627915.1 of Vicingaceae bacterium. Lineage (GTDB taxonomy): Bacteria > Bacteroidota > Bacteroidia > Flavobacteriales_E > Vicingaceae > NORP294. Next base: position 66,569 of record JBLHTZ010000005.1, read on the forward strand.
GAATAGGATGAAGGTATATTTCATTTTTTGAGCAAGTTTAAAACAATTGATTTTCTTTGGCTTGAAAAGTTGAAGTTTATACTGCTTAGTGTAAGGTTAAAAAAAATAGCAGTTCGTAAAACTCAAAAATGCTGGCCTTGTTATGACAAATTTACGCCTTGGCCAACCAGGACATTAACTCCTTCGTGCTCTTGGGGTCAAAACTGGTGACAGGGTTAGCCCACATTCGGACCAAGCGCTCGCCTAAAACTTGCATTGCTTTGCGCTCCACAGTAGAATAAAGTAGCGACTTTGTGAACCCACTGAGGTGAGTTAGTTTTCGACGTTGAGGAGTGTTCTGATCCCAGAGCAGGTCTACGTGGTCTTCAATGGTATCGAACATTAGTAAGCGGTGCTCATTTAGGAATGCTGCTAGTTCAACGGCATCTTCTTCTTGAAGTGTAAGAAAGGATATGCTAACCATTTTTTTTAGGTGTTAGGTTTCTTTAATGTTGTTCTCAAAGATAAAGAACAGGTTGTAAGCAAATGATAAGCATAATGTTAAACTTTACTAAGGAATCTAATTAGATACAAATACAATAAAAAGTCGTTTGATTGTAAAAGCAATCGTTGCTGTTCGTTTGGAATGAATGCCGAAATTTCAATGCATTACTTGCGTTTGTTATCTTTAATTTGCTTCCTGCTTAGTAAAATAACAAATAGGCCAATGATTAGGTTAGTGATTCCTTCAACAGCGTCTTCTTGAACAATAAAATAGATTCCGCTTAGAACAGCTGCTATTCCAACTCCTAACAAAAACTTTACCCACCGAGTATCTCCCATGTTGCGTTATTTTGAAAAATAAATGTCTGCATACCTTTATGCAGATTGCATTTGGAATGACTCTGAAAATCTAATTCCGAAAGAAGTATTTAGTTTATTTCTCGCACTTGATTACCATAAAGTTATCGTTTTGCGCTACCGTTTTAACAGTCGGAAATATTGTTTTTAATTGACTGCTGTAATTTAGGTGATTGTTTGCTACAATTTGCAGATTCCCCCCCGGTTTCAAACAACGATAACACGCTTTAAAAAGCTGCAGCGGAATTTGGATGTCAATTTCATATTCGAAATGAAAGGGAGGATTAGTTGCTATTAAATCAAATGATTCAGCTTCGAAAGCATTTAAATTATTATTGAAATGATGGTGAATGTTTTCTCCTTTAACATTTAATTTTGCAGACTCTACGGCTAGGTATGAATCGTCCATTAAATGAACGGTTGCGTTGGGTAATTTTTTTGAGATTTCATTTCCAATGACTCCATTTCCGGAGGCCAAATCTAAAATTGAATTGTCCGTTGCTTTCAATTCTATGTGTTCTAATAAATACTGTGTTGCATAGTCGATGTGCTTGGCTGAGAAAACTCCCCAGTATTGTTGGTAGCTTGTACCGTTGTATTCTAAAACATCTACACACTCTTGCTTTTTCGTTTGCTTTTTACCCTTTAAGGTAAGGACTCGCGCTTTCTTTACGGCTCTGCTTTGTTCGATATTTTCAAAATACTGTTGAGCTATATCAAGAATTTTAGTGCTAAAATGTCGTGTCATGAAGCTAACCACAACCGTTACATCGTTTGTTGAGTTTTGAGCAATATGCTCTAAGTACAATTCAAAAAGCGAAAACGACTTCGGCACTTTCATTAACACAAAATCTGAAGGTGTTGCTAATGGAGAAAGCGGATCACAAGTGGAAGGAAAGCTAAGGCTGTTGGCCTCAGCATTTAGTTCAATCGCCTTGAATTGACTTTTATTAGTAATAATGGTAGTATGGTTCAGTGAATTTAGCAAGCAACTTAAAAACCCAAAGCGGTCGTGATAAATGGCAAGGGCATTTGGCTTCTGCTTTACGTTATTCAACGTGTTTAGCAGGTATTCGTCAGCAGCGCTGTGTGGCCTTAATGAATGATCGATAGATGAGTCATGTCTTTTAATTACAAGATTCTGCTGTGGTAATTCCATAAATGAGTTTGCTATTCAAATTAATTTGTAAAGCTAAGGAGCTTCTGTTAGAATGGGCTGGAATTTTCTTTTGTTGTTAACAGATGAATTGAGCACAGTTTGATTTGATCATTTTTTTGTGAAAAACCATGTTTAAAAGTCCCAAACAAACTAGCTCAAACCTTTTCGAAAAGGCAGTACTTTAGAAGCTTCTAAGAAAATTTATGGCTGAAGAAGTAGAATATACGGAAGACAACATCCGCTCCCTCGATTGGAAAGAGCACATTCGCATGCGACCTGGTATGTATATTGGAAAGCTAGGCGATGGAACTGCTTATGATGATGGGATTTATGTTTTAATTAAAGAAGTTCTCGATAACTGTATCGATGAATTTGTAATGGGTAACGGAAGAACGATTGAAGTTTCCATTAAAGACAAAACGGTTAAGGTAAGAGATTACGGAAGAGGAGTTCCACTTGGAAAAGTGGTAGATGTTGTTTCGAAAATTAACACCGGAGGGAAATACGATTCAAAAGCTTTTAAGAAATCCGTAGGATTAAACGGAGTAGGTACGAAAGCAGTAAATGCGCTTTCCACTTATTTTAAAATTGAATCGAACAGAGATGATAAAACTAAAGTCGCTGAATTCTCGCGAGGAGAATTGACGATGGATGGTCCGATTGAAGCGAGTACGAGAAGAAAAGGAACGAAGGTGGTTTTTACGCCAGATGAGGAGATATTTAAAGATTACCATTTTAGAACACAGCATATTGAGCGAATGCTGTGGAACTACGTTTACCTAAATAGAGGTTTAACTATAATTTTTAACGGAGAGAAATACCATTCTGAAAGAGGGTTGTATGATTTGTTGGAAAAGAACATGAGTGATACGCCGCTTTATCCAATTATTCATTTGGAAGGAGAGGACATAGAGGTGGCAATTACCCATACCAATTCGTATGGTGAAGAGTATTATTCTTTTGTAAACGGTCAGCATACGACTCAAGGTGGAACGCACCAAGGAGCGTTTAGAGAGGCGGTGGTAAAAACCATACGAGATCACTTTCGAAAAGAATACGATGCGGTAGATGTTAGGTCATCCATTGTAGCAGCTATTGCTGTGAAGGTAATGGAGCCCATTTTTGAATCGCAAACTAAAACAAAATTAGGTTCAAACGATGTAGGTCCTGATGGTCCTTCCATGCGAGCTTTTGTAATGGACTTTCTGAAAAAACACCTAGATAACTTTTTACATAAGAATCCTGAAGTTGCTAATGCCTTGCAAGGTAAAATTTTGCAGTCGGAAAGAGAGCGGAAGGATCTAGCGGGAATTAAAAAGCTAGCTCGAAAAAGAGCAAAAGAGGTTTCGTTGCACAACCGAAAACTGAGAGATTGTAGGGTGCATTTCAACGAAGAAAAAAAAGCGAGAAGCGAGGAATCAACTTTGTTCATCACTGAGGGAGATTCTGCATCAGGATCGATTACTAAAGTGCGAGATGTAAATACTCAGGCGGTATTTAGTTTAAAGGGTAAGCCCTTGAATTGTTTTGGATTAACCAAGAAAATTGTTTACGAAAACGAAGAGTTTAACTTACTACAAGCGGCCTTAAGTATTGAGGACGGATTGGACGATTTACGCTATAATAAGGTAGTTTTAGCAACAGATGCCGATGTTGATGGTATGCACATTCGCTTACTTTTGATTACCTTCTTTTTGCAGTTTTTCCCCGATTTAGTGAAGAATGGTCATTTGTCTGTATTGTCCACCCCGTTGTTTAGAGTTAGAGATAAGAAACAAACGTTTTATTGCTATTCTCAGCTAGAAAAAAATGATGCCATTAATGCCTTAAAAGGCAAAGCTGAAATTACACGATTTAAAGGATTGGGAGAGATTTCTCCGGATGAGTTTAAGAACTTTATTGGCGAAGACATGCGCTTGGAACCGGTAATAATAGGGAAAGAATCGGTAGCAGATTTATTGAGTTTTTACATGGGTAAAAACACACCGGATAGACAAGAGTTTATTATAGAAAACTTGAAAGTAGAATTAGACATTGAAGAGGAAGAAGAAAAAGAAGAGGCAGCAGCCTAACAAGTAGCAGAATGACAGAAAACGAAGACGAAAATAAAAAAGAGGAAGCGCAAAACAAAGAATCACGGAACATAGAAGGTACTGACGAGACCAATGAGGTTTCTGAGGGGCTGGAGAATGTGATTCAGGTTTCGGGAATGTACAACGAATGGTTCTTGGACTATGCTTCTTATGTAATTCTAGAACGTGCTGTTCCGCATGTAAACGATGGTTTAAAGCCGGTGCAGCGCCGTATTTTTCATTCATTGAAGGAATTAGATGATGGTCGTTACCACAAGGTGGCGAACGTTATTGGAAATACCATGAAGTACCACCCCCACGGAGATGCTTCGATTGGCGACGCCATGGTTCAAATCGGGCAGAAAGATTTAATGCTCGATTGCCAGGGAAACTGGGGAAATATTCTAACAGGAGATAGAGCGGCTGCGCCGAGATATATAGAAGTGCGTTTGTCAAAGTTTGCATTAGATGTAGCCTTTAATGCCAAAACAACTTATTGGGCAAGTTCTTACGACAGCCGTGGTAAAGAGCCGATTACATTACCAATGAAGTTTCCTCTGTTGTTGACGCAAGGGGTTGAGGGGATCGCAGTTGGTTTAGCGTGTAAAATATTGCCGCACAATTTTAATGAACTAATTGATGCTTCTATTGCGATTTTAAAAGGTAAAAAAACTAACATTTTACCAGACTTTCTAACTGGAGGTATGGCTGACTTTTCAAACTACAATGATGGTTTAAGGGGTGGTCGTATTCGAGTAAGGGCAAAAGTAAGTCAGTTGGATAAAAAGACCCTAATTATCTCAGAATTACCATTTGGTTCAACCACTAGCACGTTGATTGAGACCATCATAAAAGCGAATGATAAGGGGAAAATTAAAATCAAGAAAATTGAAGATAATACTTCGGAGAACGTTGAAATTTTAATTCACCTTCCACCAAACGTTTCGCCAGATAAAACGATTGATGCACTGTACGCGTTTACAGGTTGTGAAGTATCTGTTTCACCTAACTCTTGTGTCATACAAAATGATAAACCTCATTTTATGGGGGTTAACAATATTTTAAAGATATGCACAGACGAAACAAAGGAGCTACTTAAACGAGAATTGGAAATTCGAAAAGCGGAATTGCAAGAGCAATGGCACTTTTCTTCGTTAGAGAAAATTTTCATTGAAAATAAAATCTACCGAGACATTGAAGAGCAAGAAACCCTAGAGGGTGTTATTAAGGCTGTTTTTGATGGATTAAAACCATTTACCAAGAATTTATTAAGAGAAGTCACGAATGACGATGTAAATCGATTGTTAGAAATTCGAATCAAACGTATTTCGAAGTTTGATAGTTTCAAGGCAGACGAACTGATCAAACGAATAGAAGATGAGATTAAAGAGATCAATCTTAGCCTGGCTAATTTGACTGAGTTTGCGATTGACTATTTCAAGAGAATAAAAGATAAACACGGAAAAGGAAGAGAGCGTAAGACAGAAATTAAGTCGTTTGAGACTATTGATGCTACAAAGGTTGCGGTAGCGAATTCGAAGTTGTACGTGAATATGGCTGAAGGCTTTATCGGTCATGGTTTAAAGAAAACAGAATCCGAGTTTGTAACCGATTGTTCTGATATAGATGATGTTATTGTTTTTCGAGAAGACGGCAAAATGGTCGTTCAGAAGATTCAATCTAAGTCATTTGTAGGTAAAAATATCATTCACGTTGCGGTGTGGAAAAAAGGTGATAAACGCACTACTTATAACCTGATTTACCAAGATGGAAAATCAGGTAAGTCCATGAGTAAAAGGTTCGCAGTAACCTCTATTACAAGAGATAAAGAGTATGATTTAACTGCGGGAACATCCAGTTCTAAAGTGTTGTATTTTTCTGCGAACCCGAACGGGGAAGCTGAGGTGGTTCAAGTTCTACTTCGCCCAAAGGCAAAATTGAAGAAGTTGAAATTTGATTTTGATTTTGCTGATTTAGCCATTAAGGGCAGAGCGGCAAAAGGAAATACTTTAAATAAAAACTTGGTAAGTAAAATAAAGTTGAAAGAAGAAGGAACGTCTACTCTAAGTGCTCGTAAAATTTGGTTTGATGACACCGTTCAGCGCTTAAATACTGACGGGAGGGGAGAATTGCTAGGAGAATTTAAAGCAGATGACAAGATCTTGACCATCATGCAATCTGGGCATTATAAGTTGATTAATACCGCAATTACCAATCATTTTGACGATGACTTAATTGTGATTGAAAAGTGGAATCCGAGAAAGCCAATCACCGCAATTTATTTTGATGGTGAAAAAGAGGACTTTTACGTGAAACGATTCTTGGTTGATGAAACCGACAAAAAAACGGTGTTTATTACAGAACATGAAAAGAGTTTGTTGGAGCTGGCTTCAACAGATCATCATACTGTAATTGACATCAGTTTTACAAAGCCAAGAGGGAAAGATGCAAAGGAGAATGAGTTGTTGGATTTGTTGGAGTTCATCTCTGTAAAAGGCATGAAGGCACTTGGCAATAAACTGAGCTACGATAAAATTAAAAATGTTGATCGTATTGCTGGAGAGGAAGCCGCTGATTTTTTGAATATTTCATTGGAAGAGTTGGAGCAAGATTTTTATCTGGAACCAAAGCAAGAAGAAGCAAAAGAAACCGGATCTATTGAGGAAGCGGATGATCTTGACGATGATGATGATGGGGACGATAGAACTTCTGAGAATTTAAAAGAAGAAAAAGTTGAAACTCCGAAGGTGATGAAAGATCTGGATGAACCGACCAGTATTCCATTGGAGATAGAGGAGCCAGTAAAGGAAAAACTTGAAGATGAAAGTCCTAAGGTAAAACCCGCTCCAAAGAAAATCGAGAAGAAGAAAGATTCTCCGGATTCTCCATCTTTATTTGACGAGCTTTTTTAAGAAATTATGGTAGCTATAATTATTATCGTTTTAACTTGTATTGTTTCTATTCCGGCCTTTAGTAACCGTTATTTCTTTTACAGATTTGATTTTGCTCCCCACTCGGTGGAAGAGCGAAAAGAGTATTATCGTTTTGTTACTCATGCATTTTTGCATGCTGATTGGACACATCTATTTTTCAACATGTTTGTTCTTTATACTTTTGGAAGAGCAACTCAAGAGTATTTTGAAAACTATTTGGGAAGCATTGGTATATTTTATTTTGTCTTACTCTATTTTGGAGGAATTATTTTTGCAGTTGTGCCAACCTATAGAAAAGAGAAAAATAATCCAAGTTATCATTCAATTGGTGCTTCCGGTGCTGTATCTGCAGTTTTATTTTCGTACATTATTTTTAGTCCTTCCACAGAATTGACTTTGTTGATTTTTCCATTCTTTGGTCTACCTTCAATCGTTTGGGGAATTGCCTATTTAGCATATGAACAATACTCGTCAAGAAAAAATATATCAAATATTAACCACGACGCACACATAGCTGGAGCAATTTTTGGTATTGTATTTACACTTATCACTGTTCCAAAGTCACTTTCTTCATTCATTGACCAAATCACTTATCTCTTAAAATTTTAAGCATGTTTTCAAACTACGTCTGTTACGACAATAAATTTTACGAGGAGAATAAACCTATTTTTAGGCTCAACCGTGCAATGAAGTTTGGCGATGGAGTATTCGAATCGATACGAGTTGTTGCAGGCAAAGTCAAGTACTTAGATTTTCATTTGGAAAGAATGCAAAAAGGATTGAAAGCCTTAGAAATTAACTGCTCGAAAGGAGAAATAGAAATACTGAAAGTTTGTATTGAGCAATTATTGATTAAAAATGAAATTGAAAGGGGGGCAATCTTAAGAATCATTGCGCAGCGATCTGGTTTGGGTAAATATGCTCCTGAATCAAATCAAGTTTTCTTTTACATTGAAACAGATAGAGTTTCTACCGATAATTATGCGTTAAATCAAGACGGTTATAAATTAGGAATATCACAAAATGTAACCATCTATCCAACTCAATTTTCTGGTCTCAAAACGTTGAATTCTCTCCAATATGTAATGGCGGCAAAAGAGAAGGAGGAGTCTGATTATAACGAGTTAATTTTATTAGATGCTAATGGTTTTTTAGTAGAAGGAACTTCCTCTAACTTATTTGTTTCCAAAGGGAATGTAGTGTGTACCCCTGATTTAAAGCATGGAGCAATTGGAGGTGTAATGAGAAGAGTGGTCATCAATAAGCTAAGCCAGCTAGGTTATCAAGTTAAACAGACTTCATTAGGACTTGCCGATTTAGAGCAAGCGGAAGAGATTTTCTTTTGCAATTCAATTCAAGGAGTAACTTGGGTTTCTTCTTATTCTAAAAAAAGATATTTTAAGAAGATTTCTACAAAACTAGTAGAGCTTTTGTAACTAAAAATACTCGTTTGGGTATTCCTATAGAATTTATTAATAAAACATTGCTAGTGACTTAGTCTTTTTAAAGAAGGGCTATTTGAAATAGAGATTAATATTTTTAAAAATATATACATCGCTATTAGGTAAGAATATAGCTTACTGTAAGAGCAGTCTCGAATGTTGAAGAGGGGGTGTTTCGTTTATTGTTAGATAAGGTTTTCTAGAATATTTTTCTAAAGGCCTCCAGATAAAAGGCGTTTTTAATTTAAACTTGGATCGTCAGGAAATTTAGCCATCAAAGCTTGTTCTTTCCCCATTTTTGTTAATTGAGTTTTCCAAATTTTTCCTGATTCTAAATCGAATAACTCTTGCATTTGTATTGAGCCAATAAGCCAATTTTCAGAAGTAAGTTCATCTTTTAATTGCTGTTTATCCCAGCCTGCATAACCTAGGAAGAAACGAATTTGATGAGATTGAATTTTTCCAATTAGCATGTATTCTTTCAACTGCTCAAAATCACCACTCCAATAAATTCCATCTTTTATTTCTATTGCTCCATCTAATTCTTTGCAAGTATGCAAGTAAAAAAGATTTTGAGCTTCAACTGGGCCACCCATAAACAAATCAGCATCGAATGCTAACGGTTCATTGAAAAGGTCGTTCAGTCGAAGATTCAATTTTTCACTTAAAATAAATCCTACAGTACCAAGCTCATTGTTCTCACATAGATAGACTACACTTCTCTTGAAGTAATCATCTTGCATAAATGGTTCGGCAATTAACACATTACCTTGATCTGGAGATAATTTGTTTAATTCAGAAATTCGCTTTTTAAAAGGGTCAAAATCCATTACAACAAAACTCGTAATAAATAAAGACAAGAAACCATGTTGAAAGTAGCAAATAAGAATTAATCTGAAGATTTAAGTAATGTTTTTAAATTGAAGGGATACATTTACTTAAAACACACCGAGGTTTAAGCTGTTATTATTTTAAATTGATTTTAGATGAAAAATATTAGAAAAGACATGAGGGATCTGAGAAGAGATTTTAATTATGGAACATTAGATGCAAAAGATGTTCCGCGAAATCCTTTCGATTTATTAAAGGTTTGGTTAGACGATGCAGTAAAATTGAAGATAAAGGATGCCAATGCTTTTGTCTTGTCAACTACAGTAAATAATCAGCCGGATGCTCGAGTCGTATTAATACGTGACATTACTGATAAGGCAATTCATTTTTATACCAATTATGGAAGTAAAAAAGCATCTGAATTAGCCGCTAACCCTAAAGCTGCAGTAACTATTTTTTGGCCCGATATGGATCGACAAATTCGAATGAAGGTTGAAGTTAAAAAACTAAATGAAAAGCTTTCGGATGATTACTTTAAGACGCGACCGCGAAACAGTCAAATAGGAGCGTGGGCTTCTGCACAAAGCGAGGAGCTTGAGTCCAGAGGGAAATTAGAAGATAAGTTGCTTGGGTATGAGAAGCAATTTCAAGGGCAAGAAGTTCCAAGACCAGATTTTTGGGGAGGATATGAATTAGTACCAAGTTATTTTGAATTTTGGCAAGGTAGGCCAAGCAGATTGCATGATCGGATCATTTACGAAGCTAATGCAGACGGCTGGAAAACAAAAAGGCTATATCCTTAAAATATAATTTGACAAATAGAAATTATGAAAAGAACTGTCCACAAGGCAGTTCTTTTTTTATTGATTTGAACGAGCATTAAGGCTGCTAATTTTACCTCTTTCCCGAGGTCAATTTTTTGATGAAGGGGTACCGCTTCAAAAAAGGTAAGCAACCAAAGTAAACCGCAGATAATGGAAGATAGTAAATGCAACCAGTTGAATTTATTAAAAATTTGGTAAGCTATGATTCCTGATTGAATAAACATAATAGGAGCAACAATAAATGTCACTCGCTTAGTATAGGGAACATGCCACTTCATTAAATCTTTATCGCTGAAATACAAAAAGCTGGGATAAATAATTAACTGAACCATCCAAATAAGGACAACTGCTCCAAAATCTACAAGTACTCGTGCTATTTCAATTTTCATTTTACGTCATAATTGCGGTAGATATAGGCCCAATAAATTAAGATTGGATGAATAACTATCAATCGAACCCATGCCACCCAAGGGTCGAAACAGATCGATTTTGAAATGCAACTGCCCATTTCAATAAAGTAGACATGGGTAGGTAAAAAGGCAAGTAACATCAAAATTATGCCGTAGATAGCCAACTTTCTGGTCACATGAAAAAGCGCTCCAATAGCTAAAACGACTTCTGCTAAGCCACTTAATAGGTTTAACTCTTTTATATACACCAAATAAGGAGGAATTAGGGGTAAATAAATCTCCGGTTGCACAAAGTGATTTATTCCTCCTGTGAAGTAGGCTAAAAAAAGAGTATAAAATCCTGCTTTTTTAAGCAGTGAGTTTCCAATTGGTTGTTTCATGAACAGCTTTTAAAATCAGGAAAAAAGGAATCCACCAAATTAAGTCATTAGTGTACAAGGTATAACTGAACTCAAAGGAAACACTTTCTAAAATAAAGTAGTTCATAATGAATCCAAGCGGTCCAAATATCTTGCCTAAAAAACCAACTAGGACGATTGGCCAATGCCGGATTGCGTCATAACTTGCCAACCAATAGCCAATTCCATAAACACCAACAATCATTCCCATTCCTTGCCAAATGGTGAGGTTTTCAGGCACCTGCATGTTTGTAATTTCAAAGAATTGTTCAGGAATTAGAACTACCCAAGCTCCCCAAATTACATTGTATATTGCGGCTAATTTTAATACCGCTCCCATCCAAGGTTTATGTTTCATATTCTTAATTACAAATAGAACATTTAAAAGTTTAGAATCAGTTCTTTTGTAAATTGAAAGTTACCATGCAAAAACTTGATCAATATTTATTAAAATATGCCTTTCGAGAAGAATTAATTTCTTCAACCGTATCCAAAGAGCTAGGAATGATTGTCGTTATTCCGGCTCATGATGAAGTGGATTTAATAAGCAGCATTTCAAGTATACAAAATTGTCAAATCCCAAATTGCTCGGTAGAAGTAATAGTTGTATTCAATGCAGCTGAGGGTTGCGCTGATGCTATCATTCAAACCAACAAAACGGCAAAAAGAAAATTAGAAAAGTGGTATACGGATCTTGAAAACGCCAATTTTAAGTTGCATTGTTTGGAAGAGAACACATTGCCTAAAAAGCATGCAGGTGTTGGTTTGGCTCGTAAGATTGGGATGGATGAAGCAATAAGGAGGTTCAGCAAGATTAATCGTTCGAATGGGATTGTTGTTTGTTTTGACGCTGACTCTAACTGCCAGCCCAACTACCTTGTTGAAATTGAAAAGCATTTTGCTCTCAATATGGATTCAGGTGCTTGCTCCATTCACTTTGAACACCCAATTTCGGGGACTAACTTTTCAAAGGATATTTATTCTGGAATAGAATACTATGAGCTGCATTTAAGGTATTACAAAAATGGACTTGCATATGCAAATCTACCATTTGCCTTCCATACCATTGGTTCTTCAATGGCTGTCCGGGCTCTGGCATATTGTGAACAAGGAGGGATGAATAGAAGAAAGGCAGGAGAGGATTTCTACTTTCTGCAAAAATTTATTGATGTAGGAACATTAACAGAATTAAAGAGTACCAAGGTTATTCCTTCACCAAGGCCTTCTCATAGAGTGCCTTTTGGAACAGGAAGAGCTATTCAGGAAATGGTGGATCAGGAAAGAGAAATACATAAGAGTTATGCTTTTGATTGTTTTGAGCTACTTAAGGAATGCTTTGAAGATGTTGGTCAGTTTTACAAGTCAAATACTAATGCTCACGAAGTTTTAGTTGCTTTTGTTGGCAGAGAACAATGGGAAGAAAGATTAAATGAAGTTCGCTCTCAGTCTACATCAAAAGATCGCTTTGAGAAACGATTCTTTCGTTGGTTTAATGCTTTTCAAACCTTAAAGTTTATTCATTTCTTGAGAGATAATCATTTTACAAATAAATCATTAGATTCTGAAGTGCATAAATTGATAGAGAAGTTAGGAATCACAAAACCAAGTAATGATTTACTGGAAGAATTAAGACGATTAGATCGATCTTAATTTAGTTGGGTTTTTCTACGAGATTGAATATAATTATACAATCTGTTGTTTACCACCTTATATCCTGATTCTATTAAGGTAAAAATGTCTTTCTCGCGGGATGTTAGGTATTTGTAACTTACTTGAGTAGAGCGTAAACGATTAATGTTCCTAATTTCTTTCAAAGAGTCAATTTTTAAGAAATTGATATTACTTTTTGTAGGAAGCTCTAATAAAATAGAAACCATCTCTTCTTTCGCACAACTTATTAACTCAATAGTAGAAATCGTCCTTCTCTCTAAAAAATGGACAGTTCTCATTACCTTTTCAAAAGTTTGTTCACTGTACTTTCCTAAAATTATTAAAGCATCATCTGATGAGTAGTCCAATAATAATCGCCATTCAAATCGGTTTATTCCTCTGGAATACAGGAATTCAGAAAAATCCTCATTGAACAATTCTAATTCTTGGTAAGTAAGGTAACGATATTTTAAATTTGTTTCGATTGTCTAAATGTAGAGTAGAAAGTCGAATTAACCAAATGTTTATTTCTGGACTAAATTAGGCTCTAATTCAATAATTCGTTCTCTTAATTTAGTTGAGATCACCGTGCTTTTAAGCGTTTTTGGATCAAAGGCAACCAACGTTTGTAATGCTTTTGCTGCAGGAAATTCTCCTTTCTTATTTGTTGTGGTTATAACAGATTCGAAGGTAAAACTTTTGGTACCAAGTTTTGAAATTCGAGTATATACTTGAAGTTTTTCTCCAAACAAAACTGGCCTTAAAAAATCTATTTCGACTCTCGCAACAAGTACGTTTAACTCTTGTATTGAATTAAACACGTTTAATAATTCTTGCGAATAGGAGATTCTTGATTCTTCTAAAAAGTTCAAATATCGAGCGTTATTGACATGTTGAAGTGCATCTATGTCCATAAATCGCACAGGAATCTCTAGGGTATGTCGGTAATCGCTCAATTGATTGTCTTGCGTCATGTCTTTTTTCAAAATTCAACAATTATATTGTTTTAATCGCGAACGATTCTTAATCAATTTATTTAGAGTTGACATTATAGTAATGCTGCATTGAAGAATTATTACATTGATTAAAAATACCGTTCATCCTAATTTTATTAATTAGAATAGTAAACACTTCTATAATTGTGATATCAATTTAATATCAACTAAAACTTAAAAAAATGACAAAAGAAAAAGAAATGAAACCCGCTTCAGGTTATTCTATGGTATTTATATTACTTGTTTTAATTGTTGGTGGAATCGCCGGCATAGCACTGTTTAAATCTCCTTGGTTTATTATTGCTTTTGTTCTCGCCATATTTCTAAGTATAGGTTTTTTCTTTGTATATCCTAATGGCTCTAGGGTAATGACTCTTTTTGGAGAGTATATAGGAACAGTGAAGGAACATGGATTTTATTGGGTGAATCCCTTTTATGTAAGAAAGGGGATTTCGTTAAGAGCTAGAAATTTTGATAGTGAGCGATTAAAGGTGAATGATAAGTTGGGTAACCCAATCAACATTAGTGTTATATTAGTTTGGAGAGTAAAGGACACGTATAGAGCTGCTTTTGAGGTAGACATATTTGAAAATTTTGTTAGAGTTCAAACAGATGCTGCTGTTCGAAAGTTAGCCAACATGTATGCATATGATAATTTTGATGACAGTGAATCTGATGTGACGTTGCGAAGTGGAATGGAAGAAGTGAATGTTAATATGGAGAGAGAAGTTTCCGAGAGATTACACATTGCAGGAATTGAAGTGCTGGAAGCCAGAATTGGGTACTTAGCATATGCTCAAGAAATTGCTAGTGCAATGCTTAGAAGACAGCAAGCCACAGCCATAGTTGCTGCAAGAATGAAGATTGTTGAAGGCGCAGTGTGGATGGTTGAAGAAGCTATTAATCAATTAAGTAAAAGAAAAATTGTTCATTTAGATGAAGACAAGAAAGCGGCAATGGTAAGTAATTTATTGACTGTGCTTTGCGCTGACAAGGATGCTACGCCAATAATCAATACAGGAACATTAAATCATTAAGAAATGACGAAATACAAAATAATTCGAAAAGGGGTTTTGAGAAAGAAAGCTCTTTCTAGGAACACTTAAATTCGATGGCTTTAGAGGGGTGGAGAGCAACTT